>CAZBPG010000070.1:0-20407 GCA_964493695.1 uncultured Chitinophaga sp. | reverse complement strand
TTTAATTACTTAAAATTATTCTGTTACCGAATTATCTAACTTCTACAGCAATGACGGATTAGGTCTAATACTCCACCGCCTCCGTCTTAAACTCGGAGTTAAAGTGGAATTCGATATTGGGATTGTTTTCTCTTTCCATTTTCAGGAACCAGTCGCTTGGGGCAAGGTAAACGATGTGCCCGTCTTTATCGTACACAATGTTTGAATGTTTAAAGCGGATAAACTCATCGAGCTTTTGCTGGTCGGCTGAGCGAAGCCAGCAGGCGCGCGTCATGTTGATGGGCTCAAAGCGGCAGCTTGCTCCGTACTCGTGTAGCAGGCGATACTGAATAACTTCAAACTGCAACTCTCCCACTGCTCCTACAAATCTCCGGTTGCCCGGTTGCTGGGTAAACAACTGCGCCACTCCTTCATCGGTTAACTGAGTAATGCCTTTCTCCAGTTGTTTCGACTTCATCGGGTCGGTGTTCACCAGCTCTTTGAAAATCTCGGGAGAGAAACTCGGTATGCCTTTAATGCGAAAATCTTCTCCTTCGGTCAGCACGTCACCTATTTTAAAGTTACCGGTATCGTATAAACCCACCACATCACCGGGGTAGGCTTCATCTACAATACTCTTCTCCTGCGCCATAAAGGTTACCGGTGTGCTGAAACGGAAATTCTTTTCCAGGCGCACATGATGGTAATACGTGTGCCGCTGAAACTTTCCACTGATAACGCGCATGAAAGCAATTCTATCTCTATGCTTCGGATCGAGGTTGGCGTGAATCTTAAAGATGAAGCCCGTCATCTTTTTCTCTTCCGGCTCTACAAAACGCGTGTCGGTTTCTCTTCCGCGTGGTGTGGGAGAAACTTCCAGGAATGTTTCTAAAAGTTCCTGCACACCAAAGTTGTTCACCGCACTGCCGAAGAACACCGGTGCAAGATTTCCTTTCAGATATTCTTCCACATCAAAATTATCGTAAACAATTTCCAGTGTCTCTGCATCTTCGCGCAGTTGTGCTGCGTCCTTCTCCCCTACCAGGTTCTGCAGCTCAAGGTCGTTGATGTCGGTTATCTGCAACACTTCATCGGCTACTTTGGTTGTGCTGGGTTTAAACAGGTTCAGGTATTTTTTGTGCAGGTTGTAAACGCCCTTGAACAAACTTCCCCGGTTGATAGGCCACGACAGCGGCCGAACACGAATCTTCAACTCCTTTTCAATTTCATCGAGCAAATCGAAAGCATCGCGGCCTTCGCGGTCCATTTTGTTGATGAAAACAATCACCGGTGTTTTGCGCATGGCGCAAACTTCCATCAGCCTGCGCGTTTGCGCCTCCACTCCTTTCACCGAGTCCACCACCATAATAACCGAGTCCACAGCCGTGAGCGTGCGGTAAGTATCTTCCGCAAAGTCTTTGTGGCCGGGAGTATCGAGAATGTTGATGAGTTTGCCTTTGTATTCAAAACTCATGACCGAAGTAGCTACCGAAATTCCCCGCTGCTTTTCAATTTCCATAAAGTCGCTGGTGGCGGTCTTCTTTATCTTGTTGCTTTTTACCGCACCTGCCACCTGAATAGCTCCGCCAAACAGCAATAGCTTCTCGGTCAATGTAGTTTTACCTGCATCGGGGTGAGAGATAATGCCGAAGGTTCTTCGTCTGTTTATTTCGTCTGTGGTTGCCATGAGGGCGCGAAAGTAAAAAAAGTAGCGAGGGGTGAGGGGCGAGTGGTGAGAGGCGAGTGGTGAAAAGCAAAGAGCAAAGTAGCAGTAGGCAGTGGCAGTAGCAGGAAATGCAAAGAGCAAAGAGCAACAAATTCATTCAGGCAATTATCTTTGTTGTATTGCGATGAAGAAACTTTTACTCCGCCCTCTCTTACTTTTAGCTTTTCACTTTTCACTTTTCACTTTTGTAACCGCCCAACAAGAGGCGCAATACAGCATGTATCGCTTTAACGGGCTTTATCTTAACCCCGCTTACGCAGGAAGCCATGAGGTGATTAGCGCCAGCGCCATTTACCGCAACCAGTGGGTGAAGATGCCCGGTGCCCCGCAAACGGCTTCGGTGGCTTTGCACTCGCCTTTAAAAAATAACCGCATCGGCCTGGGTTTGATTTACACCTACGACCAGATTGGCGTTTCGAAAACAAACTCGGTGAGCGCCAGTTTTGCTTACCGCATACCGGTGGGCAAAAAAAAGCTGGTGAAGATGGCTATTGGCTTATCGGCCGGGGTTGCGCATTACCGCAGCGACCTGAACAGTGTGGCCACCACCCAAGCCAACGACCCTAACTTTGCGGGCAACAACCAGAGCCGGTGGCTGCCGAACTTCGGCTTCGGTATTTATTTTTATTCCGATAAATTTTTTGCCGGTATCTCGCTGCCGCATATCCTCGCCAACCGGTTGAGCGGAAAGGCCTCCGTGCTGGAGACTTCGCCCGACATTGCCCGGCAGTATTATCACTTACTGGTGACCGGTGGCTACACTTTTACTTTGGGTAAAAAGGTAAAGTTTAAGCCTTCGGTGTTGCTGAAGTTTGTGCCGGTGCATGCGCCTGTTACGTTCGACTTTAATGCCCCCTTTGTTTTTGTTGACCGCCTGTGGCTGGGCGCGGCTTACCGGCTGAACGATTCGTATAGTTTTATGGCGGCTGTAAACATTATCCGCCAACTGCGCGTGGGTTATGCGTATGACCTTACGGTTTCTAAACTGAACCGATACACCAGCGGCTCGCACGAGGTGGTGCTGAGTTGCGATTTTGATTTTAAGAAGAAGAAGACCACAAAATAATTACGGGGTTACCCATCGGCTGCCGTAGCCACGCGAAGGCAGCGCAACGTCAACCTCGCGGTCGGGCTATCCCTAACCCAATACAAGCAGCCAATACAAGATGCCTCGTGCCTCGGCATGACAAAAGCGCACACTTGTCATTCCGAACGAAGGCTCTGCGAAGTGAGGAATCTTGTATTTACATTATCGGCCGGTGCTGACACCAGTCAAAACTAATTCCGGTTAGTAGGACACCGACCGGTAAATCAATACACCGAAATAACTTTACTGGGTCCGTAAATACCTTGCGTTAATGAACGCGGGGCGGGTGAAGCAGATGAAATTAAATCCAACCGATTCCACTGCATCTGTATAATAGCATTGTTCGTTCCGGGTACCAGCGCGCTTAGGGTATCAGCAACTAAGTAATGCGATGTACTGTCTGCCCCCACCCCGAGAGAGCAGTGCCAGTATTCATTCCCTCCAATAATGTTGCGTACACATATCGTAAATTCTTCACCTGGCCGGGAGGGTTCGCCTAACCACGGAATAACATTACCGGTATTATGATTTACCGATGTAAGTGATGCCGGAAAGCTTCGCTTAGGTATAAAAGCAAATTGGTTAGTGTAAACAACACCGTCTGCATCTGTGTAGGTAAAAGTGCCTGTGTCGATGTAGCCTTGATACGCTCTGTTATAGTAACCATTACCGAATATTGTTGCACTAATCAAATCATTATTGAATCTGATTTCCGCAGAAACGGGCATACCCGTACGGTTATCAGTAACATTTGCCCCTATAAAGGAGGAATCGCGGTCAGCATCATAATTCCACGAGTAATAAACAACAGTATATTTTGGGTCCGGTTCTTTTTTGCAGCCTGCAAAAGATAAAAGAAGAGCAACCAAAATTCCTGCATATCTCTTTTTCATAAAAGTAGTTTGTGGCTTTAAGGTAAAGAAGAAAGACCGCCATCTAACGATGGTTAGTAGAATTTATTTTCCTTATCGGTCGGTGTCCGCACCGACCTAAACACTCAAGGAGGTTGGTGAGTAGATTAGCTGATGAGGGGGAAAGTTTTAGATTTGGAGTGACACTTAAATCGCTTAAATCATTTCACGCTATGAAAAATGCTTCGAACAAGATTTTTATACCGCTGTTGATTTTATCTGTTCCCTTGGTTATTTTGGGCGTACTCCTTAAAGTTATGCATTGGCCTTATGGCAATGCAATACTGCAAGGCGGCTTTATAGTTGCTATAATTATTACTGCGCTAGCTGCTTACGAGATATGGCAATCTGATATTGCCCGTAACGAAAAAATACTTTGGACTGTTTTGATACTGTTTGGTAGTACGTTTGGGGTAATAGCATATACATTAAGTGTGCGCAAACAAATCTTTCTTCGCTCGTACAGACCTGCTGTTCGGCATGTTCCGCAGGGCATTTCCTTATCGGTCGGTGTCCGCACCGGCCGAAACACTAGGGTGGTTGGTGAGACACCAAACACTAAAGGAAAGTAACCTGTGGGTGGCAGGCCGCAACCCACAGGTTTAAATACAGGTTACTCTTGCTTTTTTCTTCCCGTAAGGTAGGCAAATACACCTATTACAACCAAGCTAAACAATAATGCTCCAATTGGCTGATGTGACAAGGACAACGGGATAAAAATGATACTGGCTATTAAGGCGATAAGATTAAGGATAAGGAGGGTCAGAATAATTTTTCTACTAATTGGAGTAACCAAATTTGAGTCCTCTATTTTATTGCTTGTAAAAAAAACAAACCCTGCTAAAGCTATCAAATTGCAAACAATTTCCACCCAATCCCACTTACCCTGCTGCTGTTAGTCGCCCTCCCCACAACTTAACACTTCAACCCCTTCACACACTCCTGTAAACCCCACAGATTTACACTTTTTCCACCCAACTCATTTTCTTTTGCAGGTATCAATCGGTACGCATGCACCAGCTAACCACAGCCTCCATTCAAGCGCTCACTATTGTCCTTGCCCGCTACGAAGCAGGCATGTCTCAGCAGGACTTAGCCGATGCAATGGGCTATCTCGACAAACAGCGCATTTCCAACATCGAAAGCGGCACCGAAAACCTCACCGCAATCTATATCGATAAATTAATCATAGCATTAAACACCACCCATCAGCATTTCCTCGAACTTCAGCTCGAAGCTCACGCCATCCTTCTCCAAAACGAACAACAATATCTGTCAACATTAACCAACCACTCAAACCAAAACATCAATAACTAACCATTAAAACCACAGATTATGGAAGACAAACAAACACGCAAACTCAACATGGGCGTAACCGTTCTACCGCTGTTCCACATGTTCCGAAGGACATGTCGAACTTACAGATAATTATGGATTTCTAATCCCCTGTTCAAAATACATCTCGCAATTACAGATAAAAGCAGATATATAATCTGCTTTGTACCAACTAAAACACCAAGCCCCGCAGGGCAATGCCATTAAGTTAAGGAAGTTCGACTCCTCTGGAGTCGGATAACTGTGGTGCATGTCTCTTATTATAAACATCAGACCCTTCCAGGGTCAAACAACATAAGGCTTAACTTAATGGCATTGCCCGCAGGGGCGCCATACACCAACCGGGGGCATCGCCCTCGGCCTCCCACCTCCCACCTAAACACCTTAACACTTCAACCCCTTCACACACTCCTGTAAACCCCACAGATTTACACTTTTCCTTATCGGTCGGTGTCCTCACCGACCCGCTGTTCCACATGTTCCGAAGGACATGTCGAACTTACAGATAATTATGGATTTCTAATCCCCTGTTCAAAATACATCTCGCAATTACAGATAAAAGCAGATCTGTAATCTGCTTTGTACTAACTAAAACAC
This sequence comes from uncultured Chitinophaga sp., assembly GCA_964493695.1. GTDB lineage: Bacteria > Bacteroidota > Bacteroidia > Chitinophagales > LD1 > Bog-950. The sequence goes on along the minus strand of CAZBPG010000070.1, from coordinate 14,772 downwards.
CAAGCCCCGCAGGGGCGCCATATACCAACCGGGGGCATCGTCCTCGGCCTCCCACCTCCCACCTTAACACCTTAACACTTTAACACCCTTTCCCTTTGCTTTTTGCCTTTGGGCTTTCCCTTTTGCTTTTTGCTCTTTGGGCTTTGCCCTTTCCCTTTTGCTCTTTGGGCTTTCCCCTTTGGGCTTTCCCTTTCCCTTCCCGCCAAAAAGTCCTTCCGGCACGCCAACTTTTCCTTCCGGCACATCTCCGCTTGCTCTCCCCGCATCTCCGTCCGTTCTCCCCGCATCTCCGCTTGCTCTCCCCGCCTCTCCGTCTGCTCTCCCCGCGTCTCCGTTGGCTCTCCCCGCGTCTTCGTTGGATCTCCCCGCTCGTAAAATTTCTCCAAAAACAGTTCCACTTCGCAGGGTTGTCCGAAATCCGCACCCCTTGCAGTTGAAGTGTTCAACTCTGTCTATTCAATTTATGGCTTATAATCATCTAAGTATAAGTTCCTAAGTGAACTCTATAGCCACAAACGAAAGCCCGTCTCGCTAAAGAGCGGGCTTTCGCAGTTTAAGGAAGTGCATGTCGCACAAATGCGCATAGAAAGCGCAACAAACCTCCTGCTTGCATTTCAATTCAAAATAATAATTTTCCAATTCAATATTCCTTCTCCTTGTCTCCTGCGATATAATTTCACACTTCAATACGAACAAATCGTTCTTTAAATTTGTTTAGATACAATCTAAATACATTCACAAAAGTGATTACATTTGCGCTTCGAATTTATGGCAGACAACGATAAAATAATTGACGAAGTAGTAGCCAACGACTACAAGTATGGTTTTACCACCAACATTGAGCAGGAATTTGCTGCTAAAGGCTTGAGTGAGGACACCGTACGCTTTATTTCCGCCAAAAAAGAAGAGCCCGAATGGATGCTTGAGTGGCGTTTAAAGGCTTTTCGCGCGTGGCTTAAGATGGAGCAACCGAAATGGCAGAACGTTCACTTTCCCGAAATAGACTTTCAGAGCATTATTTACTACGCGGCACAGAAAAAGAAAAAGGTCATCAATTCCTTAGAGGATGTGGACCCGGAAATCCGCGCTACCTACGATAAACTGGGCATCCCTATTCAGGAGCAGAAATTGCTTGCCGGTGTAGCCGTTGATTATGTAATGGACAGCGAAAGCGTTATCACCACTTTCCGCGAAAGCCTGAAAGAGAAGGGAATTATTTTCTGCTCCATTTCAGAAGCCGTGCGCGAGCATCCGCTTCTAGTTAGGCAATATTTAGGAAGTGTGGTGCCTCAGCGCGATAACTACTATGCAGCGCTCAACAGCGCGGTGTTCAGCGATGGAAGCTTTGTTTACATTCCTAAAGGTGTTCGTTGTCCGATGGAGTTGAGTACTTATTTCCGTATCAATGCCGAAAACACCGGTCAGTTTGAACGCACGCTCATTATTGCCGATGAAGGAAGCTATGTGAGCTACCTGGAAGGCTGCACCGCTCCTATGCGCGATGAAAACCAGTTGCATGCAGCAGTGGTGGAACTGATAACCCATGATGATGCGGAGATAAAATACTCCACCGTTCAAAACTGGTATCCCGGTGATAAAGAAGGTAAGGGTGGTATCTACAACTTTGTTACCAAGCGCGGAATGTGCAAGGGAAAGAATTCAAAAATCAGCTGGACACAGGTAGAAACCGGTAGTGCTATCACCTGGAAATACCCAAGTTGTATTTTAAAGGGCGATAACTCTATCGGTGAGTTTTATTCGGTTGCGGTTACCAATAATTATCAGCAGGCCGATACCGGTACCAAGATGATTCACATCGGCAAGAACACCAAAAGCAGAATTGTATCGAAGGGAATCAGCGCAGGTAAATCGCAAAACAGCTATCGCGGACAGGTGCAGGTGCATAAAACAGCAGATAATGCCTACAACTCATCGCAGTGCGATAGTTTATTGATAGGCGATAAATGCGGGGCACATACTTTCCCATATCTTGAAATAAAAAACAGCACAGGCAAGGTAGAGCATGAGGCCACTACTTCTAAAATTGGCGAAGACCTCCTCTTCTATTGTAACCAGCGGGGATTAACCAACGAAGAAGCGGTAAGTATGATTATAAACGGTTATTGCAAAGAAGTTTTCAAGCAGCTGCCTATGGAATTTATGGTAGAAGCGCAGAAGCTGTTATCAATCAGTCTGGAAGGAAGCGTGGGATAAGTAGTTTTGCAAAAAACAACCAAAAATGATATTCAGATTATTCAAAATCTACTCCACCGGAAAGACAATTTATAATCGCGTTTTAAAACCGATTTACCAAGAACTGAGAAAGGATGCATACGCAACTGAAGATAAACGAACAAGAAACAGAATAAGAAAAAAGAAAAAGACCAATGCTGTCAATCAAAAACCTGAACGTAGGAATAGCGGAGAAGCAAATCCTTAAAGATTTCAATCTCGAAATAAAACCGGGTGAAATTCACGCCATCATGGGACCTAACGGAACCGGCAAATCTACTCTGGCTGCAACACTTGCCGGTAAAGAAGATTACGAAGTGTTATCCGATGAGGTAACGTTCAACGGAAAGAACCTGTTAGAAATGAGTGCCGATGAACGCGCCCGCGAAGGGGTGTTTCTGGCGTTTCAATATCCGGTAGAGATTCCCGGTGTAAGCACCACTAACTTTATGAAAGCCGCAGTAAATGCCAAGCGCAAACATCAGGGACTTGAACCGATTGATGCCAAAGACTTTTTAAAGCTGATGCGAGAGAAAATGACCTTGGTCGAAATGAACAAAGAGTTCAGCAGCCGCTCGGTTAATGAAGGATTCAGCGGAGGAGAAAAGAAGCGCAATGAAATTTTTCAGATGGCTATGTTAGAGCCGGCTCTTTGCCTGCTCGATGAAACCGATTCCGGTTTAGATATTGATGCCCTTCGCATTGTAGCTAACGGGGTAAACAAACTGCGCGATGCCAACAGAAGTTTTTTAGTGATTACGCACTATCAGCGTTTGCTCAACTACATCGTTCCTGATTATGTGCATGTAATGTATGGCGGAAAGATTGTGAAGAGCGGAGGAAAAGAACTCGCCTTAAAACTCGAAGAGCAGGGATATGATTGGATTAAGGAAGAAAACAGCGAGTTAGTGTAAAATGAGCCTTGCAGAAAACATATCAAAGCAGTTTGCCTTAATCGGGAACACAAACGTGATTGAGTTACGAAAGAATGCATTCAATGCATTTGAGAAACTCGGCATTCCATCTTCGCGCCACGAAGAATGGAAATACACCAACATTAAAACCAAACTGAACGAGAAGCTTTCGCTCACACCAGTTGAGTCGCAGATAAATACTTCGGTAAAAAATTACGTTGCCAGTCTGCCGCCTTATTCATTCCGGCTTGCTTTTCTTAACGGAGTTTTCCATCCCGAGTTAAGTATTGTTCCCGATACAAAAGGTTTAACTGTTTGCAGTTTAAAAGAAGCATTCAGTTCACAGAATGCATTAGTTGAAAAACATTTCGGCAAACTGGTAAACTATAACGAAGAGCATTTTGCCGCGCTCAACACCGCTTTCGTAAATGACGGGGCATTCATTCATGTTCAGAAGAATGTAGTCATCAGCGAACCTGTTTACATTCAATACTTCTTTACGGCATCTGATGTAAATGCATTTACCCAAACCAGAAGTTTAGTGATTGTAGAAGATGGGGCCTCTATTCAGTTAGCGGAAGATTTCAGAAATGCCAGCAACATCAGCGTGCAGTACAACCACGTAGCTGAAGTTTTTGTCGGTAAGAACGCTTCGATGGATATGGTCAAACTTCAACTGGAAGTGAGCAACGCCATCGGCATTCATACTTTAGAAAGCCAGGTAGAGCGCGATGGAAAATTCAGCGCAGCTACGGTAACTTTCTCTTCTCCAAATACCGGAACCGGTAACCCGGTGATAAGAAATAACGTTACTGCCCTTTTAGTTGGAGAAAACGCTCATGCCGATTTAAACGGCTTGTATTTCGGAAAAGAAAATGCGCACATCGACAACCACATTCTGGTTGACCATGTGGCACCTAACTGCACCAGTAATCAATTGTATAAAGGCGTGCTGAACGATGAATCAACCGGTGTATTCAACGGAAAGATTTTCGTAAAACCAGATGCGCAGAAAACAAATGCATTTCAGTCCAGCAAAGCCCTGCTCTTATCAAACGATGCCAGCATCAACTCAAAACCCCAACTGGAAATTTTTGCAGACGATGTAAAGTGCAGTCACGGTGCTGCTGTAGGGCAGTTAGATGAGAATGCACTTTTCTATTTACGCGCCCGTGGAATTACGAAGGAAGAAGCTACACAAATTCTCACCTATGCATTTGCACATGAAGTTATTGAACACATACACAGCAAACCTATCCGGCAGTTCCTCTGCGACAAGCTGAAAGATGAATTAAAAGTGAACTTCTGATGAATGATTCTATTCGTGCACAGTTTCCCATTCTGCATCAAACAGTAAACGGCAAGCCGCTTATTTATTTTGATAATGCAGCTACTTCACAAAAGCCATTGGCAGTTATCAACGCCATTAGAGATTATTACGAGCAATACAACAGCAATATTCACCGCGGGGCACACCATTTAGCGCAATTGGCTACTGAGAAATACGAAGACGCCAGAAAGACCGTTGCTCAACACGTCAATGCCAGCGAACGGGAAATAAACTTTGTTCGCGGCACTACCGAAGCGGTAAATCTGGTGGCTACTTCTTACGGAAGAAAATTTATCAAAGCAGGTAACGAGATTATAGTGAGCGAAATGGAACATCACTCTAACATAGTTCCTTGGCAAATGCTGTGCGAAGAAAAGGGAGCAACGCTTCGTGTTATTCCCATTAACGATGCGGGCGAGATAATTTTTGAAGAGTATCTAAACCTGCTTTCAGAGAAGACAAAGATTGTTTCTATCGCTTACATCTCTAATGCACTTGGAACCATACATCCGGTAAAAGATGTTATTCGTGAAGCACATAAAGTTGATGCGGTAGTTTTTATTGACGGAGCGCAGGCATTGCCTCACAAAAAGGTAGATGTAAAAGACCTGGACTGTGATTTCCTGGGTTTCAGCGGTCACAAGGTTTTTGCAGGAACCGGTATCGGAATTCTTTACGGCAAAGAGAAATTGTTAGAAGCCATGAACCCGTACATGGGCGGTGGAGAAATGATAAAAAGCGTATCGTTTGCCGGAACCACTTACAATGATTTGCCCTACAAATTTGAAGCAGGCACTCCGCATATTGAAGGGGGAATATCTCTGGGAGCTGCAATCAATTACATCAACGAAATTGGGTTAGATAACATCTCTGCTTACGAAGATGAGTTACTGAAGTATGGAACAGAGAAATTCTTGGAAGTTGAAGGATTACGCATTGTGGGAACTTCGAAGAAAAAAGCCTCTGTTATTTCTTTTTTAGTAAATGACATTCATCCTTACGATTTAGGTGTTCTTCTCAACGAACAGGGAATCGCCATTCGTACCGGTCATCACTGCTGTCAGCCTTTGATGGATAGATTGAGAATTGAGGGAACCTGCCGCGCATCGTTTGCTTTCTATAACACGAAAGAAGAGATTGATGCTACTGTAAGTGCCTTGCATCGGGCGGTGAAAATACTTTCGTAGCATTGCGCCATGCAGAAATCAATCGCTGAAATTGAAAATGAAATTGTAGAAGAATTCGATTTGTTCGATGACCAGATGGATAAATATGAATACATCATTGACCTCGGCAAAAAACTCCCTCCTCTCGATTCCAAATACATGACCGATGACTTTTTAGTAAAAGGCTGCCAGAGCAAAGTATGGCTTCATGCTTTTGAAAAAGAAGGCCAGATATTTTTTGAAGCCGATTCAAATACCGCCATCACCAAAGGAATCATCGCATTACTTGTCCGCGTCTTATCAGGACAAAAGGGGAGTGACATCCTCTCCTCACCTCTTTCTTTCATTGATAAGATAAACCTGCGCGCGCACCTTTCATCACAGCGTTCAAACGGATTAACTTCCATGATTCAGAAAATGAAGGCGTATGCAAGTGCTTTTGCCTAACAGAGATTACCACCTCTTACCAAACTGAAAAGACAAATAAAACGATGCCTGGTAGAACCGGTTCGAATTATTAATCATAAGAGGCAAGCGCTTGTAGTAAACATCTATCATCACACCTGCCTGCAGAGCTTTCACAAATTCGTCTTTACTACCCCAATCAAAATCGAGACCTGCTTTAACATGGGCACCGGCCACCGGTTGAATCTGATTTAAACCATACCGGATGGGTGCGGCCTCAACAATACTGTCACGTGATAGAAAGCGGGTTTCATTAGCTGCCGAATAGCGTTCAGCCTTTACTTCCGGAATACCACCATCAGTGGGTTGAAGCAAATTCAGATAATAAGGCTTCAACAAACCCAGAGAAACGCCACCAAAAAAAGTTGCAGACAGACAAACTCCGTTACGGGGTGCTTTATCCGCAATCACTCGTTTAAAACCATAAGCCACACGAATAGTGTGAAACCGGTTCTGCACTCCGAACACATAATCACGTCCGCCTGTTATTCTTGAATTTTGCTTTTTCTGCCGGTAGTCAATAAAATAGGAATACTCCAACTGAAGAAGGCGTGTACGTTTAATATCCTTTATCCAACCATATTCACCGAAAATGGAAAATCCGTTAGTCTGAATACGTCCACCGGCAGATGCTTCGTGCTTGTACTGATAATCGCGCGGATCCGTTAGTTTTTGTTTGCGCTGTGAAAACAGCGAAACAGAAACGAACACTGCCACCGAAAGAAGAAAAATTTGCTTCCGCATTTCAAACCAATATTACAAACTATAAACGAAATTGTTTTGGTTTAAGTTTGCGCACTGTAAAAACTCCGGATATGACATCTAAAATTGTTTATGAAGGAAACCTTCGCACACGAATGACGCACCTTTACTCGGGCACTGAAGTGCTGACCGATGCTCCGCTCGACAATCAGGGTTTGGCGCAGGCCTTCTCCCCTACCGACTTAGTAGCAACTGCCTTGGGAAGCTGCATGATTTCAATTATGGGAATAAAAGCTCGTGACATGAATTTAAACTTAAAAGGAACCGAAGCGGAGGTAACCAAAGTAATGGTCAGCGACCCGAGAAGAATTTCAGAAGTGCATATAGTGCTGAAGTTCCCGAAAAACAATTTCAGCGAAAAAGAAAAAACAATCTTAGAAAACGCGGCACGTACCTGTCCGGTGGCAAAATCAATTCATCCCGATATCTTACAGAAGATAAATTTTGAATGGTGATCCATGGAATGAATACACACGAGCAGTTTATACAACGCTGTCTTGATCTTGCCGTTCTTGGATTAGCTAACGTAGCCCCTAATCCAATGGTAGGTTGTGTAATAGTGCATGAAGGGAAAGTAATTGCAGAAGGTTATCATCAAAAATTTGGTGAAGCACATGCCGAAGTGAATGCCCTCAAATCCGTGGCAAATCAGGAACTGTTGAAAGAATCAACGCTGTATGTAAATCTTGAACCATGCTCCCATCATGGCAAAACTCCGCCTTGTGCCGATTTGATTCTGCAAATGAAAATTCCCCGTGTTGTTATCGGGAGCTATGATCCCAATCTGTTGGTTTCCGGTAAAGGAATTCAGAAACTTAAAGAGGCCGGTGTGGAAGTAGTGACCGATGTAATGAAGAAAGAAGCGGATTTCATGAACCGAAGATTTATCACCTTTCATACAAAACACCGGCCTTATATTATTCTGAAATGGGCACAGAGTGCCGATGGCTTGATAGCCTTGAACGAACAAAAACAATACTGGCTTACTAACAGCGAATCGAAAAAGCTGACGCACAAATGGAGAACCGAAGAACAGGGGATTTTAGTTGGGGCAAATACGGTTGCTGTAGATGATTGCGAGTTAACCGCCCGCTTATGGCAGGGAAAGAATCCTATGCGTGCAGTGATTGACCGAAAACTTGTTTTACCTGCAGACCGGAAGATATTTAACGGTGAAGCAGTTACTCTGATATTTAATGAGATGAAAACTGGCGAGCGTGGCTCAAACCGGTACATCTGGATTGATTTTAACGGTAATGTAGTGGGACAGATTTTACAGAAACTATACGAACTGCAAATTCAATCGCTGATTGTTGAAGGAGGTCCTTATACCCTGAACCGGTTTCTTGAACAAGGTCTGTGGGATGAAGCAAGAATATTTGTAACCGCTCAACAACTGAAAGAAGGAAAAACGGCACCGGTAATTAAACAGAGTTACGCTGATGAATTGGAGATTGAAAAGGATGTTTTAAGAACTTACTTTAATACATCCGCATGATTTATCTGTCGCTCTCGATTGTATGTACCGCTTTGCTCATTCTTGCCTTCAAAATATTTGACCGCAAAGAGATTCCGGTTTTTCAGGCAATAGTTTACAATTATCTTTCGGCAACCATTTGCGGCATTATTTTTCTTCCTAATAAAGAACAACTGTTCAGCGGTCAGGTATTTTATTCTGCATGGCTACCACTTTCGCTACTGCTGGGCAGTATGTTTATCTTCATTTTCAACTTAGTCAGTATTACTACGGTCCGTTACGGTGTATCCACAGCATCTGTTGCAATGAAGCTCGGATTGGTGTTTCCTGTTATGCTTGCATTTACAGTATATGGGGAAGACTTTAATTGGGTAAAACTTACCGGTATACTCTTCGCGTTTGCTGCGGTCATTCTGACAAGTTTAAAAGAAGAGCCAAAAAGTCCTGAACATAAATCAACGTTTGCTGTACTTCCTGTGATAGTTTTTGTAGGCAGCGGTGCTTGCGACAGCCTGACCCAATATGCCAACAAAACGTATCTGAGTAGCACCGGTATGGAAGAATTCTCCCTATTCCTTTTTGCAGCTGCTGCGGTGGCCGGTTCAGCGGTTCTCATTTTTCAATTGGCCACAAAACGCGCTTCCTTTAACTTAAATAGTTTGGTAGGTGGAATTGTGTTGGGCATCATTAACTACTTTTCGTTTCTGTTTATTCTCAAAGCATTAGCTACTGTAACATGGGGAAGTTCAGTAGTGTTTCCTATCAGCAACCTGGGAACTGTTGCTCTCGCGACAGTAGCCGGAATCATTTTCTTTAAGGAACAGTTATCAAAGACAAACCTGCTGGGCTTTTTGTTCGCTGTCGTATCCATTGTACTTATCATTGTGTCAAGTGGCTTTGTTGAAATAGCACGTGTGTAATTATCTATCTTTACATCAATGAAAAATCTGATAATACCGGTTTTGCTTTTAGTTTGTGTAATTGCCTTTTCTCAAAAAACCGATGAAAACTATACCAGCGCTCATTACAGAACATCTGTTTGCCGTTCATCTTTTGAGAAAATAAAACTGGAAGGGCCTGTTAACGAAGACAATGTTCGGCAATATCTGAAAAAGAACATGGCTAATCTGAAGGATGGCAGAACCGAGTTGAAATTGAATTATGTAAATGAAAGCCCGGGTGGCTACCACTATTCTTTCACACAAATTTTTAATCAAATTGAAGTTTACCAAAGCGAAGTGAAAGTGAATATTGATCGTCAAAACACCATTCGTTCTGTTTTTGACAATACTGAAAACACCATTCACTGGAGTTTGAATACAGCCGGCTTTAGCAGCAATTTTGTTATTGCTGTCCGCATGGAAATTCCCTATCTGTGTGAGAGAAAAATCAGGAATAACTCCATCGAAACCCTTGAAACAGGTGGAGAGATATTTTTCGAACACAAAGTAAACTCTTACTTCGCCCAAGATTCCATAGTGAGCGGCAGGGTTTTTAATCCTGACCCGCTAACAACAGCCCAACAGGGTTACGGTCTTCCTTACTTCGATAATCTGGATGCCACCAACTCAGGTCTTGACGGACAACTTCAAACAGTAACCTTTAAAGCTAGATATGATAACGGAGTTTTTACTTTGGAAAGCCCTTTTGTTCGTTTGAGCGATTTTGATTTACCTTCAGCTACACCGGTAACTTCCACGAACGGACAGTTTTACTACAACCGTTCTCAAACCGGTTTTGAAGATGTAAATGCCTTTTATCATATAAGCACTATACAACAACATATTCAATCACTTGGATTCAACTGTGCTGATTCGCTGATTGACATTGACCCACATGCAGTAAGCGGAGATGACAATTCTTATTTCTCTCCTCTTCAAACCCCTAAACGAATTTATTTCGGCACCGGTGGAGTAGATGACGCAGAAGATGCTGATGTGTGTGTGCATGAATACGGACATTTTGTTTCGGAGATGGCAGCACCCGGAAGCAACAATGGAATGCAGCGTGAATCAATTGATGAAGGTTTTGGTGATTATCTGGCAGGTTCCTACTCCCGTAGTTTAAATACTTATGCGGATAACTGGGTTTTTAACTGGGATGGCCATAACGAATTCTGGAACGGACGCGTTCTGAACGCCACATGGATTTATCCGGACGATTTAAACAACAATATCTACCACAATGGACAGATATGGGGTGCTACGCTTTGGTGTATTAACGGATGGATTGGCAGAAATACCACAGATAGCATTGTTCTGCAGGCGCAGTATTCATACTCGCAGAACATGTCCATGCAGGATGCTGCGCAACTCCTTTTAGATGCCGATACGGTCCTTACCGGTGGTAAATATAGCTGCCCTGTTTACTGTTGTCTGTTTCAACGTGGCTTGGCTCCGCAAAATCCTTTTATCAGCTGTAACTGTACCGTTGGAATTAAAGAAGAGAAAAGTTTTCCTGTTCAATTCATAAGTCAGTACAATTCTTTCTCATTAGTAAATCCGGGAGGCGAGCATATTAACTTGCAGATCTCAAATATGCAGGGGCAACTAGTATCATCCGTTGACGAAAGCCAGCAATTGCTCAATTTTCAAAACTCAACTTTACCATCGGGAGTTTATCTTGTCAATATCCGTTTAAAAGATTCATCTAAAACTTTTAAGTGGAGCAAATTGAACTAGATGAAAGAACGGATACATGAATCAGAACTTATCATCAACTCCGATGGAAGTGTTTACCATCTGCATTTGAAGCCACACGAAATTGCCGACACTATCATTACCGTTGGTGACCCTGACAGAGTCGAAAGTGTAAGCAGGCATTTTGATACCATTCAACATAAAGTAAAGCACCGGGAATTTGTAACACATACCGGTTACCTGAATAACAAGCGGTTGTCCGTTATCAGTACAGGTATAGGCACCGATAACATTGACATTGTTTTTAACGAACTGGATGCTCTGGTAAATATTGATTTCGCCACACGCACTATCAAAGAAGAACTGACTCCGCTGGATATCATTCGCGTAGGCACTTCCGGTTCGGTGAATGAAGAAATTAATGTAGATACTATTCTGATTTCTGAAACCGGAATCGGCATGGACGGGTTGATGAATTTCTATACATACGAAAACACTATTCACGAAACAATTTATCTGGAGGCATTTACCTGTTACATAAATAACTATTTCAAAGGGACTAAACCTTACATAGCAAGTGCCGGTGAGCATCTGTTACTTAAGTTTGAATCACGTTATCCTAAGGGAACGACTATCACAGCTAATGGTTTTTATGCCCCTCAGGGCAGACGGTTACGCTTACAGCAAGAGTTTCCGGACATCATTGAAGTCATCAACAAATTCCGCCACAAACATTTTCGCATAACCAATCTCGAAATGGAAACTGCTGGTATATACGGACTTGGAAAACTCATGGGACATAATTGCCTTTCAGTAAATGCAATTCTTGCTAACCGCATCCATCATAAATTCAGCAGCGAACCGGCAAAAGTGGTTGGCAAAATGATTGAAGAAGTGCTGGAGATTGTAACTTCCTGATTATTTAAAAATACTCAGCGCCAGTGCCAGCCTTCCACCAAAATATTGTTCCTTTTTTTGAGAACCAAAGCCTGCGACAAAATCCACACGTAGCACTTTAAGAATATTGGCGATCCCTACATCCACCTGCAGCCATTGCTGGCGGGTAGGGGTATAAAGAAAATGAAAGCCGACTACCTCGTCCAATTTCAGGTTACGGATACCCGGAATTTTATTGAACAACCAACCGCCAAAATGATGCTCAATGTGTCCTTCTGCATACCATAGATCGGTGCTGTGGCGGTAGTACCGCAACAGGAAAAATCCAAGCAGGTCGGTACCGCCCTGAGAAAAAAAGTTTCCATAGAAGTGCTTGTAATCGGGATACTGCATCCGCTTATTATTCGGAAAGCCTCCACCGCCAAACCTGTAGTGCATAGTACCCGCAAGTTTCATTGGAATCTTACCCTCTAACTGAGCCTCCAGAAAATCGTAATTCAAATCGCTAAAGCCTTTAATGGTGATTGATTTCTTGTAAACAATCAGCAACTCAGGCCATTTGGAACCGGTGCGGAAACGTGAATCGGGACGGGAAATATACTTCTGCCCAAAAGTAAAATGCAGTTTTACATCAATACGGAAACTGTTGTGCGCTGTAATGTTATAGTTCACCGAATTGGTTTCTGGCAAATCCATTCCATTTCGACTGTATGTTCCCTTGACAGATTTAAAAAAAGAAAAGTGATTCGTGTTTTCCATCGGATACCGTTGAGCATAGTTGAGTGATATAGAACCGTCAATTCCGTTGTAAATTTCACGGGCATAACTCACCCTCACGAAATACTGCTCGAATAACTTCATCCGGTTTTGTTTCAGCACTAAACTCTGCCAGGTATTGCCAAAGTCAGGCTGGGGTTGTTTTTCGTTAAACTGACTCACGAACTTACCCCCGCTTACGGTAATGTATTCATCGTGAATCTGACTGGTGCGCACCGTAAGTGTTCCCATTGTGTTAAAATGGAGATTGGAAATACCGAAACGAAACACAGGTTCGAACGAAACAAACATCCGGTTCTTCCATTCTTTACGGATGCCGAACTTCATTTGCAGATTGCAACCCTCTACGGTATTATAGTTTACCAGATTGATGAGCGAAGGAAAATCAACCTGAATCTTTTTGTATTGCTTGCGAAACGTATAACCGGTGAGCACCGAGAGCACACCGGGCTTGTTTACGTTCTTATCTGTTGAATCTTTAAACTCTTTTGAATCGCGGATAACCTGGATACTATCCTTAATGCGGTAATCTGTCATCTCCAGTTCGGTAAGCGGCACCGGACGAATGGAATCCCAATAAGCTTCTTCGCGTGTATTGGCCACTTCTTCCACTTTCAGAATCTCCTCCGTAAAAATTTTCTTCTCCGCAGCTTTTTCTTCTTTTTTCTTTACCTTCTCAAACTTCTTGGGGGTTTTAAGGGAATCCGTTTTAATTACCTGTTTGCTCGGAAGCATCCCCAGAATATCGTTCACCTTATAATTCTTGAAAATACCCAGGTAATAACCATCGCCCTTTACGCCCAGAAGGCCACCGTTCGCATCATAACGCTGTTGTGTAGGTAGCCATAAATCGTTTACTACCGGAACAAAGTATTGGGTCACCTTCAGCGTATCAATATATTGAATGCCGTTACTCTTGGTGAGATACAATTCGAGAGAATGGATATTCCAGTTGTCTTCCACAATGCTCAATACACCACTAAAACAAGGGTCGGCTTTGCGCTTAGGGGTAACGAGAATTTTGTTGATGAGCCGCTCCCCTTCTTTGTAAGCACCTATCATTCGAAAGTTATAATAGAAGAAAGTATTCTCTGAAAGCGGAGATACAAAAGGGCGCTGTGCAATAAAAGGAATGGTGATGCTGCGTTCGTAAAAGTTGAAATAAAAATTCTGAGCCGAATTGAAAGTAAAGCCGTTTGCCTTACCGCTTACTTTGCTCGAATAGATGACCTCGCGGAATTTGTTCGGCTTTTTGTAATACAATCTGCTCTGCGATTCGCTCAGGTAAAGAATACCGGAATTATTGGGACCGGTGAGCAAACCGGTGGTGTTTATTTTTTGCCCGAGAATTCTATCGGGTGCTGATAGAATACGCTGCATACCTTTTACATAAGCATCGCAGGAATAACTCACTACTGCGTTTAAAAAGTGTTTGCGCTTTTCGATGGCTTTACGGATAACGGCAAGGGCAGGGTCTTCATTGCCGTTGATAATTACATCTCGAATTTCGTATTGCAGTTGTTCGAGGGTAACATTTAACTCCAGGTCGCGCTGCAAATTCAATACTTCAATATGTTGTTTGTAACCCAGATGCTGAAACACCAGTTCGTAATTGCCGGCAGGCAAATCGAAGGTATACTGGCCGACACCGTTGGCAGAAGTACCGTTCGAAGTTCCCTTTATGTAAATGTTGGCGTAGGGGAGTTTCTCTTTGTTGGCCCCATACACTACACCATGAACATTAAAGGCTGAAGAAATTTTGACAAGAAGGACAAAAGCAAGCAAGGGAACAACGCGCATCGGGGATGAAAATAAAAAAAGACACCTAACTAATGCCATAGCCACTGATTACACGAATTACGCGAACAAGAAGCATAAATGCCCTCCGGTTTACCGGAGGCATTTATGTTTTCTCTTCTGTTTTTATTGGCATGAGCGAAACGCTCGCGCCAGTGGCAAAGTTCGGTGATGGATTTTTGCGGGTGCATGTGGTTAAAGGTAGAAATTTCTTGTTTGCCTCACCCCTGCCCCTCTCCAAACAGAGTATTATTCCGCTTCGAAGCCGTCTCAAAACTCAATTTGAGGCGGCTTTTTGTTTTAGAGGAAGAGCGGC
>CAZBPG010000069.1:0-20762 GCA_964493695.1 uncultured Chitinophaga sp. | reverse complement strand
TCGCCCTTCGAATTTAACGCTATGTTTCTTCTCACACGATTAACGACTGAACCCTAATTAGGGGTCAATACGTAGCATCCGCAATCAGTTTCTCGAAAGTAATCGGGTTTAGCTTTTCGGTAAGCAGCAGGCGGCCTTTGTCGTACACCATTTTAATAACGTAAGGTATGCGCAGGCAACTGTTGGGGCACAAAAAGCGGGTTTGCTTGTCGTAAACCACAAAATGGTATTTAGGCACATCTGTTTTGGCAAAAGCCTGGGCTGTTTTGTGCTCCACAACCCCCGGCTTAGGGTAAGCATAGGCGGTTCCCATGCCTTCGCGCTCAAAAACCGTTACAGGTTCGTAGCTTTCGTGGTTGTATTTTTTTAGTCTCAACTTAGCGCAGGCAGTCAGACGGTCTTTATCTGCGTCTGAAAGATACCAGGCGTGTCTTTCGGTTTCTTTCAGGGTTTTTAAGTGCTCAATTTGCGCGCTGTAAGTGTTGTAAATTAAAAGGCTGTCGTTATAACGGACCACAGCGTCATACTCATTTTCCGGTGCCCCTAACAAAATTACTAAGAGAAGTGTTTTGAACATGTAGCTTGTTTTTTTCTGTTATGAAAGGTACAGTAACTATAACATATTCCTAATACACTGTTAAAGTTTCAATAAGATAAAAACAAAAGGGGCATTTACAGAGCAGGGGCTTCAGATATATTGCAATATCTGAAGCTAAAACTTAGCTTTGCGCACCTAAAAAACAAGATGTCGAAAATTCAATCGTTACTTGACGAATACGGTGAAAGCCATCAGAATGCTACCAATAAACTCATTCACTGGATATGTGTTCCGCTTATTTTTTTCAGCATAGTAGGGCTGTTCTACAGTATTACCCTGCCTTTTAAAATTACCGACACCATGAACTTTAACCTGGCCATAGTTATGCTGGTGCTGGTTACCATCTACTACTTCACCCTTTCCCGCACTTTGTGGATAGGCATGTTGCTGTTCTTGGTTATCTGCATGATAGTATGCTACGAAATACAGGCAGCGGGGCTACCCGTATGGTTAGTGAGCATAGGCATTTTTGTAGCCGCATGGATAGCCCAGTTTTACGGCCACCATGTAGAAGGCAAGAAACCGTCTTTCCTTAAAGATGTCCAGTTCCTGATGATAGGCCCTGCCTGGATAATGAATTTTATCTACAAAAAGTTGGGAATCGGGCTGTGAGGAATAATTTCAAACAGAATGTCACCCTGATCGTAGTCGAAGGGTTTCAGAAAGTGCTTCGACTACGCTCAGCATGACATAAATTCTTTGGCATTATTTTTACAATCACAGTCTCATTCTTTACAAAACCCGATACATGAAAAAAAGCATCCTCCTCCTTACCGCAGTAGTCCTTGTTGCGTTTTTAAACTTCTCAGCAGCACCAACTCCCGAAAGCCAAACGCGCACTATCGTTAATAAAATGCTCAGTGCCATCAATGCGCACAAAGGCAGTGCCTTCAACATGCGCAGCGAAGAGAGGATAATGGGTATTAAAGGCCTGCGCGGAGGGTTGATTCAAAACAAGATAAACATAAGCCCTAAAAAGATATACCTGCACATGATTGAAGACCCTAACAAGGGAACCGAGATATTGTATGTAGAAGGTGCTAATGGAGGCAAAGCCGTGGTGAACCCCGGTAAGTTTTTACCAACACTTAAACTGAACCCATACAGCAACCTGTTGACTAAAGACCAGCACCATACCCTGCTTTCATCGGGTTTTACCATTGTAGGCAAGATTGTAGAGCAGGGCGTAAAGAAAGCGGATGCACAGGGAAAGTTTGATGAAGTATTTAAATACGCGGGCGATATTACCTGGAACAACCGCGCTTGCTACAAACTTATAATCGAAGACCCTACATGGGCTATTACCACTTACACCGCTAAAAAAGGCGAGAACATGTATAACATCGCTCTTAAGTTTCTGGTGCCGGAGTATTATATGGTTGAATTAAGCGGGGTTAAAAACTTTGAAGAAGATTTAGGCGGCAGAACGGTGAAGATTCCTACTTCGTACTCCAAGAAAACAGTAATGTATATTGACAAGGAAAACAACTTCCCTATTTTTCAGGAAGTAAGTGACGATAAAGGAGTTTTCGAACGTTACTCGTTCTATAACCTGGTAGTGAATCCTGCCTTTAAGGCCGATGAATTCACCGAAGATTTTTCGGAGTATAATTTTTAAGTAATAGCCACGGATTACACGAATGGCACAAATTTAATTCGTGGCATTCGTGTAATTCGTGGCTTGTATTTAAAACCCAATTTCCACTTCTCCTTACTGAACTTCGTCACTCTTGTTGTTACAGAACATTCAAAATTTTAATATTGGCGCATGAACCGGGTAGTGATTACAGGGGTGGGTATATGGTCTTGTATCGGTAAAAATACCGATGAAGTCCGCGACTCGCTGTTTTACGGCAAATCGGGAATTATTCTCGACCCTGCGCGGAAAGAATTCGGCTACCGGTCGGGCTTAACCGGTGCGTGCGAAAAGCCGCAGCTAAAGAGTTTGCTCGACAGGCGTTCGCGCGTTATGCTCTCCGAGCCGGGTGAGTACGCTTACATGGCCACCCTGCAGGCTTTGCAGCAGGCAAAGATAGACCAGGAGTTTCTTGACCACCACGAAACCGGCATCATTTACGGTAACGACAGTACTGCTCAGGCAGTAGTGGAATCAACCGACATTATGCGCGAGAAAAAGAACACCCAGTTTGCCGGAAGCGGTGCCGTGTTCCAGACCATGAACAGCACGGTGAACATGAACCTGGCTACCATATTTAAGTTAAAAGGAATAAACTTTACCGTGAGTGCCGCTTGTGCCAGCGGTTCTCATTCTATCGGGCTTGGTTATTTTCTTATCCGTCACGGTTATCAGGACAGAGTGGTTTGCGGAGGCGCTCAGGAGCTGAACATTTTTTCGATGGGCACCTTCGATGCACTGGCGGCATTCTCTACCCGCGAAAGCGAACCGGCAAAGGCATCACGGCCTTTTGATAAAGACAGAGATGGTTTAATTCCGAGCGGGGGAGCGGCTACGGTAATTATAGAATCGCTGGAGAGTGCACAAAAGCGCGGGGCAAACATATTGGGCGAAGTAATCGGTTATGGTTTTTCCTCCAATGGCGGGCATATCTCTAACCCTACCGTTGACGGGCCGGTGCGCTCGCTGATGATGAGCTTAAAAGATGCGGATGTAAACCCCGATGAGATAGATTACATCAATGCCCATGCTACTTCAACCCCGCAGGGCGATGCCAGCGAAGCGCAGGCAATCGGGGCAGTGTTTGGTGCTTATAAACCTTTGGTAAGTTCTACCAAATCAATGACCGGTCACGAATGCTGGATGGCAGGTGCGAGTGAGATTGTTTATTCGCTGCTTATGATGCAGCATAATTTTGTTGCTCCGAACATTAATTTCGAGAATCCCGATGAACATTCGGCCAAACTGAATATTGCAACGGTTACTAAAGAGAAAAATATTGATGTATTTTTGTCCAACTCTTTCGGCTTTGGCGGAACTAATTCAACACTGATAGTCCGGAAGTGGAAGTGAAGACGATTTAACCAACCCACGTTATGACGAACGAAGAGATAATTGCTAAGATTAATGAATTCCTTATCGAGGAATTTGAGGTAGATGGTTCTACTATTACTCCCGATGCTCCTTTAAAAGAAACCCTGGAACTGGATTCCCTGGATTATGTGGACCTGGTGGTCATCATCGAAGGTAACTTCGGCATTAAGGTAAAGCAGGAAGACTTCACCGGTATCCTCACGTTCCAAAATCTGTACGATTACGTTATCAATAAGTCAGCACAGTCTGCAAAGTAAATGGCGGAGTGGAAAGGAAAATCGCGCGGCAACAGAATCGGCTACGCCATCTTCATCTTCATCTTTAAAAACTTCGGAGTCCGCCCGGCTTATTTCATTCTTCTTTTTGTAGCGCTTTATTATTTCTTTTTTTCTGTTGAAACTTCAAAGCACATCTATAACTATTTTAACCAGCGGATAGGTTACAGCAAGTTCAAATCGTTTTTCAGAATCTATGTAAGTTACTACCGGTTGGGTCAAATGCTTATAGATAAGACGATGATTATGTCGGGCATGAAAGACCAGTTTACTTCCGAATCATTTGGTGCCGAAAACTTACGCGGTATTGTGGCGCAGAAAAAAGGGGGGATTCTTTTAGGGGCGCATCTTGGTAACTGGGAAATTGCCGGTCACTATCTAATGAAGTACGGTGACACCATCAATATTCTGGTTTACGACCGAGAACATGAAGCTATAAAGAATTATATGGATGAAGTAACCGGTGGTAGAAAGTTTAAGCTCATTCCTATAAAAGATGACCTGTCGCATGTTTATGCTATTGGCGAGGCTCTGGAACGCAACGAGATAATTGCTACTACAGCCGACCGGTTCCTGAGTGACAGTAAAACACGCAGCTTTAAATTTTTGGGAGAGGAAGCGCGCTTCCCGATGGGAATATTTCAGATTATCAAAACTTTCAGGGCTAATTACACGTTTGTTTATGGAGTAAAGCGGAGTGCCACGCATTACAATTTTTACTGCCGGCCGCACCGCGAAGTAACGAAGGAAACAAGCATTGATATGATTATGGAAGATTATGTTCGCGATTTAGAAGGAATGGTGAAAGCTAACCCCGAGCAGTGGTTTAATTATTACGATTTTTGGAAAAAGGCATAAATGAAATTACCTATTACCGGGCAGAAACTGATTGACCTGATACCACAGAAGCCACCTTTTGTTTTAATCAGTTCGTTACAGACGGTCAGCGATAATCATTCGGTAACCACCTTCATGATTTACGACAGTCATGTGCTTTGCCACAAAGGGAAGCTCACAACTGCCGGGTTAATGGAAAACATTGCACAAACCGCTGCAGTTAAAATGGGCTACGAGTGCAAATTGGCAGGAAAGAAAATTCCCATTGGCTTTATTGGCGATGTACGGGACTTTGTTTTTACACGCTTACCGGTTGCAGGTGATGAAATACAAACGGAAATCAACATTGTTCATCGCATTTTCGATGTAAGCCTGATAACCGGTGAGATTCGAATGAACGGAGAAGTAATTGCTTCCTGCAAAATGAAAATATTTGTGGAACCGGAAACTAAAACAGCAAAGCAACCTGCATGAGCCATAAGCAAGATTTGTCTTTATCTGCTACTGCACGCATTGAAGTCCGCTTTAATGAGTGCGACCCCCTTGGAATTGTGTGGCACGGCAATTATGTAAATTACTTTCAGGAGGGCAGAGAAGCCTTTGGCAAGAAGTATAAACTTGATTACATGGAAATGTATCACAATGGTTTTGCTACGCCCATCGTTCACCTTTCTACTGACTTTAAAAGGACACTTCAATATAAAGATATAGCACTGGTGGAAACTACTTTAAGAAATACACAGGCGGCAAAAGTCATTTTCGATTACAATATTAGGAATGAAAAGACCGGTGAACTTATCTGTAAGGGAACTACTACACAGGTTTTTGTTTCGGGGAAAGCCATGGAGCTATGCCTGGTGGTTCCGGATGTATTTGCGGACTGGAAAAAGAAAAACGGATTATAATGGTGCCGGTTTACTTAGCAGGCGATAATATTACTTCACCGCTCGGAATTTCCACCAAAGGTAATTTCGGAAAGGTAAAGGATGGCTTTTCGGCTATTCGTCAAATCTCCGATGCCAATCTTTCTCCGGAACCGTTTTATGCTGCCATGTTCGAAAATTTAGCAGCTGGTGATAAATTTACGCGTTTCGAAAAAATATGTATTGCTTCCATAGAAGATGCCCTTTTACAAACGGCTGTTACATTCTCTTCTCCAGATACACTTTTTATTCTTTCAACCACCAAAGGAAACATTGAATTGATTGAAGGAAAGGAAGTGAATGAAGAAATACAGAGCCGTGTTTCTCTTTTCAATACAGCTGAACTTATTACAGAACATTTCGGTTCTGAGAATAAACCGCTGGTTGTTTCCAATGCCTGTATCTCAGGAGTGCTGTCTGTCATCATCGCAAAACGTCTACTGGAATCAGGCAAATACAAGCACGCTGTTATCACCGGTGCTGATGTTCTTTCGAGGTTTGTTATCAGCGGGTTTCAATCGCTCAATGCCATGAGCAAAAAGCCTTGTAAGCCATTCGATAAGCATCGTGACGGAATTAACCTTGGTGAATGTGCTGCTACCATGATATTGACTACCGATAAATCACTTTCAAAAAATATTTTGATAAGCGGAGGTGCCAGCACTAACGATGCAAATCATATCTCCGGTCCTTCGCGCACCGGTATGGAGTTGGCGTATGCTGTAAACTCCGCAATGCATGAAAGCAAAGTTTCAGCAACTGATTTGTCTTTTATTTCTGCTCATGGCACGGCTACTTTGTTTAACGATGAAATGGAAGCTAAAGCATTTAGTTGTTCATCTTTTTCAGATGTCCCATTGCATAGTCTGAAAGGACATTTTGGGCACACGTTGGGCGCTGCAGGAGTTCTGGAATCTGTAATCACCTGTCATTCCTTGTTGGGAAGTATTGTGTTACCGAGCAAAAATTTTGAAACATCCGGTGTTTCGGAAGAGATCAACGTTAGTCAGGAATTGATAAAATCGAACAGAAACCATGCATTAAAAACGGCCTCAGGATTTGGAGGCTGTAATGCTGCCATTATATATTCGCACACGTAAATCATTTGTAAAATGAGCACAGAAAAAGTTGACGTATTAGTCATAGGTGCCGGTCCATCAGGAACGGTGGCTGCTTCTATTATCAATCAGGCGGGGTTCAAAGTTAAAATTGTAGAGAAGGAAAAGTTTCCCCGTTTTGTAATTGGCGAAAGTTTACTGCCGCGTTGTATGGAAGCGCTGGATGATGCCGGGTTTCTTCCTGTACTCAAAGCACAGGGGTACCAGGAAAAATTTGGGGCTAAGTTTACACACGGGGAAAACGGAATCATGGATTTTAATTTTAGTGACCAGTTTACCAAAGGCTGGAGCTGGACCTGGCAGGTGCCACGCGCACATTTCGATAATGTTCTGGCTACCGAGGTACAGCGGATGGGAGTGGAGGTAGAGTTTGAAACTACCGTTACCAGTATAAAATTTGAAGGCACAAATTCAGTAACTACTGTAGTTGACAAGAACGGAAAGGGAAAAAATGTGGAAGCCAGTTTTATTGTAGATGGTTCCGGTTACGGCCGGGTGATACCTCGCTTGTTTAAATTGGATAAACCCTCTAATCTTCCTCCGCGCAAAACTTTGTTTACACACATACGCGATACGCGCAGAATGGATTACGTAGAACCCAACAGGATTTTGATAGTTGACCACAAACCCGGAGTATGGGCATGGTGTATCCCTTTCAGCAATGGTATTACCAGTTGTGGCTTTGTAAGCGAACCGGATTTCTTTAAACCGTTTAAAGGAAGCCCCGAGCAACAATTACGCGATATTATCGCCAGCGACTGGAGCATAGCACCTCGCTTTAAAGATTGTGAATTTCTTTTCGAGCCCCGCGTGTTACAGGCGTGGTCTGTAAGCACCGACCGGTTCTTTGGCGATGGCTTCGTACTGACCGGTAATGTAACGGAGTTCCTCGATCCGGTTTTTTCATCGGGGGTTACGCTCGCTACTACATCTTCACAAATTGCCAGCAAGTTGGTTGTGCGTCAGTTGAAGGGCGAAACAGTGGACTGGCAGAAGGAATACACAAATGTAATGATGCAGGGGGTAGATACTTTCCGCTCATACGTAATGGCGTGGTATGAAGGCACTTTACAGAAGATATTTTTTGCAGAAGAGCGAAACGAAGAAGTTATACGGCAAATATGTTCGGTACTTGCCGGTTATGTTTGGGATACAGATAACCCTTACGTAAAATATCACAGCACTTATCTTGCCCGCATGGTACGCCTTATTAATGTAGGGAAGAAGTTGAAAGATTTGGAAGAAAGCGAGATGCGAGAGAGCTGACTAAGCGGAAACTTTCTTTATCAACGTACATAGTGCAGAGGTAATTGATGTTATCCCTGAAAGGTAAAAAGTTCAAATCAAATTTGATTAATCATTTTTTTACATCATGAAAGAGTATCGCTTTACAGCTGTTCTTGAAAATGCCGGTGGAGGAGGTGTTTTTATTCCTTTCCCTTACGATGCTAAAGAGGAATTTGGCAAAGCACGTGTACGCCAATTCAATGCACTATTGATGGAGAACTGTACCGTGGCACATTACTTTAATACGCCACTCCCTATCACATTATTATTGTGCTAAAACAATTCGCGAAAAAATAAAGAAGGGGTCCGGTGATAAAGTAAAGGTCCGGCTGAAAGAGGATAGGGAAGAAAGGAAAGTGGAAATTCCGAATGATTTCGAAAAACTGTTGAAGAAAAATAAACTGGAAGACTAATTTGCCAAAATGAGCTATACGCACCATAAAGAATGGATGTTCTGGATAAATGATGCAAAGAAAGAAGATACCCACCTGCGCAGAATGGATAAAGCCATTCAAAAACTGATGGAGAGGGAAAAATGAATTCGGCTTTGTCTTTAAAACGAACTTCCTCGGGCTTGATTTTCTAAACTCTGTTGAAAAAAGATTCCGTACAGTATCACAATTCAAACTTTATTGCACTAAACCAAGCGACAAGTTATGGATAGGAAATATTGGGAACAGGCAGCCGCCAAACAATACGGACAGCTAATCTTCGATGTGCTCGGAAACGATAGCAACAGTGGTATTGTAAACGCTATCCGCCAGTTGGCAGCTCCTGGTAAAACGGTGGTGGATGTGGGTTGTGCTGTAGGTCGCTGGCTGCCCTTGCTTGCCACCTCCTTCAAAAAAGTTTATGCCGTTGATATTTCAAGCGGCTATTTGAATAAGGCTAAGGAGAACCATCAAAAGTTCCGTAATATCCAATACATACGTACAGATTTCTCTAAAACAAAAAAAGGAGTTCCGCCCTGCCATGTAGCCATCAGCATAAATGCTATCCTTACACCCGATGCAAAAGCACGTCATGCCTGTTTTAGGAATATTGCCTCAGTGGTAAAAAAGGGAGGGCATTTGGTGCTGGTTGTTCCTGCATTGGAGTCAGCGGTGTTCAGTCAGTATATTTTTAACCACTGGAATGAAGCTACGGGAAAATTTGACCCCGCCCGAACCGAAAACAACGCCAACAGCAAAAATGTTTTTGACGGTTTAATACAACTCGATGGCACTTACACCAAACACTATCTTAAAGAAGAACTCCAGTTCCTGCTTAAAGCGTACGGTTTCGAGATGCTCAATGCCGAAAAGGTGGAGTACACCTGGAATACAGAATTTACCAGTCCTCCCGCCTGGTTAAAATCTCCCCGCCCTTGGGATTGGTTAGTAGTGGCTCAGAAAAAGTGAATTTGTTTGTTAGATTAGAGTATGCAAAAATTTTACTTACGGTTTTTTATAGCGGCTTTCTTTTCTTTTTTCTTCACACCTGTTCAATCCGTTCAAGCCAATAATGCTTTGTATGAACAGCGCAGAATAGATTATATAGATTCATCGCTTGCTGCTATTACGGGATCTAAATTAGTTCTGCAGGCCTATAAGGGTGTACCGCTTGATACCGTAGCATTAAACGCAAAGCTCAACGGCATAGCCACCGGTGAAACAAGCGACTTCGTGATTATAGAGTTGATTCGCATTCTGTATTTTAGCAGTGGCCTTTATGATTCTAAAATACTACCTGTTCTCAATTCAGTTCCATATTGGATAAATAATTATGATACGGTTCGTAACTATTGGAGCGAAAATCACATGATTATGTGGATGAGCAGCGATTGGCTGCTGCATGAAAAGTATAATAGATCAATTGACGCCAATTTGCGTAACCGGCTCGTACACTACCTGCAACTGAAAGTACAATATGGTTATTACGAGTTCTTTTCTTCGGTGTACTCACCTTATTCATTAAGCGGTATTTTAAACATTGCCGATTTTGCACAGGATGCGCAGATAAAAAATCTGGCTATACAAGCCGCTCAGCGTTTGCTTATAGATATGCTGAGGTTTACTAACAACAAAGGAGTTTATTTTCCGGTGGCCGGCCGTAACTATCCCGGCAAATACGAAACCCCCTACGACCAAAACCATAATAATTTAATCTATCTGCTTACCGGAATGGGTCAGGCACCAACCGGTGCATCGGCAGCCGGTCCTTTTCTTTCTTCTTCAACCTTAGCGGTTGATACGGTTATTAACTCGTGGTTACCGGTGTTAGATACTGCCTTCTTCATTGGTCATACACTGGATACCGGCTTTATTATTAACAGTGGAATGAGCTGGGTTGATAAAATAGTGTTTCAATGGAGTTCCGGAGCCTACTTCCATCCGCAGGTGGTATCAGAAACTGTTCAACTGCTTATTGATTCCAACATGTGGAATCATGTTGACTTTGAGTTATTGGAACCCATTGCATCTATTGTTACACCACAGTCAGCACCGGAATTGGCGACTGCACTTAGTTGCATATCTCAAAGTTCGGTGATATGCGGGCAGCAGATAAATCTTTTTAAACATCATTCGGTTACCTTGGCCTCAGTGCCCGATTTCTGGAAAGGTAAAGTTGGCTTTCAGCAGCACACTTGCGTAGCAAATGTTGGCACTACCGCTGTTTACCTGGGTTCCGGTCAGGTACATGAGGACTGGACTGACCGCAACGAGAATAATGCCAATATTCATTTGCCTCAGGTAAAGCAACAAAAGAACGTAGCGTTATTGATGTATCGACCGGAAGAAACACCTGCTTTAATAGGCCCTGATTTTGACAATAAAGATGTCGCATTGCATTTTAAGGCACAGGATTTTGATGAAATCCGGACAGACAGTTCATGGCTGCTTGGAAGACAGGGAACCGGTTATGTGGCAGTTAGAAGAAACTGTTTGGATACCATCAATAATGTTGCTGCCTGTCCTACAGTTGACGGACAAGCCTGGGTGATTATGGTGGGCGACAGCGACATGTATGGGGGTTTCAATAATTTCGAAGCACTTGTTCAGCAATCGCAGTTTGAAGAGAAGTGGTATATAGATTCATTGACGAATGAGTTGGTGTATTACTCAAAAATTGTTGTTGATTCTACCACTGTTGAGTATGCCTGGGCAGTTGATACATCTACTGCAACCGGTATTGAAAAGAGTTATGAAAGGGAATCTGAGTTCCGGATGTTTCCAAATCCGGCAAGCGATTTGGTAAACATTGATTTGTTGTCTTTCGAAAACCAGCCGGTTACAATAAAGGTATTCAATATGCTCGGGCAAGAAGTGTATCAGTATACAACACAGAACAGTACATCATCAATCAAAACCGAAAACTGGGCAGAAGGAATTTATCTTGTATCAATTGAAACTTTACAGCACCGGTATAGTCAAAAGTTGATTAAGCAGAAGTAGTATCGTCCGCCTTTTTAATTTTCTCTTTTACTCTGGTTCCCGAATACATACTATAGCGAAAGAAGCGACATTCTAGCTGCCCGTTATATACGGTCAGTCTTTTAGAAGTAGCAAGACCTACTTCCTTCAGCGCTTCCTTATTTGAAGAAATCATCCAGCAATCGTAACCGGCATACTTCTTTTTGAATGTATCGCCCACATTATGATAAAGTTCACCGATATCCTCCTGGTCCATACGCTCACCGTAAGGTGGGTTCATCAGCAGCACCGGTTTGTTGCCAGCTAAAGGCGGTGCATCGCTCGTTAGAAAATCGGCACAGCGAATCTTGATCATGTCTTCGGTCTTCGAGCGCTTTACATTTTCTTTTGCTTTGCGCGCCACGTTTGGTGAAAGTTCGATTCCGTAGAGAGAAATGTTTTCGGTGGAAATTCTTTCGATAGCTGCCGTGTGAATTTTTGCCCACAGTTCTTCATTAAAAGGAAGAACCTGTTTCCAGTTCATAAAACCAAAGCGTTCGCGGAAATAACCGGAGGGAATGTTGGCGGCCAGCATAGCTGCTTCAATTAAAATTGTACCGGAACCGCACATCGGGTCAATAAAAGTACTGCGTCTGTCCCATTCAGTGAGTTGTACTAAACCGGCAGCGAGAACTTCATTGATTGGTGCAAGATTTGTCTTTTCACGATAGCCTCTTTTGTGGAGTGAATCGTTTGAACTATCTAATGCCAGGACACACCGGTTGCGCGAAACGTGAAGGTGCAAACGCAAAGTAGGATTATCTAACTCAACCGATGGGCGCACACCTGTCTTTTCACGGAACCGGTCGCAGATGGCATCTTTTGTCTTTTGTGAAATGTATTGTGAGTGGGTAAAAACTTCAGTGTTCAATACTGTATCAATTGCAATAGTATCTTCCGGTGTAATCAGATTTTCCCAGGCAATAGCTTTTACCTGATTGTATAATTCATGTTCGTCTTCCACTTCAAACTCGGCATACTGAATCAATACGCGCAAAGCAGTACGTAAAAGCAAGTTTGCTTTATACATCACACCCATGTTGCCGGTAAAACTTACTGCCCGGTTATGTATCTCTATGCTTTCTGCTCCTAATGCTTTCAATTCAGCGGCACACAACTCCTCTAAACCAAAAATGGTTTTAGCCACCATTCGGTAATTGGTAAGATGCTCACCGGGTATTGGAAAGAATTTCACAGCGGCAATGATAGAACTTTACTATTCGAAAACCACTGACTCGGTGTGATTGTACCAAACCTCGTAGTTCGGGCTGTATTTACTTTCTATCGGGTTGCGTTTAATCTTCATGGTAGGTGTAAGTAAGCCGTTTTCAATAGTCCAATCCTCCCTGGCAACAACCAACTTCTGAACCCGCTCGTGTTTTTCCAGTTCAGGGTTAATAAGGTCTAGTGTTTTAGTCAAACTTTCTTTGAGGTACTCGCGGTCTTTAGTTTTTGC
The DNA here is from genome assembly GCA_964493695.1 of uncultured Chitinophaga sp. Classification (GTDB taxonomy): domain Bacteria; phylum Bacteroidota; class Bacteroidia; order Chitinophagales; family LD1; genus Bog-950. The sequence goes on along the minus strand of CAZBPG010000069.1, from coordinate 7,806 downwards.
TTCTACCGACAATACCACCAGACCGATAGGCTGCGGCAGAGAACTGCCGACAATACAAACCTGTTCTACCAGATAGTTTTTCGAAATCTTCATTTCAATAGGAGCCGGTGCTACATACTTCCCTTTATCGGTTTTGAAAATTTCTTTTACCCTGCCGGTAATGTTCAAAAATCCGTCCTCATCTGTTTTTCCCATATCACCGGTGTGCAGCCATCCATCCTGTAAAGTGGCAGCGGTTAACTCCGGTTCCTTATAGTAACCAACCATGTTACAAGGAACCTTTACCAGAATTTCGCCTGCTTCCGAAAATCTAACTTCAGCACCCGGCATGGGTTTTCCCTGCGTGCCTATTTTGTAATCGGGGTTCTTGTTGGCATGAGAAATAGCACAGTTCTCTGTCATAGCGTAAACCTCTTCTATTTCCACTCCCAATTTTTGCCACCATTTAACCAACGAAGATGAAATTGGTGCAGCACCGGTGAAATAATGTTTACAGTTATTAAGCCCCAACCCCTTCTTTATTTTTTTGCGGATGATGCTGTTGATGCCGGGAATAGCCAATAGTATGTTCAGTTTGTTCTGTGGTAGTTTTGCCAGTATACCCATTTGGAACTTGGTCCATATACGCGGCACTCCAAGGAAAATGGTTGGCTGTGCTTCTGCAAGATTAGCTACAAACAGGTCAAGACTTTCCGCAAAACAAATTTCGCAATTACAATACACTCCGGCCATCTCTATAAGCATACGCTCGGCAATGTGCGATAGCGGCAGGTAAGAAAACAACCGGTGTCCCCCATCTTTTAAATCAAACACAGCTTTACCGGTGGCTACTGCCCACGCAAATGCATAAAAGGTATGCACTACCCCTTTAGGGTTACCGGTAGTGCCGGAAGTGTACATGATAGTCATTAGATCATTAATGTCCCGCTTAGGATAACCGGCTAAAGGTTGGTGTTGCTTAGCTAAATCGCCCCAGTAATGAAATCCATCCTGCTTAGGCCCATACCACGGAAAACTGATGCATTGCACATCACCGGGCACTCCTGCTTTCATAAAATTCCAGTCGTCAAGTTTGCCAACTAAAAGAATTTTTGATTCACTGTGCTTTAACACATAGTTGAGTGTTTCAGCATTCACATTCGGATAAACCGGAACAGATACATAGCCGGCCATCATAATGGCCATATCTGCAATTATCCAGTGTGCACAGTTTTTTGAAACCAATGCCACTTTCGACTTTGGTGCCAACCCGTACGACTGCAAAGCAGCCGCCAGTGTTCTTACTTCGTGTGCGGCCTCTTTCCAGGTGAACTCTTTCCATTGCCCCTGATAGGGTTGACGCAGAAAAAGTTTATCGGGAGTTGTTTGCTCCCAGTGGTAGAGCATTTCTAAAGGTGTCTTGAGGTTTTCCATAAATGGTGTTTAACGGTGTAGTTAGATACTGCAAAATAATAAGTAGAATGGGAAAAAGAAAATGGCCCAAAAATGATGCAGTAATTTTGGAATTCGGGTTTAACTTGCTGTACAAATCAGGACTATGAAATACATCTACCTCTTTTTAATCTTTTGCATTCTCTCCTTCGGGCTTGCGGCACAGGATACTTTTTCGATAGTGGCCGTGGATTCCGTAACAGGTGAAGTGGGAAGTGCCGGTGCCAGTTGCTTGCAGGCACCTAATCCTCCCACCGGTTGTTTAATCATCTCTGATGTAATTCCGGGTTTGGGTGCAATCTACACTCAGGCGCAGTGGGATCCGAACAATCAGGCCTATGCACATCAAATGCTGGTAGATGAGCACCGCACACCTCAGGCAGTTATTGACCAGTTGATTAATGATGATGCAGCCAACAATCCGGGTATCCGCCAGTATGGAATCGCTGCATTTGATTCTGCCGGTCGTCCGAAAACTGCGGCTTACACCGGTGCTGCTTGTCTCGATTACAAAAATCATATTCTCGGAACATGCTACTCTATTCAGGGAAACATTCTTTTGGGCCAGCAGATTCTCGACAGCATTGAGTCGCGATTCCTTCATACTAACGGAACGCTTTCTGATAAATTAATGGCGGCTTTGCAAGGCGCGAACCTACCCGGTGCGGACACACGTTGTATAGCAGAAGGAGTTCCTTCGCAATCATCTTTCATACGGGTGGCTAAGCCAACTGATAGTGATACTTCACTGTACCTTAATTTGGTAGTAAAAAGCCGGCCTTACGGTATGAGTCCGGTTGATTCGCTGCAGACTTTATATGATGAGTGGAAGGCAAACCTGGCTTCTGCTTTAAACAACGTGAGCGATAATGAAATAAAGATTTATCCAAATCCCGCTTCATCGGTCTGCAGTATCCAGTTTGCGACAGGTAAGGATAGGAGAGTAGCAGTATTTGATACGTTGGGCAACCTTGTTTTTGAAAGAAAGTGTTTTGCCTACTGCCGCTTACCGGTAGCCGAATGGCAGCGGGGAGCTTATTTTGTGCATACGGATAGTACTGTTGAGAAACTTTATGTTGAATGAGTCCTGGAAGGCACGCAGCTTTTTATTTAAAACACGTTCCCTTCTGAGTCATCCAGGGATGAATTTCGTAAGCCAACCGTCCGGCTTTAATGGCAGGGTCACTTTCGAGCATGGCTTTTACGCTGTCTTCGGTACTGCAGTCGAATACAAAAATACCGCGCATATCGCCATCATCTAAAAACGGACCGGCAACGTTCAGTTTACCCGATGCGGCTAACCGGTTGATATTATCTAAATGTCCTTTCTGAATTTTTGCAGCAGTTACCGAATCCTGCGTACGGTCAGGTCCTTTCTTAAGCAGCACAAAAAAGTAAGGTTTCAGATTGTCTTCTGTCTTTTGTGCCAGGAGGTCTTGCGCACACAGGATAAAAACTATGAGTAGCAGTTTTTGCATAGAAAATTATTCTACGGTCTTCATGCGCCACGCCAGTACCAAGGCTATGATGCTTCCGAATACTAAAGTTCCTAAACCTGATTGAATAATGTAAGAGGTAAGATTGAAATACAATTGGGCTTCTTCTCTTGCTTTGTTTACATCTAAGTTCAACCCTTCGGCTCGTTTCATGGCGTAGGTTATCATTGTATCGAAAAAATCGGGGTTTATGAGTTTATGGAAAAGAATCTGCGATGGCACCGAAAGCACCGCTGCAAAAAAGGCGATAAGGAAACCGGTGAGGAAGGCCTGTTTGAAAGTAATTTTACCGCTCAGTTCTTCTGTTTTATCGCGTATGGCAAACCGGCTGCAAACAATAGGAATAACCAGCGCAAGCATAGTGATATAAGGATGATACGCTACATACTTATCGTGCAGGCCTATCATGTATTCAAGCGAGAGCCAGAGCAACATCAGTAAACTGATAAGAACAGCGTAACGTATTTCTATTCTGAAATTTGTCATAACAGGTAATGTGGGTTTGTGAAAACTAAGCTATTAAAATAATTCTAAGACAAAACGGTTGGCAAACTTTTCATCCGGGTCCAATTGTTTTCGCAGGGCATTAAATTCTTCATACTTCGGATAGACGGTCTTCAAATACGCTTTATCTGAAGTAAACTCTTTGCCCCAGTGCGGCCTTCCTTTATACTTCTTCGCCAGTGTTTCAAAATCGCTCATCAGTTCATTCCAGTCCAGGTTATCGGCATTGTAGGCACCCAGCCAGATGGTGTCTCTACCGTAACAGGCGCTCAATGCAAAATCATCGGCTTTGGTAAACCGTATCTCCTGAATAAAGTTGATTAGATGATTGGAGGAGTCAATCAGTTGCTTGTATTCGCGCAACAGTTCTTTTGCTGTGGATACATCAAAGGCCCACTCTACTTCGCGGTGCAGTGGCGGTTCGGGAACATTGAACACTTTGTAACTCTTCTCAATCCGGTCGAGCGGTTGGTTGAAGTTAAGAACCAGCAACCGGTTAATGGCTTTCCGCCAACTGCGCTTTACAGAGCCGACCTTCAGCAGTAACCGGTAAATGTTTACCGACACCAACTCCTCCATAAACCATTGGCGGAAACGCGAATCGTTTGCCTTATCCTGCGTGCGGGTATACCGGTACAGCACCATTTTATCGGTATGCGGAAACCACCACATTTTAAAATGGTCGGTGTTATGGATGAATTCGTCTAACCGGTTAACGGCTTCATCAAACGGAATGGCAATGGTGTAATCGTGCAGGTTAAAGGCAGGAACAATATTCAGGGTGATTTCTGAAATAACCCCGAGGCAGCCGAGGTTCACTATGCATTTATTGAACAGTTCCTTATCGCGGTGCGAGTGGAGCGTTAGCTTCTCACCGGTGGCCTTTATCAAACTGAACGCTTCTATCTGCGAGCCGAGAATCTGATAACCGATACCGCTGCCATGCGTACCGGTGCTGATGGCACCGGCTACCGATTGTTTGGAAATGGAGCCAAGGTTCTTCAGTGCAAGTCCTTCTTTATCTAAGTATTCGTTCAGTTGCCACAGTTTTATACCCGGCTGAACAGTAACCTGAAGTTTCGCTTTATCAAGGTTGATTACTTTGTTATACCGGTCGAGATTGATGAGTGTGTCTTCGCTTAAACAAATGGAGTTCCAGGAGTGACCGGTTCCCACCATGCGCACCTTCCGGCTGTTTCTGATTACTTCAATCAGTTCCTCTTCGGTTTCAGGCTGAAAGTAGTTTTGCGCAGTACAGGTTTCGTTTTGAGCCCAGTTCAGGAAGCGGTAACCGGTTTGTTGCTTCATGCTGTAAATCTAAAAAACAAAAATCCCCACCAGGGGAGGCGGGGATTCTGCGTTTGGGGAAACTATCAAAAAACTTAAAAGGTTTTAACTATCTGCTAGTAAGACCGCAGGGACACTGAAATGGTTGCATGGGGAGAGAAAGGGCAAAGCCCAAAGCCCCAAAAGCAAGATGCAAAACGCAAAGCTTGGTTGGCTGTTTTTGCCCTTTGCCTTTTGAGTTTTGGGTTTTTAGAAACTATACCCTACCTGGAAAGTAAAATTGCGCGGGGGCTCTATCAGGCCCGGGCGGAGGGTGTATTCGCGGTTCAGGAGGTTCTTGCAGATGAACATGAAAGTAGCCTTCTCCTTATAACTGTAACCTGCCCGCACGTCCATTACAAAATCGCCTTTGTTATGCGATGCGCGGAAATCCTTTACCAATTTAAGCGAGCCTATCTTGTTGTCTACGTTCTTCATAAAGCTGTTAAAGAACGCGCTGATACCCACCGTAAAGCCCTTGTAATTGGTCTGAATATCGGCTTTGGCGGAGTGCTGAATACGGTATTTCAGAATCTTTACCGAGTTAGGGTCGTTAGGATCGTAATTCAGATTTTGAGGATACAGATAAGAGTAGCCGATAAGGAAGTTGAGCGGCACCCCGAATATTTTACCATTAGCCACAGCCGAAACTTCCACGCCCATAATGCGCGCATGCTCTACGTTAACCGCATGAAAAGGAAGCCCCACCGTAATTACTCCCGAATCGGGATCAAAACCGTTGAACTCTATCATGTCGGTATACTGCATAATGTAACCTGCCACATCAAAGTAAGCCATCCACTTGCTTATCTTAACTCCTTGTTTTACCCCTATTTCTGCACTCCAGCCGGTTTCAGGCTTCAGCGTGTCGGTAGGGAAAACCTCTGCACCGCTTCTGATGGTATGCACAAACTTTTCGGCCAGTGCCGGATAGCGGAATCCCTGCCCAACCGATGCACGGATAAACGTTCCCTCGGTAGCCTGATAGTTTAACCCAAAGCGGAACAACGGAGCCACCGGTGATTTGATTAAATTGTTTCTGTCGCGCTTAGCCCATTTGCTGATAGCGTGGAAAGGATAATAAACCATAGAAGTATCGAGCATGGCAAACTCCAGGCGCATACCACCGGTAATGGTAAGTTTGTTAAAGAACTTCTTTTCTACCTGAATATAAGCCGCTACGTTTCCTATGTTGCGGGTGTTGTATAGCAGCTTGGCGGGGTTTACCGGCACGTTATACACCTCGCCAAAAGTTTTACCCCTTACTATACTGTAGTAACCGTTTACACCGGTGGTGACCACTAAGTTTATCTTGTTGAACTTTCGCAGAAAGCTGTAATCGAAATAAAACTGGGTAGAGCTGGTGCTGTCACCGGTGCCGCCTAACGAAACACCCGCATTGGAGTTATACATGGTATTGAAAACCCGGAACTTGATACTGTGCCGGTTTTCCTTTTTATCGTAATAGTTAATGTAAGGGTCTATGTTAAACGTGCGCGTTCGGGTTATTACCACTTCGGTAGGCACATACATTACCTTGGCTACACCCTGCGATACAAAAAAGTCTTTCAGGTTCTCATGAAAAAAATTCATGTTCAGCCCCACGGTAAGGTTGGCGAGTTTGTGCGGAGTGTAGCGCAGCTTGGCGGTCATGCGCACACGCTTGTAATCGTTGTTCTGCCGGAAACCCTGGTCCTGGTTATAGCCCCCGCAAAGCACAATGCCGAAATCGCCATACTGCTTGGCATGTAACACCTGCGCCCCGCCAAACATAGGCCGCTGAACCCGGTCAAGTGTATCGCCATTGCGCTTTACTACTTTCCGGTGCCACCACTCGTTCCAGGTGCGCTGGTAAGGCTGACCGTAAAACCCGTAGTTGATTAAAATCTTGTTCACCATCTCGGGCTTAGGGTTAATGGTGCGCATGTTCAGCACCCCGTTCAGGGCCGAAGAACCATACAAAGCCGATGCCGAACCCTTGATAATTTCTACCTGCTCCAGTGCTTCGATAGGCACCGTTTCCCAGCGGATGCTTCCGTTCTCGGGGCTGATGATAGGCATCTCGTCAAGCAGCGCCAGCACCCGGTTACCGGTGGCATCGCTGAACCCGCTTCCCCCGCGTATGGAAATGGTCTTGCCCAACATGTTTACGCCCGGCACCTTGTTCATGGCCTCGTCCATCTTCGCGCTGTTCTGGTTAATGACGGTTGCTTTCAACACCTCCATCGACACCACTTCCTCGCTCAGTTTCTTCTCATACTTGGTTCCCGTTACCACCACTATGTCCATCTCCTTGGTTTCCTCATTCATCTTCAGGTCCTGCCGTTTCTCCTTTAAACCTATAGTAGTAATCAGGAAACTGCGGGTTTCGTAACCCACATAACTAAACTCTACCGTTTGCGTTCCGGCTTCCAGTTCGATGGTATACTTGCCGTCCATATCGGTAGTGGTGCCTGTGCCTGTGCCCTTTACCGCTACTACCACGCCAAACATGGCGGTATCTTTTTCGTCAGTTACGGTTCCGTATAATTTAACTTTTTGGCTGTAGGCAGAGAGTGAAATGAGCAGCCCCACGATTAAGTATAAATGCTTCATTGCGAATTTTTCGATTCGAACCAAAAATAGAATTTTTAGGAATGTAGCATTATGCAAAAGGGTAATCTTATCAACAGGTTAAGGCATTTACCGGTTGCCGTTTAGCAGAAACTTATTAAACACCACCCCGCCAACGGTTGACAGCGCAACCGGTAACAACCGCCTGCAGAGCAGCCTGCAATTGTGTATGACCTCACATACAATCTTATATGACCTCGCATACGCTTTGATACGTCCCCGCCTACGCCTTGATGTGCTCTCACTCCGGAATATCGCTGCTCACAAATTTATGGAAGATCGCTACTCCGTTATTCCTTTAAAGGCTGATTACGTTTCGGTGAGATTGGAGGGTGATTACTTTTACCCCTGCTTTTACCTATCCTCATATTAGATAAAAAATATGACTATCCGTTTGTTTACCTAAACTCATACCAGGCGGCTTCAACCGAAGCCA
>CAZBPG010000068.1:0-21151 GCA_964493695.1 uncultured Chitinophaga sp. | reverse complement strand
TGGTTACAAAATTGTTTTTACAATTTTGTCCAAGCCTTTAGGGGGTTAGTACAGATTCAAGTCAGGGAGAAAGGGGCATGCTTACATAAGCAGACAAAAAACAAAACGACATGAAAAACAAAATTTTACTTGCAGCTATTTTGTGTTTCGCAATTACACAGACAACTACTGCACAATGGACAGCAACAACAGGACCGACACAACCAAATGTTGTTTCGGTTTCGGCAAATACAATGGCACCATCACCCACCCCGACTACGACCCACTCAAAGTTGAATTTGAAATTACCACCGGAGTTACCTCATTCAAACACTGGTTACTTGTAAAGAAAGTTTAATTACTACATCAATTCAAAAACGCAAACAGCCCCGACATCGGGGCTATTTGCGTTCCAGGAAAGAATCACACAATCCTTTAATCACATAAATCCCGGTTCCGCATTTTCATTATCTTTGACTAAAATTTACAAGTTCATGTTGACACTAAACGCCATACTAAAAGAAATGAAAGACGTTCCGGTTAACCGGCTCGAAGAACTCTATCAGTTCATTCATTCACTTACACCATCTACTAAACACAGCAAAGCATTACGTAAAAAAATTCTCTCGTTTGGCGGAGCATTCAGCGACATGAGCGAAAAAGATTATTCCGACTTCCTCAACAGCACAAAAAAATCAAGAGCAAAACTTTTCGACCGCAACATTGATTTATGAAGCCATCAATGCTCGACACCGATATTCTATCGGAATTTTTACGCGGCAATCCAAAAGTTATCACCAAAGTTGACCAACACCTAAAAGAATACGGCATCGTAAGTTTAAGCATCATCACCTACTACGAAATCCTTAACGGACTTTTATACAAAGACGCTCGGAAACAATTAGCGCGTTTTGAAGAATTTGTAGAACTCAACAAAGTAATTCCGCTCACCATGCCTATGGCAAAAACCGCAGCCGCCATACAAGCCGACCTGCGTAAAAAAGGAACAGAAATTGGACACACCGACACTTTAATTGCAGGTATAGCCCTCACCAGCCAACTCCAACTCGTTACCAACAACACCGACCATTTCAAACGCATCAGAGGTCTCGACCTCGACAACTGGTCAAAATAGAACTTCCCTAACCCTCGACACCTTACATTTCCGACTTTAAGCACTCGTCCCGACTTTGGGAGCATTTCTTCGGACGAATTTTCCATCCGCCAAGACGAAATTTCCGTCCGCCATAAGAAAATCATTATCCGCCATTCGGAATTTTATCTCCGCCACACTCCCTACTTAATTCGCCATAAGAAATTTCATATCTCTCTTCGTCTTGACAATCTCCCAATACAGAAAATACAAGCTACGCACAAAAAAAATACGCTCTTGCAAGCCGCAACAGGCAACGCAGAAGGCAAAGCTTGCAAGAGAGAATTTTTTTCTGCCACCCAACCAAATTCCATTTTTTTTCTTGCCCCCTTCGTGTTTTAATTTTTTCCCCCACCTGCCCCCTTAACTTGACAGACTCGCTTTCTCCTCTAAAGCCCTTCCAAGACAATCACCGCTTCATGGACAGAAACACATACCATGATAATCAGCAAAGCAGCCGCTAACATCGGTAGCCGTTGCGCAACCTGTGCTTAAAAACACATTTACAAAAGTAAAACCGACCTATTAAGTCGGTTTTGTTTTTTAGTGCAGGAGGAGGTAGGGTGTTGTGGTGCGTTTAAAAACAAAAAGCAAAACTTTTTCAATAGCGGTGTTTCTGTTTAAAGTAACCACTATGGCAACGAAAAATAAAAAGGTCTTGTCAGCCGGCAACGCAAAGAGCTGCTCAAAACATTGAAGGCCCGGTTTGAGAAAAATATGAACCGGCATAAAGGTGTTGAATGGGAAGTTGTGCTGGCAAGGCACTCCTGCCTTCCATTCATATTTCGGAAAGTTTATTTTAGCCGCTCATAAAAAAACCATGGCAATAAAAAGTTTAGTTACGGGCGGGGCGGGGTTTATAGGTGCCCATGTTACCAACGAGTTAATTCAGCTTGGGCACGAGGTAACGGTGCTCGATGATTTAAGCGGGGGCTTTGAAGAAAACATAAACCCTAAAGCGAAGTTTGTAAAGGGTTCTATACTCGATAATGCGCTGGTCGAAAAACTGTTTCAGGAAAATAAATTCGATTATGTGTATCACCTGGCGGCCTATGCGGCAGAAGGGCTGAGCCACTTTATCAAGCACTTTAATTACAACAACAACCTCATAGGCAGTGTTAACCTTATTAACCAGTCTATTAAACACAAGGTAAAATGCTTTGTGTTTACTTCCTCTATTGCCGTATACGGTGCGGGCAAGCCGCCTTTAAAAGAAGATATGATACCGGTGCCCGAAGACCCTTACGGTATTGCCAAGTATGCGGTAGAAATGGAGTTGCGCGTAAGCCACGAAATGTTCGGGCTGAATTATGTCATTTTCCGTCCGCATAATGTATATGGCGAATACCAGAACCTGGGCGACCGGTACCGGAATGTGGTGGGCATTTTTATGAACCAGCTTATGCAGGGCAAACAGCTTTCGGTTTTTGGCGATGGCATGCAAACCCGCGCCTTCAGTTACATTGGCGATATTGCCCCGCAAATTGCCAACTGTGTAAACGTGGCGGCTGCACAAAACCAGATTATAAATGTAGGTGCCGATAAAGATTACAGCGTAAAAGAACTGGCCGGCACCGTAATGGAAGCCATGAATATAAAAGGCGAACTGCGCTATCTGCCCGCCCGCAACGAAGTGCTGCATGCTTACAGCGACCACTCCAAAGCAAAGGCAATTTTCGGAGAGTCTGCTAACACATCGCTGCTTGACGGTTTAAAAAAGATGGAAGCCTGGGCTAAGAAAACCGGTATTAAAAAAAGCGCGAAGTTTGAGAACATTGAACTGACCGAGAAACTTCCTTCCTTTTGGCTTGAAGACTAACCCTTCGACTTCGCTCAGGGTGACATGTCATGGTGAGCGGGGTCGAACCATGATACAATGAAAAGAGTCCTATATATAGCCATGCACCGCAAAGACCGGTCGCCTTCGCAGCGGTTCCGGTTCGAGCAGTATCTTGAGTTTTTAAAACAAAACGGATACGATTACGATTTCTCTTTTCTCATCTCGCCCGAAGACGATAAAATATTTTACTCCCCCGGCAATACATTTAAGAAGGGAATAATTTTTCTGAAATGTTTTTTCAAGCGGCTGAAAGATGTGTGGAAGGCCAACAGCTACGACATTATTTTTATTCAGCGCGAAGCGTTCATGACCGGTACTGTTTTTTTTGAAAAACAGTTTGCCCGCAGCCGGGCCAAAGTCATTTTCGACTTTGACGATTCGGTATGGATGCAGAATGTTTCCGATGCCAACAGGCGTTTCAGCTTTTTGAAAGATGCTTCCAAGACCTCAAAGATTATTGCCCTCAGCGATATGATTTTTGCGGGCAACCGGTACCTGGCCGATTATGCTAAACCGTTCAACAGTAACATTCGCATTGTTCCTACCACTATTGATACCGGTGAGTATCAGCGGATGAAATTACCGGAAGAAGAAAAAATATGCCTCGGCTGGAGCGGTAGCATTACCACTATCCAGCATTTTAAGTTTGCCGTACAGGCACTGCAAACCATAAAAAAGAAATACGGTAACCGGATTAAAATAAAAGTGATTGGCGATGCCAACTACCGGAACGATGAACTGGATGTTATCAGCATGAACTGGAACAAACAGGACGAACTGAAAGAACTTTCTTCTTTCGACATAGGCCTTATGCCCCTGCCCGATGATGAGTGGGCAAAAGGCAAGTGCGGCTTAAAGGGTTTGCAGTACATGGCACTCGAAATTCCAACCATCATGTCACCGGTAGGGGTAAACAGCCAGATAATTCAGCATGGGGTAAACGGTTTTCTCGCCACCACCGATGAGGAATATGTAAAGGCCATTTCTTTGTTGATAGAAGATGAACTGCTGCGCAAAAGGGTAGGAGCCGAAGGCAGAAGAACGGTGGAAGAAAAGTTTTCGGTGAAAGCCTGGCAGAAAAAATACCTGGAGTATTACAAGGAGTTACTTCAGTAAGCCCTCAATGGTTTTCGCATACCACTCATGTTCCAATTGCTGAACCTTTTCCGACAGGCTATCCGGTGTATCGTTTGCGTCAACCGGAATTTTCTTCTGTAAAATCACTTCGCCCTCGTCATACTTTTCATTCACGTAATGAATCGTGATACCGGTTTCGGTTTCTTTGTTGGCCAGTACTGCTTCGTGAACTTTCTTTCCGTACATTCCTTTGCCGCCATGCTTAGGCAGCAGTGCCGGATGTATATTAATGATGCGCTTTGGAAACTTTTGAAGCAGAAAAGCCGGAACCAGTTGCAGGAAACCGGCCAGCACCACACATTCAATGTTCAGGGCACCCAATAATTTGTTCATGCTCTCTTCGTTGCCTAAAAAATTCCTGCTCGCAATAGCCGAAATAATTTTGTGCTGATGGGCCACCTTAATCACCCCCGCCTCCGGATTATTGGTGACCACCAGCGCCACTTTTACAGCAGCATGGTTTTTGAAGTATTCGATAATCGCCTGTGCATTGGTTCCTTTTCCGCTGGCGAAGATGGCGATGTGTTGCATGCGCATAAAAATAACAAGAGCCGCACCATGGTGCGGCTCTTGTTTTCAACAGCGCTTATGGTATCAGTGCACTACAAACTTGCGCACTAATTTATCATCGTTGTGTTTCACGCGCATAAAGTATTCACCGGCACGCAACAGTTTCACAGGTACATCATAATCAGACCGGCCTGCCGGTAAATCAAGCTGTTCTTCCTGCGTTACCGTTCTGCCGAGTAAATCAACTATGTCAATAGTTACTTTTCCTGCTTTAGGGAGTATAAGCCCCAGATAGGCATTGCCTCTTGCCGGGTTGGGCGATGGGCCAATCAACTGCAGGGTTCCGGTAATGGAGGCACACTCGCGGTTATTGTCAAGCCTCATCTCGGTTTCTCCGTTGTTCACGCTTTTAGCTTCCACACATACGTAGGAGTTGGCATTGGCGGTAGCCACCACAAAGTTGGCATTGAACACATAATACTTGGATTCCCCCGACTGAATCAACGTATCCCACACTTCGCTGATTACTCCACCGCTGCCTATGGTAGCATAAAACTTGGCGTTGGTAATTAAGCGCGTTCCTTCGTTGTGCGCATAAACTATTACCGAAATTAAAACGGTTCCATCTGCCTGCGGGGCACTGTTCGTTTCTACAAAATCAACCGAAATATCCAGATTGGTGGGAACAACAATGATACTCCTGGTTATAGAATCAAGACATCCGAATTCGCTTACGGCAAGCAGTTTAATCTGGAAGGTATCGTTGGTTAAATAGGTATGTATGGGATTGGTTACCACATCGGTCATGCCGTCACCGAAATTCCAGAAGTAAGAAGTTGCATTATAACTTTCGTTCACGAAAATGGTGTTCAGCGGTGCATCGCCATACAATGGGGTAAACGAAAAATCAGCAGTAGGTATAGGTTTTATCTGCACTACACGGCTCGCGGAATCCTTACATCCGCTGGCAGAAGTAACCAGGAGTTTTATGGTGTAGCTTCCGGTATCGGCAAAAAAGTGTTCCGGTGCCTGTCCGCTATAAGTTGCTCCGGCAATATTCCAGTTCCAGGTATTAACCGTTTCATGCAAAACAGAATTATCAAGCGGAGTATAGTATTCGTCTTCGCACGAAACCAAAGCATCAAATGCAGCGGTAGGGTTTTGGTAAATGCTCACCATCCTGTTCACTGAATCAACACAACCAATGGCATTTTGAATTTGAAGGGAAACGTTGTAGTTGCCGGCAGTTGCGTATTTGTATTTGAAATCTTTCTTGGTTATAAAGTGGTTATCGCCTGTATTCCAAAGCCAGGACACCAGGGAAAGGGAAGGAGTAGCATCAGTAAAAACGGTAGAGTCACCAATGCAAACATTCTGGAAATCAAAATCGCAGGACAGAGCGGCAAACACTTCAACAGAATCGGAGGTATAAGCAGAGCAGCCATTGATGTTGGTTACATTCAGCGTTACCTCGTATTTGCCGGGGGCAGCAAAAGCATATTTCGGATTGGTCAGGATAGAAGAATCTATTCCGGCAAAATGCCACTTCCATAAAGCAACCGTAGCAGGCGGGGCGGTGGTACTGAAATCCTGAAACTGTGTTTCGGCTAAAGCACAGGAAATTTTAGATTGAAAATCGGCCTGCGGCTTAAGATAAACGGAGAGCGTTTTGGTAATGCCGTTCACGCAACCGGAGTCCGTATAAGCAGTAAGCGACACATCGTACTGACCGCTTGCAGGAAAAACATGTACCGGATGCTGTTCGTTGGTGGTGTCACCGTTTCCAAAATCCCAGGTCCACCAAACTATACTATTACCGGATGGCGGAACAGTAGAATCAATAAACAAAACGCTGTCGGTAGCGCAGAGAACCGGGTTCCCGAAATTTACTGTCGGGGCATATCCGCTGATGGCTACATGAACAGTATCTATTGCCACACATCCGTTGCCGTTTACAGCAGTTACCGAATAGTCTCCTTCGTCAATAATAACCGGTTCGGTGCTTGTATCGCCATTAGACCAAACAATAGAGGCAAGAGAATCAGCATAAATAAAATTCAACCGGTTACCGGAACAGAAAGAAGTATCGGGACCCAGACTGTAATTGGGGAAATTGTCGACCGTTACCTGCACCACACCTGAAGAGAAGGTGCAGTTGAATGCATCGGTAATAGTTACGGCATAAGAACCGGGGGTTTTAATGGTTATAGAAGGAGTGTTGGCTCCATTAGACCAGTTAAACTGAAAACCGGAAGAAGGGTACCCTGTATTCCAGATAATTGAATCACCGGCACATAAAAACATATTCGGTGGCAATTGGTTAAACGAAATTTGCGGGCGTACTCTTATGGTATCGGAAGAAGTATACCCCAGATTATCTTTTGCTCTTAACCAATAAGTGCCCAACGCTGTAACGTTTATGCTGGCTGTGGTTGCACCGGTGGACCATAGATAAGAACTAAAGCAGGAGCCTGAATTCAGATTTACGTTTACACAAAATCTGCTGAATACGGTATCGGGTCCTAAATCAACAGGAGGAGCGTATTTATACCGCAGGTAGTTTTCGGCTAATTTTTTGTTGGCACTGTCCAGTACGTTGTCGTAAACAAAAATTTCACCTACATCGCCTTTGTAAGATAAGTCCGAACTGACAGCATCTGCCCGTGCTCCCAGTTTCGATAACGAAACGCCAGACACAGAGTTACAATTGGTATTAACCAGCGAAGCGGGCGGACTTTCAACACCATTTCTATAAACGTGATTTCGCTCGGTGGTATATATTCCAAAGCCGGGAACCTGTAAACTGGCTAAAGAAGCATATAGACATTGAAGGCTGCCGCCTTGGTACGTTCCGTGCCCGCCATTGTAATAACTTGATGCAGCACATAGCCCATTGTTTACGCCACCTAACACATACTGCATATAATTATTACTGGGTTCATAACTTCTAACCATTAAGGCCGTATAGTTGGTCAGGTTAACAGTTGTGTAATTCATATTGCTTGAAGTGCTTGCCCCGCCTATACCATTAAACCTTACTACAGGTTTATTGCAAAGCTGCGGAACGCCACTTACATAGACAGGCTTATTGGTCGCGTTAGATTGAGTGGCTACTAAAGCAGAGGGGCTTAAATCATTCCATTGCGAAACCGCACCACCGGAGGAGGTAACATTTTTTGCAGCATCAAACCACATAACAAGCCCGTTCAGTTGAGAGGGAGAGAAGATTGAAAAGGTACGATAATAGGACCATGCCTGTTGTTGTTGAGTATTTGCGCTAATCTTCCAGTAAAAAGTGCCGTAAAACAAAACTGTTTGGATTCCTGATTGAACATTATTCTGCGAGAAAACAGTAGACGTAAAGTCGGCATCGGTAGCCACAATAATGTTATAATCTGCAGCGCTATCTACAGCGCTCCATCTGAAGGTAATCGTATCTGTAGAAGAAACGTAGTTGTCTTTAGGTGTTACTAAGCGGTACTGTTGGGCGTTCAACAACGTGATAAACAGAAAAGTCGCAAACAGAAGTAAGGTTTTCTTCATATAGTTTCAATACAACAATAAATGTAATGGATTTTGTTTGGTAAAGAAAAGCCGTCAAGTAATCAACATCTGCTTGTAGTGTAAAATGCGGAGACCGCTTCTGTTATATAGTTAACCTCTGCATCTGAAAGTTCAAAATACATAGGAAGGCGAAGGAGGGTATCGGTATATCTGTCGGCATTTGGCAGGCTCCGTTTGCCATGTATAGTTTTGTAAAAAGGACTTTTATGAAGTGCCGAATAATGAAACACCGCAGTAATGCCCTTAAGGTTTAAGTAAGCAATTAGTTCTTTCCTTTCTTCCTTCGAAGTGCAAAGCAGATAAAACATATTTGCGTTGTTGGTGGCATACGATGGAATAACCGGCAAAACTATTTGCCCTTTTTCTTCCTGAGGTTTAAGTTGAGTGTAATAGTTTGCCCAAATTTCCTTCCTTCTATTTTGAATTGTATCTATGTTTTCAAGCTGGGCAAAAAGAAATGCGGCAAGAATATCTGAAGGTAAAAAAGAAGACCCCACATCTACCCATTCATATTTATCTACTTCGCCTGTTAAGAATTTCGACCGGTTAGTTCCTTTATCGCGGATGATTTCGGCCCGTTCAACGAATTTGTCATCATTCACTACCAGCATTCCCCCTTCGCCACATTGTATATTCTTTGTTTCATGAAATGAAAACGTTGCCAGATGCCCTATGCTGCCTAAAGGTTTGTTGTTATAGTAACTGTCTATTGCCTGGGCAGCATCTTCAATTAACAGCAAATTGTACTTGCGTGAAATTTCCAATAGGGAATCCATATCGCATGCGACACCGGCATAATGAACAACTACTATCGCTTTGGTTTTAGTCGTAATTAAAGATTCCAAAGAAGGGATATCCATGTTAGGGTTATCTAATCCTGAATCGGCAAATACAATTTTTGCACCGCGCAGTACAAACGCATTAACTGTGGAAACAAAAGTATACGAAGGTGCTATCACTTCATCGCCCGGTTGTATGTTGGCAAGAATGGCGGCCATTTCCAGGGCATCGGTGCAGGATGTGGTCAGTAATACTTTTCTTAAACCATATCGCTGTTCAAAAAGGCGATGGCACTTTTGTGTGAACATACCGTCACCGGAAAATTTGCGCGATTGCAAGGCCTCGTTTATGTAAAGACTTTCTTTACCGGTAGTAAATGGTTTATTGAAAGGAATCAAAGGATGAATTTATAAATGCACTAAAATATTCTTTGCGGATTAAATATCAAACATCATCTAATTGCTAATTAACCTCTATGTTTAGAATGGGGGACTTACATTCTCATTCAAAAATTTATTTTAGCGCTGAGAAGTTCTATGGAATTTACGCGTTGTATTTAATGATTGATTAGCAAAGTTTAGTAATACGACAAAAATGTATGTTAAATAATAAGTCAATACTCATTACCGGTGGCACAGGATCGCTGGGTAAAGAACTTACCAAAACCATTTTTGCGAAATGGCCGGAGGTGAAACGTCTTGTTATCTATTCGCGCGATGAGCAAAAGCAATATCAGATGGCACAGGAATATCCCGAATCTGAATTTCCCGCAATCCGTTATTTTATTGGCGATGTAAGAGACAAAGAACGTTTGAAAAGAGCTTTTACGGATGTTGAGTATGTAATTCACGCAGCCGCTATGAAACACGTTCATATTGCCGAATACAACCCCGATGAATGCGTAAAAACCAATATTGGCGGAGCGGAGAATGTAATTAAGGCAGCTCTTGAAATGAATATCAAGAAAGTGGTAGCTCTTTCTACCGATAAAGCATGTGCTCCTATAAACCTGTATGGCGCCACTAAACTGACTTCCGATAAACTGTTTATTGCTGCCAATAACATTAAAGGCCGACAAGACATACGGTTCTCTGTAGTGCGTTATGGCAATGTAATGGGAAGCAACGGCTCGGTAATACCCTTCTTTCTTAAAAAGAAAAAAGAAGGAGTATTACCTATTACCGACCCGGACATGACCAGGTTCAATATCTCGCTTCAGGGTGGTGTGGACATGGTTTTGCATGCCCTTGAAACCGCCTGGGGAGGTGAGTTGTTTGTTCCCAAAATTCCTTCTTACAGAATTACAGATGTAGCAAAGGCAATTGGTCCGGAGTGCGAACACAGAATCAGCGGAATAAGGCCGGGTGAGAAAATTCACGAGGAAATGATTACCAGTTCCGATTCGTTTACTACCTACGATTTAGGTAAATATTATGTGATACTTCCGCAGGTTCCATGCTGGAATCTTTCGGATTATATTAAACAGTTTAATGCCAAACTCGTACCGAAAGGATTCAATTACACCTCGGGTGAGAATGCGGAATGGGAAACGGTGGAAACCCTGCGGAAGTTGATAAAGGAAAATGTGGATGCGGATTTTGAAGTTTAAAAGGCGATGAACAACAGTATTCCATACGGTCGTCAGCATATTACCCCGGAAGATATTCGTGCGGTAACAGAAACCCTGCAATCTGATTTTTTGACACAAGGTCCTGCCATCAAAGAATTTGAACACGATTTTGCCAAGTACATAGGAGCAAAATATGCCGTTGCTGTGGCTAACGGTACAGCCGCATTGCACTTGTGTGCCATGGCATTAGACATTGACAGCAACACCAACGTAATTACCACCCCCATTACTTTCGCGGCATCGGCAAACTGTGTCCGGTATTGCGGAGGCAATGTTTTTTTTGCAGATATTGATCCGGTTACTTTCACTTTAGATATTGAAAAAACGGAGGCACTGATTAATTCAAAACCCAAAGGGTTTTTTAAAGGAATTATACCGGTTGACTTTGCTGGATATGCCGTAAACCCTGAAGCTTTCCGCAAACTGGCAGACAAACACGGGCTATGGATAATTGAAGATGCCTGCCACGCCCCGGGTGGTTACTTTGTAGATTCAAATGATCAAAAACAAAATTGCGGCAACGGCAGTTTTGCCGACATGGCTATTTTTTCATTTCACCCGGTTAAGCATATTGCCTGTGGCGAAGGAGGTATGATAACTACCAATAGCGAAACACTCTATAAAAAACTTTTATTGCTGCGCACGCACGGAATTACCAAAGAGCCTTCCCTTTTACACGAAAATCATGGTGGCTGGTATTACGAAATGCAGGAGTTGGGTTACAATTACCGGTTGACTGATTTTCAGGCAGCACTTGGTTCTTCGCAGTTAAAACGCGCAGACGGTGGATTGGTAAAAAGAAGACAAATTGCTCAAACCTATTTTGATGCTTTTAAAAACAATTCAAAAATTCTAGGGCAGTCGGGGGTAGTGGATGGGCATGCTTATCATTTATACATTATCCGGGTTGCTGACCGGTTAGGGTTATATAATCATTTACGGCAACACAATATTTTTGCCCAAGTACATTATATACCGGTGCACACTATGCCTTACTATCAGGGACTGGGCTGGAAAAAAGGTGATTTTCCGGTTGCTGAAAAGTATTATCAGGAGTGTTTGAGTTTGCCGATGTATCCAACGCTGACAGATGAACAACAGCAATTTGTAATTGAAAAAGTGGCGGAGTTTCTGAAATGAAATCTATAGCGATTATAACAGCCCGTGGAGGAAGCAAGCGAATACCCCGAAAAAACATCAAGCTGTTTTTAGGTAAACCTATTATTGCTTACTCTATTGAAGCGGCTTTGAATAGCAGGCTTTTTAGCGAGGTGATGGTGTCAACCGATGATGAAGAGATTGCAGAAATGGCTATGAAATACGGGGCACATATTCCATTTTTAAGAAGTGATAAAAATGCCGATGATTTCGCTTCCACTGTCGATGTAATTATTGAAGTGTTGAACGAATATGAAAAGTCGGGACAAACTTTCAATTATGCCTGTTGTATTTATCCTACAGCACCATTTGTAAGTGAAGCAAAATTGAAAGAGGCCTTTAATTTACTTGCCGAAAAAAACTTTAGCGCTGTTTTTCCGATTGCCCGATTCAGCTATCCCATTCAGCGGGCATTGCGGCTGAATAACGGCAATGTATCTATGATACATCCCGAAAATCTAACAGCCCGTTCGCAGGATTTGGAGCCGGCTTATCATGATGCGGGGCAGTATTACTGGATGGACGTCAGAAAATTTGCCGGGGAAAAGACTTTGTTTATGAAAAATACCGGGGCCATACCAACAGACGAAATGGAAGTGCAGGATATAGATAACGAAACCGACTGGAAACTGGCAGAGTTAAAGTTTCAGTTGATGAACAGAGCGTGAAAAAAAAAATTATTCTCCGGGCAGACGGAAATGCCATTATTGGTCACGGACATATCTACCGTTTGCTGGCATTGACCGATATTTTAAAAAATGAGTTTGATATAGTGTTTGCAAGCAGTATGCCCGGTGAGCATCTTGTATCTGTTATTGAAAATTATGCCGATGAACTGATTGAATTACCGGAACGCCCCGAATACAAATTGCCTTCCTCAAAGCAGGCAGATGAAGAAATTCCATTTGACCTTGCAGGATATTTAAAAGGAGATGAAATTGTGGTGCTGGATGGCTACTGGTTTGGAACCAACTATCAAATGGCAGTAAAAAATACAGGGGCTAAGTTGGTTTGTATTGACGATTTTGCAGAGGATTATTTTTATGCCGATGCCGTTATTAATCATGCTCCCGGTATGAAAGCCTCTCAATACAGAGGAGAGCCTTTTACAAAATATTATCTCGGACTTGATTTTGCTTTGCTGCGGAAAGATTTTTTCAAACCCTTTAGCGGCAATCGCCAACCGGGTTCATTACTTATTAGTATGGGCGGAACTGATCAATACGGTATTACCGAGCATGCTGTAGAATCGGCCATTCTATCAAGGTCTTTCAAACTTATTCATGTACTGGTTTCATCTGCCTTTTCAGAAGAAGTGCTTGGCCGGATGAATGAAAGGGCTCAGCTTTCTGCCGCTAAGATTGGTTTGCGTAAAAACCTTTCTGCCGCTGAGTTAGTGGAGTTGATGGATAGTTGCTCATTTGCGCTGGTATCTGCCAGTACGGTTTTGCTGGAATGTTACAGCAGGGGTATGACCTGCTTTACCGGTTATTATACCAACAATCAACGGAACATTTATTCCGGCTTTATAGCCGGCAAAATGGCAATTGGTTTGGGAGATTTGAATACTTTTGAAACGAAAGCAATGGCTACAGTGCTTAAAAGCCGGGATGTAATCAAAAGGGAAAATTCCCTTCGTTCAGATTTAAACATTAAAGAAATATTTACCTTGTTATGCTGATTCAGATTTTATGCGATAATCCCAAATCATGGATTATTCCTTATGCACAAAAACTGGTGACAGAGTTAAACCACTCATCTTGTGAAGCTGTATTGTTGTTGAATGCAGATGAAGTTTCAGCCGGAGATATACTTGTCTTGCTATCCTGCGAAAAAATTTTCGAAAAGCTCCATTTAAATAAACATAACCTGGTAGTTCATGAAAGCGATTTACCCAAAGGGAAAGGATGGTCCCCTTTAACCTGGCAGGTGCTGGAAGGTAAAAGCAGCATACCGGTAACACTAATTGAGGCCGTCCCCAAAGTAGATGCCGGACCTGTTTACGAACAGATAATGATTGAATTGGACGGAACCGAATTGATAGATGAGTTAAGACAAAAGCAGGCAGAAGCAACATGCCGTTTAATTAGGAATTTTGTAGAAAAATATCCTGATAATTTTGCAAAAACGCAGGAAGGTGATGAGAGTTTTTATGCCCGCAGAAAACCGGAGCATAGTCAGTTAGATGTAAACAAAACAATTGCCGAACAGTTTAATTTGCTGCGGGTTTGCGATAATGAGCGTTACCCGGCCTGGTTTGAAATAAAGGGTAAAAAATTTATTATGAAGATATCCAAACAATGAAATGAAACTTTACATAGGCCATTATATAGAAGTGCTGAAAAGTTTTCATGAAAAATTTTGTCTTGATTTTGTTTTAGTTGAAAGCGAAAAATGCCCAATCGAAATCAAAGATTTTTGTTCTAAGAATAGAATAAATATCGTTGAAGTTAAAACAGGGATAGAAATAGACAATTGGGTAAAGCAATTGAAACAGCCAATAGATGTCTGTATCGTAGCGAGTTTTGGAATTATTCTTAGGACCTATTTTATAAGCAGGGTGCCTTTGATTATTAATATACATCCAGGCAATCTGCAAAATTGCAGAGGGAGACATCCACTGCCCGCAGCTATTTATCAAGGGCTAAGCGACATGACTTTAACTGCCCATCTTATTGATTCGGAAGAAATTGATGCCGGACCTGTAATTGCCGAATTTAATGCACCTATTGACTATTCAAAAAACTATTCTGAGAATTATAAGAGGTTAAGAGAAATGCTACCGTTGGTTACGGAATTCATATTGTGGCAACTCAAAGAATACAATGCTGTGATTTCACAAAAATGGGATGTTACTAAATCTAAATATTTTGGACGACTAAGCAAAGAGAGTTTAAATGCAATAATTAACGCAGAAAGCATTAATACGTTTAAGAAGAATGAAGATAATTATTAGCCAGCCGCGCTATTTACCAGTATTAAGTTATATCAATCGCTTGCATTTTGCTGATTCATTTATTCTTTTAGATAATGTTCAGCGACAAGCCCGAGGTTGGGAAAATAGAAATCAACTTTTACTCAACGGTGAGCCAAGATGGATTACAATACCTGTTTCTTCCTCAACAAGAGCGCTAATATCAGATTCTGTTATAACCGGTACGAATTGGATTGGAGAGCACAAGAGCATTATACATCAATGCTATAAAAACTCCCCCCATTTCTCGAATGATTTAATCGAAGAGTACTACCAGGACGTAGAACGGATACTTGTTGAAAGTAACTTTTCGTATACGGCAACGCTTGGGAAGCTTATTACAAACCTCTGTTCGGTTTTCGGGTTTACTCCAAAAATTAAGAACGCGTCAGCTTTTATGGATGAGCGTATAAACAACGCAACCGGAGTTGCCAAATTGGTGGCAATTAGTAAGGAAGTAAAAACCGATGTGTATGTATCTGGGGCTAACGGTAAAAGCTATGGTGTGGAAGAAGCTTTTCTGGGTTCAGGTATTGAAGTTAAATTTCATAATTTCGCTTTAAATGAATACGTGCAAGGTTCAAATGGAGGCTTCACTGCCAATATGGGTTTTTTTGACGCTTTATTTTTTGCAGGTTATGATTGGACTAAAAAGGAGATTACTAAACCACCTGTTTTATTGGACTAGAAGAATATGGAGATAAAAATCGGGAACAAAGTTATTGGAGAAAATCAACCGTGTTTCATTATCGCAGAGTTATCAGCGAACCATTTACACGATTTTCAAATTGCGACAAAAGTGCTTCAGGCGGCCGCAGATGCAGGTGTGGATGCTTTTAAAATTCAGACTCTTACGCCAGATACTATGACTATCGATTGTGATAACGAGTTTTTTACGATAAATAGCGGAACAATATGGGATGGTAGAAAATTTTACGATTTATATTCGGAAACACCCTTGCCTTATGAATGGCATAAACCCATTTTTGAATTATGTGACAAGATGGGGCTTATTTGCTTTTCAACGCCCTACGATAAATCAGCGACAGATTTTCTTGGTCAATTTGACCCACCTGCGTATAAAATTTCCTCCTTTGAAATAACAGATATTCCGTTAATAGAGTATGTCGCAGCTAAACAAAAACCTGTAATTATATCTACTGGTATAGCAAGTCTTGAGGAAATTAAAGATGCTTTAGATGCCTGTAGGAGAGTTGGGAATAACGAAATAATATTGTTAAAATGCACCTCGGCCTATCCCTCTCCTTACGATGAAATTAATCTGAAAACTATACCGGATTACGAGAAAAATTTGGGTGTTTGTGCTGGTCTATCTGACCACACATTGGGCATAGAAGTACCGATAGCTGCAGTAACATTAGGTGCTAGGGTAGTTGAAAAGCACCTTACTTTGGATAGGAAACTCGGAGGGTCTGACGCTGCCTTTTCATTGGAACCCGATGAGTTTAAATCTTTAGTTACCTCCATACGTAACGTTGAAAAGGCAATAGGCAAGGTTAATTATGACCCAACCCCTAAAGCGGCTAAAAATAGAATCTTTTCAAGATCACTTTTTTATGTTGAAGATGTTAAGGCGGGGACCATTCTTTCAGAACAGCATATTAGATCTATTAGACCCGGATTTGGTCTGGCACCTAAATATTTTTATGAATTACTTGGTAAAAAAATTGTCCAAGACAAGGGAAGGGGTACGCCTGTTAGGTTAGAAGATTTTGAATTATTGTAATGTTACAATCATTAAAAAATAAAAAAATAATGGTGGTGGTAGCCCACCCCGATGATGAACTGCTTGGCTTGGGGGCGTCCATGCACCGGCTTATACATGAATTCGGGGTTACTGCCCATGTGGTTATACTGGGCGAGGGAATTACCAGCCGCTCTGATGCACGCGATACCGAAAAATGGAAACAAGAACTGGAAATTCACCGCGCCAACATCAAAAGCGCACAGGCGGCTATCGGTTACCAGTCGGTTAGTATTTACGATTTTGCTGATAACCGGTTCGACACGGTGGCATTGCTAGACCTTATTAAGGTAATTGAAAAAGAGAAAAAGGCGTTTAAGCCCGAAGTAATTTTTACCCACCACGGAGGAGATGTAAATATTGACCACCAGCGAACCTTCGAAGCGGTGATAACCGCCTGCCGCCCAATGAGCGATGAAATGGTAAAAACCATTGTTACTTTCGAAACCCCTTCTGGTACCGAATGGCGGGCTTCCACCGACCCCAAACATTTTGTACCTAATCTTTTTATTTCGGTTTCGGAAAAGGATGTAGCGGCAAAAATTATAGGAATGGAAAGTTACGAATTTGAAAAACGGGCTTACCCGCACCCCCGCTCGCCCGAAGCATTAAAAATTCTGGCGCAGCGTTGGGGCATAGCTAACGGCTGTCATTTTGCCGAGGCATTTTGTCTGGTCCGTTCGATTTCATAAAATTTACCCGAATACACACTTTTTTGGCCATATCCGGCTGATTAAACCTGTGATTAGGCGAAAAGGCAACTTGTTTTCGATAAATCGGATTAAAGAAACTTGCTTTCGGATTCAAGTCGCGACCAATCGGATTCAACTCATCACCAAACGGATTAAAGAAACTTGCTTTCGGATTCAACTCATCACCAAACGGATTAAAGAAACTTGCTGATGGATGAATGAAAGTACAAATCGGATTAAGGAAACTTACTTTCGGATTCAACTCACGACCAATCGGATTAAAGAAACTTCATAACGGATTAAACAAAAGACAAATCGGATTCGTTTTTTTTGTTAAAGCAAATCATTAAACCTGAGAATGGAATCAATCTTTCATTAAACCAACCTGCAACCGGATGCCGGGCCGGCTTTTCGGAAACAGGGTATTCGAAAAATACTTTACCTGCGAAGTATTATAATTGTGTTTTTTAAGCGATAATACTTAAACCCGCGGCCGGATATGATAATCAAGCAGATTCAAACGTTTAAGTTTTCTAATGAGTAAGGATACCTTAAAGAAGAGATATTTCTACAAGCTAAGTACCAACTTTGTAGGTTTGTTTATCAATTTATTTACTGAAGCTATAATTCCAAGGGCATTGGGGGTTATCAGCTATGGCGATTTTAATTTTACTACCACCATCATCACCCAATTTCTTAACCTGTTTGAGTTCAGGACTTCAACTTGTTTTTATACCAAACTGGCGCAAAGGCCAAAAGAAAACAAGCTGATTTTGTTTTACAGTGCTGTTACGCTCCTTATTTTTCTGGTGCTTATCGTCTCTGTCGTTGGTATTACTTTTTCACCTTTCCGGCAATTTGTGTTTCAGGGCCAAAGTTGGGTGATTATAATCTACGTTTTGTTTTTGGTAATGCTTAACTGGATACTTGACCTGTTCGTAAAGATAATGGATGCTCATGGGGCTACTGTGCCCCTGGAAAAAATGAGGTTGGCAAACCGGGTTTTAGGAATTTTGCTTCTCGTACTGCTCTATTTTTCGAATCATTTAAACCTCGATAACTATTTTTATTATCAGTACCTGCTCATTATTCTGTTACTGTTCTTTCTGTACCGGTATCTGAAAAAGCACGGCTACCTGTTGTTCGGCAGCACCCTCAGCAGGGGAGAGTTTGCTTCGTATTTCAAAGAGTTTTACCGGTATTCAGGCCCGCTGGGCTTATATGTTGTTTTGCAGTTTATCAGTATTTGTTACGACCGGTGGATGCTTCAGCACTACGGTGGAAGTTATCAGCAGGGCATCTATTCTTTTTCTTACAGCATCTCCAATTTTTGTTTTTTGTTTGTTGTCGCGATGATACCGCTTTTTACCCGCGAGCTATCGGTAGCTGCCGGTAAATCTGACATTGCACGTATGGGGGAGCTTTACCGGCTGTATGTGCCAATGCTCTATGCCGTTACAGCTTATTTCTGTTGCTTCATTTTTGTGGAAAGCAAAGCGTGTATAGCGCTTTTTGGCGGGGAGGAATACAGCAGTGCTAATTTAACGTTGAAAATTCTGGCATTTCAACCCCTTGTATCAGTATATTCAAATCTGAACGGCTCGGTTATCTATGCCAATGGCAGGACTAATTTGTTTTTAAAACTGTCCCTGTTTTTCACCCCGTTGGGTATGCTTGTTACTTATCTGGCTCTTACTAACAGTTTATGGGGTTTTAATTTTGGGGCAACAGGTTTAGCTATGAAGGGAGTAGGCCTTGAACTTGTAACAGTCATCATTATTTTGTTTGTCAACACAAAATTTCTTAAACTCAGTTTCCGGAATTATTTAATGCATATGATTTTTTCGGTGCTGCCTTTTTTATTCTTTGCCTACAGTTCTCATGCCATCACTCAGTTACTTTTTCAAATGCTTAATGTTTCTTCCAATATCATAGTTTCTTTCTTTTTAGCAGGTGCTCTGTATTCCTTTTTCGCCCTGCTTGTTGTATGGTTTTACCCGAAGGTATTTGGCTTTTCGCGGAATGAAATAGCCGGACAAATCAATAACATTCGTCAAATGCTGCCTAAATGAAGGTAATATTCTATACAGTTTATATGCCTGCTCCGCATTTTGAAACCGAACTGGAATTAATGCAGGAACATCTGCTGCAAGGCGATGATGTTTATCTGGTTCACTGCAAAGGCGAGCTGAGTACATGCTTTGCAAATCCCGAACACTATAAACATACCTGTATTTTATGCAAATCACGGTTTGAAAGCGGTATAAATTTGCTGCACAATAAGGAGAAGATTCATTTGATGGAACTTCCACCTAACACTCAAACATATTCTGAAATTCCACCCGTTTTTCAAACCATTGATGAGTTGAAAGAATTTAAAATCGGGAATGCAGAGGTGGGCATCTCAGCGGCTTCAAGTTTAATTTCAAGTTTAAACAGAGAGCATCGCTTAAATACGGTGAAACACGAAAAGCGTGTTTTTAAAGAAGTCAATAATGCATACTACGTGTATTTGTTTTTCAAAAACATACTGGCTGATATTAAGCCGGATATGGTGTATTTATTTAACGGCAGGCTTTCAACTGTTTTGCCGGCAATAAATGCCTGCGAAGAAGCAGGAATAGATTATGCTACCCACGAAAGAGGCGGTACGCTTGATAAATATTTTTTAGGAAAAAATACTACCCCCCACGATTTGGAAAATGCCAACCGCGAAATAGAACAATTATGGGAAACAGCGGATCAGAAGGAAAGGGTTAAAACCGGTCAAAAATTTTTTGCCGACAGAAGAAACCGAGTAGAACATTCCTGGTATTCGTTTACAAAGGAACAAAAAGCAGCCCTGTTGCCCGCAGATTTTGACCCGGCAAAGAAGAATATAGCTTTTTACAACAGCACTATTGAGGAATATGCGGCCATCAGGAGTTGGCGGGGGATGATTAAAATTTATAAAGAGGAAATAATTGCTTTCACTAAAATTTTTGAATCTTTAGAGAACGATTCCAATATTCATATTTATCTCCGGGTGCATCCCAATCTTAGAGAAACGGATAACTCACAAATGCGGGAGATAAAGAGCCTTATAAATAGATTTAAAAATGTAACTATCATACTTCCGGAAAGCCCGGTGGACAGCTATGCTTTAATGGAAAATTGCGATACCATTATTACTTTCGGCTCTACTATGGGCGCTGAAGCGTGTTATTGGAACAAGCCTTCCATTCTGTTAGGCACTTTGTTTTACGAAAAACTAGATTGTTGCTACATTCCAACGAGCCACGAAGAAACAATTGACTTAATCAGGAAAGATTTAGCGCCAAAAAATAAAACGGGGGCTTTAAAATATGGGTTTTGGTCGCATTCAAGGGGATTTGATTTTAAATATTTTGCGCACACAGGATTGACATCGGGTCTTTTTCATGGTCAACAGGTGCAATACTCAAGGTCAGGTTATATAAAAGCCCTATTTTATTATCTGCTGTCGCCAAAAGCTATGAAAAATTTATTCAGGTCATTAATTGATGGGCGCTCGTAGAATAACCTATAAAAAATCATAACGGATGAATCAATTGGGAATTTCGATCATTATCTGTGTTCATAATGGCTCAAAAAGGATTATTCCGACTCTGGAAAGTATAGCTCAGCAAAGTAACCCGTCAGGTATCCCCTGTGAATTACTAATAGTAGATAATGCATCAACGGATTCTACTTCAAACATAGTTGAGGCATATTGGAACTCTATAGAATCTTCTGTCCCATTACGGATAATTAGTGAGCCGTTGTAGGTAACGGTTCCGCTCATGGTTTTTTCGCTGCCTACGGTAACGTATACCACTCCCCATTCGCGGCAGTTGTCTCTGCGGCTCTCATCGCTTTCTTCGTTATAAAAAGTTTCCAGTTCGTCCCATTCTTAATTAACTCAAGTTGCTAGTTGTTCTTTGATAAAAAAGTAAGCATCCAATGAATAAG
>CAZBPG010000067.1:11429-21791 GCA_964493695.1 uncultured Chitinophaga sp. | reverse complement strand
CAATCGAAAATATCATTCGCTCCATCAAGATATTTAGGATACTGGCGGAGAAATACAGAAACCGAAGGAAGCGTTTCTCGCTTCGCTTTAATTTAATTGCACTATCCATAATCTTGGTATCAAATGATTTTCCGAAGAGGTCTATTGAGGAGATGAGATGATTAGCAGATGAAAAAGCGAACCGGTATTATCATTAGCTAATTTGCTAATCATTAAATCTGCTAATCAGTTCTATTTCCGGTGATTCAGTTCATCGCGTATGCGGGCGGCCAGTTCGTAGTCTTCGTTATCGAGTGCGGCTTTTAAATGCACCTGCAACTCAGGAACGGTCATGGAATGATAGTTAGCAGGCGCTGTGGCATCGGTTAGTGCAGCGGTTTCTTTTTCTTCCGGATTTATAAGCGAGGTGGCTTCTTCGTTCGGGTCTGCCTCCACTCCTGCTTCAATCAGAATGGATTCTTCAACATAAATGGGACAATCAAAACGCACCGCCAGTGCGAGGGCATCGCTGGTGCGCGAGTCAATTTCGAAAAGGTCATCTCCTCTTTTGCAAACCAGGTTAGAATAGAAAACACCGTCTACCAGTTTAGAAATGAAAATATATTCCAAATCAATATCGAAGGTGTCGCAAAGGGTTTTCATTAAGTCGTGCGTAAGCGGACGGGACGGCTTCATGTTATCCAGCGCCACGGCAATAGCCTGTGCCTCGAACCCGCCAATAACTATAGGCAACCTGCGGGTGCCTCCTACTTCGCCCAACACTACGGCAAACGAATGCGACTGTGTTACGCTGTGCGAAAGGGCAATGATGTCGAGTTCAATTTTTTTCATTCCTCATCTAAAATAATCGAAGCGGTGCGAAATGTAAAGGGATTTTCTGTAAATAAAAATGTGTAAAAAAAGTGATGTCACGACATAAAACTCATGCCATGACTAATCTGAGATTTGTATGTAAAAACAAAAATGCTCATTAGTCATGGCATGAGTAGTAGTGTCACTACAAAAATCTTAGTGAGCGGCTTTCAACTTCTTCACCTCCTCAATCAGTTTCGGCATTACGGTAAACGCATCGCCTACAATTCCGTAATCGGCTGCTTTAAAGAATGGCGCCTCAGGGTCGGTGTTAATCACCACAATTACCTTCGAGCCGTTTACACCGGCTAAGTGCTGAATAGCACCGGAGATACCCACAGCTATATAAAGGTTAGGGCGTATAGTTAAACCGGTTTGTCCCACATGCTCGTGGTGAGGTCTCCAGTCTACATCGGCTACTGCGCGTGAACAGGCGGTTGCTGCGCCTAATAATTTCGCGAGCTCTTCAATCGGTCCCCAGTTCTCCGGTCCTTTTAAACCACGACCGGCAGATACTACCAGTTCTGCTTCGCTCAACGGAATTTCGCCTACAATTAAGTCAGCACCTTTTACTACCGAAGAAAAATCTGCATCAGCTATTGCCGGAGCAAAAGCTTCCACCACAGCAGCACCGGCACCGCGAACCGGTGAAAGTGAATTAGGGTTTACGGCTATTACTTTCTTTTCTGTGTTCAATTGGTATTCGGCAGATGCCTTACCGGAGTAAACATTCTTTTTAACGGTTGCACTTGCACCATTAAACACCGGTAATGCCACAGCACCGGGAACGTAAGCGGCTTTTAAGCGCACACTTACACGCGGGGCTAACAGTTTTCCGTTCTGGTTGAACGAAAGAACAACCACCGTAGCACCGGCAGCATTGGCTGCTTCGCTTACTGCTTTGGTAAATGCTTTTGAATCGAAGTTGTTGAAACGCGCATCTGCTGCGTGAAGAACTTTCTTTACACCTACTGTTCCCAGCGTTGCAAGTTCATCTGCCGAAGCTGCTCCGAGAACAACCGCTACTGAATCAGTGCCAAGACCTTCTGCTACTTTAGAGCCATAGTAAGCGGCTTCTACCGATGCTTTCTTTATTTTTCCTTCCGATACTTCTACAAAACTTAGAACTGCCATTTTATTTTAGATTTTGGATTTTAGACAATAGAATTAAATAGCCTTGGCTTCTTCGTGCAGCAACCTTACCAGCTCACCTACATTATCCGGTGATACATACTTGCACTCTTTGGCTTTATCAGGCAAAAGGTAACCGGTGATAACGGTCAGCTTTTCAGTAGCATCGGCAGGAACAACCGTTAAAGGTTTTGCTCTTGCACCCATAATTCCTTTCATGTTCGGAATGCGTGCTTCAGCTAACTCCTTTTGCGCGCAAACTACCATCGGCAGTTTTACTTCAACGGTTTCTGTTCCGCCTTCAATTTCTCTCTTGATAGTAGCTGTACCATTTTCAATTTCTAATTTCAGAACTAATGCCACGCATGGAAGATCCAGCATTTCCGCTAACATGCCGCCTACTTCATAACTGTTGTAATCAATTGTTTCTTTACCGGCAATAATCAAATCGTAGTTTTCAGTTTTTGCATGAGCGGCTATCTGTGCTGCTACGAAATAGGCATCGGTAGGGTCAGCATCAACGCGCACTGCTTTGTCGGCACCAATTGCCAACGCTTTACGGATGATTTGTTCAGAGTCAGCAAGACCCACGTGAATCACTACCACTTCGCCACCATGTTTTTCTTTCAGTTCAATAGCGCGAACAAGGGCATACCACTCATCGGCAGGGTTCATAATAAAAGTAACACCGTCCGGATTGAACTTCGTGTTATTATCAATAAAAGCGATTTTGGAAGTAGTATCGGGAACTTTAGCAATAGGAACGAGTATTTTCATCAGTATTGTTTTTAAAATTGCGGTGCGAATGTATTTAAGTTTGATAATTATCAAAACAAATTTTCCCTACCGTTGGTAGGTAAAACAAGAATGAAATATGAAAGAAATGAGATTAAAAAAACTCCTGCAATGGGAAGCCGAGAAACCGTATGATGAGTTTTTGAAGTTTGCCGTTTCGCAGGAGTATATAAGCGGAGGAAATGATTCTGAAGCAAAGAAATACCTGGAACTGCTGGCAAACAAATCTCCGAATTACCTCGCCACTTATTACCAGCTGGGTAAATTGTACGAACGGATGAATGAAACAGAGAAAGCAAAAGACACTTATAGCAAAGGAAAGAAAGTAGCGCAGATTGCAGGAGATGCAAAAACACTGCGAGAATTAAACGAAGCACTCACCCGGTTAGAAGATGAATAAGAAGAAACCCTTATTGCAGAAGTTTACAGAGTTCAACGCTGCAAAACGACTGGCGAGTGCTAAGAAGAAAACCCTGCTAACCGTAAGCGGGGGAATGGATTCGGTAGTAATGTGCGCTATGTTTAGCGAAGGAAAATTCCCTTTTGCTGTTGCGCATTGCAACTTTCAATTGCGTGGTAAAGAATCGGATGGCGATGAAAAGTTCGTAAAAGACTTAACAAAGAAATATGATGTAGAAGTTTTTGTAAAGAAATTCGACACCAAGAAATACGCAGAAGAGAAAAACATATCTATTCAGTTAGCGGCACGAGAACTCCGCTATACCTGGTTTGAAGAACTGCGAAAAGAAAAAGAGTTTGACCTCATTGCTACCGCTCACCATCTGAACGACAACATCGAAACCATTCTTTTCAATCTTACCAAAGGAACCGGTATCAGAGGATTGAGGGGGATTCCGGTTAGGAAAGGGAATATTATCCGCCCGTTGTTGTTTGCCTCAAGAAAGGAAATTGAAAACTATCAGCAAAAACACAAACTCGAGTTCAGAGAAGACAGTTCCAACGAAGACGATAAATACACCCGCAATAAAATCCGGCACAACGTTATTCCGTTACTTAAAGAGATTAATCCTTCGCTCGAGAACACTTTTGCTGATAAGATTGAATTGTTTACCGATTTGGAAGCGCTGTATGAAAAGCAAATGCAGAAATCAGCCAAGCAGCTTTTCCTGCAAAGAGGAACTGACATTTACATTCCTATACTCAAACTCCGGAAAACAAAAAATGCTTCAAGCGTTTTGTTTGAGTATCTGAAAGATTACGGATTTAACTCAGAGCAGGCAGATGATATACTAGCAAGTGTGGATAGCGAAGCAGGCAAACAGTTTCTTTCATCTGCTGCAAGAATTATCAAAGACCGAAGGTTTTTCATTCTCACTAAACTTCCTGAAAAGGATTCTACTGTTCATTTTATTAATGAAGGTGATAAGGAAGTTAAACTTGGCGACAGAATTCTGAAATCAGAAGTCAGAAATCAGAAATCAGAAATTAAGGCAGATAAAAACTCAGCCTATCTTGACAAAAGCAAACTGGAGTTTCCTCTTTTTGCCCGCAAATGGAAACAAGGCGACTACTTCTACCCCTTTGGCATGAAGATGAAAAAGAAGAAACTGAAGAAGTTCTTTACCGATGAAAAGATTTCTCTCAACGAAAAAGAAAATATTTGGGTGGTTGAATCAAACAAAAAGATTGTTTGGGTAGCCGGTTACCGGATTGATGAACGGTTTAGAGTGACAGATAAAACGAAAGAGATTGTAAAACTGCATCTATCCTAAGCATGTTACCTGTGCCGCGGTTTTGAAACGTGGCACAGGTATTTCTAAAACAGCGACAATCGGTTCTTGTCTTCAGCCTCCAACCTGATAAATTCATCTCTTATGGCATAATATTAAGAGCAATCAAAAGCAGAAATAAAATTGTTCGTAGTTAATTTGTGCCGCATAAGAAACTGTTTGGATTTGTATGCGGGGAAATGAACAGTAGCAAATAATGCACAGGAAGCTTTTATTTGCATAAAAATCGCCTCTATGAACAAACTCAAATTCCTGCTTCCTTTAGTTGCCATTTGTATTTTGCTGGGCGGTTGTCCCTATGAAAGCAAAGTGCCTATTGACAACGCAACTGTAAAAGTAAATTCTGCACTGCTTGGCAAATGGAAGCCTAAATCGGGCTCAGAAGACAGATACACCGTTTCAAAGGTTGACGAATACACCTACAAAATTGAAAAAAAGAAAAAAGATGTCAAAGAACCGGACATTTATAAAGCTTTCTTAAGCCATATTGATGAAGATGTTTTTTTAAACCTGTATGAAGCGAAAGAAAACATAGAACAGAGGTATTTCTTCTATAAAGTATCGCTTAACAAAAGCGAAACCAAAGTTACCCTGTCACCGGTAACTGAAAACATTGACGAAGTATTTGAAAAGCCGGAAGACCTGAAAGCATTCTTTCAGAAAAACAAAGGCCTGAGTTTTTTCTTTGAAAAGGAAGAAGAGGTATTTATAAAGGAAGATTAAGGGACAGTTACTTAGCTGTGCATGTATATCCTTGAGCTTCGTAAGCATCCACCGTCAGTTGTAACCCTTCAGTACCATCAGGAAAATCTTTTGAACAAAGTTCGCGGACATCATTATTACCAAAATCGCAGGAATAACATTTCTTGCACGATGAAAAACCAACAGAAAGTAAAACGGCAACACACATGAGAAGAATCAAACGCTTCATAAATACAGATTTTAATTTCAACAAATTTGAAAGAAAGAATTGTATTTCCAAAATTTGCCGCATGACAGTACTTCCAAAGATTTCACTTTTCTTTCTCTCTTCTCTTTTGTTTTTAGTTACAGCAGCACAAACCCCTCCAAGTTCTCAAATTGTTCAGACACTTGATAACTCCCTATATCTCTCCAGAGAACTCAACGGACTGAACGCCCTCACTTCGGCTCAGTCTTCATCCGGTAACGTTCAGATTACCTGCTATGTAAAAACCGGAACAGTATATGAGAACGACTCGGTGAGCGGAATTTCGTACATCCTGCAAAACATTCTTTCTGACAAAATCGCGAACTATTTACGTAAAGGTAAAGGCGTGATATCTTTTCAAAACACCTCGCTGGTAGCGTATACCACCACCGAACTGAGCGTGTTTCAACTGACCTCCTCCCCTGCCAATTATCCTGCCTGCCTGCAGTTACTTCGCGACTCCATCTACCTGTCGAAGATTGATGACAAGGAAATTGACGATAAAATTGAAGCGGTTCAAAAAGAAATTGCGGAGGGAAAACTTAACTACAAAACCGAATTTGAAACAAAACTGTTACTTCGTCTTTACCGGAAAGATGCACCTAAGCAAATTCTTGTTGGCGACACCTCCGGTATGTACCCTTTTGTTGACGGAGAACATATCCAACGCGTTTATCAAAAGTATTATGTACCCAACAACACGCTTATCAATGCTTTGGGAAATCTGAATGTAGGTCAGTTTCAATCCAAACTTTCAGAAATTTTCAAGGTGCTGAGCAAAAGTGAATTTGACCCTGAAACAATTACTAAGATTATTGACTTTAAACCGATGATTTACTCTACTCAGTTTGTAGTGAATGCTCCTATTGAACAGCCCCAGTTTGAAATCTGCTGGCAGTTTCCCGGTGCGCGATCTAACATCAAATCAAGTTATTATAGCTACGTACTTTGTGCCATACTCAACGACCCTAACAATTATATACAGGTGAAGGCGCGGAAACTCGGATGCAAAAAGTTTACTGCCGTGTATGACGCAAGCAACTTCAGCGGTGTTTTTAAGATTATTCTTCAACCGGATAAACAAAGGCTTTTTGAAACTTACAATATGGTCATGAATGAATTGATGCGTGTAGATGAAACCCTTGTCAACGAATCAATGATGAAGGTAGGAATGCTTAATTTCCAGAAAGAGTACAACGGAATCAAAAATTCCAAAGATTACATGCACTGGATAACCAAATACTGGGTGTATGACGACCCTACCTATTTTACCAATCTGAAAGACAGCGTTTTTCTGTTAGGTGAGCGCAGAATGCGGAAGTTTGTGATTGAATACATTAAACAAAGTGCACACGTTACCGGTTTAATGATTAATGAAACCGACCGGGCTGATTTAAAAGTAGATTCGCTGCTTCCTGATTTGGACCCTTCGGTAAACGAATACGCTTTCCGTTATCGCCCCAACATTACCGACCTAGAAGGACCGGATAACCAGCGCATGCAAAGCAATCTGCTCAACTGGCTGCTGGTAAACCCTGATTTGACCGTGCAGGTTAACGGATGCTCTGACCGCAGCGAATTCGGCAAGGCAAAAGACGATAGCATTAGGTTGTTTATTGATTCCATACCCACCTTTGCCAAAGTAAAACAGGACCTGGTTAAAACGGGCGGGCTGCGTGTAGAAATGATGCGGGCGATGAAGATTATCAAGTATCTATATGATCATGGAGTTGAAATGGACAGGCTGAAAGGAACCAGTATGCCCTTTAGCTCGAAAAACGATAAAGAAGCACTGGAGAATATGAAGTGCACACTCACCATTGATAAAATACGCAGAGCACCTTCGGTGTACGAATACCATTACGGAAAAACAAAAGAAGAAAATGAACGGTAAAACGCCCAAAGAATCAACTATTATAATGACCGAGATTGTGTTGCCTAACGACACAAACTCACTCGGCAATTTGCGCGGAGGTAAAATCCTGCACTGGATGGATATTGCCTCCGCTATATCTTCCGGTAAACATTCTAATGCGGTTGTTGTAACTGCTTCGGTAGACAATGTATCTTTCGAAAATCCGATTAAACTGGGCGATGTGGTAACTATTACTGCCAAAGTAACCCGGGTGTTCAACACCTCGATGGAAACACACATTGAAGTGTGGGCGGAGAACCTGCCTTCGCAAACACGTTATAAATGTAACGAAGCCTTCTACACATTTGTGGCACTCGACAGCAACGGCAAACCCAAAAAGTCAGTTCCTATTTTGCCCGAAACAGAGGCTGAAACAAAAATGTTCAACTCAGCTTTGGCACGCAGAGAACTGCGCTTAGTGCTAGCCGGAAGACTTAAAATGCGCGAGAGCAAAGAGTTGAAGAAGCTATTTGATGAGAATTAGTACAACATTAGTTAAAGTGCTTCATCCAGTAGTCGGCACAGGCAAGGCGCCACACGAACTTTGCCTGACCGGTATCTCCGAGTTTGTACCGGTCTACCGTTTCTTTTAGCTTATCGGCTTTCAGCCAATAGAATTTCTCGTAATCAATTTCGAGCAGAAACTCCAGCGGGCCATTCAGCCATTGCACTTCGCCTGGAGTTACAAAACCCTTTTTGTCTTTACGTTCAGCCACAGCTTTCGGCAAAATCTGTTTCATAGAGTCGCGAAGAATATACTTTGTTTCCGCCCGTTGGTTAATCCGGTCCTCGCGCAGCAGTGTAAAGGCAAACTCCACCAACAGGTGGTCTAAAAAAGGTACGCGGCTTTCCAAAGAAAATGCCATGCTGTTTCTGTCTTCATAATGCAACAGCGTTTGCAAAGTCGAATTCATGAGCAGATGATAGAGGAAGTTATTGAACTTATCTTCCGTTACAGTCGGAAAATCAATATCCTCTACTCCGTCACCATCTACAAATTTATTGAGCCCTGAAAACTCCATGTTATAAACGCGGTTCTCGTTGCTGAAAGCGCAGAACAGGCTTTTTTTAAAGATATCCTTGCGCTTTTCCCTGGTGTATTTTTCCATGGCCACGTGCGCATCTAAAAGTTTCATCGCTTTTTTAAATCTAAAGGCCCGCAAATCCTGCCCTATCAACCGGTAGAACGAATGCAGATAACCGCCTAAATATTCATCCGAGCCCTGCCCGTCAAGCGCCACGGTTACCCCTTCACTCTTTGCCAGCTGCATTAAAAAATACTGCGAAATATAGGAAGAGCCCAAAAGCGGAACATCGCTGTGGTAAGCAGCCCGGTGAAAACTATCGTGAATCTGCTGATCGGTTGGTGAAAAATAATGCGGCTGGATGTTGGGATACTTCTTCACCACTTCCTGTACATAAGGACGCTCATCCACATCCTTTTCGTAGTAAACAGTAAACGATTTAATCTTCGAATCAGGGAAAAGCGTTGAATACATGGAAGCAATGGAAGAAGAATCAAGCCCGCCACTCAGGCAGGTTCCGTTCTGTACATCGCTGCGCGAATGCAGGCCAACTGATTCTTTAAAAAGGTTAAAGAATCTTCCTTTCTTTTCTGTCCACCCCAACCGGCTCAACGGTTGTTTAAAATCAATATCCCAGTATTTGGTGAGGGTAATTTTGCGGTTAAACCAAACCAGGTTATGTCCGGGCAATAAAGATTTGAGCATGGTATAGTAAGTCTCGCTCTTATACGCAGCCCACGACAACTGCAGGCCCCGGTTGAACTGCTCGGTATTCAATTCCTTTTTAAACACCGGAACTTCCTTTATGGCTTTATACTCTGATCCGAAATAAAAACCTTCACCAAACGATATGTAGTAAAACGGTTTAATGCCGAACCGGTCGCGCGAGCAAAAGAGTTTTTTCTTCGTTTTATCCCACAAGGCAAAAGCCCACATCCCCATAAAATGCTTTACGCAATTCTCGCCCCAGAATTTATACGCTGCACAGATTACTTCCGTATCGCTTTTGGTGCGGAAAGCAAACCCTTTTGTTTCGAGGGTTGCCTTAACTTCAATGTAATTGTAAATTTCTCCGTTAAACACCAGCACCACATCATCGTATTCAAAAGGCTGGTTGGCTTCATCCGAAAGGTCAATAATTTTTAACCGGTTATGCCCGAGGGCAACAATATTATCGGTGTAAATGTTTGTAGCATCGGGGCCACGATGCGAAATCTTATCGAGCATTTTGCGCGTAAGGTCACGCTTTTCGTCATCGTTAAATCTTGTGTTTATAAATCCTGTAATGCCACACATGTGCGCTAAATTAAAAAACTGTGCCACGGTACAGAGCCGCGGCACAGTTCAATTCAAAATCTAAAATTCAAAATTCATTAGCGCCCGTCTCCATCAAGCAAATTGCCGAGGCCGCCTAACAAACTTCCTTCCTCTTTTCTGCTGCCCGTTTGAGGCGCATATTGATAAATACGCGATGCCAATCGCGAAATAGGCAAGGTTTGCAGCCATACTTTACCCGGCCCCTTTAACACCGCAAAGAAAAAGCCTTCTCCGCCAAATAATGTATTCCTGATTCCTCCTACCATCTGCACATCAAAGTCAACCTCCTTGGTATACGCCACCACACAACCGGTATCGATATGAAGTACTTCGCCCGGTGCAAGTTCGCGCTCTATAATGTGGCCACCGGCATGAACAAACGCCAAACCATCGCCTTCCAGCTTTTGCATAATGAATCCTTCACCGCCAAACAAACCGGTGCCGAGACGCTTTTGAAAATCAATTCCTACACTCACGCCCTTTGCCGCACACAGGAAAGCATCTTTCTGGCAAATTACTTTTCCTCCCATCTGCAATAAGTCGAGCGGAATAATTTTGCCGGGATATGGCGAAGCAAAAGCAACGCGGGCCTTTCAGATCGGAAGAGCACACGTCTGAACTCCAGTC
>CAZBPG010000067.1:0-11419 GCA_964493695.1 uncultured Chitinophaga sp. | reverse complement strand
AAACAAACTCTCACCGGTCAATAACCTTTTACCGGCACCCAATAATTTTCCCATCAATCCTCCCCCACTGTTGCTGCCATCGCCAAAAATGGTTTGCATCTGAACCTGCTGGTCCTTATACATGAAGGCACCGGCTTCAGCCACTACGGTTTCCTGCGGGTCAAGTTCAATTTCCACGCACTGCATTTCTTCTCCAAAAATACGGTAGTCAATTTCGTGATTTGTTCTCATGTTTTGTTTTTGCTTTTAAAAAATATTGGCCAATAATTACACTAATGAACTCGAATTCAAAAATCCATTGGTGCAATTCGTGTAATTCGTGGCTTGCATTTGCGAATGTAGAAATGATGACGAAGCAGGAGTATTAAAATTTTGTAAAGAATGTTTTAATCGAACTTGCGAAAAGCAAAAAACACTGCGCAGAGAATAAAAAAGAAGCTTACCGCATAATTCCATTTCATTCCTTCCTTTAAATAGAATACCGAAAACAGGGCAAACACCATCAGCGTAATTACTTCCTGGACAATTTTAAGCTGAGCGGCTGTAAAGGTGCCGTCAAAGTAACCGCCACGGTTAGCGGGAACCATTAAACAGTATTCGAAAAAGGCAATACCCCAACTGATGAGGATGGCTTTCCATAAAGTAAGGTCTTTGAACTTTAAATGCCCGTACCAGGCAAAGGTCATAAATACATTAGAGGCAATAAGCAGGGCAATGGTGCGCATACGTGTAGAATTGAATGAAAGCGAATTTCACAAACTTAGCCGAAAGGGGAAATCAACATACCACTGCCGTCAAGGCCCTGTGCAGCGGTTCGATTTAAGCGGTTAGGGGGTACGACTTAAAACTCCAACACCGTCTGCACTTCTCATCATTCTGCACTAAAAACAAAACCGACCTAAAAGGTCGGCTCTACTTTTGTAACAGTGTTTTTACGAACAGGTTGCGCAACTGTTACCCTTGTTATCTCTAACCCCTGTATAAGGGGAATGCCATATTGGATAGCGAATGAATATTGTTATGCCTCGCTCCTCGGCATGACAAAGTTCTCTCTTTATTTTTCGTTAAGCGCTCGGAAGTACTCCACCGTTAACGCAAGCCCCTTGTCGAAATTAAACTGCGGGTTGTAACCCAGAAGATTTTTTGCTTTCGAAATATCTGCCAGAGAGTTTCTTACGTCACCGGCACGGGCTGCGCGGTAAGTGGCCCGGTGGTCACTATTAAGTAATGCTCCTATCTTACTGTAAAGCTGATTCACCGAGAAGTTCTCTCCCACCGCAATATTGAACACCTGTCCATAGGCTTCTTTGCTTTCGCAAAGCATGGCGCGCACATTGGCCTGCACGGCATTTTCTACAAAAGTAAAGTCGCGGGTTTGCTCTCCATCGCCATCAATAAACACTTCCCCGCGTTTCATAATCTTCGAAACAAAAAGAGAAATCACCGCAGCATACTGTCCATTCGGGTCCTGCTTCGGCCCGAAGATGTTGAAGTAGCGAAGCCCGATAACCGGTAAGCCGTAAACCTTATGAAACACATCGGCATACAACTCATTCGCATATTTGCTTACGGCATAGGGCGATAGCTGCTTACCAATCTTCTCTTCCACTTTCGGCAAACTCTTTTCATCGCCAAATACCGAAGAGGAAGACGCATACACAAACCTCTTCACCTTCGCATCTTTAGCTGCGGTTATCATGTTGACATAGCCGCCAACATTTACATCGTTGGTATTCCACGGCTCATTAATAGAACGCGGAACAGAACCCAAAGCCGCCTGATGAGAAACAAAATCAATTCCTTCGCAGGCTTTGCGGCAGGCATCTAAGTTGCGCAAATCGCCCTCTATAAATTCAAAAGCCGTATTGGTTTTAAACGCCTCCAGGTTTGAACTTCTGCCGGTTGCCAGATTATCAAACACGCGAACTTTCTTCGCTCCATACTTCAATAAATACTCTACAATATTAGAACCGATAAAACCGGCACCACCGGTTACGAGGAAAGAGAATGGCGATAAATCTGAGTGGTGATATTTGCTGTCGTACATTCCCTATCGCGTTACGTATTGTTGTTCATAATACTTTTGGTAATCACCGGAGGTAACATGATTCAGCCATTCCTCATTAGCAAGATACCAGTCCACTGTTTTCTCCAAACCTTCTTCAAACTGCAAAGATGGCTTCCATCCCAAATCGTTTTGCAGCTTGGTGGAATCAATAGCATAGCGCAAATCGTGACCGGCACGGTCTTTTACGAACGTGACAAGCTTTTCGTTTTCTCCTTCTGCCGTTCCCAGTTTCTTATCCATTATTTTGCAGAGCAAGCGAATCACATCAATGTTCTTCCACTCGTTATGTCCGCCAATGTTGTAAGTGCTTCCTACTTTTGCATGGTGCAGAATTACATCAATAGCGCGGGCATGGTCAACTACATAAAGCCAGTCGCGCACGTTTTCGCCTTTACCGTAAATAGGCAGCGGCTTACTGTTCTTAATGTTGTGAATACAAAGCGGAATCAATTTCTCGGGAAAATGATTGGGTCCGTAATTATTCGAGCAGTTCGAAATGACCACCGGTAAGTTATACGTGTCAAAATAAGCGCGCACAAAGTGGTCGCTCGATGCCTTTGATGCAGAGTAAGGACTGTGCGGGTCGTATGAAGTTTCCTCCGTAAACATTCCCTCCTCTCCTAACGCACCGTAAACTTCATCGGTAGAAATATGATAGAATCTTTTATCAGCCGGAACCGGTTTGTCTTTCGAGCAACCCCAAAGCTGTTTAGCTGCATTAAGAAGATTAACCGTTCCTATTACGTTGGTCTGCACAAATTCCAAGGGATTCGAAATACTTCTGTCCACATGGCTCTCCGCAGCAAGGTGAATGACGGTGTCAAACTTCCCCTCCTGAAACAAACTGTTGATGAAACCGGCATCGGTAATATCGCCCTTTACAAATTTGTAATTGGGTTTGCTCTCAATGTCTTTCAGGTTTTCGAGGTTACCGGCATAGGTTAACTTGTCAAGATTGACAATCTGATAATCGCTATGTGTATTCACAAACAAACGAACGACATGCGAACCGATAAAACCTGCTCCTCCGGTTATAAGTATCTTCTTCATAATTAAAGCGACCAGTAATTAAACTGCTTAATCTTCTTTCTCAAGTCTCCTTTCACGTCCACCACAATACCGTCCTTCTTCAAAATGTTTGAGAAAAAGGCATCATCAAGATTAGAATACTGGTCGTGGTTCACCGCCACAATCACCGCATCGTAATCTTTACCGTACTCCTTATGCAGATGAATACCGTATTCTTCATGAAACTCTTCGGCATCTGCCAAAGGGTCAACTACTTCTGTTTTCACAGAGTAGTGTTTCAATTCGCCTATCACATCTACAACTTTGCTGTTGCGGATATCACTCACATTTTCTTTAAACGTTGCCCCCATTACCAATACGCGTGTTGCATCAATCTGCTTATGCTGTTTAATCAACTGCTGAACCAGTTTACGCGCCACGTGAGCACCCATGTCATCATTAATTCTTCTTCCGGCAAGAATCACATCCGGATTATAACCCAATGCATTTGATTTATAGGTGAGATAATACGGGTCAACACCAATACAATGTCCACCAACAAGACCCGGATAGAACTTTAAGAAATTCCATTTTGTTCCAGCGGCTTCCAATACTTCGTAGGTGTTTATTCCCATCAAATCAAAAATGCGCGACAACTCATTCATTAAGGCAATATTCAAATCCCGTTGCGTGTTCTCAATAATTTTTGCAGCCTCTGCTACTTTAATAGAGGATGCGCGGTGTGTTCCGGCAGTTACAATTATCTCATACGTACGGGCAATTACATCCAGCGATTCGGCATCGCTGCCCGAAACCACTTTCATAATCTTTGTAATCGTATGCTCCTTATCTCCCGGATTAATACGCTCCGGTGAATACCCGAGTTTAAAATCTCCTTTCTTTAAACTCAAACCTGAAATCTGCTCTATTACCGGTAAGCAATCTTCCTCTGTGCAACCCGGATACACCGTTGATTCAAACACCACATAGTCGCCCTTCTTCAATGCTTTACCAATGGTAGTAGAAGCGGCAATTACCGGTTTCAAATCAGGAACGTTGTGTTTATCTACCGGAGTAGGAACAGCCACAATGAAAAAGTTAGCCTGCTTTAAATCATCAATGCTTGCAGTAAACAGAATATCGGTGCCATCAAATGCCGATGAGTCCAACTCATTGCTCGGGTCAATTTTGTTCTTCATCAAATCAACCCGCTTCTGATTGATGTCAAAACCAATCACCGAAATCTTCTTTGCAAATTCCAATGCAATAGGCAAGCCTACATAACCTAAACCTATTACAGCCAGTTTCTTCTTTTTGTTTAATAGTTCTTCTACCATACTTATTTTTTGTGTTTAGGTGTTAAAGTATTAAGATATTTAAGTGAAAGGCGAATGACGTACTCGCACATAAACACTTAAACACTTTCGCACTTTCGCACCATGTTATCTTTCAATTGGTATTTCTCTTTACTCTCTTCGCAAATTGCTATTCCATCTTTATCAAAACTCAACCGGTGACCGTATTCGCTCATCCAGCCAATCTGTTTGGACGGATTACCTACTACTAAAGCATAGGCAGGAACGTTCTTTGTAACCACCGCACCGGCACCTATAAAGGCAAACTCACCAATATCATGTCCGCAAACAATGGTTGCGTTGGCACCAATACTTGCTCCGCGTTTAACCGTTGTTTTTGAGTACTGTCCTCTTCTGTTCACTCCACTTCTTGGATTAGTTACGTTGGTAAACACACAACTCGGTCCCAGGAAAACATCGTCTTCACAAACAACTCCGGTGTAAATGGAAACATTGTTCTGCACTTTCACATTGTTACCCAAAATAACTTCGGGAGATATAACCACGTTCTGACCAAAATTACAATTCTCACCAATCACACAATTACTCATGATATGGCTGAAGTGCCAGATTTTGGTTCCCTTCCCAATCTTGCAGCCATCATCCACTATGGCAGTTTCATGCGCGAAGTATTCTTTGTCAGCCATTACTCAAACCGGTGTTTACTTTTATACAATTCTTCTTTGCTCAAACTTCTGAAATAATCGTAGGTAATCTTCAAACCTTCCTGACGGGATACTTTCGGTTCCCAACCAAGAATTTCCTGTGCTCTTGTAATATCCGGTTGACGCTGCTTAGGGTCATCTACCGGTAAATCTTTATAAATTACTTTCTGACTCGTTCCGGTTAACTTGATAATCTCTTCTGCAAATTGTGAAATAGTAATCTCGCTCGGGTTGCCAATGTTCACCGGTTGGTGATAGTCGCTCAACAGCAACCGGTAAATTCCTTCTACCAAATCATCCACATAACAAAACGAACGGGTT
This sequence comes from uncultured Chitinophaga sp., assembly GCA_964493695.1. Classification (GTDB taxonomy): domain Bacteria; phylum Bacteroidota; class Bacteroidia; order Chitinophagales; family LD1; genus Bog-950. The sequence goes on along the minus strand of CAZBPG010000067.1, from coordinate 6,002 downwards.
TGTGACCCATCGCCAAACACGGTTAAGTCTTCTCCGCGCAACGCCTGACCAATGAATGCAGGAAGCACTCTTCCATCATTCAATCTCATTCGCGGACCATACGTATTAAAGATGCGGACAATCTTGGTATCTACTCCATGAAAAGTATGATACGCCATAGTGATGGCCTCCTGAAAACGCTTTGCTTCATCGTAAACTCCCCGCGGACCAACAGGGTTAACATTGCCCCAGTAATTTTCCGTTTGCGGATGAACCTGCGGGTCGCCATACACTTCACTGGTTGAAGCGATAAGCATACATGCCTTTTTGGCTTTTGCAAGTCCGAGGAGATTGTGCGTCCCCAGCGAACCAACTTTCAGAGTCTGTATCGGGATCTTGAGATAATCTATTGGTGAAGCGGGAGAAGCGAAATGAAGAATATAATCTAGCTGACCGGGAACAAAAACAAACTTTGAAACATCGTGATGGTAAAATTCAAAATTCTCGAGTTTGAAAAGATGCTCTACATTTTTCAGGTCACCTGTAATCAGGTTGTCCATACCAATCACATAGTAGCCCTCTTTTATAAACCGGTCGCACAAATGCGAACCTAGAAAACCTGCCGCTCCTGTTATTAAAACTCTCTTCATGGCTTTACAATTTCCCTTCCAATAGAATAATAAGTGTAACCCAGTTCTTTCATGTGCGTGAGCGAATAGAGGTTTCTGCCGTCAAAAATCAATTTCTCTTTTAGCGAATAAGTGATTTTATCAAAATCAGGAGAACGGAATTCATTCCATTCTGTTACAATCACTAAAAAATCTGCACCGGTTAAGGTATCGTCCTTGTCTTTTGCAAAATAAATTTTGTCGCCAAAAACCTGCTTTACATTATTTATCGCCTCCGGGTCATAAGTACGCACCTGCGCACCTGCTTCCAAAAACTTCTCGAGAAGATACAAAGCCGGTGCTTCCCGAATGTCATCAGTATTCGGTTTAAATGCCAAACCCCAAACTGCGATTGTTTTTCCTTTTAAGCTTCCGTTGAAATGGTTGGAAATAGTTTCAAAGAAATTCTCACGCTGCTTGTCGTTCACCTTCATTACCGAATCAAGTATGCGGAAATCATAGTTATTCTCTTTTGAAGTGTAATAAAGCGCCTTTACGTCCTTAGGGAAACAACTTCCGCCATAACCAACACCCGGAAACAAAAATCTTTTACCGATTCGCGAGTCAGTTCCGATTCCTTTGCGAACATTATCAACGTCAGCACCAACCAGCTCACACAGGTTGGCTATTTCATTCATAAAAGAAATTTTTGTAGCCAGAAAAGCATTTGCGGCATACTTTGTTACCTCAGCACTCCTTTCATCCATAAACAGCACCGGGTTACCCTGGCGAACAAACGGCTCATACAATTCTTCGATCAACTTTTTTGCACGTTCAGATTTTGTTCCTACTACCACACGCTCCGGTTTCATAAAATCTTCCACCGCTACACCTTCGCGTAAAAATTCAGGATTGGAAACTACATCGAAAGCCACTTTTGCGTTCGGTGCAATTTTATCGCGCACCTTATCAGCTGTCCCCACAGGCACAGTGGATTTATTTACTACCACCACATAATCTTTGATGATTTTACCGAGGTCAACGGCAACACCCAATACATATTTCAAATCAGCACTGCCATCTTCCCCGGGAGGAGTTGGTAAAGCGAGGAAAATAATCTTTGCCCCTTCAATTCCTTCAGCAAGGTTGGTTGTAAACTTCAACCTTCCCGCTTTGGTATTACGTTCAAACAAAACATCTAAATCGGGTTCGTAAATGGGAATAGCCCCACTCCGGAGTGATTTTACTTTCTCCTCGTTTACATCAACGCATATTACTTCGTTACCTGTTTCTGCAAAGCATGTTCCTGTAACCAAACCAACATATCCTGTACCTACGACAGCTATTTTCATTCTTAAACTATTGAATCACTTCTTTAAAAGCGTCAGTTATAAATTTCAGTTCCTCCTGTTCAAATTCTGTATGAATCGGCAATGATAAAACTGATTTGCACAATTCTTCGGTAATCGGAAATGCTCCGTCCCTATAACGTTCATCGCGATATGCCTTTTGCTGATGCAGCGGAATAGGATAGTAAATCATACTCGGGACTCCTTTATCTGCCAGTTTCTTTCTCACCTCATCACGGTTACCTTCCTTCAACAGCAGCGTGTATTGATGAAAAACATGTGATGAGTTTTTCGCTCGAACCGGTGTTTGCACATTTTTCAAACCCTTAAATGCTTCATCGTAATAATCAGCCACGCTTCTTCTCCGCTCAGCAAAATCATCCAGATACTTCAACTTCACATCAAGTATTGCTGCCTGCAAAGTATCAAGCCTTGAGTTCACACCAATTTCATCATGCACATATTGAACGCTCTGCCCGTGATTGGCAATCATTCTTATTTTCTTTGCCAGCACTTCATCATTTGTATTCAGCGCACCGCCATCGCCATAACATCCAAGATTTTTAGAAGGAAAGAAAGAAGTAGAGCCAACCGTTCCAATAGTTCCGCTTTTCTTTTTTGTTCCGTCACTAAAAAAATAATCTGCGCCAATTGCCTGGGCATTATCTTCTATTACATGCAAATTGTGTTTTGCAGCAATTTTCATAATGGCCTCCATATTGGCACACTGACCGAAAAGGTGAACCGGTACAATCGCCTTTGTTTTGGGAGTGATTGCCGCTTCAATAGCAGCAGGGTCAATTGTGAAAGTATCGGGATTAACTTCTACCAAAACCGGTTTCAGTTTTAAAAGCGCAATCACCTCCGCAGTTGCTACATAAGTAAAGCTGGCAGTAATCACTTCATCACCGGGTTGGTATCCGAGAGCCATCATCGCAATTTGAAGCGAATCAGTTCCGTTGGCACAACTGATAACCTGCTTTGCTCCGAGGTAAGCAGCAAGGTTATCTTCAAACTTTTTTACCTGCGGTCCTTTAATAAACTGCGTATTGTTAATCACATCGGCAATTCCTGCATCTATCTCCGCTTTCAAACGCTCATATTGCGTTTTCAAGTCAACCATTCGTATTTCCTTCACCTGCGTCATTTTTTGGGCGCGTGAAAATAATACTTTTGCGCTTTCACCGTTTATAGCATCCATGAAAACAGATTTCCGCACCTACTCCCGAATCATACTGGCCGGCCTGATGCTGTTTTCATCGTTCGTATACGCTCAGAAACCGGAGGAAACAAAGAAGAAAAAGAAAAACTTTGAACCCAACAATGCAATAATAATTGCGCCTATTTACACGGCTCAGTTCCCTTTTGGCAATATGCGCGACCGGTTCGGCTTTAATTCGCTTTTCGGTATGCACCTGGCTTACAAAACCAAGAAGAACTGGATGTTTGGCGTGGAAGGAAGTTTCCTATTCGGCACCACAGTCAGGGAAAGCTACATTCTTGACAATATCTCCTTGTCAAGCGGACAACTGATAGGGCAGAATAACGATTTGATAACTCCAAAACTTCAGGAAATGGGAGCCAGTTTGAAGTTCAACTTCGGCAAGGTGGTTCCGTTAAGTGAAAAGTATCCCGATGCCGGTTTGTTGTTCCTCACAGGTTTTGGTTTCCTTTCTCACAAAATTGCCATCAACGTACGGGCATCATCACTACCACAGTTAGATAAAACATACCGCAAAGGTTACGACCGCATGGCAAACGGTCCGGTTATTTCGCAGTTTATAGGAGGTGTGTTCATGGCGAGGAGAAAGTATGTGAGTGCCTATGCAGGTTTACAGTTTGATTTGGCATTTACTCAAGGACGAAGACCCTACGATTTCTATTCCATGGCTCCGCTGCACGATAAACGCATTGACATGTTCCTGGGCATACGGGTAGGCTGGATTATTCCGGTGTTTACTCAAACCAGCGAGAAGGAGTATTATTACTATTGACAACAGACAACGGTGTTCAGCATCTTCCTCTACAATCTCGCAATTTCTTTCTACCGGTTCGGGATTCTGCTGATTTCGCCATTCAACCCCAAAGCAAAGTTGTGGATTGAAGGCAGAAAGAACCGGCAACAATCGTTCAATCATCTTGCTTTAAAAAAGGAAGGCACGCGCATTTGGTTTCATTGTGCTTCGCTTGGGGAATTCGAACAGGCACGACCGGTGATAGAGAAATTAAAACACGAAATACGAAATACGAAATACGAAGTAGTTCTCACTTTCTTTTCGCCTTCCGGTTATGAAATCCGTAAGAATTATGAGTACGCTGACCTGGTGACCTATTTGCCTGTTGACACCAAAACAAACGCACGGGAATTTATTCAACTCATCAACCCCGATGTAGTGCTGTTTGTGAAATATGAATTCTGGTTCCATTATCTAAATGAACTGAAGCAGAAAAACATTCCGGTTATCCTTTTCTCTTCGGTGTTCAGAGAAAATCAAATTTTCTTCCGGTGGTACGGAACATTGTTTCGCGATATGCTTAAAGTGTTCCGCCATGTTTTTGTGCAGGACACTGAATCAAAAAAACTACTTCAAACCATTTCTATTGAATCCGAAGTTGTTTTTGATACACGTTTTGATAGGGTTTATCAGATTGCACAGAACAAAAAATCATTCCCTTCCATTGAGAAGTTCAAAGGTAATTCGAAGATTTTGATAGCCGGCAGCACTTGGAAACAGGATGAAGAACTGATTATCGCTTGCATCAATGAGGATGTGCTGAAAGAATATAAATACATCATTGCACCTCACAACATCGAGCAAAACAGAATTGATGAAATTATTCGTTCCATTAAGGTAAAGGCAACACGCTTTTCGGAATTAAATGAAACAAACGCTAGCGAAACTGATGCTGTGATTATTGACAACATCGGCAACCTTTCATCGCTGTATGCTTACGGAGAGATTGCTTACATAGGCGGAGGATTCAACGCCAGCGTGCATAATGTTCTCGAAGCTGCCGTTTACGGAATACCGGTTTTGTTCGGACCGAACTTTGAAAAATCGTTAGAGGCAAAAGAGTTATTGTATCGTCCGGTAGACGATTACAGCTCATTGACCGCTGCATTGCATCAACTCAGTAACGAAACGGAAAGAGTTTCAACAGGATTAAAAGGAAAGAGATTTGTGGAGAAGAGGTTGGGCGGAACAGAAAGAATAGCCGAAGCGGTTACCCTTTGTTTAAAAAACTAATTCAGCCCTTGGCCGGCAGACAACTTTTAAGATTGTCTGCCATGCCTTGAACCGATATCATGGCAACAAGAACTTACTTCCTGTCGCTTTTAATTTCGTGCGTGTAAACAGCAGATTTCTTAGCATTCACTCCCCCGGCTTTTTCATTTGCCTGTGCTCCTGTAAAAAACAACAGCGAGAAAAGAATGGTTGCCCAAAAAGCCAGAACGCGGATAGTAAGGTCGTATAAAAACAAATCGTTGCTTAAAGTTTCTTTTTTCATATGGTTGGTTTTGGTGAAAAATGAACGGACATTATTAGATACTTGTTTTGTAATGCACTTGTTCCGCATTGTTCTTTAAAAATTACAACCCGCACTTTGTTTACGTGAGAAATACCTGCATTTGAAACCCTTTACTGCCAAGGTTTGGGGAGAGGAAAAAACTAATAGGTAAATAATTTGGAAAATAAGCTGCACAAAATTTTATTTGCGGACATAATGATTCGCATCACACATCTTTTTTCTTCTGCGCCACAGGCCATGTGTTGTTGCTGTTGTATGTGCTGATACCATAGCCCCTTCCCGTTTTTTCTTAAAATTTTATTGATGCCTTAACCAAAAAAGAATGAAAGTTCATATCCATATATTTCTTAACCCTCGCAAAACCACCGGCAAAACCGAATTACCGTTGTTGCCGAACTGAACCAGGCACGTAGGACCGTTGTCTCTGTCGTTAACTGTAATTTGCTTTTTTTAATGAGAGGAAAAGAGGGTTTTTGAGGTTTAATACCAATTAGACTTTAATAATTGACTAATATTTGTATATTTGCGATTCTAT
>CAZBPG010000066.1:0-21901 GCA_964493695.1 uncultured Chitinophaga sp. | reverse complement strand
ACTAAGTTGTATGCGAAGGAGTATAAGGTTATATGTAAAGGCACATCAGGTTGTACACGAGGGCGTATAAAGTTGTAAGTGAGAGCATATACAGTTAATACCTGTTGCACTATCAACTGAGAGTGGTATCACATAAGGTTAAATGCCGGTTCATATTGCATCGGTTCGGGTTGGGTGCATCCTCTAGCGTAGGGCTAGGAAACTCATCTGAATAAGATTTACCAAGGTGAATCGCTGAAACTTATCCCACATTTCAAGCAACTGATAAGCCTGCCCATGCCCAACAAAACACATCCGGCAGATGCTGTAAGGGCTGCTTTTGAAATGCGCGAGTTTATTGAAGAAGGTAAGGCACGTAAAATTGCCATTGGCGCCCCGTATTTTGAAATACGCATAGGCATACACACCGGACCGGTGGTGGCCGGCATAGTTGGCATTAAGAAGTTTGCTTACGATATCTGGGGCGATACTGTAAACACCGCTTCGCGTATGGAAAGCAGCGGTGAACCGGGGCAAGTAAATGTTTCGGAAGCTACTTATCTGCTAGTGAAAGACCAATTCAAATGCACACATCGAGGAAAGATTAAGGCCAAGAACAAAGGTGAAATAGATATGTATTTTGTGGATCCGCTGGAAATGTAATTATGATTACAGGCTAAGACGAATCGTTTTCCCTTTGCCCAAACAAAAAAAACCTTACTATTTTGAGGTAGTAAGGTTTTTTATTTTTACGAGGTCGGGAGCGGACTTGAACCGCTGTAGCAGCTTTTGCAGAGCTGAGCCTAACCACTCGGCCACCCGACCAATTTTAAAAAATTGGAACCTGCCTACCGTCAGGCAGGCGCAAATCTATTCAAGTTTTCAAATTCTAAAAACGGAATTACAATTCAAGTTCCACATAAACACGCTCCACACTTCCTTTTAATGGCGGATTATGTTTACTAACCCTTACTCTTACATGGTCAAGGTCCGGATATTTTAATTTTATTTTATCAAGTATTCGCTTGCAAACGTGTTCAATCAGTTTCGCGTGAACTTCCATTTCAGTTTTTATCAGTTGATAAATTTCTTCATAGTTAATCGTCTTCTTTAAATCATCTGTAGCAGCAGCTTCATCAATATTCAGTTTCATGTAAATGTCAACAATATATTTTCCGCCCAGCACCTGTTCCTCTTTATGGTAACCGTGGTGAGAATAAAACTGTAAGCCCTCAACAGCAATTAAACCCATTTTGTTCAGTTTGAAGTTTCAAGTTTAAAATTTTAATCTAAATAAGAATGACTTGCAATAGTTTTTATTTTCGCCCCCGTAGAAAAAGACAAAGAATAATTAGCAAAAGTCAACAACACCTGGCACTACACCATAAACCAAAACAACAAACCATGCGCAGCGATTTGTACAACGGTCACGATTACTATAACATTGACGATTTACTAACCACCGAACATAAACTCATACGTGAAACAGTTCGCAACTTTGTAAAGAAAAGTGTGAGTCCTATTATTGAAGACTACGCACAACGAGCAGAATTTCCCAAACATCTCATCAGGGAGTTGGGGCAAATAGGTGCCTTCGGGCCAAGTTTACCGGCCGAGTATGGCGGTGGAGGGCTCGATGAAATTTCTTACGGCATCATTATGCAGGAATTAGAGCGTGGCGATGCGGGGATCCGTTCTACTGCTTCGGTGCAGGGCTCGCTGGTAATGTATCCAATTTATAAGTATGGCAGCGAAGAACAGCGCAAAAAGTATTTGCCAAAACTGGGCACTGGTGAACTGTTCGGCTGTTTCGGATTAACTGAACCTAACCACGGTTCGAATCCTGCCGGTATGGAAACCAACTTTAAGGATATGGGCGATCACTATTTGTTGAATGGTGCAAAAATGTGGATCAGCAATGCCCCTTTGGCAGATTTGGCTGTAGTTTGGGCAAAGAACGAAGCGGGAAAAATACATGGTTTGATTGTAGAACGTGGAATGGAGGGTTTCTCCACGCCCACCACTCACGGTAAATGGAGTTTGCGGGCATCTATCACCGGAGAGTTGGTGTTCAATAACGTAAAAGTTCCCAAAGAGAATTTACTTCCGAATGCTTCGGGAATAAAAGGTCCTCTTGGTTGCTTATCAACTGCGCGTTACGGTATTGCCTGGGGCGCTATTGGTTCTGCTCTTGATTGTTATGACACTGCACTTCGCTATGCCAAAGAAAGAACTCAATTCGGCAAGCCGCTTGGACAATTTCAGCTACAGCAAAAGAAACTGGCGGAGATGATTACCGAAATTACCAAGGCGCAATTACTTGTTTGGCGGCTGGGTGTTTTGAAAAACGAAGGAAAGGCAACGCCTGCACAAATAAGCATGGCAAAACGCAACAGTTGCGAAATTGCTTCAGACATAGCCCGCAATGCCCGTCAGATTTTGGGTGGTATGGGTATTACAGGCGAGTTTCCGGTAATGCGCCATTTAATGAATCTGGAAACGGTTATTACCTATGAAGGAACCCATGATATTCATCTTCTGATTACAGGAATGGATATAACCGGGCTCGATGCTTTTAAGTAATTGCAGCCTCCCCTAAATCCCCTAAAGGGGACTTTAAAGACAAGCAGCTGAATTTGTATTTTTGTATTCGAATCCCCTTATAGGATACTTAGGTGTTTTTGTTTTGTTGATAAACAGCGAGGAACTGTTGGTGGAACGTTTAGAAAAAAAATGCAGCTAAGGTTGTGATAAGAGTTTTCAAAAATGCTCTTTTGCCTTCCTTTAAAATTTAAGAAAAGACGAATTAGTAACGCTTTGTAAGTAGTAAACAACCCATGGCAGACCCAATAGAAATAGTAAAAAAATCGTTCGTCAGAAAAACATCTTCTGAGTCGAATGTGATGGATTACGGCAAACTTCCCCCGCAGGTAAAAGAATTGGAGGAAGCAGTGCTTGGAGCGGTAATGATTGAACAGAATGCGATTAACGACATCAGCGACATCCTGAAAGACGAATCGTTTTACGTTGATTCGCATCAGCGTATTTGGAGAGCTATCCGCTTGCTGTATCAGAATCAGGCTCCTATTGATTTGCTTACCGTTACCGAGCAATTGAAGAGGAACGGGGAACTGGAGGCTGCCGGTGGGCCTTTCTACATTGCTCAACTCACCAACAAAATTGGTTCTGCCGCCAACGTTGAGTATCACGCGCGTTTGATTGCTGAAAAATATATTCAGCGCCAGCTCATTTCTACTTCTACCGATGTTATTAAAGATGCTTACGAAGACACCACCGATGTTTTCGAACTGTTAGACCGCGCAGAAAAAAATCTTTTCAGCATTGCAGAAAATAATTTGAAACGAAACTCAGAAGCCATTTCAGATTTATTGATGGAAGAGTTGAAAGAAATTGATGTGCGCATGAACAACACCGAAGACCACCTGAACGGTGTGCCTTCTGGTTTTTTCGACTTAGATAAAATGACCGGTGGCTGGCAAAGGTCAGATTTGATTATTGTAGCCGCCCGTCCGGCAATGGGTAAAACGGCTTTTACTTTGGCGCTGGCGCGCAACGCTGCCATTGACCACAACAAGCCAATCGCTATTTTCTCTTTAGAAATGTCATCAGTGCAGTTGGTGCAGCGTATGATTTCGATGGAAACACAAATTCCTTCCGATAAAATACGCAGAGGAAATCTGGAAGAATACGAATACCGCATTCTTACTTCTAAAATAGATAACCTTAAAAATGCTCAGTTGTTTATTGACGATACTCCGGCTATCAATGTGTTTGAATTGCGTTCTAAGTGCCGCAGATTAAAGCAACAGCACGATATTCAAATGGTAGTTATTGATTACCTGCAGCTGATGAGCGGCACCGTTGACGGAAAAGGAAACGGAAACCGCGAGCAGGAAATCAGTCAGATTTCGCGTTCGTTAAAAGGGCTGGCGAAAGAATTAGGCATACCGGTGATTGCGCTCTCGCAACTTTCGCGGGCGGTGGAAACCAGAGGCGGTGATAAAAAACCGATTCTTTCGGATTTACGCGAGTCCGGTGCTATTGAGCAAGATGCCGATATCGTTATCTTCCTTTACCGCGGTGAGTATTACGGTCTGGAGCAGGATGCGGAAGGAAATCCGGTGAAGGACATTGCCGAAGTAATTGTGGCCAAACACCGTAACGGGCCGGTGGGTAGTGTGCGCACCCGCTTCATCAACAAGTTTGCGAAGTTTGAAAATCTGGATGAAATTGGTGCAAGCGACCAATACATGACTATGGGCGAAGGCAACAACAAAACTAAATACAAGAAACTTCCATCGCGCATGAACGATGAATCGGGCGATGACGACTCTCCGATTGAAAAGCGCCACCGGCCGGAAGATTTCGATGACACTACTCCGTTTTAAAAGGCTTGCTTGCATAAGACGGAAGCAGGGAGGTTGCCAGCGTTTACCATAGCCTTGCGAAATCAGTACAAAGTCAGCCGTAGGTCGCGCTATCGTTTCACCTAGCCAACCCTCTCCACAATCCAACCGTTGTCATCCGCCAGTGTCTTCAAACTAAACTTCCGGTTCGTTTTCTCGGTAATCCTCGTCAGCATTTGTCCTGGTCCGTTTTTTTGCTTCCACTCCCCTTTCTCAATCAGCAATATCTCCCCCACATTCAAATGCATAACCACAGTTCTTACCACCGTGCTTGTCCCGAGCTTAAATGCCAGCTTAGCAGCTTCCTCTTTCGTTAACTTTTTCATAATCGTTCATCTAGTTTCTTTTTATACTTCCAGTGCTTTAGTAGTTGTTCCCTTGGCAGACTTACTTGTTCTTTTAGCTCCTCTCAACACTTTCTTCGTTTTAGTCAATACATCCTTTGCTTCGCCAAAAACTGTCCCTCTTATTCAAAAACCCCGCGTTTCTTTCACCAAAGCTCGTTTTGTTCTAAGTGTTGCTTATTTTGTTTTGGCTCTTTTCAGCTTCTATTTAGTTTATAAACGCTTCGGTGTTTCAGTTATTATCTTCCCGTTCATTCAACTTGGCTTTGGTTAACAAAATTTTAGCATCGCCCCATCTGTCGTTTACTTTGGCTCGTAACTATCCGGCATCGTATTATGCAATATCAGCTCCGGGTTATGCTCTACCAACTTTATCTTATGTATAATCAGCTTAGCGCAATGTGTTGCCCATCTCGCTTTATGTGTCATCAGCTCCGGTCAATGTGTTTTTAGCTTCAATTTCACAAAATCTGGTTTTACTTTTCCACTCTTCTCACAAAGCCCTGCCGTATATCTTGCATTCATCATCTCATCACCCGTCAACTCATCTCCCCATCCATTCTCCTTTTTCTTACATTCGTCCGAAATTTAGTTTCATTGATTAGCACCGGTAAGTATTTTTTTCTTTTCGCTTCTCTCCTCTTCATTGCAGCCTGCAAAACTGTTCCCTTTCAGGTTAAAGACGGCAAAACTGCCCGCGAACTTTTTCGCTATAGCCAGAGCACTGAGTTTTTGCAGAAAGAATTTAATGCTGAACGCGACCCTATTAAGCAACAGAAAATTGCTTACCAGTTAGGCGACTCGTACCGGAAGTTTAATGATTATGCCAATGCCGAAAAATGGTATAAGCAATCTATTGACCTGAACGCAGGCGAACAATCGCTCTTTCAAATGGGCATGATGCAAAAGCAGCAGGAGAAATATGAAGAAGCGTTTAGCTCGTTTGAAAAGTATCAGCGCGTTGCCGGTGGCGGCTTTGAAGGGCGAAAACAAATGAACCAGTGTCGTGATGCGGTGGAGTGGAAGAAAAGCTTTACCCGTATACAGGTAAGGAATTTAGAAGCACTGAATACTCCGAATCTCGATTACACGCTTGTTCCGTTCAAACAGCAGTTCGTTCTTACCTCTTCGCGCGAACAGGCCCTGGGAAATAATCACGATGAATGGACCGGTGAAAAGTTTACCGATTTGTTGGTGACCGATAAAACCGGTGAGAAGTTTTCATCACCGGTTAACTTTGGCGCACCGGTTAACACTGCTTTCCATGAAAGCTCGGTTACGTTCAGTGTAGATTTTAAAGAAATGTATTTCGTGCGCTGCATTGCCGATGAACAAAAGAGCAATCAGTATTGCCATATTTATTACAGTGCGTTTAATAACGAACACTGGACAGAACCGTTAAAGGTTGACCCCTTTGCAGATACGGTGAATGTGCAGGATCCTTTTCTTTCGCGCGATGGAAAGTTTCTCTACGTTTCGGCAGATGCGGTTGGCGGCTTTGGCGAAACAGACCTTTACCTTGTTGCAAAAAACGATACCGGCTGGGGCAATCCTCAAAACCTTGGCGGCAGTATCAATACCCCATACAGCGAGCGGTTTCCATGGATAGATGAAAAAGGTAACCTGTATTTTTCTTCCAATGGGTTAGCCGGCATGGGTGGCCTTGATGTTTTTAAAGCTGTAAGAACCAAAAGCGGATACAAAGATCCGGCTAATTTAAAATCGCCCATCAACAGCGGAGCTGATGACTTTGCTTTTCGCATTGATAAATACAAACCTTTAAACGCTGATGACACCATTCTGTATGCCGGTTATCTCTCTTCTAACCGTACCGGTGGCAAAGGAGGTGATGACATTTACCGGTTCGAAGAAAAATGGCTGAACCTGTTTGTGCTCCGCGGGAAAGTAGTAGAGAAAGATTTTGAGAATCCTGAAAATCCGGACAGTAAGGTTCTTGGGTTAAAGAGTTTGCAAAAAGCTAAGGTGGAGTTGAAAACTATCGATGATAAAATAATTGGCACAGCTGTTACCGACACTGCCGGCAAGTTTGTTTTTAAACTGGAAGCCGAAACCGATTACAAACTCACCGCAAGCAAAGGGGGCTACTTCAGCAACAATGCATTTACTTCTACTAAAGGCCTTCGCCATCAGGACTCCACTATTATCCGGGTATACACACAAATAGAGCTGGAAAAAATATTCACGCAGAAGATGCTCGTCATTCCGAACATCTATTACGATTACGACAAAGCTACTCTCCGGCCGGAATCAAAGCTGGTTCTTGATTCTATTACCATCTTCTTTAAAGAAAATCCTGATTTAAAAATTGAACTCGGTTCTCATACCGATAGCCGTGGCAGCGATGCTTACAACTTAAAACTATCACAGGCGCGTGCTCAAAGCGCAGTTGACTATTTAATCAGCAAAGCGGTGCCTGCCGAAACTTTACAGGCAAAAGGTTACGGTGAAACCAAACTGGTAAACAACTGCAGCAACAACAGTAAGTGCAGCGAAGAAGACCATCAGAAAAACAGAAGAACAACCTTCCGTGTAATCAGTGCCAAACTGAATATAGAATCGGTAGAACCGGAGAATATTATTGTTGACCCGAGGCTGGAGGAGGAATAGTCTTCATTCCGGCAGTTATTCTCTTCAACCGGTCATCAATCACCTTCAGCATTTCTGCAACTGCTTCCCGCGACTCCTGCTCGCTCAGTTGATAGCGTTCAGCCATCCATTTGTAATCAAAATCTTTGAACTTAACTTCCATACGTTCTCGCCAAACTCCCATTCCCCACACAAATATCTCAGCAGCCCTGCCCTCCACACTTACTTCACCGCTCAGCATAGGCAACGAAAGCAACAGTAACACGCATAAGCAGGCATGGCGGTAATCTTCTTCCAGCTCTTCCTTTGTATAACCGGTTACTCCCTTTGCAACCAGATGCCGGTAATAAGAATCAATCGCCTTTTGTTCAGCAATTATGCGGTGACCGGAAATCAAACTAAGGACTAAGAAATAGGCAAGGTCATAAGCGGCTCTTCCTTTGCGCACCGCCTGCCAGTCAATCATTACAAAGCGTCCTTCACCGGTCGCCTTCGGAAACATCATATTACCTATTCGTGCATCACCATGCAGAACTGTCTGAAACTCGTTCATTCGGCACCAACTCTGCACTAATATTTTTCGTGCAGCTTTGCTCCAGTTAAAAGTTACCATCAAATCAAACAGATAAACGGTGCTGTTTTGAATAGGAATAACCTTCTTCATTCTTTCGGAAGTATCATTCCAATAACGTGCATGGAGCGCTGCCATTCCTTCCATCACCAGTTCCAAATGCTCATCGCTGATAGGTGTACGAATTGTTTCGAGGTATTCCATGCAATCGTCCATCAACTCAGTTACCAAACATAAATGACCGGTAACCAGAGAAACTTTTGAAATGTATACACTCGGGGCAGGAATTTCTTTATCCGGTTGAAGAAAGTATTCATTGAAGAAACTTTCTTTCAAATGGTTTAACTGCATGTTGAAAATGGCCTTGTTCCAAACCGTACCCATTGTTGGTGCAAACTTGGCAAAGCATTTAAGCACTTTGTTTTCCCCTCCGCTAGTGTAGCTTATCTCTATTACCCCTGCATCAGAGCGGAAAATAACTTCCTGGTTTAAGGGTGTTACTTTGTAAAGCTTTACTTCAGCATCAGCCGGAAGAACTTTGTTTTTTATCAACTCTTCAATACACCACTTTTCCTGTGCTGCAAGTTCTGCCAGGTTACGGGGAAAAGATAAAGCGGATTTCAATTTCCGGTCAAGCCAAACTATTACGCTAGTACCGAATATGATGATTAGATAAACAACAAAAAGAATGGCTGCCTGAATAGTTCTGAGTATGCGCATCAGGTGCGCAATTTATAAACTTAGGTAATGCAATAAAGCTTTCCGGACTTTCAGGAAAGTTTCCCGAACACTAAAAGCAGTGCAAACTGATAGGTAGCCAATGCGCCTAAAAGCTTGATAATAAATTTGTGCAGGAATAAATCAGAAGGTGAATTTTTAGCTTTCATACAAGGGTTTTAGTGGATACAACAAGTGTATAGTAGTATCTTACTAAAGTCTCAGGTATTTGTTCCGTTTATAGCAAACTGAATAACAGAACCGGATTTGTATAAGAGAAATGTATTAGTTAGTTACCTCCGCAGATTTGAGCATCTGTTTTAAAACGGTTACGGTATAATCGATCTCTTCTCTGGTATTGTATTTACTGAACGAAAATCGAACAGCTTTACGGTTAGGGTCGGCTTTAATACCCTCCAATACATGTGAGCCTTTTTCTGAACCGGAACTACAGGCACTTCCTCCGCTGGCAGCAATACCCGCAATATCAAGATTAAAAAGGGTGAGTTCTGCCTTTTCGTTAGGCGGAAGTGAAACACTCAACACTTTGTAGTTACCACCGGTTTCGCTGATATCACCATTAAAGCGTACATCCGGTAACTCTTCGCGCAGTTTTTCAATCATATACGCTTTAAGTCCGCTCAGGTAAGCACGGTTTTCATCAATATGTTCCAATGCAAGTTCCAATGCTTTACCTAAACCCACAACGCCTGCCACATTTTCTGTACCTGCACGCATGTTACGTTCCTGTGAACCTCCTTCCAGAAAAGGTTTGATAGGAGCGTCATCACTGACATAAACAAAACCCACCCCTTTAGGTCCGTGAAACTTATGAGCCGACCCGCTGACAAAATGCAGCTTGGTTTTCTGTACGTCAATTGGGTAATATCCGATAGTCTGCACGGTATCTGAATGAAAGTAAGCGTTGTATTGTTTGCATAGTTCTGACACTCGTTCCAAATCGAGTAAGGTTCCAATTTCGTTGTTCGAATGCATTAAACTCACCAGGGTTTTGGCAGAAGAAGATTTCAAGAGCCTTTCAAGATCGTTGTAATCTACTTTTCCCTTCTCGTCTAAAGCAACATAATCTACCTGCACACCAAGGTTTGCCATTGCCTCTACAGAATGCAAAACACAATGATGCTCGATACGGGAAGAAATGATACGCTTCACACCCAAATCCCGTACACTGCATTTAATAATTGTGTTACTGCTCTCAGTCCCGCTACCGGTAAAGAAAATTTCAGAAGTAGAAGCGTTCAGATACTTTGCCACCACCTTGCGCGCCTTTTCAATTGCGCTCTTGGCCTTTCTCCCGTAAGAATGTATAGAGGATGGGTTCCCAAAGTGCTCCGTCAGGTACGGCATCATTTCATCCAGCACCTGTTTATCTAAAGGAGTGGTAGCTGCGTTATCGAGATAACATTTCATACAGCAAATGTAATTTTCAAAAATAAATCGCTCAGGCTACAAATCAACATACATCAGTGTACCTAAACGATTATTATCCTCACCGGTAAGTATTCCTTGATTAAACAACGCGTGGGCATAAAGTATCATTTCCTTGTCATCTCTGAACTCCATTTTCCATGTACCCCATTGCCTGATCTGTTTTGCAAGCGATACAAAGTTGATTCGTTTTTCAATCAACATAACATCCTCCTCAGTATATGCATCTCCTCCAAGCAACTGAATAGCTTCCGGGTTTTTGAACTCAAAGAAACGGTCAAGATTCATCAACGCCATGTGTTCAACCATGGCTACTGACTGGTTATCGTAATCATATTTCATTTCTTTGTGCAGGGCGCTACGGATAAAACTACCGGGAGCGCAAACCTCCCGCACCTTGCCTTGGGTAAGGTCAGCCACTTTAATAACAGCGAAATACTGAACATTGCTTTTATTTTTTATTGCTGCCGCAAAGTGGGCGAATACCTCGGCAGGGTTAACTCCGCCAAATGACATCATGAGGAACGAAAGAGTGAAGAGGATTATCTTTTTATGCATAAATCATTTTGTTGGTAGGCACAAATTTGGTATTTCTTCTTTCATAATAGAATAACTATTCTTGCCGCTACAATTTACTATAACTATGGCAGCTAAAAAGAAACCCGCAGTGAAGAAGAAAAGCATTTTGACAGATGAAGACAGAAAGTTTTTTGAAGCTTATATCAATAATCCATCTCCTACCGGTTTCGAAGCGGAAGGACAGAAACTCTGGCTGAACTATGTTAAACCTGCCGTTGACAAACACGAAGTAGATAATTACGGAACGGTTTACGGGATTGTAAATCCGGAAGCAAAGTTTAAGGTGGTTATAGAAGCACATGCCGATGAAATAAGCTGGTTTGTATCTTACATAACACCGGAGGGTTTGATCTACGTAAAGCGCAACGGAGGCAGCGACCATCAGATTGCCCCGTCAAAAAAGGTTTGGATACACACCCGCAACGGAAAGAAGATTCCCGCAGTATTCGGATGGCCGGCTATTCACACCCGCAAAGACAGTAAAGAACAATCACCGGAAGTGAAAAACATTTTTCTTGATTTAGGCTGTATAACCCAAAAGGAAGTAGAAGCACTCGGGGTGCATGTGGGTTGTGTGATTACTTATCAGGATGAATTCTTTGTGCTGAATGAAAGATATTTTGGAGGTCGTGCACTTGACAACCGTGCCGGTGGTTTCATTATTGCTAAAGTTGCCCGCCTCTTGAAAGAGAATAACAAAAAACTTCCTTTTGGGTTATACATCGTTAACTCCGTTCAGGAAGAAGTTGGACTGCGCGGAGCAGAAATGGTGGCTCATACCATCAATCCTGATTGTGCCATCATCACCGATGTTTGTCACGATACTACAACACCGATGATTGAAAAAGTGACTGAAGGCGACTATGCCTCCGGTAAAGGACCGGTACTTACCGTGGGTCCTGCAGTTCATAATAAACTGTTAGACTTTATCATTGCTACTGCTAAAGAAAAGAAACTTCCATACCAGTTAGATGCCGCTTCCCGCTCAACCGGCACCGATACCGATGCATTTGCTTACACGAGAGGAGGAATTCCATCTGCTCTGATATCCCTGCCGCTTCGTTACATGCACACAACCGTGGAGTTAGTGTCTATTGATGATTTGGAGAATGTGGTGAAACTGATTTATGAATCTCTTTTGAAATTGAATCCGAAGTTCAACTTTAAATACTTGTAAAGCAAGTAGGCTGTAGGCAATTTAAAGTTGGCAAAAGATAAAACGCAGACTATATAGGGTAGTAGCAAGTAAGCAAGAGCACACCGATGAAATCTTTCAGAGATTTAAAGGTTTATCAAAAGGCATTCACTTTGGCAATGGATATATTTGATATAACCAAGGGGTTTCCTGCGGAAGAAAAATATTCTCTTACCAGTCAAATCCCAGGTCGTCAAGAAGTGTTTGCAGTTCGATAGCAGAAGGTTATCGCAAACGATTGTATCCGGCCCATTTTGTAAGCAAAATTTCAGATGCTGACATGGAAAATTCAGAAACTCAGGTTTGGCTCGATTTTTCTTTTTCCTGTAAACTCATACCGGAAGAAAAATACAACGACCTGTTCGCAAAGTCAGAAGAGATTGGTAGAATGCTACACCATATGATAAGCAATCCTACAGAATACTTAACTCAAGAAGAAAAGAAAAAACTTAGGGGCTAACCTTTGCCTATTTTAAATTGCTTACTGCTTACTACAACCCAAACTCACGAACAATCTGCGCCACCCATTGTTCGCTTCTGCTGGGAGTCAGGTCATCCTGATTATCTACATCTAAACACAAACCAACAAACCGGTCGCCACGCTGTGCCTTGCTGAAATCGTGCTCGTATCCTGCAGCACTGGTAAAGCCGATTAGGTTTCCGTTCTGCTTTTCTACTATTTCGGCAAATACTCCTAATGCATCACAGAAATAGGAAGCATAGCCATACTGGTCACCAAGCCCGAAGAAGGCCACCTTTTTTCCTGTGAAATCAATCTGGCTCATTTCTGAAATATATTCTTCCCAGTCTCCCTGTAATTCTCCATCGTACCAGGTGGGCATCCCGAGAATCAGCAGATCATACTTTGCCATATCCGCAGCCTTCTTCTTGTAAATTTCCAGCAAATCAACTTCGCTTGCGCCAACCTTTGCTTCAACTAACTCCTTTATCTTCTTTGCCGTTCTTTCTGTATTACCGGTATCGGTACCGTAAAACAATCCAATCTTACCCATCTTAACTTACTTTACTTTGTCTGTAGTTACTACTTTAACCCTTTTCTTACCCTTGTCCTTTGTGTTTGACTTTGTTTTGTTACCATCTTCCTTCTTCTCTTCCTTCGGTTTCAATACTTCGAACTTGCTTTTGTTGTTCATTACCTCAACGGCCTTTGCAAAAACATTGTTTACCGTGGAATTAATAACGCGGTAAAACATACCTGCATCAAATAAGTTTCTGCCGATAGTTG
Source organism: uncultured Chitinophaga sp. (assembly GCA_964493695.1). Classification (GTDB taxonomy): domain Bacteria; phylum Bacteroidota; class Bacteroidia; order Chitinophagales; family LD1; genus Bog-950. The sequence goes on along the minus strand of CAZBPG010000066.1, from coordinate 8,787 downwards.
CTTTCAAACGGGCTTTAATCAGCTTTTCTGATTTAGCGAAATCGCGCTCGAAGTTGATAACCGAATCATTCTTTACCGTGCCGAAGTATTGCCAGAAAGTTTTTGGATTCATTCCGTCTTTCAACCGGATAGCGCTGTCAACCACCGCAGCGGCTACATACTTTGCCAGAATAATCGTATCAATCTCGAAATAGTTAAAGAATGAGTCTGCAGAAGGGTACTGGTGATTGAGTTCTGCCCGGTTCTTATCTACAAACTCTAAACAGAATTTGTTTTCCACTCCTTTACGTATAAGCTGATTGAAGAGGGGAGAATTAGCACTTGTATCAATAGGCACAAAGAAATCGGGCATTACCCCTCCTCCGCCATAAACATCGCGACCGTTAGCAGTGTGATAATGTAAGGAGTCAGCAAAGTGAAAAGTATCTTTACCAAACAACTCACCGGACTCCAAACGCTCTTTATAATCATCGCGGTAATCTTTGTTGCCGTTCCCGTATGGTTTTTGAATACATCTTCCGCTTGGTGTGTAGTAGTGCGCGGTGGTTAGTTTCAGTTGTGAACCATCGGTAAGAGTAAACGGCTTTTGCACCAATCCTTTTCCAAAAGTTCTTCTGCCTACTAACAGCCCGCGGTCGTTATCCTGCACGCAACCGGAAAGAATTTCTGCAGCCGATGCAGAGCCTTCGTCAATCATCACCACCACTCTTCCGTCTTTAAAGAAACCGCGGTTGTTAGAAAAGTAGGGCTGATAGTTTGAATGTACGCCCTGTGTATAAACAATCAGTTTGTTATCGCCCAGAAACTGATTGCACATATCCACCGCTGTATAAAGATAGCCACCCACATTGCTCTGCAAGTCAAGAATCAGATCTTTCATGCCTTGTGTATGCAGTTTATCGAGTGCCTGACTGAACTCCTGGAGAGAGGTAGCAGAAAATCTTTCCAGACGGACATAACCCACACCCGGTTGAACCATATAGGAAGCTGTAATACTGTAAATAGGAATTTTATCGCGTGTAATGGTGAATTCAACCAAACCCGGCTCGCCCTGACGCATCATGCTTACACGCACTTTGGTTCCCTTAGGTCCGCGGAGCCTTTTAATCACTCCTTCATTTTCGATTTTAATACCCGCAACGATAGTGTCGTTTACCTTGATGATTTTATCACCGGCATGTAAGCCCACCTTTTCCGAAGGTCCGCTCGGGATTACTTCCAATACCATAATGGTGTCGCGCAGAATCTGAAAGGTGATTCCTATTCCTTCAAAATTACCTACCAGGCTTTCTTCGCTGCGCTTTACATCTTTTGCCTTTACGTACGAAGAATGCGGGTCGAGTTCTTCGAGAGTTTTAACCACCGCATCTTCCACTAATTTTTCTTCATCAACGGTATCGGTATAGTACGTGCGGATAAGGTTGAGCACTTCCACAAACTTATCGGCCTGGTCGAACCTGCGTTTAGGTTCCGGCCCGGTACCGTTACCGTTTACCTGAGCAAAGGTGGAGCTGAATGAACAGCAAAGTATAAGGAGGAGAAGATATCTGATTCCGTTTTTCATTCTATACGTTTCGTGTTCGGTTTTTGAACGGGGAGCGAAAATAAGAAAATACAGTGCCCTCCATAATCGGCAGAAGTTCTACTTCTACAAGAAGTGGAACTTCTCTTGTTTCAATAATTCTTCTTTCTTCGTGGCGATAATTTTACAAAGAGAAATGGAATATAAGTTTGCCGAAATTGAAGAGAAATGGAAGAAAATTTGGGAGGAGAACGCGGTTTATAAAGTAACCGAAGACCCTGCCAAACCAAAGTATTATGTGCTGGATATGTTTCCGTATCCGAGTGGTGCGGGTTTGCATGTGGGGCATCCGCTGGGTTATGTGGCGAGTGATATTTATGCCCGTTACAAGCGGTTGAAAGGCTTTAATGTTTTGCACCCCATGGGTTACGATGCCTTTGGTTTACCGGCAGAGCAGTATGCCATTGAAACCGGAACACATCCGGCTGTTACCACCGCCAATGCCATTAAGCGTTACCGCGAGCAGATGGATAAAATAGGTTTCAGTTTTGACTGGAGCCGTGAAGTGCGCACCTGCGAACCGGATTACTACAAATGGACGCAGTGGATTTTCCTGAAGCTTTACAACAGCTGGTATAACCGCGAAACCAACAAAGCAGAGCCCATAGAAACTTTGGTTGAGAAATTTAAAAGCGGTGAGGCGGCTGTTACTCCCCTCTCTGTAGGAGAGGGGCAGGGGGTGAGGCTTTGGAATGGTTTAACCGAAGCAGAGAAACATCACGAGTTGATGAACTACCGTTTGGCTTTTCAGAGTTACAGCGAGGTGAATTGGTGTGCCGCTTTGGGAACGGTGTTAGCCAACGATGAAATAAAAGACGGCAAGAGCGAACGCGGAGGCCACCCGATTGAGCGCAGAAAGATGCGCCAGTGGTTTTTGCGCATTACCGAATACAGCGACCGCTTGCTCGATGGGCTCGATAAACTGGACTGGAGCGATGCGATGAAGGAAATGCAGCGGAATTGGATTGGCAGAAGTGAAGGTGCAAGCGTTCAATTCCAAATTCCAAATTCCAAATTCCAAATTGAAGTATTCACCACCCGCCCCGATACCATCTTCGGGGCTACGTTTATGGTGATAGCTGCCGAGCATGAATTGGTAGATAGTTTAACTACACCTGAACAGAAAGTTGAAGTAGACAAATACATTGTCTACGTAAAAAGCCGCACCGATGTGGAGCGGCAGCAGGAGAAGAAGGTAACCGGTGTGTTTACCGGTTCGTATGCGGTAAACCCCTTTACCAATGAGAACATACCGGTTTACATTGCCGAGTATGTGCTGGGCGGTTACGGCACCGGTGCTATTATGGCGGTGCCTGCCGATGACGAGCGCGATAAGAAGTTTGCCGAAAAGTTCGGGTTGAAGATTATTGATATAGTGGACAAGAGCATGTACCCCGGTGCCACTATCGAGGACAAGGTGGGCAAGATGATTAACTCCGGCTTTATAAACGGGATGGAGGTGAAGGATGCCATTAAAGCCGTAATTGCTGAAATGGAGAAACGCGGCATAGGCAAGATGAAGGTAAACTACAAGCAGCGCGATGCGGGCTACAGCCGGCAGCGTTACTGGGGCGAGCCTTTCCCTATACAGTATAAAGTAGTGGGGCAGCCCGACCCGCCTTTTGAAGGTGGCGAAACGGATGATATACCGGTGCCTTTGAGCGAAGATAAACTGCCGCTTATTCTCCCCGAAGTTTCTTCTTACAAGCCCTCCGGTGATGGACGCGCACCTTTGGCTAACAATGCCGAATGGGCAAAAGCCGGTTACGAAACCGATACCATGCCCGGCTATGCCGCCAGCAGCTGGTATTTTTTGCGCTACATGGACCCGAAGAACAACAACGAGTTTGCCGCCAAGGACAAGATTAACTACTGGCAGAACGTGGACATTTACTTTGGCGGTGCCGAGCATGCCGTGGGGCATTTGCTTTACAGCCGCTTCTGGAACATGTTCCTGTATGACCTCGGCTTAGTGCCTTTTGAGGAGCCGTTTAAGAAACTGGTGAATCAGGGGATGATACAGGGAGTGAGTCGTTTCGTCTATAGGCTTTCTTTTGGTTATTCATGGCTAAGACCTGGGTCAAACAATGATGAAAATCCAAATTACCCATTGATATTCATTTCAAAAGGAGTTTATGAAAGAGTAACGAGTGGAAAAAAATCCAATTATGATATCGAGAGCATAGCTAATGCAGTATCTCTTGCCGGAAAAATCATGCAGGATAAGAAATTGCCCGGAACATTGAAGTTTGATGCAAACTTGGCAAGTTCGATACATGTCGAGCTTGATTTGCTCAACGATAACATACTTGATACAGAAAGATTCAAGAAGGAATCAAGATTGGGTAATGAAAACTCTTTGTTTGTAACTGAAGAAGATGGTAATTACGTTTGTGGTTCTGAAGTCGAAAAAATGTCCAAGTCCAAATACAATGTGGTTAACCCCGATGATGTAATTGAGAAATACGGTGCCGACTGTTTCCGTATGTTCGAAATGTTCTTAGGGCCTATCGAGCAAAGCAAGCCATGGGATGATAAGGGCATTAGCGGGGTTTCTAACTTCCTGAAGAAATTTTGGCGCTTGTTTTATGACGATACTTTCCCCGCAGGGTCTTCTGTCCCCGCAGGGTCTTCCGGCTCTGCGGAGACCCTGAGGCAAGGCGCAGACACGCAGGTTCCCGAGACGGAGAACCTGCGCGGAACGGGCTGGAAGGTTACGGACGAAACCCCTACCGATGCCGAGTTTAAGATTCTCCACAAAACCATTAAAAAGATTGCTGAGGACATCGAGCGGCTGAACTTCAACACTTCGGTTTCGGCTTTTATGATTGCCACCAACGAGTTGGGGGCACTCAAATGCCACAAGCGCGCCATCCTCGAACCGCTCTTAGTTTGCCTTGCCCCTTTCGCCCCGTTTATTACCGAAGAGCTTTGGGCGGCTTTGGGCAATAAGGGCAGTATCCATTTGGCAAGCTACCCTAAACTGGAGGAAAAATACCTGACCGAAAGCGCGTTTGACTACCCTGTTTCTATTAACGGCAAGGTGCGGGCGCAGGTAAAGCTAAGTTTAGACTTAACCCCGCAACAGGTTCAGGACCATGTATTAGCAATAGACAGTGTAGCAAAGTGGACGAACGGAGCCGAGCCTAAGAAGTTCATCTTTGTAAAGGGGAAGATTATAAATGTAGTGGTGTAAATGAAGTCAGAGCAATGATTCCACAACGCCAAGGAATGGCTCCATGACGTCAATAAGCGGTTCCACAACGTCAAGCAATGATTCCATGACGTTGTGGAATGATTTTATAACGTCAATGAGTGATTTCATGACGTTGTGGAATGATTTTACAACGTCAATGAGTGGTTCCATGACGTTGTGGAGCAATTTTACAACGCCAATGAGTGATTCCATGACGTCATGGAATGGTTTTGTGACGTCAATGAATTGTTCCATGACGCCAGAAAAGAAATAAACACCTTCATTTCTCACAAAAAGCAATCCAAACCCATGCACTTCTTCCGCAACAAAACCAACCAGCTTTACATTATCATGAGCGCGTTCTTTATTGCCAACGCCATGGTAGCCGAGTTTATGGGCGTAAAGATTTTCAGTCTTGACGAAACCCTCGGCATCAAAAAGCCCGTTTTCGACCTGTTCGGTTTCCACTTCGATGGCATCAGCCAGACCTGCGGGGTGCTGCTTTGGCCCTTTGTGTTTATCATGACCGATATTATCAACGAGTATTTCGGGGTAAAGGGTGTGCGCTTTATTTCGTGGATTGCGGCTATTATGATTTCGTATGCCTACCTCATGCTTTTTGGCGCCATGCAAACCGCCCCTGCGGGCTGGTGGGTAAGCAGCAGCAATTACGGAACCGAACTCGACTTTAACAAAGCCTACCTCGCAGTGTTCGGACAGGGCACCAATATTATTATAGGCTCGCTCATTGCTTTTATGGTGGGGCAGTTGATAGATGTGTCGGTGTTCCACTGGATAAAAAAGCGAACCGGTGATAAGTTTGTATGGCTGCGCAGCACCGGTTCTACTTTGGTATCGCAACTGATAGATAGTTTCATTGTGCTGTTTGTGGCTTTCTATCTACTCAAGCAGGGGCAAACCGGTCAGTGGACGCTGAACATGGTTTTTGCCGTGGCTATAGTGAACTACGTTTACAAATGCTTTGCCGCAGTGCTGCTTACACCGGTTATCTACCTCGTTCATAAAATAATTGACAGCTACCTGGGCAAAGACCTTGCGCATTCGCTCAAACAGCAGGCGGTGGAGGGGAAGTTGGAGTAGCACCGGCTACTCTTCCTGCTTATCTTTCTTGGCTTCTTTCTTCTCTTTGTCTTTTGCCGTTACCCATTGCTTGTATTGCCCGGCAGTTAAAGTAGATTTAATCACCGCATCACGGGTTTTCTTCATCGCATCTTTGCGGTCCTCATAGGAACTCTTATCCAGAATATCTTTCTGCTTTTTCAGCGCATCGTGTTTGGTGTAATAATCAAGATATGCTTTGCTTACCTTTTCTGCCTGCTCGGGTTTAAGGTTGCACGCGGCAGACATCTTTGCTACAATTATCTTTGCCTTCTCAGCAGGGCTTACGCTCTTTTTAGTGGCCGTTTTTTGTGCGCTTGCACTTACAACTGTTACTACACAAACAAAAAACAACAGAATAACCTTTTTCATACTTCTTCTTTCCTCAATGAATAAAAATGTAATGCCTGCGAAATTCATTAAACAGATGTTGAATGAACCGCAGGCATTATAAAATTTAACTTCAAAATTACTTGGCAGCAGCTTCTGACCAGAATTTTTGCTGCGAAGGAGTAAGAATTCCCTTCAATGCAGCATCAACTGTTTTATTTAATTCTTTCACCTGAGCAGCATCTTTTCCAATAGCATCAAGTTTGGTGTAATACTCAATATAAAGAGTGTTCACTTTACCAACCTGGTCTCCCTGCAAACCACAGGCATTGTTGATTTTAGAAACCATAGCTTTTGCTCTTACCTGCGGCAACTGAGCTTGTGTGGTGGAAGTTTTAGAGGTGGTGGCGGCAGCAGTCTGTGCGCTTGCCATACCAAACATTGCCACGGAAAGGGCTGTCATTAAGAAGATTTTTTTCATGAGCTTGTTTTTCGTTTTTTTTAGATTATAAATCGAAAGTAAAATAATTCCTATAAAAATCTATTCACTGACCGTTCGTTTTTCTTTTTTAGCAATTATTTATGCCCCGGCAAATTAAAACATTTACTTACACATCGCCCGAATACAAGCAGGCTCTGGAGTTAAGAGACCGGATACTCAGAAAGCCTTTAGGTTTGCAATTTACCGAAGCAGAGTTGAAGAAAGACGAAGAGGATATTCACTTCGGCCTGTTCGAAGGCGATAAAATTATTGCCTGTCTTACACTTACCAAAACCGGTAACGGCAGAATGAAAATGCGGCAGGTAGCGGTGGATAATGTTTTGCAGAGCAAAGGTTTGGGAAGCGAGTTATCGCTTGCTGCCGAAAAGTTTGCCCTCGAAAACGGATGTAAGGTAATGTTTTGTCATGCGCGTAAAGCCGCATCACCTTTCTATTTAAAACTCGGTTACCGGATTGTTGGCGATGAGTTTACCGAAGTAAACATTCCCCATTACCAAATGGAGAAGGAACTTGTTTGATTACTTTTTATCGGCCGGCTTACCGGGCGGTTCCATCGCGGCAATCTCGGCAATACCTTCTACCAGACGGTCTAAATCGCGAAGCGAAGTATATACGTGAGGAGTAACGCGCACCCCATGCACTTTCTCGTGATTAATAGTGGTGCAATGGATTTTCTTCTTCTCGAAAAGCTTTGTATCAATGTCTTCCGGTTTCCATCCTTCAATGGTAAAGTTGGCAATGGCACAACTGTAATTGTCCTTTAAAGAGGTATACAATTTAAACCCCGGAATCTTCATTGCCTTGTTACACCAATAATTTTTCAAAAACCGCAACCGGTCTTCCTTGCGCTTGTTTCCTACCAGGTATTGAAAATCTATAGCATTACCTACGGCCATTTCCGCAGCAAAGGAACGGGTGCCTATAGATTCAAACTTGCCTATGTTATCGGCATCCGGCACCGGTGCTGAGAGCAATGCCCATACATTTTTAATCTTCTCTTTCTTAATATACATAAACCCGGTTCCGAAAGGGGCGCATAGCCATTTATGCAGCGAAGTGGCATAGTAGTCGCAATCCAAATCAGGAATCTTATAGTCAATATGCGCAAAGCTGTGGGAGGCATCTACAATTACTTCGCAGCCCTTTTTATGCGCCATGTCGGCAATCTTTCGTGCCGGCATTATCTGACCGGTCCAGTTAACTATATGCGTAATGTGAACGATTTTTGTTTTCGGGGTAATGGCATCCGAAAACTTCTGCACAAACACATCATCGCTTTCTACCGGTAAGTCAAAATCAACCCAGTTTAGCTTTATGCCATCCCGTTTCTCGCGTTGTTTCCAGGCATTCATCATGTTCGGATAGTCATATTTGCAAAGCACTACCTCATCCCCTGCTTTTAAATTCAAACCGAAGATGATGGTGTTTAACCCTTCCGTGGTATTCCGGTTAATGGCAATTTCTTCCGGAGAACAACCCGCCAGTTCAGCCAGCTTGGCACGCAGGGGTTCGCGCCCCTGGTCCAGAATTCGCCACATGTAATAAGAAGGGGCTTCGTTGCAGTATTGATAGAAACGGATGTGTGCATCCTGCACCGGTTTAGGCTGCGGACTTACTCCTCCGTTATTCAGGTTAATTACATTCGGTGAAACCGTATACTGCTCCCGTATCAGGTTCCAGAAGTCTTCATCCTCAGCAACTGCATTCGGCTCTAAAATGGAAATGCGCTTAAGATGTTGATTAAACTCTGCAGCTTGTAACGGCTGCATAAAATCGAGCAGCGAAAGCCCGGCTGTTGCCAGCGCTGAATGTTGAATAAATTTCTTTCGGGTAAACATGGTGTTGTGTTTTACCAAAAGTAAAAATACCCAGCATTAACCGCGGTCTGTTCATTTCATATTTTCCTCTTTTCCCTTACTTTTGATTGTACTTACCTAACACTTACCTTATGCATAAAACAGCTACGCTCTGCAATTTTATTTTTGCTTTTGCCGCTTCGCTCCTATGGCACCATACCGGTGCCCAAAGCATCGTCCGCGGGCCTTACCTGCAAAGTCC
>CAZBPG010000065.1:0-22498 GCA_964493695.1 uncultured Chitinophaga sp. | reverse complement strand
CTACCCATCCGCGTGTTATTGCCTCCCACTTGCGTGTTATCGCCTCCCACTTGCGTGTTATCGCCTCCCACTTGCGTGTTATCGCCTCCCACTCGCGTGTTATCACTACCCATCTGCGTGTTATCGCTGCCCAACAGCGTGTTAGGCTTACCCATCTTCGCGTTCTCAATCGTCAATGGTCAATCGTCAATGGTCAATCGTCAATCGTCAATCGTCAACCGTCAACCGTCAACCGTCAATGGTCGGAGAAGAGCGGAAGAAATCACTCCACATCGGGCATAATAACGTCATCGCCTTTTATCATAAAGGTAAGCCGGTAAAAGTCAATGTTTTCGGCCACCCAGTTATCTTCTACTTTCCACTCGCGGAAACTATCGTTACTTACCAGGAGGCAATGATGTTTTTTTACATGGCGGATAATAAAGATATCTGCCGGTGTTTCTTTGGGGGCTTCGAGGTATTCGGCCAGGTTTTTTATTTCGGTGAGGTTGGCAGCATCGGCAATGCGGTGGCGAAGAGCGGCATCGGCCATTACCGTAATTTTGGCAAAGCCTTTTTGTTTCAGAAACTTCACCACTTTTATAATGTTGCTGTAGTAAGGTTTGCTTTTATCGCTGCCCTGGCTGTTGTGGGCTACGTTGCTGCCGTCAATAACTACCTCGCGGTCTTTCATGTGGTTAATTTCGAAGAACTCTCCATCGGTGTCGTAGCTGCCGAATTTTTTTACGTGTTCGTTGTGGGTCATAAAATCAACTACGGCAGGACGACCGGTGAATTCAAGAACAAACCAGGAAGGCATTTGGTTGGTATCGGTATAGCGGTATTCGGTAAGTGCGGTTTCAAATTTTTCGTGCAGTTTGTTGATCGATATTTTTTTGCCCTGTTCTAACTGCGAGAGTAAAATGAGGAGCACGCGCTGGTCGTGTCCTTTGCCGGCATAGTTGAGGGCTTCGAGGTCAATGAAACGCTGGGCATCGGCATTGTTGCGGAGGTTGTGTTCGCGGGCAAAGTAGAGGTCGACAGCGTTAAGTATGCCGCGCTGCTGTGCATCGAGGTAGTCGCCCAAAGAGTTAAAGCCGCGACCGGAAGCCACTTTAAACGTGTCGGCATCTTTAAAGCCTTTGATGTAAGCATCTTTAAAACCGGCAAAGTTTTGGAATCCGTTTTTGGTAGCGTAGTCATATAACTGGTGGGCATTGGCAGGCGAGCCGATGTCAGGAGCGCCTTCGGCATTTTTCAACACACTGTCGTACTCTTTAAAACCGGTAACAAAGCCCCCGGCTTTAACTTTTTCGAAAACGAGTTTATCGTCAATGCCGGCTTCCTGTACCAACCGGTAGTCTTCGTATTCCGTATAGCCTTGTGCCAGTGCTTCGTAAAAAGTTTTGGCATCCGGAAATTTTTTTTGCTCTGCCGTTACAAAGTCTTCGAGTTTTTTGAAGCCGAGTGTGGCCTGTTGCAGTAAGCCGCCTTTGTGCGTTACCAGAAAATGAGCCGGTTCACCGGCATCGTTAAGGAGCAGAAAAATGGTTTTGAGTTGCTGCAGTTCAACAAACCGGTTAAACCCGGCAAGGCCGTCAAATACAAGCGTGTGGTCGCTTTGAGCGCGGACAAGGTTAAAGTAGTGGTAAGTAGCTGGTTTCATATAGTAATTGTTTTTAGTCGACTGTAATGGATTTACGCACAGATTTTACTTCGGGCGTTTCTTGCGAAGCGGTTTCGGTTTCAGGTGGCTGATAATTTTCGGGAACCGGTACCCGTAAAGCCATTACGGGCACGCGTTTTTTCCATTTGGTTTCGTTTTGAAGGGCCTGGGAAAGAATGTTCCAGGTGGCATCGTGAATTACTTCGAATGTTTTGTAAAACTGCCAGAAAACCTCTACAGGAATTTCGCCCATCCAGAGTTCAAGATTAGCATCGCTGCGCTGCGAAGTGTAGATGTGCTTTATTAAATCGGCTTGCGCAATGGCGGCCTGTAAACTGGCCGTATGGGGCAATACGTTTTTTTGAAAAAGGGCAAGGGTGTCACCGGTGCCGGGTTCATCGCATATTTTTATCCAGGCATCGGCCTGCTTTTTAAATTCAGCGCTTACGGGTTCTAACAATTTACGGATGCTTTGGAGTTCGATAGCACTTAGCAGGTTGATATTGGGAAAGGTGAAGCACTTATGAAGCCAGCAGTTGGTAATGTCTTTAGCTTCTTCATCGCGGTAGGTATAAATTTTTCTATTGGCGCTAAGCGCTTCAATAAAAAACTCCGGGGTAAGGCAGAAGATGGCGCGTTCGTTCGTGTTGCGCGGTGTTTTGTCTTCTTCTTCGGGTAACTCGCCTTTCAGTAACTTGCTGGCAGGGTTAGCATTGTTTTCTTCTGATTCGAGATTGGCCTGTAACATTCCTATAAAGCCAATAGATTTTCCATCTACCAGTCCTTTTAATTCAGGTAAACCGGTGCGGTCTACCCCCTCTTTCATTTCAGCAAGAATTTTTTTATAAAGCGTATCAATTGCTGCTTCAAATTTTTTGAGCATAACAATTTGCTTTGGGTTTTTGTACTTAACCTTCTGTGTTTGTTTCCAAAGCGATATAAACTGGCCGGCTTCCACCAAAGGATTATCGGTGTTTTTGTAATGCGCTTCTATGATTTGAATTTTTTGGGTGTAATTCAGTTTTTGCATCATGTCGCTATACCAGATGTTTTCGCAACTGGTGCCTGCGGCAAGAATAGAGTCGCATACAAGATAGCAGGCGCGCAGTGCTACCGATTCGGTTCGCTGATGAATTCGGGAAGGTTGGTTGTTAAAAATAATTGCATCCATGATTTATGTCGTGTTGTGCTAATTTACATGTGAAAAGTAAATATCAAAACAATGCCACCGCTAAATTTGAGACAGGAGTATGGTTTTTTACCGTTTGTTTACATAAACATACGCTGTATTGCGTAATTGATTGACCAAAGCAATGGTTGGTAGTATTTGTTTGCCTAAGCGATGCAGAAGGCGCGCGATAGCCATAGGGCTCGCAAGGTTCGCGCCCTGCCTTCGTCAAAGAAGCACTTTCGCAGGTGGGTCTGATTTCCGGTTCTAAAACTCGTACCTCTTATAACTCAAATTCATCCTTGCCCCCACGCTGAAGATAAACGAAGAAGAACTCACAATAGGGTTATTGCTGCTTTTGAGCGTAGAGCGGCTGCGGTATAAAAGCTCCAGGTCTACAAAAATATTATGCCACGGCTGGTAAGTGGCCAGCAACTGAAAATAGTTAATGGTTCCCCTGGCGCCCTGTCCTATTTTATTGTTCAGGTCCTGCGTAACGGTGCTGCCCCCAAAACCGGTACCGGCAAGTATATCGCTGCCCAGGTTGGTAGGTATGCCTATGCGCAGGGTATCGCCACCCACTTTAGCCACAAAGTATTTGGCATTAAACGCCAGCCTTGGAATAGGCTGGTAGCGCACATTCAATATAACCTCCAGAAAATTAGCACCCAGCGGGTGCGCCAGCGGCTGGTTATAATGCGAAAAGTTAATATCCTCGGAGTGGGTATACGTAAACGGACGAACCACATTCACCTCTAACTGTGCATCGAGGTTAGGGATAATGTCAATATATTTAATGCCCGCCTGTATAGCCCATTTGTTAGCCCACCATCCATCGCCCTTAAAAAAGTGCTTCACATTAAACTCATCGAACAGAAACTGTCCATAAATAGAAAGATGGTTGATGAAGTTCATTTTAATATCACCGCCTATCATCACATTATCGGGGCTGCCCAGCGCGTGCTCTACCGAGCGGTAGAAAATTATCGGGTTCAGGTACTGCAGCTCAAAGTGGTTGCTGCGTTTCATAATCACCGATTCAAACAAACCTATGTTCAGCCAGTGCGTGGGCTGCATGCTCAGGTGGTGCACCGCCATATACTTTTTAGGAAGCAACTGGTCGCTGCCCCGAATGTACTGGTTGGTAAGCTCGGCAAAAATGGTTTGGTATTTAAAGCGCCAAACGTTTATATCTAACTTCAAAAACAGATAAGGCGCGGCATTGTCGCTCAGGAAAAGCGAACGCTGTCCGTTGCCAATAAAAAACTTATCGCGCCCCAGCGAAATGTTGATGTGCTTGAGGATATGCACATTCACATAACCCCGCGCATCAAAGTAATCTATACCATCATTGAACTTGAAAATCTTGGACGAGTAATCTTTCCAGTACGACTGCCCCGGTACATACACGTAAGGGTTGTAAGTGGTAGGGATAATTCTTTCGGTAATATACTTTGGCGGCCTTGCCGAACTGCCCAGCACATTAAAATAAAAACTGAACACGCGCTTAATGTTTCCGCGCACTTCAAGCCCCACCACCCGCTGAAAAACAAAGCGGCTGTTATACGTTTCGCCCCCCACCTTTACATCAATAACCGGGTTAAAGCGGATATCAAACACTCCTTTCTTCTTGGAACTTACATGCAGAAAACTGGCGGGCTCGCGGTAAAACTTCCACAGCGGTCGCTTTGTTCTGCTCACCAAACTGTCGGTCCACTCGGCATTGTCATCTACCAGATACTGCAACTGAAACTGAAGGGTTTTGTTGAACCGGAGGTTGGAGAGCAGCAGGGTTTCGGCCACCTTAGCCGCATTTCCCCGGTAGAAAGGCTTATCGCCCGTATGCTGTATGGGCAGTATCTTGCTGAACTTAATATCGAGCCGCTCCAGATAAGTAGTGGCATCGGAATTGAGCTGAACAAAAGTGCCTTGTGCAAATGCAGAAAAAGACAGCGCCACTAAAACAAAAGCAAGTAAGGTTTTCTGCATACTCAAATTTTCCTGTAAAATGTTTGCGGCCAAACGTAACTGAATTTTATGTGCTGAACAAGAAGGTGTAAACAGCGGGAACACAAGAGTGAACTAGGAATAGTTCGGTTAACTGGGAATTAATTAGTGCAATTCGTGTAACTAGTGGCAATGCCTCTCTGTTTTGTATGTAAGGAATATCTTTGCAGCGCGTCCAATGGATATGAAGAACACCTTTTTAATTTTACTCGGAGTATCGCTCATGCTTACTTCGTGTGCGCAAAAGAATCCGTCAACCAAACAAACTAACAAGACAATAACCATGAATACCGATAACAACGACACCACCAAAGTGGAAAAGACTGAAGAAGAATGGAAACAGTTACTTACCTCCGAGCAATACCACATACTCCGCGAAAAAGGAACCGAAGCGCCTTTTACCGGTAAGCTGCTGAAGAACAAAGACACCGGTATTTATACCTGTGCCGCCTGCGGCAACGAGCTGTTCACCAGCGATATGAAATTCGATGCTCACTGCGGCTGGCCTAGTTTTGACAAGGAGATTGCCGGAGGAAAAATTAAAACGCATGTAGATTCTTCGCACGGCATGGTTCGCACGGAGATAACGTGCGCTAAATGCGGGGGCCATCTCGGCCACCTCTTCGATGACGGCCCCACCGAAACCGGTATGCGCTATTGCGTGAACTCCGTGTCTATAGATTTTAAGAAACAGTAAGATGTTGTAAGGTTACTGATGGAAAGCCGTTCAATGATGAGCGGCTTTTTTTTAGCACAAAAAGTTTACTCTATTTCGGGTAAATGAATAATATTGTAAGCACACAAACATTATTCACTTTAAAATTTTTCTATGAATACAATAGCAGGAGTTTACGAATCACATGATGATGCAGTAAAAGCAGTACAAACTTTACAGGAAGCCGGTTATGCTACCAAAAACATTTCGGTTATAAGTAAAGCGGAACTGGTGAACGACCATATTCACGTTAAATCAGACCATACTGTTGAAACAGCTGAAGTAAGTGTTGGTGTGGCTGCCGGTACGCTGGTAGGCGTGCTGACGGGTGTGGGTGTGTTTGCCATACCCGGTTTGGGCTTTTTGTTTGGTGCCGGTGCTTTGGTGGGCGCCATTGCCGGTATTGAGTTTGGTTTATTAAGCAGCGGTATGGTAGCTATTTTAAGTTCTATAGGTATTGATAAATCGCACGCAGATAAATACGAAAAGCATTTGAACGAAGGCAAGTATCTGGTTTTTGTTCAGGGAGATGAAAAGGAAGTTCATCATGCGCATGAAGTGCTGCATACCCTCGATTTGCAATTGGAACTGGACAATCATTAAAATGCTGAATGCTCATAAACCAAAGAGCCCCGCATCGCGGGGCTCTTTGGTTTTCTAGATAACCCAATCGGTCATCGAATCAACCCGGATGGGCGAACCGTTATCTTCTTCTTCTTTTAAACGCTGTAACTGGTCGAGCGCGGCTAAAACCACATCGTTGATGATAACGATGAAAGAGCCTTTCTCGGCATTGCGAACAGCATAGTCAATAGCCTCACTTTCTTTTTTCATCACCGTAATCTTTTTGTTCGCATCAATGTTGCGGATACCGGTGGTGAGCAAAGCGATAATGGCTTCTTCTGTTCTTCCTCTCAGGTGTTTATCCTGCCGGATAATGATTTCGTCAAATACTCTTGCTGCTTCTTCGGCTAACTCAATAGTGTCTTCGTCTCTTCGGTCACCTACACCGGCAATTACGCCCACCTTTTTCGTGGCATCTACTTTGGCCACAAACTTTCCGATGGCGCGCATACCGTGCGCGTTGTGCGCGTAATCGGCCATCACCGTGAAGTTTTTGAAGTTGAAGATGTTCATGCGGCCCGGAGTCTGCACCGGTGAAGGCACAAATGTTTCGAGCGCCAGTTTGATGTCTTCAATTTTGAAATCGCGCAGATAAGCGGCAAGAATGGCCCCCAGCGCATTCTGGATATTAAACTCTGCTTTACCACCGAAAGTAATAGGCGCATTACTCACTTTATCAACGCGTATTTTCCAGCTTCCTTTCAGAATAGTGAAGTAGCCGTTTTCATATACGCATGAAATGCCATGATTGGCAGCATGTTCTTTAATGCGCGGATTGTTTTCATCCATGCTGAACAAGGCCACTTTGGCATCTACCTCTTCGCGCATTTTGTAAACCAAATCATCATCGGCATTCAGTATCACATAACCTTCGGGGAAAACAGATTTGGCAACAACAGCCTTAGCACGGGCTAATTGCTCGAGGGTATCAATGCCCTGTAAGCCGAGATGGTCGGGAGCGATATTGGTAACTACGGCCATATCGCAGTTATGAAAACCCAAACCGGCACGAAGAATTCCGCCCCGCGCACATTCCAATACGGCAAACTCAACGGTAGGGTCTTTGAGTACAAACTCGGCACTCACCGGTCCGGTGCAGTCGCCCTGCATCATCATCTGGTTTTGAATGTAAACACCTTCGGTGGTGGTGAAACCTACTTTAAGGCCCATCTGTTTTACAATGTGTGCAATCAAACGGGTGGTGGTGGTTTTTCCATTCGTTCCAGAAACAGCAATGATGGGAATACGCGCACTAGCACCCGGTGGATATAACATATCAATCACCGGTTCGGCCACATTCCTGCCGATGCCTTCGGTAGGGTCAAGGTGCATACGGAAACCCGGTGCGGCATTTACTTCCAGAATGGCTCCGCCATTTTCGGTGATGGGCTGCGTTAAGTTATCGGCCATGATATCAATACCGCAAATATCCAAGCCGATAATGCGGGCAATGCGCTCGCACATAAAAATATTGGACGGGTGAATAAGGTCGGTTACATCGGTTGCGGTTCCACCGGTAGAAAGATTGGCGGTGGGTTTCAGCCACAACTCTTCGTCTTTCTGTAAAACCGTGTCGAGCGTGTAGCCTTTCTTTACTAAAATGTTTTCTGTCTGGTCATCAACTTTAATGGCGGTCAGCACTTTTTCGTGACCGTAACCCCTGCGCGGGTCGGTATTTACTTTATCAATCAACTGCTGTATGGAACTTTTGCCATCGCCAACAACTGCAGCCGGTGTGCGCAAAGCAGCCGCTACAAATTTGTAATTGATAACCAGCACCCGGTGGTCGCGACCGGTGATGTATTTTTCGCAGATAACCGCGCGCGAATATTTCTTAGCCGCGTTCATCCCCGCAACGGCATCTTCCCAATTGCGGAGGTTGGTAGTTACGCCCTTGCCGTGGTTGCCATCGAGCGGCTTGGTGATAACCGGATAGCCGATTTTATCAATGGTGGTTTTTAAATCATCTTCATCGTAAACCACAAAGCCCTTCGGTACGGGAATCTGTGCGGCATCCAGTAAATTCTTGGTGTCTTCTTTATCGCAGGCAATCTCTACGGCAATGTTTGAGGTGGTACTCGCCACTGTTGCCTGAATACGTTTTTGGTTTTTTCCGTAACCTAACTGCACCAGCGAATGACGGTTCAAACGAATCCAGGGAATTTTTCTCTTCACTGCTTCTTCTACAATAGAACCGGTGCTGGGGCCTAACCGTTCTTTCTCGCGTATCTCACGCAGTTCCTGAATATCTTTGGCTAAATCGTAACCGGTTCCTGCAATCAAGGCTTCGGCAATGGCTACTGCGGACTTTGCCGCGAAGATTCCCGCATTCTCTTCGAAGTAAGAAAACACCACATGGTAAACACCTTTGGTAGAAGTTTCGCGGGTGCGCCCGAACCCGCAATCCATTCCTGCCAGTGTTTGAACTTCGAGGGCAATGTGTTCGATGACGTGCCCCATCCAGGTGCCGTCTTTTACCCGCGAAAAGAAACCGCCTTCCACTCCTTCGCTGCACCGGTGCTCAAACATGCTGGGAAACATTTTCTGCAAGCGCTCGCTGAAGCCGGGGATTTTATTGGTGGGCTTTTGCTCCATATCTTCCAGGTCAAGCCGCATCACAATCAGTTTGTGCCGCTTGTTGCTCCAGTAGTTGGGGCCTTTCATTACTTTGATGTCGAGAATTTTCATAGTGAGAAGTTAGACGATAGATTTTAGACGTTAGAAATACAGCAAATGCAAGTTAGAATATTCCGTTTCAATGATGCTGCGGGTGGTAGCCAAAAATTTCGTGCACGTGTTTGCGGATGTTTTTGCTGATGCTGTCGGTGGGCAAATCGTTGCTGTCTTTGCCAAAGGGGTCTTCAATTTCTTCGGCAATTAACTCCATGCTGGTGAGCACATAAAAGATAAAGGCCACCACCGGTATGCAATAGTAGCCGAGAGAAAAGACCAACGTGAGCGGCAAACTCATGACAAAAAAGAAAATGAATTTTTTAAGAAACAGGCTGTAGGAAAAAGGAATGGGCGTGTTTTTAATCCGTTCGCAGGCACCGCACAAATCGGTAAAACTCATCAGTTCGTTGTTCAGATAAACCAGGTGCTGGTCGGTGATGGTTTTATTGCGGTGCAGCGTTTCTACCTGTTCGTAAATTTTTTTAGCAATGTAATTGGGGTTGTGTTGTTCGCGGTGCAATTCGTTGCGGTTAAACAAACTGTTTTCCTCCATATCCTCTGCATGAACCGTTGAGCGCAAATGGTTCTTGAGGGAAAAAGCATAATTGGGAATCATGGTGGCGAAATAGTTTCGCATGTCTGTTTTTTCTGCCGGCAGCAGGGCATTAAACTTCATGGCGAGGTTGCGCGAGTTGTTGACGAGTGCGCCCCATAGTTTGCGCCCTTCCCACCACCGGTCGTAAGCGGTATTTGTGCGGAACACCAGGAGCGCAGAAATAACAAAGGTGAGCAGGCTGTGCATGATGGAGAGGTTCTTGAGTTTGTTATCGTTCTCCATTTTTAAGTAGCCCAGTTGGAGCCATGCCACCACACCGCTGTAAATACTGATGGCAATAATCATGGGCAGTAAGGTGCGGAAGGTGTCGGACTTATGGAAACGGAAAATAAAAGTGAACCAGTCTTTAGGGTTGTAAGAAATCATTGCATTTATTTTCGGCTAAGAAATAAAGAAAGTGAATAGAGCGGGAAAATTATTGAAATGGTTTTACATGTAGGTGTTGAAAAGATATTAGTTACCGGTTAGTGACCTCAACAACCGGAAGTGGTTTCGGTCGGTGAGGACACCGACCGATATGAAAAGAGATAAATGCAGGAGTACGAATTATATCAAAATACAAGCAGCCATTAATTATGCGAATTACACGAAAAGAAAATCGCCCCCGAAAATTCGGGGGCGATTGTTTTATTCGGTCGTGTCTAAAAACTTTAATTATTGTTTGTACCGGCTGCCAGGGTGAGGATATTGGGACTGAGGTTGGTGAGCTTGTTGTGGGGGTCATTTTTAAATTTCTACAAAAGGTTTTTTAGCCTCCACAAAGAATACCGGTGTCCGGTAATCGGGGGCCCAATGAAAGGAGTAATCAACGCGCCTTTCTTTTTCCGAACGTTCGGCTTCCACTTCTCTTTTGAAAGGGTCGCGCTGGTGTTTGTGGTTAACATCCCAACCAAGGGCTTCGAAGAAGGGGTCAATAAAATCAACCCTAACTGCTTGCTCTTTATAATCTGCACGCATATAGCGCGCACTGCCATCCTTAAAATCCTGAACTAATTTTTTACGGTAGCGTAGGCTGGGTCAAAGGTGTGGTTCATGGCTTAAATATAAAAGTTAGTACAAGTGCAAAGCAAATAACTACTAACGCAATGTATCAGCGTTCTGTACCATGCTGTTTGTATTGTGTTGGCGATAGCAACGGAAATCCTTTTTACCACCCCACTATGCAAGAGGCAAGGCTTGCCCCTCCTAAAAAGGGATGGGAATTTAAATACAACCACCATCGTCACTGCGTGACACTCCCGCCAGCGGGAGACAAAATGCCAATACAAAATACAAGTTGGAAGATTGCTTCGCGGATCCGATAGGTATCGGGTCGCAATGGCAAACTGTTTGATGTTCGACCCCTCCCTGCCTTCGTCAGAGCACTTCGGCAGGCGAGCATAGGTCGTTTTTGTTGTGGTGTTTATTTACCCCCGATTGAAATAGGGGGCTATAAAGGTGGCACCCCGCTGGGGTGGTAATACAGAAATACAAAACGGAAGGTTGCTTCTGCAAAGGCATATTATTTTTTGAGGGAATTTGCTTAGCAATGGCAAACCCGGCTGTTTGCGTTAGGGGTAGAAGTGGAAAGCTCCCGCATTTTTTCACGTGCATCGACTATGCTCAGCTGGCATGAAAAAATGTGGGACTTGAAACGGATAACCCGACCCGAGGCTTTGCGAGGGGAACGCCCCTGATTATAATGATTGCTGTTAGCTGCAGGTTGCTAATCCTCTTGCTGTTTCAATTCAGAATCTTTCGCATATTCGCAGCTCGAAAAATTAAAAATTAAAACAAGCAGGTTATGGCAGAAAGCTATGAGAACGAATTGAAACAATGGGTTGACAACGAAAGAACTACTTTAGAATTACAACATATTGCCAGTAAGTTGTTGCTGGAGAAAGATATTGAACTGGTTTTGTTCCGCAGAAAATTTTTTGACAAAAAGCTTAGTGAAATTATTCACGACCACAATTACCTGTCGGAGTTTGGAGGAGTTACACTTTCCACTACCCTTTCGAAAAACCTGGCCGAGGCCATTTCGAAATTAAATATAGCCCCTTCTAAAATTGATTTGGGAAGATTATCAAGCGAATACAATGCCGAAGGAAAAAACTTTGGAAGTGTGGATGAGTTTGTAAAGGCAAAGCTCGCTTCGTTTATCGGTGCCAACAAAAAGTTAGTTCCGCGCGATGTGGTACTTTACGGCTTTGGACGGATAGGAAGATTAGCCGCACGCATTTTGATGGACCATGCCGGTAGCGGACACCAACTCAGGCTAAAAGGAATTGTAACCCGTGAGCGTTCGACCGATGATTTGCCTAAGCGTGCCAGTTTGCTCCGCAAAGATTCCGTTCACGGAAAGTTTGGTGGTGTGGTGCTGCCGGATGTAGCAAACAGCGCCATAAACATTAACGGCCACACGGTAAAAATGATTTCGGCTTCGTCACCCGCAGAGATTGATTACACCGCTTACGGAATTAACGATGCTATTATTATTGACAATACCGGAGTATGGAGAGATGAGAAAGGATTGGGCGAGCACCTGAAGGCAAAGGGCGCAGGCATGGTTATTTTGACTGCACCGGGCAAAGGCGATATTCCGAATATTGTTTACGGTGTTAACCATGAAGGTTATAATGCTTCCTCATCTAAAATATTTTCTGCGGCAAGTTGCACCACTAATGCTATCGTTCCGGTGATTGATGTGGTGGAAAATTCATTGGGTATTGAACAAGGGCATATTGAAACCGTTCACGCTTATACCAACGACCAGAACCTGTTGGATAACTATCACAAGAAATCGCGCAGAGGACGTGGTGCACCGAGCAACATGGTAATTACCGAGACCGGTGCCGGTAAAGCGGTAACAAAAATATTCCCGGGTATGAAAGGCAAGCTGACTTCGAATGCGGTGCGTGTTCCGGTGCCGAATGTTTCGCTGGCTATTTTGAGTTTGACGGTAAAGAGGAAAACAACCGTGGAAGAAGTGAACAGTTTCCTCCGCAACGCTTCGCTTTACGGTAAGTTAGTAGAGCAGATTGATTTCTCTATTTCTGACGAGATAGTTTCGAGCGATGTGATTGGAAACAGTCACGGTTGTGAGATTGACAGCAAGGCAACAATCGTTTCGGAAGACGGCAAGCGCATTGTTGTTTATGCCTGGTATGATAATGAATACGGTTACACCGCACAGGTAATTCGTTTGGCTAAGTATTTGGCAGATGTAAGAAGATTAGTGTATTATTAAAAAAAACCTAAATCGCCTTCATGATGTTTATCTTTTAAATAATTGATTATACGCGAATAAGAAAAATCGTAATTATTGAGGGACTAAAAAGAGACATATTTTAAGGATATAATTTCTCTGATTGAACTTTGTATAAGATGCGACAGAACCCCACCTGACTCCGGTTTAAATTGCCGTATCTTTTCGCGGAAAATCTTGTTCCTTTCATTCTGACGGAGTTTAGTGTCTTTGTCTATTTTCATCCTATCCTAGTTTAAGGGGGGCTTATATTTCTGAATTGAGGTTTTGAATTAGCTATGTCTTTTCGGGTTAATGTTTTTAATAAAAGAGTGAATTATGAATAAAGTAGTCGCATTACTGTTTCTTCTTATTGCTCAATTTTCGCTGGCACAAAACTGGTATTACCATAATCCCACATTAAGTTTTGATGTAAACACGGTAAAGTGTACCGGGCACGGCACGGTGGTATTGGGCGGAGGACGGGAAACAAACGACTCGGTGCAGGTAATGTTTTATACCGACAATTACGGACAAACATGGACAGAAAACGAGCATGATGGATTAGCTCCGTGGAATAAATCAATAGCATTTAGGGATGTTATTCACGGGTTGGGAGTCGGCAACCGGGGCAGGGTAGTAAAAACAGACGATGGCGGTTTGCATTGGGGCTATGCCACGTACCCCACCACGCGCGATTTAAATAAGATTTTCCGGGTGAGCAACCAAACGTATTATGCGGTAGGCGGCAAAAGGGGTAATGATTCGGTGCAGGTAGTTATTAAGACGACCAACGAAGGAAACAACTGGTTGGTAGTTTACGATCAGCCCGGAGCATGGCTCAAATCGGGTTACTTTAAAGATACGTTGAACGGCATTGCTGTGGGCGACAGCGGGGTAATTATAAAAACGACCGATGGCGGCAGCAACTGGACACCGGTGCCAGCTCCAGTAAACCGCAGCTTTAATGGTATTACATTTTTAAATACTGACACCGGTTATATAGTTGGCGGAACCGGCACACAAAAAACAATTTTAAGAACTACTGATGGAGGCGACAACTGGGCGATAGTGACCGACACAGCGGGAGCGATGCTAAACGACATAACATTTGCCGATACGCATACCGGTTACGCGGTAGGCGATAGTGCAACGGTATTAAAAACCACCAATGGTGGGTTAAACTGGGCCCCGGTAACAGTAAGTAACACGCTAACAGGCAATGAAGAGATAAGAACAGTTCATTTTTATGACACAAACTTTGGAGCTATTGGAGGCAAAGACGGTTTGCTGTATTTATATTTAGGAACACCGCTTCCGTTTACTGTTTTACAAACTGACCAGGTAAGCACGCAGACATATACCGCGGCTACTTTAACCGGAACGGTGCAAGGAATAACCGCGCCCATGAATTTATTTTTTGAATATGATACAACAACTTTGTTTGCAAATACTATACAAGCTACCCCGGCAACCGTAAGTGATACGGCTATACATAGTGTAAACGCTTTAGTTGACTCGCTTCAACCCCTAACCACTTATTACTACCGTATAAAAGGAGAAGTTGCCGGCAATACGTACAGCGGAAGTATCCGTTCTTTTTTTACTTCTCCTGTTTCACTTAACGGATTTAAAACCTTAACCGCTACTGAAGTTACCGATAGTTCGTTTGTATTAAACGGGCAGATAGAAGGGTTGAATTACCCCGACCCTTTAACGGTAAGTTTTGATTACGGTACATCACCCGCCTTGGGCAATTCAATTGCTGCAGGAACTATAATATTAACTGATACTTTGCCGCATTTTGTTTCGGCAGAATTGAATGGTTTGTCGCAGGATACTACAGTTTACTATTACCGGTTAAAAGTGCAGGCCGGCACCGACATGCATTATGGCGATACAAGGCGGGTGCAAACCAATACACCCGAAATTCCTAACTGGGATTTTGAGCAATGGCAAACGCAAACAACTCAATTACCCGAAAGGTGGACTCCTATTTCAAACAATATGCAGCGGGTGGCAGGGCACACCGGTAACTATGGGGTAAAACTTTGGGGAACTACCGGTTTAATTAACTGCAAATATGCACAGTCGGCTTCAACCAACGGAGTTTACATCTATGGCGGACAACCATTTCATTCGCGCCCCGATTCGCTGATTTTTTATTGCAATTATTATTTGGCACCGAGTGACAGCGCAGCAGTGATTTTGCGTTTGTTCAGCGGCAACAACGTAATGGCATACAATTTTTATCTCTTTACCGGTAATTCAGGAGGTAATTTTGCGCGTTTATCTTTTCCCATTTCGTACAGTTCGTCAGCTATGCCTGATAGTTTAATGCTGGGTTTTTTACCGGCAATGATGGATGCCGGCTATGAAACCATAAACCCCAACGATTTTATAATTGTTGATGATGTTAGTTTTACGCCATCAGCACCGGCTATAATCAATGGCGGTTTCGAAAACTGGTTCCCGTATAGTTTTAACGAATTGCAGGATTGGCATTACCCTAAATTTGTGCCGGCAGGATTTAGTAACGGGGCAGAGCAACCGGTAGTAAGGCAGGTGCTTTTTGCCAACCCTGATGACCATGCTGCTGAAATCAGCGTTTATGAACATGGAGGAGAGCGTTCAACATTTTCTATGGGCTACGGCAATCCGGGCTTTAAATACACCCAAGGCATTCCGGTTCACCACCGATACGAATCGCTGAACGGATATTATCAATACGACCCTGAAAATGGCGATTCGATGAATATAAGGGTAACATTATTCAATAACGACCAGCGCATAGCGTATGGTTCTTTTACCTCCGGCAAACCGGTTACTTCGGGTTTTATTCCTTTTGATATTCCTATTAACTACAACCAGCCCGATGGTGTTATACCCGACAGTGCCGGTATAATTTTTGCCCCGGCATCTGAAAGGTCAAATGGAGTTTCAAAATTACTGGTTGACAAAGTAAGTTTTGACGGAATACGCAAAGCCGTAGAAGACAGCACAACGGCAGTAAGCATACAGGTAATTTATACCGGCAAAGAAATACGCGTTTATCCCAACCCCGCACAAAATATGCTGACCATAGAATTTGAGAAAGCAAACAACGAGCGTACAACATTGCAGCTGTACAACCTGGCAGGTATACTAGTTTCCGAGGAGAATTACGGCAGCGGACAACCGCGCTATTCTATGCCGGTAGCCGGTTTATCCGGTGGTATTTACCTCCTTCGCGTTAGCATAGGCAACGAAATTTACAACCGTAAAATTTCCGTTATCCGATAAGAACAACTAACATCAGGTTGTTTTTATTTAAGAGAGACAGGATGCAGGAAATGCGGTAAGTGCTTTATTTTTACTGTAAATATTTTTTACATGAATAGATTATCTACCTGTCTCATGTTTTTGTTGTTTCAATCAGCATCTGCCCAAACCTGGCAGCGGTATTACCCGACATTTGGTTTTGACGTTAACACCGTAAGTATTCCAGCCCCACCGTCAATAGTAATAGGCGGAGGCAGAGAAGCGAATGATTCTTTTCAGATAATGTTTCATTCAAATGATTACGGGCATACATGGATAGAAAACGAACATGACGGATTAGCACCTTGGAATAAAACGATTGCATTCGGTGATGCGGCAAACGGTTTGGGTGCGGGTAATGACGGAAGAATTATAAGAACGGATGATGGCGGACTGCACTGGGGTTTTGCCACCTATCCTATAAACCGCGACTTTAACAAGATAGTAAGCGTAAACACGCAAACCTATTATGCAGCAGGCGGTAATCAAAAAAACGATTCTATACAAACGGTGGTTAAAACTACCGATGCAGGACAAAGCTGGACGGTGGTTTACGACCAGCCGGGTCCGTGGTTAAAATCAATTTATTTTAAAGATACCTTGAACGGAATTGCCGTTGGTGACAGCGGAACTATTCTTATTACCGCAAACGGAGGAGCCGTATGGGCACCGGTAGCATCACCGTTGCCGCGAGACTATAACGGCATTACATTTCTTAATGCCGATACCGGTTACATAGTTGGCGGCAATACCAACCACCGCACCGTTTTGCGAACTGATAACTGGGGGACAAGCTGGACGGTAATAACCGACACCACCGGAGGCATATTACGCGATATTTCATTTGCCGATACGCATACCGGTTACGCGGTAGGCGATAGCGCAACGGTATTAAAAACCACCGATGGGGGCGAAACCTGGTTGCCGGTGGCAGTAGATGCATTGCTTACGGGTAACGAAGAAATAAGGTCAGTATATTTTCACGATACCGCATTTGGAATAATAGGAGGAAAACAGGGTTTGTTGTATGTGTATTCGCTGCCCTTGCCCTATACCATCTTCCGCACCGAAATACCTTTGCCTGTATCATACACGTCTGTAGTATTAAATGGCACTGTACAAGGAGCTAATACACCAATGGATTTGTATTTTGAATACGACACTTCACTTGCTTTCGCTCATTCGGTGCAAGCTAATCCATCATCGGTAAGCGACACGCTTCAGCGCACGGTAACCGCAGCTTTAACCGGACTTACACCCTTAACCATGTATTACTGCCGGTTAAAAGGTGCTGCCGGTGGTCATCTGTATTACGGTAATGTGGTAAACTTTTATCCCCAGCCGGAATCAATGTATAGTAACATTGAAGCTAAACCCGCAACCCAGGTTACCGATACATCGGCTATGCTGAACGGAATAATACAGAATTACTTTAATGCTACACCGGTTCAGGTAAGTTTTCAGTTTGGCACTACCCCTGTATTGGGCTTTGCCAGTGAAATACCGGTAGGGTTGGTTAATGTAAACGATACACTAAACCATCCGGTTTCGGCATTTGTAGGGGGGCTATCGCCCGATACAGTATTTTATTATTACCGGTTAAAGGTAGTTGCGGGCAGTAATGTTTCTTACGGAACTATCCGCCAGTTGTATACAGGCGCTCCGGAAGTTCCCAATTGGGATTTTACTCACTGGCAAAATAGCACTGCGGAGTTGCCCAGCCGGTGGAAAGCATTTTATGATGCCCCGGAAAAAGTACCCGGCAACACCGGTAATGCCCTTAAAATTTCCGGGAAAAATGTTATTCTGATGGGGGCTTTGCGTAGTGTTAGTGGCGATTCTCTGTCAGGTCCTGAATTTTATGACGCAGCCCCGTTTCATTACCGCCCCGATTCGGTTTCGGTTTATTTAAACTATTATGTAAAGCCCGGAGATGCTGCTTTTTTATTCGTTAACCTGTTTACAGTTACCGATACTGTGGCTTTTGATTTTATTCCCATTACAGGAAACTCGGGTGGAGTTTTTCAAAAAATTTCTTTCCCGGTGACTTACCTTTCTAATGCAACTCCCGATAGTTTGGTAATGGGCTTTATAACCACTAATTTTTTTGATGGTCCGCCTATTTCCGATAACAACTATTTAATAATTGATGATGTTTCGTTTGGCAGCGGGGCACCTACGGTACCCAACAATAGTTTCGAAAACTGGTTTTCGTATTCGTACAACCGCCTGCTGCAATGGCAGTATTACCAGTTTTTTACAGCCGAGGAACCGGTAAATACACCCATGGTACAGCAGGCGCTTTTTGATACAGCCGCTGACTATGCTGTTGAGGTTAGCAATATTTTACTTGGCGGCAGGATTAGCGAAGGGGGGATGACCACTAATTCAACAGCTCCGATGTACGACAGGGCAATTGGTTTTGCTGTAGCAGGAAAGCACCAGTCGCTCAACGGCTATTACAAGTATTACCCAGTAAATGGCGACACCCTGAAGTTACGCGTTTCGTTGTTTAATAATCATCAACTGATTAACGATGGCGTATTAATGCAAGCAGATTCTGTAACAGAATTTACCCCCTTTGATATTTATGTTTATTATCCGAATTCAGCGGTTATACCCGACAGTGCAACTATTGACATTGAAACCTACACTAATTCTCCAAAGGGGCTCTCGCGGGTAATCATTGATAAACTGAGTTTTGATGGATTTAGAATAAATGTGGTGGACACTTTTAATTACCCTTCTTCGGGTGCCGGTTTAGATAAGGATGACATAAAGGTTTATCCGAATCCAACACACAACTCTATTACCGTTGAACTATCAGAGCCTTTGGCGCAAACAAGTACTGTAAGGGTGTACGATGTAAACGGTAAGCAACTTAAAGAAATAAAACTGCAAGCCGATGAACCTAATATCACTTTTTCTGTTTTTGATTTACAAAGCGGCTTTTATTTTTTGCGATTGCAATCGGGGGCTAAGGTGTTTAACAAAAAGATAGTGGTATTGAATTAGCTATTGCTTCTCGGTTTAATGTTTTTTTATAAACAAGTGAATTATGAATAAAGTATTCGCACTACTCCTTCTCCTTTTTGTTCAATTTACAAATGCCCAAAGCTGGCAACAGCAATACCCCACTTTTGGGTTTGATATAAATACGGTAAAAATTTTAAGTCTGGGAGAAATTGCTATTGGAGGAGGGCAGGAAACTAATGACTCAATTCAAATCATGTTTCACACAGATGATTACGGACAAACATGGATAGAAAATGAACACGATGGGTTAGCCCCGTGGAATAAATCCATTGCCTTCTCTGACCCGATTAACGGATTTGGAGCAGGTAACGATGGACGGATAATAAAAACAGACGATGGCGGATTGCACTGGGGCTTTGCGGTTACACCGGTTAACCGGGATTGGAATAAAATAGTAAACGTAAATGCTCAAACCTATTATGTGGCAGGTGGCAACCGGTCGAACGATTCTATACAATCTATATTGAAAACGGTTGATGGCGGAACTAACTGGTTGCTGGTGTTAGACCAACCGGGCCCGTGGTTAAAATCTATCTTCTTTACCGACACACTAAATGGAGTAGCAGTAGGCGACAGCGGAGTGATACTAAAGACCACGAATGGAGGAGGTTTATGGGCACCGGTAGCCTCCCCCATACAGAGAGACTTTAACGGCATTACCTTTATAAACAGCAACACCGGCTTTATAGCGGGAGGCGATGCCAGCCACCGCACAATACTGAGAACCGATAATGGCGGAACCGGTTGGGCGGTAGTAACAGATACTACCGGAGGGATATTGAACGATATAACCTTTGCCAGTGCCACTACTGGTTATGTGGTGGGCAACAATGCTACCGTTTTAAAAACCACCGATGGCGGTTTAAACTGGATGCCTGAAACAATCAGCAACACACTGGTTGGTAATGAGGAATTTCGTGCAGTAGCATTTTATGATACTTCATTTGGTGCAATAGCAGGAAAACAAGGCAAATTATTTGTGCGTATTCCGGCATTTCCATTCAGCAGCATACAAACGGAACAGGTAAGCGGAATTGATTATACCTCAGCTGTGCTGGTAGGCACTGTTACCGGTGCAACTTCACCTTTAACTACTTCATTTGAATATGATACTGTACCTCTTTTAACCAATACGGTAGCGGGCACACCGCTTACCGTTAACGATACGGCATTGCATTTAATAACCGCGCAGCTAAATACACTTTTGCCTTACCAGCTATATTACTACCGGCTGGTAGTTAATGACGGCACCAGAAATTACAAAAGTAACGTGCAAACTTTTTCTACCGGTGCACCTGCCCAAAACAACACTTTTATCACCCAAACGGCTACCGGTATAACTCCCGCATCGGCTGTGCTGCACGGTACTATTCAAAATTTTTATTCGGTAGCACCGGTGCAGGTTAGCTTTGAATACGGAACCAACGCACAAGCGCTTGACAGCACAGTCGCAGCCGGAACACTTACCATAACCGATACATTGCCCCATCCGGTAACAGCACAATTAACCGGCCTGGCTGTTGATACGCCTATGTATTACTACCGCTTAAAGGCAGTAGTGGGTACCAATATTTTTTACGGCACCATCCGGCAGTTTTACAAAGGGCAGCCGGAAATTCCCAACTGGGATTTTCAAAATTGGTACACCCATACACAGTTAATACCCACCGGCTGGTATTTTACTTCCGATTCGTTTGCGCGTGTGCCCGGGCATACAGGCAATTACGCTCTTCAACTGAACGGACCTGTTGTAGCAACCCACGGTTTTCCGGTTAATGTACTGGTAGGAGGAAGCGCTTTTGCCGCACGCCCCGATTCGTTCTCGGTTTATATAAAATACGATATTGAGCCGGGGGATTCGGGAATAGTTGGTTTTTCACTTATTAAAAACGGACAGGAAGTAGTACCCCTTACATTATACCCCATTACCGGCAGCTCGGGCGGAGTGTTTAAGCGAATGTCGTTTAATGTTACTTATAATAACGGCAATATGCCCGATTCGATAATTATGCTTTTTGTTTCGGGCAATCCATTTGAAGACCGCGATACCATATTTTTTAATACTACTATGACTATTGATGATATTTCCTTCAGCCCCCTTACCGTAAATGTAACTAACTACAATTTTGAAAACTGGTATAGCTATACTACAGAGCAACCGGAGCATTGGTTTGGCGGAACATACCTTATTGATTCAGGCAATTTACCCCCCGAGCCTACCCTTTCGAAGGTTATGCATACCGCCCCCGGTGAATACGCTATGCAGGTAAAAACTATACAATTAAAAGGTGAATTGGTAAATGCCGAAGCAAATACGTGTGTATATGCTTTTAAGAAAACTCCCGATTTTGCGGTTACGCACAGGTACCAATGGCTTACTGGTTACTACCAGTTTTTTCCCGAAAATGGCGACAGTGCTTATATAACTATTGAATTTAAGAAAGGCGGCAGATTTGGTGCAACGGTAGGTTACGGACTTCTCAGCATAAAGCAGCCAACTACTGCATTTACTCCGTTCGAAATTCCAGTTTATTATGTTACGGATACAAATGGGATGTTAACTATGCCCGACTGGGCAAACATTTCTATTAACCACAACGACAGCCGTGCCAAGGGAGTAAGCCGGTTTATAATTGACAAGCTGCGTTTTGACGGGTTTGCCGCCATGGATAGTATGATAGTAACCGATAACGAAGAATACGTAAACACTACGTTTGAAGGTACAACTTTGAAGGTTTACCCTAACCCTGCAGGCCATTATTTGTACGCAGAACTAACCGGTGAGCAGAGTGCCGAAATGAAACTGCAATTGTTTTCGCTAAATGGCCAGTTGTTGCAACAAACCATAGTAGCCTCCACCCAAAATAAAACGGCTGTAAATGTTTCAGCATTAGCCCCGGACTTGTATTTGCTACGGTTAATCTCGGGCAATACGGTTTACAACCAAAAAGTAAGTATTGTAAGGTAGCCACTTTGGTGCAGGTTAACTACGCCAGGCGTTTTACCCACCAGCCGCTGCCATCGGGCATGCGCCCATAATCCAGCTTTCGGCCTGTATTTTTAGCTACATTTTTGGCAACGCGGTACGGTGCACCTTTGGTTTTCCAGTCGCTCTTTTCAATAAGCAAACCTTTGCCGGGCAGCAGTTCGCTAATCTTAAAATACAGGAGGGTAAACTTGCCTTTTCCTAAACCCGTTAAGTTGGCGTATTCATTGTTAGAAAGTTCGCGCATAGTAAGTTGATTTTACGTTTAATTATGTGGTGATAAGTTCTTCAATTTCAGCTTTAAACAGCGTTTACTTAAACTTAGCTTACGTTTACTAAGGGCTAGAGTAAGTTTACTGTGCATCAGGCTTTGTTTGGTTACCGGCAGGCTGGGTTTACTTACCATTAATGCCCGGTTTACTTAGCCCTGAGTATGGTTTACGCATCTTTAATACCAATTAGACATTGAATATGGACTGATAGTTTTGATAATACAATTCAG
>CAZBPG010000064.1:0-22781 GCA_964493695.1 uncultured Chitinophaga sp. | reverse complement strand
GCTTCGGTTGAAGCCGCCTGGTATGAGTTTAGGTAAACAAACGGATAGTCATACAATTATTTTAATGTCTCCGTTAGCAGCAGCAATAACCGGAGTGCTGTCGGTGCCGTTCTTTTGCGATGCCAGATAAAATGCCACGGCTCCTTCGCCTTCTATTTTAATATGCATACCGTCATCGGGCAGCAATGTTCTGGTGAGTACCGCCCTTTTTTCTTCGGGGTGCAGGGTACCGGTAAAAATTGTTTGCAGGTTTTTGCGCAGGGTTTCTTCATCAAACAGGGCATCGGCCACCGTAAAGCGGTTATCGAACATGTTATCCATTACCCAGCCGGTGTTGCGGTATTGCATGTTCATGGCAGCTATGCGGTCGGTGTTTACTTTGCCGCTGCCTACGGTGGTATCGGCTTTGGCGCCTTCCTGCTCATCGCGGGCGGTGTCCAGAACGCTGTAGGTGGCATCCACTTCGGCTTTTACTGCGGTCAGTGCAGCATCGAGGCCAATGTTGATGCTAAGGGTAAGAAAAGCATTAATGCGGCTGTCTAAACCGCCCTCGTTAAAAGGTTTGCGCCCGTTGGGGAAAATAGCTTTGTAGCGCGGAGTGTTTTTTTTGTAAACCACCTGAATAGCCACATCCCAGTCGTCTATTTTTAGCAAAGCTAAATCGAGTTGTTGATTCACATTCAGGGTATCGCCTTCGCGGCCTCCGCCTATGCTTTGCCAGTTGCTGTAACTGTTGGTATAGTTAATATGCAGGGGATGATACCGGTCGTAAAGCACCTGAAAAACAGGGTCGCTGTTTTTGGCCATAAACAAAGCCGAGTCGTGATAGTTGCTCAGTTTGAGGGCTTTTTTAAAGCTGTCGCGGGTAGCAATTTCAAATTGATTAGTAAGATACTTCCATTCCTGTTCCATATACTTTATTTTATAGGTGAAAAAATAATTGATTGGCAACCTGCCGCTGTCCGTTGGGTCAAAAATGCGTCCGCGCTGTCTCCGTTAGCGGCTGGTTGCAGTGCCGAAGCGTCTTTGCCCTCCCGGTTAGCGGCAGGTTGCTCTGCCGAAGCCTTTTTGCCCTGCCGGTTAGCGGCAAGTTGGTCTGCCGAAGCGTCTTTGCCCTTCCGGTTAGCGGCAGGTTGCTCTGCCGAAGCGTCTTTGCCCTTCCTGTCCGCTAACAGGCGCAGTGCCGAAGCATTTTCCGGTCAACCGGCCGCTGCCGGTTAACCTGCCTTAGCCGCTTTGGCATTTTAAAAGAACGTTTTGCTTACTACCACAAATAAAACCCCTGCTACCCGATGTTAGGTAGGCGAATACGCCTACCTGACAATATTTATCCTGTTCCATTTTCGTGAGAAACAACTTTTATGGAAACAGAACCCACAGAAACTTTTGGAGAGCGTGTTAAAAGGCTGCGCGAATCAAGAACCGTTAAACTGGCTTCGGGAGAAGAAAAAAAGATGGGGCAGGAAGACTTAGCCATATTAAGCAAGTGCGACAAGTGTACCATATCGCGCATTGAACGCGATGAGCAGATACCTGCTACTGACCTTGCCAAACGAATTGCCGCAGCCTTAGGTGTTTCGCTCGATTACTTAGCCGGGCCGCTGTAATAGTTTTATACCATAGGCTTAACCCCGAAAGAAGAACCGGTTGTTGCTTTATACTATTTTTGCAGCAATAAACAACTCCTAATTAAACGCCTAAACAGCGCATGGATTAGGGCAGGATTTTCCTTCCGGTAGTTTTTGCGTGCGGCTTAACGGTTGCGACCTTAACAACACCGGAAGGTTTTTTTATTTTTACACCGCAAGCCGCACGAATGTCAACCGCCTACAAGCGCGAAACAATGAGGTGCGGCACTTTTTTTACTCCCTCCCCACCCCAACACATAAACACCTCCACACTTTAACACCTAAACACCTTCGCACCTTAACACATAATACAACCCACATTCCCCCTGTTTACATTTCGCGTTCTTAATTCTTAATTCTTAATTTGCTTTACTGCATGAACCATGCTTCGACAAGCTCAGCATGACAAAAACGGAATATGAATCATTTATACTTTGGCGACAGTCTTGATATACTTAAACAACTGCACGCACAGCACCCCGATGGCTTTATTGACTTAGTATATATTGACCCGCCCTTTAACAGCAAGCGCAACTACAATGTGCTGTTCGAAACCGTTGACCTGCACGATGCCAAAGCACAAAAAGAAGCCTTTGCCGATACCTGGAGCAACGTAAGCTATAAAGACACTATTGAAGAACTGAAACTGGTTGACCTTAACCTGCATAAGTTTTTAGATGCCCTCGATAATGTAGGCATAAGCCAGGGTGCGGTAAGCTACCTTACCACTATGGCCATACGCATTTACTATATACACAAAGTGCTAAAGCCCACCGGTAGCTTTTATTTGCATTGCGACCCTACCATGAGCCACTATTTAAAGTTGGTTTGTGATTTGATTTTTAGTGAGAAGAATTTTAGAAATGAAATTATATGGCAAAGAACAGCGGTGAAAGGTGATGTAAAAAGAAAGTTCGGTACTGTCCATGATTCAATCTTGTTCTATTCGAAGAATAGTGAATACTTCTTTAAATCTGTGCATTTAGTTGGTGATGAAGACTACCATAAACGATTTAGTTTTGATGACAACGATGGAAGAGGCGCATATCAAAGTGCACCATTAGATAGTCCAAACCCGCGACCGAATCTTACATATGAATACAAAGGCTTTCCATCACCATCAAACGGGTGGCGGGTTAGTTTGGAATTAATGAAAGAGCTTGATAGAGATGGCAAATTGATTTTCCCTAAAACAAAAGAAGGTAGAATCAGAAGAAAGGTCTACTTGAACGAGCAAGAAGGGCCAAAAGCACCGGATATTTGGGTAGATATTACTCCACTACAAGCAAATGAATTAGAACGCCTCGGCTATCCCACCCAAAAACCCGAAGCACTATTAGAAAGAATAATACAAGCCAGCAGTAACGAGGGCGATGTGGTAGCCGACTTTTTTTGCGGCTGCGGCACTACCATTGCTGCCGCGCAAAAGCTAAACCGCAAATGGCTTGGTGTAGATATAAGCCACCTTGCCGTGGGCTTAATACGCAAACGCTTAATAGATACTTACGGAGAAAAGATTGTAAAGACCTTTACCGTTGACGGGCTGCCTAAAGATACCGGCAGTGCCCGCGCCCTTGCCATTGCCCCGCAGGGCCGTATGCACTTTCAGGATTGGGTAATAGAAACCCTGCTGGGTGGCGTAGCCAACGAAAAAAAGACCGGTGACGGTGGCTACGATGGCTACACCACTTTAGAAGTAGACAAAGGCAAAAAAGAAATTGTTTTAATTGAAGTAAAGAGCGGTGGCTTAACTATCAACCAGTTTAAAAGCTTTTGCAAAACAGTGCAGCAGCAAAAAGCCGCAGCCGGTATTTTGGTTTGCTTTGCCGAACAGATAACCAAAGGTATGCGCAGCGATGCCAAAGGCGAGGGATACTTTCGCGATGATGTTTACGGCAACCGGTTCGATAAAATACAAATCATCAGCGTAGAAGACCTACTTGATGGCAAACTACCCGACCTGCCCCGCAGTTACGAAACCGGTCCGTTTAAAAAGGCAGAGAAAGCGGAGAAGAAAAGTAAAGGACAGAAAGAGTTGTTTTAATTTGTAGTGATGGCGCAAAAATTCCTTTCAGAATTATTTGAACCGGACCCTCGCCCTTGGGGTTTGCGTGGCGACCCCGGTTTGTGGCAAGAACTGAAAAAGAAGTTTGTTGATACCCCTTTGCCTGCTACACAAAAAGAGCTGAACAGCTTAATACGCAAAGCCTATAAACAAAGCATGGGACAGCCTATGAGCAACCCGAAGATGAAAAACATAGAACGGTTTAATAAAGGAGGTATGTCGAAGGGTTTTGTTGACCCCTGGTGGTGGAGCAATACGGCTTTGCCTTTGCTTAAAAAAAGATGGGAGGCAGAGAAGCAGCGGGAAATGATAATAAAAATGAATGCCTTCTACTACTTTAAGCATGAAGGTATAGAAACAATAGAAAAGATTTACCCTGAATGGCTGGAGTTTGTGGAAGAGAATAAGCAACGTTCGTACGAGGAAGTAAAAGCAGAATTGCTTAAAGGGCTTTTATAAACGGCAAAAGGCGACCGAAGCCGCCTTTAAATAAGCAGCATGAAAACACTTATCATTTACGAATCGGTTTATCATAACAACACCGAACAAATAGCTAAAGTTATAGGCGAGGTATTGGGGGCAAAACTCATTAAAGCAAAAGACGCAGATGCAGAACTCCTGGCAGGGTATGATTTAATTGGTTTTGGTTCGGGCATTTATAACACGCGCCATCACGAAAGTCTCTTCGATTTGGTGGCTTCACTGCCCAACCAGTTTGGCAAAGCGGCATTTATTTTTTCTACCAATACTTTTGGCTTAACTAAACTTCATGAGCCGCTGAAAAAACAATTAACAGCAAAGGGTTTTCGTATTAGCGGTGAGTTTTCGTGCAGGGGTTACTTTGCCATGTTAGGTTTTATTAAACTTGGCAAAGGCCGCCCCGGTGCAAAAGATTTTGAAAAGGCAAAGGTATTTGCAAAAGAGTTAAGTAGCGGCAGGTTCTCTTAGTCTTTCCTTCCCCGCATTCTGCCTGCCGTTAAACAGAACACTAACAAGTGAAAAAAAATCTATTAAATTTGGTGCATGCCTCTATCAAGTGTAATCAGAATTATTTTTCAGTTGTTTTGGCGTGCCGCGGTTGTTTACTTATGTGCATTGGCGGCTTTTATTTCCTGCTATGTAACGTTTCTGCAACAGGATATTGGTTTGCCTGTAAGCGTAGTGCTCGTATTTTTTTTTCTTCTCAGCGTTCTGGCTTTTTATGCATGGACTCAAAACAACCTGAGGATAGTCGCGCGTAAAGTGGCCATCCTGTTAAAAGAAGAGCCGCTTTCGGGTTTAATTCAATATGGTTTTCAGCAAGCGGAGGATAATCTGGTTCATATCATACGGGGGATGAAAGTATCCATATTTGTCTTCCCGGACATCGAAAAAAAGGCACCCGCTCTTACAATTACTTTTGCAGCCCATGCTCCGTTCAATTCCAAGAATGCCTTTTATTATTCCGATTTACCATTTATTGTAAACCGGCTTGAAGCGCATGACGAAATTTTTACCATTATTACTGATTACAAACTTAATTACAATGCACAGCAGCTATACGATTTTTGCTACGAAACGGTGGGCTATTTAAAACGTCAGGGCTATACTCCCGCTGACCCGCATGTTTCGCAGCGCATCTCGAACTAACCAATAGTTGCAGATTTGTAATCTACAAATCCTTCAGGCAGCTAAAAAGAATTTTAAAAAAAGATTACCTTAGCTACGTCCTGTAATAACTCAGCCCTGGACTTACTTCTTGTTTTAATTATTGTAGGTATTGGGCTTTTTATTTTTGCCGTTTACCGCGAAACAAGCTATGACGAGTTTGGTGAGCGGAAAAAGAAAAAAAGAAAACCGGATTAATTATTGCTGCTCACCGGTACCGGTGAATAG
This sequence comes from uncultured Chitinophaga sp., assembly GCA_964493695.1. Taxonomy (GTDB): domain Bacteria; phylum Bacteroidota; class Bacteroidia; order Chitinophagales; family LD1; genus Bog-950. Next base: position 17,213 of record CAZBPG010000064.1, on the reverse strand, counting down.
TTTTAAGTTAAGAGCAACCCAAACTTTCTTTATTCCGCCAACAAGGTGGGATATGGGGTGGCTTATGCCTGTTTTGCCAAAAGCAGGTTCCTCCCACAAAATTAGTTAACCCCGCTTTCGCGTTATAAATGCAAACCTATCTTTGCCGCGAATGAATACACGGCTTGTCAATATTATTATCATCGCTATTACCACCGCACTGGTGGGGCTTATTTATATACAGGTAAAATGGATAAAGCAAAGCTACCGTGTGCGCGAAGAAAAATTCGACCAGGCGGTTTACCTTTCGCTCAGCAACATTGCCCGCTCCATTGAGCGCGATGAAGCCATTAACTACTTTGCCATTACCGGCCTAAACGATTTCGGGCGAAACATCAATAAGATGTACGATACCGTGCAAACCATTAAAACCTATTCGCCTAATCTTACCCTGGTTGACTCGGTAGGGCAACACGCACTTAAATTCGGCTTCAGCGATACCAGCGGTTTGTTTGTTTCTAAGTTTATGGGCAGCATTACTTACCTGCAGGAAAAAGCCGCCAAACTGCACGAAGAGCAGAAAGACAAAGATGTAATTCACCACAACAGCGAAGAGCGCGAGCGGCATTTGATTGAAATGCAGTTTAAGAAATACAACCGGCTGTTTCAGGATTTGGCCATGCAGTTTATGCTCGATGATAAATGCCTCAACCAGCGCATTAACAAAGACATGATTGATACCCTGCTGCAAACCGAGTTCCGCAAAGAAGGCATCAACACACCCTACCAGTATGCCGTGTTCGACAACTGGGCTAAGGGAATGCTCTTCGGCAACATGAACGTTACCAAAGAAGAATCGCAGGCCACCAACTTTTACTCCATTCCCCTTTTCCCGAACGACCTTTATGAGAACTCGGGCATTATGGTGGTTGACTTTCCCAAAAAGCAGGACTACATCTTTCAAAGCATGTGGCTGATGCTTTCCGCCACTATTGCCTTCATCTTCATTATTCTCGCATCGTTTGGCGGTTCGTTTTACATCATCTACCGGCAAAAGAAACTGGATGAACTCAAAACCGATTTCATCAACAACATGACGCACGAGTTCAAGACACCGGTGGCGACTATTTCTTTGGCTACGCAAATGCTCAAGAACGATAAGGTGGCAAACAACCCCGAAAAAGTGCAGAACTACGGGGGTATTATTGAGGAAGAAAACAAACGCCTGAGCGGCCACATCGAAAACGTATTGCAGGTAGCCCGCCTCGACCGCGGTGAGTTTAAACTAAAACTGGAACCGGTTAACATCAACGAACTGCTCGATGAAATTGCCGATACACTTGAACTGCGCGTGCAGAACGAAAAGGGAGAACTTATCAAACACCTCGATGCTCAAAAGGCAACCGTAAAGGGCGACCTCTTCCACCTCACCAACGCTTTTTACAATATGTTCGACAATGCCATTAAATACAAAAAAGACGACCACCTGAAAATTACCGTAACCACCAGGAACAACGCCCGCGGAATTGTGGTAAGCATACAGGATGAAGGCATAGGAATACCCAAAGACAACCAGAAAAAAGTGTTTGAGAAATTCTACCGCGTGCCTACGGGCAACATTCACAACGTAAAGGGCTTCGGCCTCGGCCTCAGTTATGTGCAGGTAATTGTCAGTGCCCACGGGGGCGATATAAAGGTAGAAAGCGAACTCGGAAAGGGCAGCCGCTTCGATGTATTCCTTCCTTTCTGATTTGTTAAAATGTGGTAAGCCCTTTGCACCACCTTTAAACCCCTGTAACTTTGGTTTGTTAAAATAACAACTAAACTATTTACCATGTCAACCAAGAAAAAAATATTGCTTGTAGAAGATGATACCAATCTGGGTAATATACTGCAGGACTCTCTCGAAATGAAAGGCTACGATGTTGTTTTAAAACGCAACGGAGAAGAAGCCTTCAACGATTTAAAAGTGAACAAATACGAAATGGCCATTCTTGATGTAATGATGCCGAAGAAAGACGGCTTTACACTGGCTAAAGATATCCGCAGAATGAACTCTGCCATGCCTATCATTTTCCTCACTGCCAAAGCCTTGAAAGAAGATACCATTGAAGGCCTGAAACTGGGTGCAGATGATTATATGACCAAGCCTTTCAGCATGGATGAACTGGTATTGCGCATGGAAAATATTTTCAAGCGCCTGCCTAAAACCGAAGCCAGCACACAAAACAATTTCAAAATAGGAAGATTTGATTTCGACAACACCGTGCGCATTTTGAAGATAGGTAACAAGGAAACAAAACTTACCACCAAAGAGTCGGAACTATTGAAAATGCTTGCTGTATATGTTGACCGTATTCTTGAACGTCAGGTAGCCCTGAATGCCGTATGGGGAACTGATTCCTACTTTGCCGGTCGCAGTATGGATGTTTACATTGCCAAACTGCGCAAGTATTTAAAAGACGACCCAAGTGTAGAAATCCTGAACATTCACGGCACCGGCTTTAAGATGATTGTGAAGAAATGATACTAATGTCATGCTGAGCGAAGTCGAAGCATCATAACTTTTAAACCCTGTCGCAAGGCGGGGTTTTTCTTTGGTTAAAAATTCTATTTTTAAATCCAATCAAGAAGATGAAATGAGCGGAAGAGAATACAAGCCGGGCGATTACCCCCTGCCCTATGTAACCGAGGATATACGCGAGTGGCCTATCAGCAAACTAAGCGAACATAAAGCCCATTTTGTATACGAGGTTAAACAACGGGTAAGGGAAAAGTTAAAGGCACGTTTCAATACCGAAAAAGCACTGCGCGCAGAACTGGCAAGAGTGCTTTATCAGGAGCGCATCCGCCTTACCGAAAAACCCTGGAAAGCCGACCCTAAAGATGAGCGCCAGTTTTGGAACAGCATTAAAAGCAAACTTATCCAGATTGAGCAGATAGAAGACAATTCGCCTTTTAACGAAGAACACTTACTCGAAGAAATTATTGACCGCTATACAGAAGAGATAGTAGGAGAGTTTGACCCCGGTGCTTTCAGTTTTGCAAAGGCTATTCTTCCGCAGTTCTTCGGGCGCATACTGGCAGCAGCTCCGGGTAAATGGTTTAAAACCATTGCCGGCAACGTAAGAACCATTCACGAAAAAATTCCCTTAACCGGAGACATCGAAAAAATCCGTCACCTGTCCACCAAAGGCACGGTGATAGTAGTACCCACTCACTTCAGCAACATGGACTCTATCATGGTGGGCTGGCTCTTGAACGAAATGGGGTTACCTGCTTTTACTTACGGTGCGGGTTTAAACCTTTTCAGCATAGGGCTTCTCTCTTATTTCATGAGCCGCCTTGGCGCCTACAAAGTTGACCGCAGAAAGAAGAATACCATTTACCTCGAAACGCTGAAAATGTATTCCACCGTTGCCATCCAGCGCGGGGCCCATAGTATTTTCTTTCCGGGCGGCACGCGTTCCCGTTCGGGCCACCTGGAGAAAAAGTTAAAACTCGGTTTGCTCGGTACCGCCTTAGAAACACAGAAACTGCACTTCAAAAACTTTACAGAAGAAACCGCCCCGAAGATTTATGTAGTGCCGTGTATCATTAACTATCACTTTGTGCTCGAAGCTCAATCGTTGATTAACGACTACCTGAAAGAAACAGGCAAGGAAAGATTCTATAAAGAGAATGATGAATACTCTACTTCTTTTAAACTCATTCGCTTTATGCTGAAGTTCTTCTCGGCTTCTTCTTCGCTCTCGGTTTCGTTTGGCGAAGTAATGGATGTGTTGGGCAACAAAGTAGATAACGAGGGAAACAGCTATAACCACTTAGGTCAGAAAATAAATGTGAAGAATTACTTTGTCACCAATGGCGAGTTAAAAGATGATGAGCAGCGCGATGCCGAGTACACAAAAATTCTGGGCGAGCGCATTGTAGATAATTACTACCGTTATAATGTGGTACTCACCAGCCACCTGGTTTGCTTTACCGTATTCGAACTGCTGAAGAAAAAGTATAAAGGCTACGACCTGTTCACCCTACTCCGCACTCCGTCAGAAGATGTTTCGCTTCCTTATGCAGATGTAGTGGAGTCGGTTTCACGTTTAAAAGAAAGATTAAAGGAAATGCAGGAACAGGGGGAAGTACACATTTCACCCGAGTTGCGATGGAACATTGATAAGATTATTGAACACGGTATGAAGAACATTAACCTGTATCACTCCGCTTCGCCTCTTACTAAAAACGGAGACGTGATGGGCAGTGAAGATTTAAAATTGCTTTACTATTATCATAACCGGTTGGATGGTTACGGTCTGGAAAAATTTATTTGACAAATGAAACAGAATCCGGTAGGCGTTATTGGGGCGGGAAGCTTTGGTGCGGCCGTTGCAAATTTGCTGGCAGAAAACAGGCAAGTGCTTTTGTATGAACGCAATCTCGAAACCAAAGAACTGATGAAACGAGAACGCAAAGTTCGTGGTTTCGATTTACACCCCAATATTCAGTTAGCTGATTCATTGGAACAGGTAGCATCGGGCTGTTATCTCATCTTTCCTGCTGTTCCCTCGCAGTACTTCAAGAGCATGATTATTGATTTCTCGCCTTACCTGCGACCGGACCATATCATGATTCACACCACTAAAGGGTTGCATTGCGAGTTTGATATTGATAAAGCCGATGCAAAAACTATTCGCCTCAAAGACATCAAGACCATGAGCGAATTGATATTGCAGGAAACAGGTATTGTGCGCGTGGGAAGTATTGCAGGCCCTAACCTGGCTTTGGAGTTGATGGAAAAACAACCGGCTGCTACCGTAGTTGCCAGCCGCTTTGATGAGGTGATTCGGGAAGGTGTTGCCGCTTTAAAAAGCGACCGCTTTCAGGTATACGGCACACGCGATATTCTCGGCATAGAACTGACCGGTGTGCTAAAAAACTATGTGGCACTCGCATCAGGTGCTATGAGCGGGTTGGGTTATGGAGAAAACGCCCGTGCCATGCTCATTACCCGCGGAATGGCAGAGATGATTTACATTGGCAAAGCCTTGGGTGCTGATAAACGATCTTTCCTTGGTATGGCAGGTGTTGGCGATTTAATAGCTACCTGCTCTTCTCTCAAGTCAAGAAACTTTACCGTGGGTTACCGCATAGCGAAAGGCGAAAAGTTAGAAGATATTCTCAAATCGCTGGGTGAAGTAGCCGAAGGGATACGCACCCTTAAAATAGGAAAACTGATTGTGGACCACACCGGTGTGAGTGCCCCTCTGCTGCAAACTATCTACAAAGTAATTTACGAAGACCTGACTATGGAGCGTGCGGTAAAAATGATGATGCGCTATCCGGTAAGTGCCGATGGAGAGTATCTTGACTTATAAACATATCAGGTAAAGACTATCGGCAGAAAGACTGACTTGTTGGTGCGTTCATTTAGTTGATAGAGGATACTGTTTAATACACCACCAAAGCAGGTTTGTTCTGTAATACTTCTTCAATCTTAGTCATTACTTCACCGGTAAGCTTATTAAGCGAATCGTAGCATTTCAGGTTCTCTTCGAGTTGCGAAACCTTGCTGGCTCCGAGTATTACGGTAGATACGTTTTTGTTTTTCAAACACCAGCAAAGAGCCAGATGCGAAAGTGGCATTCCCAACTTTTTTGAAAGAGCATACAACTTCTTCACTTTCTCTACTTTCTCCATATCACCAAGGGCACGTTCCTTCAGCCAAACCATCAAATCCATTCTTGTTTTATCGCTTGCGTTGGAGCCGTCAAAATATTTATCGGTGAGCAAACCGCTTGCAAGCGGGCTCCAGATGGTAGTGCCCAAGCCAAAGTTTTCGAACAGCGGAAGATAATCTCTGTCCATAAACTTGCGGTGAAGCATGTTGTATTGCGGCTGTTCCATTACCGGTGCTATCAGATTGTGTTTTTCGCACCAGTAATGCGCTTCTGTAATCTGCTGGCTTGTCCACTCGCTGGTTCCCCAATACAAAACCTTGCCCTGTGTAATGAGGTTGTGCATGGTCCAGGCGGTTTCTGCAATGGGGGTGTTTATATCGGGCCGGTGACAGAAATACATATCCAGATACTCTACCTGCAAGCGCTTTAATGCTGCATGGCAGGCCTCTACTACATGCTTGCGCATCAAGCCTCTTTGGTTCTCGCGCGGGCCTGCCTGTCTTCCCCAGAAAACTTTTGAGGAAACCATCCAGGTATCGCGGTCCCAATTCATCTTCTTCAATATGTTCCCCATTACAATTTCGCTTTTGCCGTGTGCATACACTTCGGCATTATCGAAAAAATTTATACCGGCTTCGTAAGCCTTTATCATCAGTTGTTCTGCCACATCATCACCTATCTGATGACCGAAAGTTACCCAACTGCCAAGCGAAAGTGCGCTTACCTGTAAGCCTGATTTACCGAGTCGTCTGTATTCCATATTGATGAGGTGATTAAATGATGAGATGATGAATATGCATGCGCGAATGTATAAGGATGTTTGAATTTTAGTTGGAGCAACATCCATTAACCGAGATTATTATTAGGCCAAATCTAATTTCCTGAAATCCCTGCCGGAATTACTTTGTGAAGAAAACAACCAAAACCAAAATGTGAAAGAAATCCCAGTAGAATTTACGGACAGAAATGTAACGGCATGAGGCGGCATGAAACGGATGAAAGATATGCTTGAGAGTATCGGCATAAAAGAATTTATGACGGGATTAGACCTTCCCGAAAAAGGTTCAAGCCGTGGTTATGAATCCATACCAATCATCGAATGTTTTTGGAGCAGCATCTGCAGGGCCGCTTACCGGCAGCAGGCTAAAAACAGATTTACAACTTTTTCATTCCCCTCAACGTCCGCAATAGACCACCTAGTGGTAATTTAACTACACCAGCGCCTGCGGTCTGCATCCCGATGCAAAAAAATCTAAAATCACCCTCTAAGCATTTCTTTCACCACCATCATTACCGCAACTGCCAGAATAAACCAGCCGAAGTATTTCTTCAGTTGGTTGCCATGAATAAACCGGTGCAGGTAAGTGCCGGTAAACACCCCGGCAATAGAAAAAGCGGAAAAAAGGAGGAGGAACTTCCAGTCCATGTGCGGGTTGGAGTGCACATCGCCCAAAAAGCCGATAAACGAGTTAGCCGCAACCAGCACCAGCGAAGTGCCCACGGCTTTACGCATACTCAGGTTGGCCAGATGAATAAGAGCGGGTATCATCAATATACCTCCACCGGCACCCACCAAACCCAAAAAGCTGCCAATAAGCACGGCATAAAACATCAACTCTGCGTAATTGGTTTTGTGCGCGGTACCGGTTTCCGGCTCACCTTCTTTTGCGGTAATCATTTTGTACGCTACTATAAACATGACCAGCGAGAGAATAAAAAGAATGAGGTGGTCTTTATCGAGCGTAAAACTGCCGAGCGTAAAAATATGTTCGGGTATAGCAGGCATGGCAAACCTGCGCATACAGTAAACGGTAAGGGTAGAAGGAATGCCGTAGTAGAGCAGCGCAGGATAATCCACTAATTTTTTGCGGAGGTTTTGCACCGCACCGGAAGTAGCCGTAACACCAACAAGAAAAAGCGAGTAACCGGTAGCCACAGAAGCGGGCAGGTGAAACAGATAAACCAGCACCGGTATAGAAAGAAGAGCACCACCACCACCTAACAACCCCAACACTAATCCGGTAAGCACCGCTCCTAAATATCCGAGTATCTGGTAAACATCCATCGGGCGCAAAATACAAATCCCCAAACACCCAAAACCAAACAAATGCAAACATTCATCCGTAAACTGTAAACTGTAAAAGGCAAAACGTATATTTGACTTATGCTTTTAAAGCGTGCCATCAATTTATTCATCACCCTGCTCATTCTGTTTGCCGACAGCGGACAGACTATCTATGCGCACACCTGTCTTAAAACCAAGCATACGCACATCAGTATTGGCGAGCCAAAACACTGCTGCACCGAAAAGAAAGAAGGAAACCATTGCACCGTTAAAAAATCTTCCTGCTGCGAGGTAAGTTCCAAATACCTGAAACAGGATTTTATCAATCAGCAAACCGAAGTAAAAGAAATTACAACGGCAGTTGCCGTTCTTCCCGCTTCGCAAATATTTATTGCTGCTGTTAGTAATCATGTTGTGCTTCACCAAGCCAACACCTCTCCGCCTTTTGTCCAAAGCAAAAGCGAAAACACCTTTACACAAACTTTCAGGATTTAGAATTCCTCTCTCCGGCATAACGTCATTGCGAGGCTCTGCGAAGCAATCTCCTCGCATAAAGACGATTTCTAAACTGTTTATGTTTAAAAGAATGAAGAGATGAAATCTGTATTATCCGTTGTCTGTAGTCTGTTGTCTGTTATCGCGCTGCGCGCACAAACCGACAGCACCCAAAAGCAAGTCGAACTAAAGGAAGTTGAAATTTCGAACAAAAAAGCAACGCGCCTTGAAATGACTCCTATGAACGTAGAGGTTATCAATAGTGGCGATTTGGTAAAAGATGCCTGCTGCAACCTGAGCGAGAGTTTTGAAAACACCGCTACCGTAGATGTAAACTTTACCGATGCGGTATCCGGTGCCAAAGAAATACGCGTGCTGGGCCTGGATGGTATGTATACCCAGATAATGGTAGAGAATATTTCCAGCATCCGTTCGCTCGGGCAAACCTTCGGGTTAAACTATGTGCCCGGTCCGTTGATGAGTTCCATTCAGGTAAACAAGGGTGCGGGAAGTGTGGTAAACGGCTACGAAGGCATGACCGGTCAGATAAACGTGGAGTTGAAGAAGCCACAAAACACCGACCGGTTGTTTGTCAATCTGTTTCTTAATCAGGATATGCGGAGCGAACTGAATATAATTTCAGCTACCAAGATTAACGAGCAGTGGAGCACGCTCACTTCTGTTCACGGCCAGCTCAACTGGCTGAAGATGGATATGAACCACGACCATTACATAGATAACCCGCTGGTGAAAAACCTGAACCTGCTGCACCGGTTTACCTATATGATACCCAAAGGAGGAATGGTATTGTTTGCCGCCACTGCCAATATCGAAGACCGGACGGGCGGCTCATCGCATTTCAATCCGAAGCTGGACCGGTTAGCACAGAATGATTGGGGCATGCGTTTAAGAACCAACCGGGTAGAAGCGGTTGCTAAAACCGGTTTCAACCTTCCGAAAGAAAACTACATAGGCGTTCAGTATAAATACATGTATCACAACCAATACGGTTATGTAGGCAGAAGGGACTACAACGCGCTCGAGCATTTCGGTTACCTCAATTTTATTTATCAGAAAACACTGAACGAAAGAGATGATGAATTAAAGGCAGGTGTATCGGTGCAGACTGATTATGTAACCGAGCAGTTTGATACCATTCAAAGAACGCGATTGGAAATAGTACCGGGTGCATTTATCGAAGCGAGTTTCAATTTCGGTAAAAACAAAAAGGTAATGCTCATCACTGGTATGCGGGTAGACCAGCACAATCTTTACGGCACTTTTGTTTCTCCGCGCTTTAACCTGAAGTGGAACATCCTTTACGATTTAAGTTTCCGGGTATCAGCCGGAAGAGGTTACCGTGTTCCTACTTTGTTTGCCGAGAACTTTGGTTTGCTGGCCAACAACCGGCAAATAGTAATTGACCCGAACATAAAAATGGAAGAAGCCTGGAACTACGGGGCAAGTCTGAACTACAAGTTCTTTCTCAACTTCCGCGAGGGTAGCATCACTGTTGATTATTACCGCACTGATTTTGTTCATCAGGTAGTGGTGGATTTAGAAGATGCACGGCTGTTGCAGTTCTATAACCTCACCGGTAAATCGTTTGCCAACGCTGTGCAGGCGGAGGTTAGCTATGAAGTAATTAAAAATTTTGAAGTAAAGCTGGCTTACAAATATGAGCAGGCAAAAACCGATTTCAAGAGCGGAAGGAAGATTATTCCGCTACGTCCTCAGCACCGGGGTTTGGTTTCACTTCAATACACTACCAAAAACAATCACTGGCGTTTCAACACCGGTTTAAACTGGTTTGGCAAAACGCGTATACCGGATACATCGGTAAACGATGCGGCTAATCAGCGGAGTGCTAAGTCGAAAGATTTTTTTCAGTTGAATGCACAGGTTACCTTCAAATGGAAGCAGTGGGAAGTATACATAGGGGGGGAGAACCTTGCCAATTTCTCGCAAAAGAATCCCATCATTGCGGGAGACCAGCCGTTCAGCAACCAGTTCGATGCTTCGCTTATCTGGGGGCCGTTACGTGGAGCAATGGCATTTACCGGTGTAAGATTTTCTTTAAAGTAAGTTAATGCGAACTATTTCACGATTTCAAACATTATCTTTACCAAACAAAAACAAACAACATGAATAAAATAATGAAGAGTTTTTTCTGCGCTGTAGTTCTGATTGCGGTTACGTCAGCCGGAGTAAGTGCAGCCGAAAGCCAAAAGAGCAAGGTGGTGTCTATTAAAACATCTGCTATTTGCGGTTCCTGCAAAAACCGTATTGAGAAAGCTGTAAAAGCCACCGATGGTGTGCAGGAAGCGATGCTGAATCTCAACAGCAAGAAAATCAAAATTAAGTACGACCCTTCTAAAACCAATGCCGATAAACTGCGCGCAGTAATTGCCGGTACCGGTTACGATGCCGATGATGTAAAGAAGAATGAAGATGCTTTCGGTAAACTTCCTATGTGCTGTCAAAAGCCGATGGAAGGAGATATGGATTAAATCATTTTAAACCCCGAAAGGGTTTTAACCCTTTCGGGGTTTACTTTTATATCCAGCCCTTCTCCTGGTAAAACTTAAATCCGAAGTCTAAGGCGCCTTCGATGTCTTTTCGCAAAACATCATCAGCCTGTGTAATGTGAAAACAGGATTTCCCTTTGAGTAGCTTGAGCAACTTGGGCTGCAATTCTTTTTTTACTTCAGGGTGCGTATGAACAGGGAAATAGTAAAAACTCACGAAACCTTTCTGTACCATAAAAGCGGCAAAGAATATTTCACTCTTCATCTTGTCAGCAATCACTACCTGTTTATCGCTCCATAATTCGTAACCGGTGTCAGAATCTTTCTTCGCCTTTAAAGGCGGAGAGTATTTCTTCAACAACGGTTTCAGTTGTTTGAAAAGTTCAACTAAGGGGTCTTTATTTTTTGGACGCATCGGCTTTGTTATTTCTTAGCGCAAACATAAAAACTACGTTGTGCGGTTGGATACACCACCAAGTTAGTAATGTTTACGTGTACCGGTGAGGTAACAATGAAATAAATGATGTTGGCGATGTCTTCTGCCTTCAACGGGTCAAAGCCTTCATAAACTTTCTTTGCCTTTTCTTCATCGCCATGAAAACGGACTTTAGAGAATTCCGTTTCAGCAGCACCGGGGTCAACGGAGCAGCAGCGGATGTTGGTGCCTACTAAGTCCAGATTGATGGCTTCGTTCAATGCCCTTACAGCAAACTTGCTGGCGTTATAAACACCGCCTTCGGGGTAAACAATGTGACCGGCAGTAGAGCCGATATTGATAACGTGCCCTTCGTTGCGCTCTACCATCATGGGCAGAACGGAGCGCGTGATGTAAAGCAGGCCTTTTACGTTGGTGTCTATCATCTTCTCCCAATCGCCAATCAACCCTTCGTGAATTTTGTTTTTACCGGAAGCCAACCCTGCGTTATTCACCAGAATGTCAGGAACAATTTCACGCTCTGCTAGATCGTTTGCCATTTCCACACACTTGTTCAATTCGCGCACATCGAAGCAATAAGAGATGACCTGCACATGATATTTTTCTTTCAGGATGTTCATGAGGGCTTCTAACTTCTCTGCCCTCCGACCGGTGATAACTACATTACAGCCTTCTTTGGCAAACAAATCTGCTGTGGCTTTTCCAAAGCCCGAAGTGGCACCGGTAATCAATGCCCATTTCCCTCTGATAGAATTCATGTTAACATTTTAATAATGGCAAATTTATTTGTTTCATCGAATATCAATTTACATTAGTAATGATGAAGAAACTTTTACTTGTCATCGGTAGCTTGTTTTGTTTGTTTAATCCCGCCATTGCTTCAGGGGATAATTTTACTGCCGGTGCGCGGGCTGCAGCTATGGGTGATGCTTCTATCACCTTCGCAGATGTTTTTTCTACTACCACCAATCAGGCAGGGCTGGCTTACATGAGCAACTACTCGGTGGGGATTTATGGCGACCGGAAGTTTGTAAACGCCAGCATCAATAATTTTAACGGTGCGGTGGTGATACCGGTAAGCGCCAAGGTGGGAACGTTTGGGTTAAGCGCGAACTATTACGGCTACAAGTATTACAACGAAACAAAGATAGGCTTGGCGTATGCGCGTAAGTTCGGGGAGAAGTTTTCGATGGGTCTGCAGTTTGATTATCTGCGCATGACGGTTTTGGAGAACGGTAACCGGAACTTCTTCACTTTCGAAGTTGGCTTCCAGTACAAGCCGTGGAAGGTGCTGACGATTGGCGCGCACATTTATAATCCGGTTCCTTACAAAGTAGATAAAGTGTTTGGGGAGCGGCTGCCTACGGTTATCAAATTCGGGTTGGGGTATGAGCCATCGCCTAAGGTTTTACTGGCAGCGGAGTATGAGCAGGATATTCATTATAAGCCGCAGTTTAAGGGTGGCATTGAGTACCGCCCCATCAAGTACCTGCACATTCGTGCCGGGGCACAGACCACCCCTTTTGGTGCTTCGTTTGGGGTGGGGGTGAATGTGAAAGGACTGAATATTGATTTGGCTTCTTCTTACCATCCGGTGCTTGGGTTTACTCCGCAGGCGGCCATCATTTATTCGTTTACCAAGAAGAAGAAATGAAACAGATTGTTCTTGTTTCTTGTTTCTTGTTTCTCGTTGCCTTTTTGCACGCACAAAAGCCACCGGTGCAGAAAGATGACGGCAGCGATGTGCAGGATGTGATAGAAAACAACGCCCAGCAAACAGAGTCGGAAAGTTTTGATTACGATGCTTACATTGATGAACTGGAGTATTTTAAAGAGCACCCCATCAATCTGAATAAGGCGGAAGCCACGGTGTTGGATGATTTGCCTTTGCTGACTGCCCAACAGATTTCTTCGTTGCTCGAATACATTGCCGGTAACGGCAAGCTGATTTCTATTTTCGAGTTGCAGGCAGTGCCGGGTTTCGATTTGCCGCTTATTAACCGCTTGCTGCCCTATGTAAGAGTGGACAATGATGTAAAGGAAGAGCACTTTACCGCCAAGCAGCTTTTTGGTAAGGGCAAGTTTATGTTTGTAACCCGCTACCGGCAGCAGCTAGAAAAGAGTGCCGGTTACCAGCGCAGCGATGGCAGCGGTTATCTGGGTAAGCCGTTTGGTTTGTTTGCCCGCTTCAGATATAACTACGGCACTAAACTGAGCTATGGTTTTACGGTTGAAAAAGATGCCGGTGAGGAATTCTTTAAAGGTTCTAACAAACAGGGTTTCGATTACTACAGCGGGCATTTTTTTCTGCGAAACATGAAAACGCTTAAAGCATTAGCTTTAGGCGATTATGAGGTGCGCCTTGGGCAGGGATTGATTATGTGGAGCGGCTTTGGGGTGCGCAAAAGCCCGATGGTGATGCAGGTAAAGCGGCAGGGAATGACACTGCGGCCGTATACTTCGCTGAACGAGTATAACTTTATGCGGGGCGGGGCATTTACCGTGGGGGCAAAGGGAGTTTCGTTTACGGCTTTCGGTTCGTTTAAGCAGATTGACGGAAACATTATTGCCTCTGCTGACACGAGTATCAATGCCGATGAATCGTTTTCTTCTTTCAACGAATCGGGTTACCACCGCACACAGAACGAAGTTGATGACAGGAACTCCATTAACCTGCTGACTGCCGGGGGCAATGTTTCGTATGCCAAACGCAACTGGCATATAGGTGCCAATGCGGTTTACTCGCGTTTCTTCGGCAATTACAGCCGCACGCTTTATCCGTACAATCAATATGACCTTAACCGGAACCAACTCATTAATGCCAGTATAGATTATCACGTGGTGGTGAAGAACTTTCACTTTTTTGGTGAAGAGGCCATCAGCGATAACCTTGGCTTTGGTTTGCTGAACGGGGTGATGGTGAGTTTAGATAAGAAGGTTGACTTCAGTATCCTCCACCGGTATTACAGTCGTAATTTTCAAACTATTTATTCCGGTGCTTTTGCGGAAAGCAGCAGGCCGCAGAACGAAAACGGTTTGTATTTGGGGCTGAGTGTGCGCCCGGTGGCTATGCTGCGCTTTGATGCTTACTTTGATTTATACATGAACCGGTGGCTGAAGTTCCTGACCGAAGCACCGGGCTGGGGCAGTGATAATTTTTTGCAGGCTACGTTTACGCCCAACAAAAAGATGGAGATGTATCTGCGTTACCGGTTTGAGCTGAAGAAGAAGAACCAATCGGATAATGAAGGGGCGTTTGATTATCTGGTGAACGAGCAGCGGCAGGCCTTAAGGTTTAATGCGAAGTATAAGATTAGTGAGGCGGTTACGCTCGGCAACCGGATAGAATGGGCTTATTACAAAATGGGCAGCAGCAAAGCCGAGAACGGTTTTGTGATTTATCAGGATGTGAACTTTAAGATGCTGAGTTTTCCGCTTTCGTTTAATGCAAGGCTGGCTATCTTCAAAACTTCTTCGTACAACAGCCGCATTTATGCGTATGAAAACGATGTGCTGTATTCTTTCTCTATTCCCGCGTATTACGGCAATGGTATGCGGTATTACTTAACGCTCCGTTATGCTGCTATGCGCAACCTCGATTTCTGGGTGCGCTTTTCACAAACACAACTGTTCGATTCGAAAACAACCGGCAGCGGGCTGGATATGATTGATGCCAACCAGAGGAGTGAGATTACGGTGCAGATGCGGTTGAGGTTTTAAATATATAGCCACGAATTGCACGAATTATCACGAAACCTTTACCTGGTTTTGAATCCGTAGGATTCACAGGTTGGTAGAAATAGGATATAGAATATAAAACGACCACGTTAGTAGTCGAACCCTGTTTGACCACTACGTGGTCAGAGATATCGTTTGTTTTGTTTCTACCAAGCTCTTATCCCTACGGGATAAATACTGATAGGCCTTGTTAATTAACTTGACGCGTACGCGATAACTTTCGGGACTTTGAAGGGACAACTAAACCCCTTTGGGGATTTAGGGGCTTATTGATTGGAGTAAACAGAAACCGGCACGGTGTGCAGCCAGCCAAACACATCTTCGGCTTTGCCCGATTTGATGGCGGTGAACCTTCCTTTCAGTTTGTTCGAAATTTCGCGGCCTTCGATTGGAGGCAGTTCGTAGTTTTCGCCTTTGTAATGGAACTCGCCAATGTGCGATACCACCGCAGCGGTTCCGGTGCCGAACAAGTCCTCGAGTTTGCCTTCGTGGTAAGCATTGATTATTTCGTCAATAGAAATATCGCGCTCCTGCACCACATAGCCTTCGTTTTCGGCCAGGCGAATCATGCTGTCGCGGGTAACCCCATCGAGGATGGTGCCCTGGTCGAGGGCGGGGGTAATAATTACCCCGTCAATAATGGCGAATATGTTCATGGTGCCTATTTCCTGCAGGTAGCGGTGGTGGATACCATCGAGCCATAGAATCTGGTCGTAACCCATTTTCTGCACTTCGCGGGTGGGCATCATTACCGCACCGTA
This sequence comes from uncultured Chitinophaga sp., assembly GCA_964493695.1. Classification (GTDB taxonomy): domain Bacteria; phylum Bacteroidota; class Bacteroidia; order Chitinophagales; family LD1; genus Bog-950. Next base: position 1,536 of record CAZBPG010000064.1, on the reverse strand, counting down.
GTTGCCGGCACATTTGGCGTAACCAACCCCACCAGGGAAAGCGCGCACATATTTATCGTGAATAAAAACCTTTACCGGATGGCTGTAATAAGCGCCTACCGGGCTGGTGAAAATGCAAAAGCGGAAGTGCTCGGCCGGTTTAATGCCCACAAACTCTTCGGTGGCAAACATGTAAGGGCGGATGTATAAAGAGGAGTGAGGGGTGTTGGGAATCCAGTCTTTATCGAGGCTTACTAACTTGTCCATAGCGTTCATGAAAAGTTCTTCCGGAATTTCGGGCATGGCCATACGGTCGGTAGAAATGTTCAGGCGGTTCAGGTTCTTTAATGGGCGGAAAATGATGGGGTTTCCATCGGCATCTTTCTCGGCTTTCATACCCTCAAAAATGGCCTGACCGTAGTGCAGGGAAGAGAGGGCAGGGTGAACTGAAAAATTACCGAAAGGAACTATGCGGCAGTCGTGCCAGTCGCCATCGCGGTAGTCGGCAATAAACATGTGGTCGGAGAAGTGCTTGCCAAACGGCAGGTGGTTAAAATCAATTTCACCCAGTTTAGATGCCTTTGTTTTTTCAACGGTTATCTTGTAGCCCATAATCGCGTTTTAAGTGTTAAGTCCTGTGCCAAAAATAGAATAAGTTTCTATTTGGGCTTTGTTGCACAAAGTTATTTTTGAACATTTAATTAGGTTATCAGTATGATAGAACTCAACAGGCCGGAGCTTGTATTCGATAAGCAAAAGGTATATAGCACGGGCAGCGATGTGGAAAACAAAACCATGACCGGTGTGGAGGTAAAGAGCGGAAAGGAGGTGGTGATTTTGTTTTCGCAGGCCACCGGTGAAACGCTGCAGGGAGAGGAGCGGAGCCAACTGCTGAAGATTATTACGGCCTGTAAACTGAAAGAGGAAGATATTGTGTTGGTGAACACGGCTTTTGCCCCGAATGTTTCGCTGAGCTGGTTGCGGAAAAATTTTCCGGTGAAGACGGTGATGGTGTTTGGCGATATGGCGCTGAGCAAAAACCTGGTGCTGAAAAAGTATTTTGCTTACAGCATTGACGGTCTTAAATTAGTGAGGAGCGAACCGCTTGCCCGCCTTTTGAAAAGCGATACCGATAAAAAAGCACTGTGGGGGGAGTTGAAAAAGGTTTTTGAAATTACCCCAAACCTTTAGCAGTCGAACACTGGCGGAGAAAGGCCCGACTCTTAACCATTGTGCGGCAACCCTCAAAGGCTGAGGGGAGGCTCGCAACCGCTGAGAGGCAACCTCCGAAGATTGAGAGGCGACCCGCAACCGTTGAGAGGCAGCCCCCGAAGATTGAGCGGCAACCCGCAACCGTTAAGAGGCGCCCCCCGAAAGTTGAGGGGCAGCCCGCAACCATTCAGAGGCGCCTCCCGAAGGTTAAGCGTTGCCCCGCAACGACTCAGGGGCAACCCGCAATGGTTAAGGGGCAGTACCGGTTAATGTAAAACAGCACTTTTTTAAATTAATACTTCGGACAAATCAAGATGCATTTTTAAGGTGTATCAATCCAAACTC
>CAZBPG010000063.1:0-23010 GCA_964493695.1 uncultured Chitinophaga sp. | reverse complement strand
TCCACTTTAGATTATCCTTACTATTAACATAGCACATCAATTATGGATTAAGTCTTAATTACTTTGCTCCCATCCAACCCTTGTTACTAAAAGGTTATCTATATATAAGTAATCTGATTAACTTCGTTAGCTGTTTTACTAAAACAACCTATGCAAAGAATTTACACTTCAGTCCTGTTCGCTTTTCTGTTCTGGCAGTTCGGTCAGGCGCAAATCGTAATCAATGAGTTTTGTGCTGCTAATAAATCACAGTGGCCACATCCAGGCAATGGCAATTATTATGACTGGATAGAACTTTACAACGGCTCGGGTGCTGCGGTGAACATTGGAGGCTGGTATTTAAGTGACAACCCGGATACCCTAACAAAGTGGCAGATACCTGCAGGTATTACTATGGCTAATAACAGCTGGAAGCTATTTTACTGTAGCGCGCGGAACGGTGTGGTAAGCGGGCAACAACACACCAACTTTAAACTTACCCAAAGCGATACTTCCGAGCACATCATTTTAACCAATCCGACTCTTACTATTGTAGATTCGCTGACCATTTTCCCCTGCGATACTAATGACAGCCGCGGAAGAACCACCAATGGTGCTGCCACCTGGAGTGTCTTTATAAAGCCTACACCTAATGCATCTAACAACACACAAACACCGTATCCCGGTTATGTGCCCAGAGTGCAATTCAGCTTGCCCGCAGGTTTTTACAGCGGTGCTCAATCGGTTACGCTTACCTGCGCACAACCCAATACAACCATCCGTTACACGGTAGATGGCTCTATTCCAACAGCCACCGGCACAGTGTATTCCGGCCCGGTTAACATTGCTGCTACACAAGTGTTACGGGCGAGAGCTTTTGATAATACAAACGGCACTATTCCGGGGTTTACCGAAACCAATACCTATTTCATTAACGAGAATCACACGCTGCCTGTGGTTTCAGTAACCGGTAATACTTATTCCACCACTAACAGCAGCATTATACGGCTACTTAGCGACCATCTCGGTAATGGAAATCTCGATGTGCAATTCGGTAATCTCGAATTCTTTTCTTCAGGCAATCAGCAGGTGTTTGAAATTGGCGGAGAGTTTAGCCGGCACGGCAACGACTCGTGGGCTTATGACCAGCGAGGGTTTGACTTTGATATTGAAGACCAGTACGGCACCGGTGACCTTATTAATAAGAAACTGTTTTACACCTCGCCACGAAAAAAATTCAAATGGCTTATGTTTAAAGCCGGAGCCTCCGATAACTTCCCCGATGGCGGCTCAAATCCGCCAAGCCGGTGCGCACACATACGCGATTTCTATAACCAAACATTAGCTGAAAAATTTAACCATGCTGTAGATGTACGAAGAGGCGACCATTGTATTGTTTTTGTAAACGGACAGTACTGGGGAGTATATGAATACCGTGAAAAAGTAGATGAAGACTATTTTGATTACTACTACGATCAGCAGGAAGAGTATGTTGATAATCTGAAGTATTGGGGAGGTCTGAATGTTGATATGGGCAGCGACACAGCATGGAACAATCTTTACAATTTTGTGGTAGCCAATAACATGACTGTACCGGCTAATTATCAGCATGTGGCAGACCGGTTAGATTTTATGAGCCTGATTGACATGGTAGCTGAAGGGCTTTATACCGTAAACAGCGACTGGATAAACTGGAACACTGCCTGGTGGCGCGGACGTAAACAACCCAATAATGTAAAATGGAAGTACTGGCTGTGGGATACCGACAATACTTTTAACCTGGGGCAAAACTATAGCGGCTGGCCCACCACCAGTAACACCGCCAGTCCGTGTGATATCAACGACCCTTCCACCGGTTTTGCAAATCCGAACATTGGTGCCGATGAAGGCCACATTGTCATTTTCAATAAGTTAATGACCAATCCGGCCTTCGAAGCTTTGTATGTAAACCGGATGGCGGAACATCTGACCGGTTCGTTTAGCTGCACGAATATGCTCAACCACCTCGACTCTGTGATTGCGCGCATACAACCCGAAATGCAAAGGCAATGCACCAGATGGGGCGGCAGTTATGCCACCTGGCAAAACAATGTGCAATACCTGCGCAATCAGATTACTGGCCGTTGTGCTGCCTTTACCACCTCGTTTAATGACTGTTATACTGTAACCGGTCCTTACCATTTAGCAGTTGACGTTTATCCTGTCGGTGCAGGAACCGTGGCCATCGGCAACACAATTACTCCTACGAACTATGTTTATACCTCTAATTATTTCGGAGGTGTCAACGTAACGTTTAAAGCAAATGCCGACACCGGTTATGTTTTCTCGCATTGGGAAACACTAACCCACACTCCGCTCCCATCTACTATAGTTGACAGTATGTATTTTGATATGGGAAGCACCCCTGATTCCGTGGTAGCGGTTTTTGTTCCGACAGATTCAGTTGACTTAACTGTGTATGTAAACCCGGTTGGTGCAGGTAACATTACGGTAAATGGAGTTACACCGGCATTGTATCCAACCGTTATGCGGTTCCCTGTAAATACGGCTTTAACTATTTCTGAAACTACTAACACCGGTTATACTTTCGCCAACTGGTTTCTGCTGCATCACACATTAAACCCGAACAACACCTCACAGAATGTGAGTTTTACTATTACTGAAGACGATACGCTGGTTGCCAATTACACGGTGAATCCGGATACGTTTGATTTAACCGTGTTAGTAAACCCTGCAGGTGGCGGAAATGTAAGCGTGAACGGAACTACACCGGGGGCATACCCTGCAGTGATTCAATTTGTTGACGGGACACCGGTAAACGTGATTGCCACTGCTAACACCGGTTATGCCTTTGCCAACTGGACTATCCTGCATCATTCTTTAACTCCGAACAACTCTTCGGCAAACGCAAACTTTACTATTACTGCCGATGATACTTTGATTGCCAACTTTGATTTGATTCCTATTCCGGATACATTTAACTTAACGGTACTTGTAAACCCTGCCGGTGGAGGAAACGTAAGCGTGAACGGAACTACACCGAGTGCATATCCCGCGGTAATGCAATTTGTTGACGGAACTCCTTTAAGTATTGTAGCAACACAAAATGGCGGGTACACATTTGCCAACTGGACTATACTACATCACACCTTAAATCCAAACAATACTTCTGCCAACGCAAGTTTCAATATTACGGCAAATGATACACTGATTGCCAACTTTGATTTGATTCCTGTTCCGGATACATTCAGCTTAACAGTACTTGTAAACCCTGCCGGTGGAGGAAACGTAAGCGTTAACGGAACTACACCGGGTGCTTACCCCGCAGTTATGCAGTTTGTTGACGGAACACCGCTCAACATTGTTGCTACTCAAAATGGCGGTTACACCTTTGCCAACTGGACAATACTACATCACACTTTAAATCCGAACAATACTTCTGCCAACGCAAGTTTCAATATTACGGCAAATGATACGCTGATTGCTAACTTTAATGTAATTCCAAATCCGGATACATTTAACCTTACGGTTTTAGTGACCCCTCCCGGTGGAGGAAACGTGAGTGTAAACGGAACCACACCCGGGGCTTATCCGGCAGTGCTACAGTTTGTGGATGGCACTCCTCTTAATATTGCGGCTACGCAAAATGGCGGTTATATTTTTACAAACTGGACTATACTTCATCATACACTTACTCCGAATAGTTCTTCGGCTAATGCGAGTTTCAATATCACAGCAGACGATACACTAATTGCCAACTTTACAGTCAATACTGTTATTGATACCTTTAGTGTAGTAATTCAGGCGTTCCCTGTTAACGGAGGAAGCGTAACGGTGAACGGGAATGTGTTTACCACTTACCCGTCTACTATGCAGGTGCCCGACAATACCTTGCTGAACTGTTCTGCAGGTGCAAATGCAGGGTTTCAGTTTCTTGCCTGGCATTTGGTTTTCCACAACACCAACCCCAACGATTCTGCCAACCCTATGAGCTTTACCGTTCATCAACCGGATACCATCTACGCATTTTTCAATCAACTCCCTCCTCTTCCGCCAGACTCATTTAATATTGTCGTAGATGTTTGGGCTGACGGACAACACAATTCCTTTGCCGGTGATGTAGAAGTAAATGACTTTACCCCTCCGGGCTATCCGTGGGTTTTCCGATTTGAAGAAGGAATCAATGTTACTTTTGATGCTATAGGAAATATGGTAACAACTACGTCCGGCAATGTACGCAATTATGTTTTCGACCGGTACGATTTTATTTATCATACTCCCATTCCAAACAGCACCAATCCTATTGTTTTCGTTACTGTGCAACAACCGGATACGGTGATTGCCTGGTTTAAAGAAAGAGAGCCAACTTCAGATACCTTGGGAACAATAGGTATTCCTAACGTGTTCTTTTGTTCGCCAAGCTATAACTATAACGACCCTAAAAATAGAGATTATAATGTTGTAATTGGGTTCACGTATGAAAGTTTCAACATGCAAATCTATAATCGTTGGGGGCAGAAAATTTTTGAGACTAATAATGTTGGGCATCCTTGGGATGGTACGTTTAATGGGAAAGACTGTGATATGGGTGTATATAGTTGTGTAGTGCGCGTTAAAACACAAGAGAAGGATTTCCTTAAAGCAGCAACCATTACACTAATACGGTAAGCAAAATATTCAACAAAAAAAAGAGCGAACAGTTTGTTCGCTCTTTTTTTTGTTGGGCAATTCCTGTTAACCGAGTTTCTTGGTAACAGTTATTGTTTTGCGCGTTACCTTGCCCGGATATTGCTTCGCATATTTTGCAGAAGTAAAACGACCGGTAGCTTTGTTCAGGTAAACACTTTGCTTGTGGGTAACGGTTTTAGCTTTTTTTGCCATAACATTTGTTTTAATTAGTTTACCGAATGTAAATGAATTATTTTCTTAAAGCAAGTTTTTTGTTATACTATTTATCAACCGGGTAATGTTACTTAATATTCCCTCTTTACTTTTACCAACACGGTGTTAGTGTTTTAGTAGCGGTCTTTTTTGCGTGTGGACAAAATCGGTATAGATTTGCAAAACCCTTTTAAGCAATGGCCAAGTATATTTTTGTAACAGGCGGTGTTACATCGAGTTTAGGAAAAGGAATTTTTGCCGCTTCTCTCGCCAAACTTTTACAAGCACGAGGTTACCGGGTAACCATCCAGAAATTCGACCCATATATCAATGTAGACCCCGGTACACTGAACCCCTATGAACACGGGGAATGTTACGTGACTGAGGACGGTGCAGAAACCGATCTGGACTTAGGGCATTATGAGCGTTTCCTGAACATTCCTACTTCGCAGGCTAATAATGTAACCACCGGTCGTGTTTATCAAACCGTTATTAATAAAGAACGCGAAGGAGCCTATCTCGGCAAAACGGTACAGGTGATTCCGCACATAACCGATGAAATAAAACACCGGATGCTGATGCTGGGCAAAACCGGAGAGTATGATATTGTAATTACGGAAATAGGAGGAACGGTCGGTGATATTGAAGCGTTGCCTTATATAGAAACACTGCGCCAGATCCGCTGGGAACTGGACGAGCACGATACCCTTGTTTGCCACCTCACGCTCATTCCGTTTTTGAAGAGTGCGAAAGAACTTAAAACAAAACCTACTCAGCATAGTGTAAAGGAGTTGCAGACCATTGGAGTGCGTCCGGATATACTGGTATGCAGAACCGAAATGCCGCTGACCGATGAGATGCGTAAGAAGCTCGCCCTGTTTTGTAACGTTGACCGCGACTCGGTTATTCAGGCGCTGGACGTAGACTCTATATATGTAGTGCCTCTCGAAATGCAAAAGGAGAATGCAGATGTTACCGTACTAAAGAAACTGCACCTGAGTGCCGAAAAGCCAAGCGACCTGACCAAGTGGAATGTATTTGTAGAAAAACTGCGCAACCCCAAACACGAGGTGCGGATTGGTTTGGTGGGAAAGTATATAGAGTTACAGGATGCTTACAAATCTATTCACGAATCATTTATTCATGCCGGTACCATGCATGATTGCAAAGTAATTGTGGAGCCCATCCACTCAGAACATATAGATGCTCAGAATGTAAAGATTAAACTCGGCCATTTAGACGGAGTGTTGGTTGCTCCGGGATTTGGCAACCGGGGTATTGAAGGAAAAATAGAAGCCATTAAATACGTGCGCGAAAACAACATTCCTTTCTTCGGAATTTGTTTGGGTATGCAATGCGCGGTTATTGAATTTGCCCGTAATATACTGGGCATGAAAACTGCACACAGTACCGAAATGGAACCGAATACCGAGTATCCGGTAATAGACATGATGGCCGAACAGAAGAAAATCAAGAACAAAGGAGGCACTATGCGATTGGGGGCTTACCGTTGCGACCTTACCGACAAATCGCTGGCCATCGGCCTTTACAAAGATGCACATATCAGTGAGCGCCACCGCCACCGGTTCGAGTTCAACAATCAGTATCTGGAGCAGTTTGAAAAGGCAGGGATGATTGCTACCGGTAAAAACCCTGACAACGGGTTGGTGGAAATAGTAGAAATACCTTCACACCCGTATTTTATTGGCGTGCAGTTTCACCCCGAACTAAAGTCAACGGTGTATAATCCCCATCCTCTTTTTGCAGGGCTTGTTGGTGCTGCCTTAAAGTATAAAGCAGCGCATTAAACTTACCGGTGCCACGGTCTAAAACCGTGGCATCGATATTATGGAACGCGTTCAACCCTGCATCTGAGTATAGCCCTGTTTCGGCTTCTTTGTTCTTTTCTCTAAAAAACTATTTTTGTCGAACACTAAATCCACTGTATGAAGTTCAAACATCTTCTACTCTTTTCGCTCAGTTTAATTTCTTTCAACATCTATTCGCAAACCGGCAAACTCTCGGGCAAAGTAACCGAAGAGAATGGCGAAGGGCTTATATCGGCCAATGTAGTGATTGATGCCAGCAAAGGCCAGGCCACTATCAGCGATTTTGACGGCAACTACGAAATTAAGGACCTGCCCGCAGGAACTTACGATGTGCTGTTTAAATACATTGGTAAAACGGAACAGAAGCTGAAAGTGACCATTGTGGCCGGTGAAACCAAAACCCTGAATGTGGTGATGAAAGAAAAAGCCAACATGATTGATGTGGTAGTGGTAACCGGTAGTAAGTACGAGAAGAAACTGGGGGAAGAAACTGTTTCGATGGATGTATTAAAAGGAACTTCGCTGCAAAGCCAGAACATTACGAGCCTGGATGCGGGTATGGCACGCGTACCGGGTGTTACCATTGCAGACGGGCAGGTTAACATCCGCGGAGGTGCAGGCTGGAGTTATGGGGCAGGCAGCCGTGTTCAGGTGTTGGTAGATGACCTGCCTTTACTTTCGGCTGATGCCAACGATGCTAAGTGGAGTATAGTACCTATGGAGAACGTTGACCAGGTGGAGGTAATTAAAGGTGCAGCTTCGGCACTTTACGGGTCCGGTGCGTTAAACGGCATTGTGAATGTACGAACCGCCTATCCGGTAAATGAACCCTACACGAAAGTTTCTACCTACTTCGGCATTATGGGGCCGCCAAGCAAAACACCCAAAATGGCCTGGTGGGGCAGCAGCAACCCTATTGGCGGTGGTGTTAATTTTGCACACCGTCAGAAATTCGGACAGAACGATTTAGTGTTTGGAGGGGCCTTTGATAACAGCACCGGGCATCTTGACTCCAGCGATGTACATGCTATTCGCGGTAACGTAAAATACCGTCACCGGTTTAAGAAAGTGCCAGGGCTGAACATGGGCGTTAATGTGAGTGCCTATTACAGCTGGGGGAAAACTTTCTTTTTTTGGAACGGGTATGGTACAGTTGATATGGGCGGGGGCAATATGCTCAACGTAGATTCTTTGGCTTACAAGCCATTTCCTAACACTATTACACAGTATAAATCTTACCGATTCACGGTTGACCCTTTTATTGATTACTTCGATAAGAAGAATAACCACATCCGGTTTACCGCACGCTTTTTTAACGCTACCAATACCAACAACACCGGTCAGGGTTCGGTGCCTAACGTGTATTATGCCGAACTTCAGTATCACCGCAAGTTTGAGTTCAAGAAATTTGACTTTAATATAGTAGCCGGTGCAGTAAGTAACTATGGCGATGTAAACCCTCCAAAAGGGGCCAGCGGCAGTTTGTTCGGCAAAAACACATCTTATAACTTTTCGGCTTACGCGCAAACCGATTTTAAATTCTTCAAGAAACTCAATATAACTTTGGGTGCGCGATGGGAATATTTCCAGATGAAACATTATATAGGCGATTCGAGTGTATCCGGTATAAACGGGACCGATACCACTTTCAGTTATTTTCAGCGCCACGAAGACCAGAACTCGATAAAGCAATTGCCTTATCCTTTGTTTCGTATAGGGGTTAACTATCAGGCCGCTGAGGCTACGTATATCCGCGCCTCGTTCGGGCAGGGTTTCCGGTATCCTACCATTGCTGAAAGATATATTACCACTACCGTTGGGCCGCTTACCATTGCCTCGAACCCTAACTTAGATCCCGAAAAGGGTTATAGTGCAGAGTTTGGACTTAAACAAGGATTTAAACTGGGGAAAGACTGGACCGGTTTTGGCGATGTGGCGTTTTTCTGGAACCAGTACGAGAACATGATGGAGTTTACTTTCGGACAATTCGGGCCTTCGAGCGACTGGTTTAACCTTTCGAAGAATTTCGGTTTCGGTTTCTCTTCACAAAACGTGGGCAAGACCCGAATACTTGGTACAGAGATTATTTTTGGCGGACAGGGAAACATAGGCCCCGTAGGTTTGAGTTTAGTAACCGGTTATAACTTTATTGACCCGCGTTCGCTGAACTGGAAGGATACCCTTGAACTATATAACTTCGAGGGAATACAACTGAACAATCAGGGAACGGCTATCAACGCCTACAATCAGGCCAATAATATTGATTCTGTTACTGCTATTACTTACGCGCAAACTTCAACTTCGGCTTCTAACATTCTTAAATACCGCCACCGCCACTCCTTTAAGTTTGATGTAACGCTTACGTATAAAGGCATTGAGTGGAATACGAACCTGCAGTACGACAGCTATATGGAGAATGTGGACTATGCATTTATCAGCCCTTTGTTTAAACTGCTGGGGCCAACCGCGTTCGGAGGCATGGAACAATACCGCAAGCAGAAGGAAGCAGTTGCCATAGGCAAAGGCCGTGGCGATATTGTATGGAACATGCACCTGGCTTATAATTTTCAGCAGGGTGTGCGCATTGCGTTTATTGTAAAGAACCTGTTGAACTGGGAATACACTCCCCGCCCTGCTTATTTAGAGGCACCGCGTAATTATACCTTCCAGTTAAGCTATACATTTGGAGGTGGAAATAGTAAAATGAAGGTAAAAACAGAGTAGAGATAAATTGATTCGAGAATGAGCAGATAAAAAAACCCTCCCGGTTAAAACAGGAGGTTTTTTATTTTGCCTTGTTATAGTTCCGCTGAACTTACAAGATGTATTACGGTTTACCGGTTACGGTTACCGTTATTTGTTGACGAAGCGATTCCTTTATTTGTGCCGAATGTGTCTACCCCTAACGGTGACGGGGCTAACGATACCTGGGGTGCATTCAGCCAGGCGGTTAAGCAGTTTATTTTACAGGTGCTTAACCGTTGGGGCGAAAAGGTATTTGAAACCGATGCCATGATAAGCAGTGGGATGGAACTTATCAGGGCACCCCCCTGCCAAACGGTGTGTATGTGTATACCGGCAGTATAGTTTCCCTCAACAATACCACTACAAAAATTAAAGGAAGCGTTACTTTATTAAGATAGAAACGAATCTTCAAGCGGCTTTCTTTTAAAAACCGCTCACCTGCCTCACCTAAATTCAACGAAAAACCTGCAATTGTGGCTGTAGCCAATACTACTGCCGTAGTTGCAAAGGAAACTGTGGCAGATGCCAACACTACTGACGCAGTTGTAAAGGAAACTCTGGCGGATGCCAACGCTACTGCCGCAGTTGTGAAGGTAACTGTGGAGGAAGCCAACGCTACTGCCGAAGTTGCGAACGAAACTGCCGCAGTAGTAGCCTTACTGCCGAAGTTTATGACTAAACAGTTAAAATTACCCGAAAAAGTGCTTTTTCGGTTGTTTTTTTCGTGATTATAAGCAGACGGGACGTGGATACAGTGCGCAGCAAAAGAAGAAAAACATTGGTACCTATACCAGTATCTGCCTATCGGCTATCCGGTTACCACCTTTACCTTGGCAGCATTGGCAATGGCTTTTTGCTTCACTGCGTTTACATTGCTGCCAATTTCATCGTAAGCCAGGGTTACCGCCATTCTGCGGTAAGGGCGTGTGGTGGGCTTGCCAAAAATACGGATGTCGGTCCGCGGTTCTTTGATGGCATCTTCCACTCCGGTGTAAGTGGGGTTTACTCCTTCCTTATCGGCAAGCACTACGGCACTGGCCCCCGCTTTCAGCAGTTCAATGTCGGGGATGGGCAGGCCCAGCACGGCACGGGCGTGCAGTTCAAACTCCGAAAGGTTTTGTGTGCCGGCTAAAGTAACCATACCGGTATCGTGCGGACGCGGAGAAAGTTCAGAGAAGTACACGCCATCTTCAGCTAAAAAAAATTCAACACCCCAGATACCGGCACCGGTTAGCGCCTTCGTTACCTTACCGGCAATTTCCTGCGCTTCTTTTAAATGTGCCGGGCTGATAGCACAGGGCTGCCAGCTTTCCTGATAGTCGCCTCTCTCCTGCCGGTGACCTATTGGCGGACAGAAAAGTGTAACCCCATTTTTTTGTGTAACTGTAAGCAAAGTAATTTCCGATTCAAATTTTACAAACGCTTCTACAATTACTTCTGCAGTATCTCCGCGCTTGCCCGCCTGCGAATAATTCCAGGCCTTTTCAATATCCGCTTCGCTCTTTATAGTTGATTGCCCTTTGCCGCTTGAACTCATCAGCGGTTTTACCACACAGGGAGTGCCTACTTCATTTACAGCAGCGGCCAGTTCCGTAAACGATGTGGCATACCGGTAGTTGGCGGTTTTCAGCCCTAACTCCTTTGCCGCCAAATCGCGAATGGCTTTACGGTTCATGGTAAAGTTAGCCGCGCGGGCACTGGGCACCACCTGTATGCCCTGTTTCTCGTAATCGTAAAAGCGTTCGGTGCGTATTGCTTCAATTTCGGGAACAATAATATCCGGTTGGTGTTTGGCAACAATTGCATCCAGTGCATTCCCATCGAGCATACTGATGACCTCCCGTTCATCGGCCACCTGCTGCGCAGGTGCGTTGTCATAACTGTCAACTGCAATCACATATTGGCCCAATCGCTTGGCGGCTATAACAAATTCTTTCCCCAGTTCACCGCTGCCCAGCAGCATTATCTTTTTCGGCATCCTTTTTTTATTTGGATTAAATAAAAGTTTTTACTTCGTCACCGCAAAATAAAAACCACATGCAAGACGACAAAAATTTATTTACCGAGAAGGTGCCGGCCGGAAAGAGAACGTATTTTATAGATGTTATGGAAAACCATAAAGGACATAAGTACATTAAGTTCACAGAAAGCCGCGCCAACGATGGAGAGTTTATCCGCCACACGGTTCGTATTTTTCAGGAAGATTTTGATAAAATTTTTGCCGCCTTCGATAACACAAAATCGTTTGTACAGGCAAACACTCCGCCACCGGTTGAACCTAAAGAAGAAAAAGAAGAAGACCTTAGTTTTTAGCCGTAATCCAACTGGGCACCGTAACACGGATGTTACTCATCTGCCCTTTCAACACAATATCTTTTTTGCCGTCAGCAGGAGCACCACCGCTTCTCAGTTTGCAGTTGAAATCTGCCGAAAGGCGAAAATGCTTTTTATCAGCCTCCCACTCAAATTGAGTGACAGTTATTTTACTCTGTTCTTTTATACTGTAATAATTGGCCGACTCGTATTGCATTGCAAGTATATAGTAAGCAGGCTCACCGGTTTTATCGGCTTCGTAATTTATTTCAAACTGAATAGTTTCATTGAACAACCGTCCCTCGTTCATATCGTAAGACGGTCCGTTAAAAGTGGTGCTGATAACGGTGCGGTTGGGAATACGTCCGTCCATCGAACCGTTTTTGTTCATCACCAAACCGCGAAAGAGCTGGTCTTCGCGCAACTGAAACACTTTTCCGTTTACAGTAGCATAAAAAGCAGACTTGTCTCCTTCCTGAAAGGAAGTTAACGTAAGAGAAGCAGATAGAAGGAATATCGCTGTCAGAGATTTCATAATCGGGCGCGAATATATTAAAGCAAAACTGCCGGGCTTTAGCCCGACAGTACAATTTAAGGTGTAAAAAGGAATTTGTCAAGAGGGAATCTACTCAATTACTAAGCTTTTTACTGCACTCCCTTTCCCGGTTTTTAACTGCACAGTGTAATTACCTTTAGCCAAAGCCGGAAGTTCAACAGCCATAACCGGTTTGCCCGGCTCAAGCAATTGGTTCTTACGATAACAAACCTTGCCAACAGCATCAGTAACCAGTAACTCCGCCTGTTGTGTGGAAGTAACCTGAACATTCAGATTAAAATTACCCTTTGAAGGGTTCGGGAAAATGGTGAAACTAAATTCATCTTTCAATTCACTAATACCCGAACAAACTACAACGTTCAGCCCGAAAGAATCTTCCGAAACGCAACCGTAGTTATTCGTGTATGAATAATTTATCATGTGCGTTCCTGCACTTGCAGCCGCTGGATTAAACATAGTTCCCGTTACACTGCTGCCCGAAAAAACGCCACCGGTAGGTGAAACAAAGCTGCTGATATCAAAAGCTGCAGCATCATCGCAATAATCAACAGTAGGAATGGTTTTAGTTATAGGCGTTTTATCGCCAACTTCCAGATTGAATGCACTTGTTGACTGGCAACCATCAATGTCGGTAAACGAATATTGAACAGGCGTAAGCCCAACGCCTGCACTTGCAGGGCTGAAGGTAGAATCATCGTTCGCCATTCCGTTACCGGAGAAGGTACCCGGGAAATTGTAAAAGCCATTTAGTGAAAAAGCTCCATCTGTAATGCAGTAAACCGAGTCGAGATTATTTTTAACCAAAGCAGTAGTATCATTCACCTGCATCAATACTTCGCTGTGCGATACACAGCCATATTGATTAGAATAAACATACTGAATGAGTTGTGTGCCGGCAGGTTGTAGAGAAGGCGTAAAAACATTGTTGCTCACACCCGCTCCCGAGTAAACTCCTCCCGTTGGATTGAGGTACGAACCTAAAGTAACCGGTGATGCATTTTCGCAGAAAACCTGCGAGCCGGTACCGGAAGTGATAGCTGTAGTATCACGCACCAGCACATAAACAGAGTCGCTCATAGCTTCGCAACCGGCATTTAATGTTTTTGAAACTTTCACCCTATACCATCCGCTTTGCTGAGCAGCATACTGATATGAAGCAGTTCCCCCTATAACTCCGTTTACATCATACCATTGATACGAAAGTGAGTCGCCTCTTAATGCCGAAACAGTAACTGGATTACACCCTTCAATGGTATCTTTAAGAGAGATAAACGCCACCGGATTGCAATTTGTGGTTTCGGTAAGGCGGTAAATTCTTCCGTTAGCTCTTCCCGCAATGTACAGCTCACCTAAGTCGTCTTGACCAAAAGTGCCGATGTTGTTAGTAAGAAAAGTGGAAACACCATTCACGTAAACAAGAGGAGAATCTGTATCAAAAGTGTTGTTGCCTAAATTTTTTGTAGACCAGATACGGCCGTTACAAAAATCAGAATGCAGATAAAGCCCGAACAACTTTGAATACTGCGCTCCTCGATAAACATAACCACCGGTGATAGAGCAAATAGTTCCCACCTGAGCGGTTTCAAATATCGGATCTGTAAATCCTGTAGAAGGGCATCCCGTAGTATTGTAAGGGTGTAAGCCCTCCCTGCAACGCCAGCCGTAATTTTCTCCACCGGCACTATTAACACTTTGAAAATCTATTTCCTCGTAAGCATCCTGCCCTACATCGCCAATCCACATATCACCGGTTAGCCGGTCGAAACTGCAACGCCATGGGTTTCTCAATCCATAGGCCCATATCTCGGGCTTCGTATTGGCCTGCCCTACAAAAGGATTAGTGGAAGGAACTGTATAGGTAGTATCCGGATTGCTTACATCCAGCCGGAGCATTTTGCCAAGAAATGAGTTCTTGTTCTGACCATTACCTTGCGGATCACCTCCA
Organism: uncultured Chitinophaga sp.; assembly: GCA_964493695.1. Classification (GTDB taxonomy): domain Bacteria; phylum Bacteroidota; class Bacteroidia; order Chitinophagales; family LD1; genus Bog-950. The sequence goes on along the minus strand of CAZBPG010000063.1, from coordinate 8,762 downwards.
CTTCCCCCATCGCCCTGCGAATCGTACAAATAGCCATCCTTACCAAACATAAGGGTAGCACCTTTGTGATTGGTGTAAGGTTGCGTAAAAGTAAGCAATACCTCTTCACTGCCCGGGTCGGCCTGTGTTGAATCATTAGCCATTACACTAAAACGCGAGATACGCGTAGAGCCGCTTCCACTTCCGTAAATGTAGTTTACGTAGAAATAGCCATCCTGTTTATAGCTGGGGCTGAAAGCCAGGGATAAAAGACCCTGCTCATTACCACTTGAGTTTACTAAAGCATCAATATTCAGGAATGGAGTAGTTTGCTTTGTTCCGTCTTTGTAAAGTATATGGATGTACCCGTCCTGTTCCACAATAAACAACCGGTTATCGCCACAGCTTTTAATATCAACCGGGCTGTCATAACCGGTGGCAAACTGCACCATGTTTATGCCGGGAACCTGAGCTATGGAGAAAAACGAAACAATTGTGAGTAATAAAAAACTGAAGCTCCTTTTCATGTACAAGGTTTGGTGGGAAATGAATGTTTAATTCTGCTTGATAAATCGTTTACTAAAAAAATTCTGCTCGTAGCCAGCCGCTAAAAAATATATACCGGGAGAAAGCATAGAAACATCAATTACGTTTTTCCCAACCGCCACCTTCTTTAACTGCATAACTGAATTGCCAAGCAAATCGGTCACGGTTACATTCTCCAAATCATGCTCAGTCTGAATAGTTAATGCATTCATTACCGGAGTAGGATACATTTTAACACCGGCAGCTAAATCCGTTTTGTCAATTCCGCTGGGCAAATCATTGTCAATAATGGTAAGTGTATAAGCCGAAATTGCAACCTGCGCTCCGTTGGTGACATTGGTTATACTGAAATTGATTTGCTCGTTCACCTCCACAACGGTATCGTCAATAATATGCACCCAAATGCTTTGCGTATCCATTGTGAAAGGAGGAAACACAATGGTAGTATCGTTAAAAGTAAAATCAACTCCTTTGATTGCATTGCCTGTTGCCAGAGAAACAAAAAGAGAAGTCGAGTCCGGTACACTACCCGACAAAGTAATTTTTACCTCCACAAGATTCGTATCCTCCAGATAACTGAAGCCCGCACCGTTAAAGGATACTGTGAGCACATCGTTATCGGTAATGTTCAGATTAAAAACAGAATCGGCAACAAATTTTCCATTACCGGTAACATTGGCTAAATAAATAACTGCAGTTTCTGTTGCCTCCAGTAACTGGTCTTCGAATACTGTTACCAGAAGTGTATCGTAGCTTGTTCCGGTGTTGTGGGTATAGGTTGGCACATTGAAGCCATAATCTGCTTGTATAGTAGCGGTTGAAACTGCGTTGTTATGCCCTACTACAAAACTAACCGGTGAATTTGTCGGATTTATCGTTTCAACGATTACCTGAACCAATGTACCTATACTTTCAGGCACTGTTACACCCGAAGAAATAAACCGGATGGTTGCCTTGGGCGGTGTGCTTCCGCATACTGCCATCCGGTGAAACCCAAGCGAATCGAACATACTGGGAAAACCAAACCAGCTTTGCGAAGTTACATTCCAATCGGTACCGCCATGAAAAGTGTAGTTCTTTCTGATAATAGTATTATACCATGTTGAACCGGCATCAACTGCAAAAGCAAGCCCGGGATTTACACGCAACTCCCCAATAATGTCAATCGTATCGGTGAAATGAAGTAAGGCTATCGCATCGTTGCCATCGTAGGTAAGGAAAGTTGTTAGCGTATCTGCCTGCGCAAGAATCTCCGGTTGAGAACCGCTGTGCCCTATTACATACACGCTGTCCGGTTCAAGAATTCCATTCAGTCCGAACACTTCGATACTCGTCCCCCCATCGGTTGATTGAAGAATAGTGTACTCGCTCAAATCAACCGGTTGCGAAGTGGGATTGTATATTTCTAATGCTCTGCCCGGAGTAGCGGCCATCGTGTACTCACTAAAAAACAAATCAGCGCAATCCAAAAAGATTTGCTGATCGTTATTGACAATGGTCAGCAAAAAGGTATCGTTTAAAAATGTTGCTCCATTTGTAGGATTGATAAGACTAATACGAACCGTTTCGCTCGGTTCAAACATAGTATCATCCACAACATTCAGCGGAACCATGATTGTGCCGTTTGTATTGGCCGCCCAGGTAATGGTAGTATCAGTGAAAAAAAAGTCACTTCCTTGTGTTGCGGTGGTGCCGGCAGACTCTAAATGCACCGTAACGCTTGTTGGTGCTGCACTACTGCTGGAGAGATGCACCGGTACATTCACTTGACCGATGTTTTCATACTGATTAAGCAAAGTTATTGCAAAGCTTATTTCCAAAACATCGTTATCGGTTAAAGTAACAGCATGTTGTGCATTCACACCTATCATGGCATTATTGGTTGGAAAAGCCAATTGAAAAGTAAAGTTCTCTGTTCCTTCAATCAACTGATCATCGTTCAAAGTTACCGTTACTATTTGTGCAGTAGTTGAATTAGCGGGAAAGGTTACGGTAACCGGTGAGAAAGAATAATCAACCCCGGCTGAAGTTGCTGTGGCACCGGAAGCAATGTTTATATCTACTGAAGTTGGATTTGAATTCGGGTTAGCTATGGAAACAGCTACACCAAATGTTCCTGCTCCTTCGCTGTGAGTGGATGATGTAATTACAAACTGCACTGAAGGCGGTGGTGGCTGCACAAAAACTCTTCCCTTCATTCCTGCACCGGCATGGTTCACGCAAACGTAGTAGTGCACACCAACGGAAAGACCGGTTACAATTCCACCGGTAAACGGAGTTGAAAAACCTGTTACCGGTCCGCTGCTGTTGGCGTTCCAGGTTAACTGGTCTACTTCCTGCGCATTGTGTGCACCACCTAATACAAAACTCACGCTGTCGCCCTGTGTAATGGTAATGGAGTCAGGACTAAAAGTAAAGCCGACATCAACAATAGTCCAGGTGACCGCAAAGGTTTGCGCAACAGAAAATAAAACAAAAAATGCAGACAAAAACTTCCTCATGCAATGGTTTTTAAAAAGGCTGTCAAATGTCGCAAAATATGTATAAACCGAATAACTGATTTCACCATAGATGTTTAACAAAGGTTTATAACATTTTAAGAACGTCACTTTACTGTGAAATGATTTTCTCTAATATAGCTTTTGAATAATTTCCGGAATGACAGAAAAGGAGAATATGTGGAGTTACGAGTTTGAAAAGAATAAAGGCATCAGTGCCGGTCAGCTGCTTTTATCCGAGCCATTCATGTTTGATGAAAATTTCAGAAGAACGGTGGTGCTGGTTTGTGAGCATACACAAGATAATGGCACGGTCGGGCTTATTCTGAACAAACCGATAAACCTAAGGTTGAACGATGTAGTAGAAGGATTCCCTCTGTTTAAAGGAAAAGTGTTTTTAGGCGGACCGGTAGGTACAGACACCATGCAGTTCCTGCATTCGCTTGGTGATAAAATTGAAAACAGTTTACAACTTAAAGAAAATCTTTACTGGGGCGGAAACTTTGAGCAACTGAAACAAATGATGCATGACGGAGAAATACAACCGGATGAAGTGCGTTTTTTTCTTGGCTACAGCGGGTGGAGCCCCGGTCAACTGGAAGACGAAATGAAAGACAACGCCTGGATTATAACCGATGCGACCTCGCATCATATTTTTGAAACGCCTTTTGATTTGCTTTGGAAAAATACGATGAGAGAGATGGGAGGCATTTACAATACCATGGCCGGTTATCCGGAAAATCCCGCTCTAAACTAATGACAAAGAGCAGACCTCACCTCTCTTGCTTTTTGCTTTTTGCACTTTGCATTTTGCACTTTGCCGATTTATTCTCCCGTGACCTTTCTGATTCATCACGTGTTTCCCTGCTTACTGTTTCACCCGGTGAAGAGCTATACTCTGCCTTCGGGCACACCGGTATAAGGGTAACCGACCACAAAAACAATTTTGATGTAGTATTTAACTACGGCACTTTCGATTTTGAGCAGCCGGGCTTCTACACCAACTTTGTAAAAGGCAAAATGCGTTACATGATTTCTACCGACCGGTTTGAAGATTTCATGAGCGAATATCTTTACACCAAACGTAGTGTTGGTGAGCAGGAACTAAATTTAACTACAGAAGATAAGCAGCAGGTATTTGCATTTCTCTACAACAATGCTTTGCCGGAAAACAGAGAATACTTTTATGATTTCTTCTGGGATAACTGCGCTACGCGTCCGCGTGATGTGTTTGAGAAAGTTTTAGGAAAAAGAATTGAATACCATACAGACAGTGCCGGTTTTGAAAAGAACAAAACCATGCACGATATGCTTCGCATTTATGTAGGTGCCCGCCCCTGGGTAGACTACGGCTTTGATTTGATTCTCGGTTTGCCCTGCGAAGTAACAGCCGGTCCGCGCGATCAAACATTTTTGCCCGATTATCTGGAGAAGTATATTGCCTGCGCTACGGTTGACGGCCACCCACTGGCAGCTAAAAAACAGTTTCTCATTCTTTTCCCAATTCTGAAAATTCATTCCGGTTTCAGTCCCATTCACCTAAGTTTACTGCTGGTGTTTATTGCCTTTATTGTTTGGGCTATCGAAAGAAAAACAAAGAAGCACTTCTATTTGTTTGACTTTTTTCTGTTCCTCGTGATAGGTTTGTTAGGAACACTCTTTCTTTGCCTTTGGCTTTTTACCTCTCACTATTCCGTTCCGAAAAATTTGAATATGCTTTGGTTAATTCCTACGCATGCCATTATTTCTTTTCTCTTACTAAAAAAAGAGAAGCCGGGTTGGTTAAAGCATTATTTCACCGGTACGTATATTTTAATGATACTGCTTTTTATTTGCTGGCAATGGCTTCCGCAGCATTACAATGTGGCAGTGATGCCATTGGTTTTCCTGCTCGCCTTCCGGTCGGCATTGATTGCAGTTCATTTGCATTTTAAAAACAAATGATTGCTACCTCCCACAAACACAAAACACATCCATGAAAGAGAACCACATCATCGTCAATAAAACAGCGCGGTTTTATACTCTGGGAGAGTTAAGTGAAAAAACAAAACACGTCTGGATTGTGTTGCATGGTTTTAGCATGAACGCAAAAGATTTTCTTGCTTCGTTTGAATCGCTGCTGACCGAAGAAGTTTTCTTTATCGCTCCCGAAGCGCTCAACCGATTCTATGTAAAAGGACATTCAGGGATGGTTGGCGCAACATGGATGACCAGAGAAGACCGGTTGAATGAGATTAAAGACTACATCAATTATCTTGATGATTTGTATGACCTTTTTGATTTAGAGAAGTATGCCCATGCGCGGATTACCGCACTTGGATTTTCGCAGGGAGTATCTACGGTTACCCGCTGGGCAAATATTACCGAAAAGAAGATTGATACACTTATAGTTTATGCCGGTGAGGTTGCTCCGGAGGTTTTCCCCTTGGCTGAAGCATCGGGTTTAAGGCGGACTAAGAATATTTTCATCTGCGGTAACGCTGATGCAATATTTACTTCCCCCCTTCTGGCGCAAATGAAAGAAACCTACCGCGAAATGAACTTCCGCGAAATTGAATTTAAGGGTAAACATGAAATAAATACAGCCGTTTTAAAACCGCTCTTTTAACTGCTCTACCTCTCCATTATCAATTTACGATGCAATATACCGCGACATGGCGGACGTTTGCGCTTTGCTTTTGCCAGGAAAAAGAGACCGGTGAAGAGGGGTATAAGTTTTTCATGCAGCGGATTGATGGTTGTGTTTGGTAAATTTAAGATAGTTTATTCTGACAAGAGCGTTGCCTATGAATAAAACATCGTTGCGCAAGCTTATGAACGTTGCCTGCAAATTTATCATAGTTGGGTTCTTTTAATCTGCGGTAGAAGAACCCGGTCGCTTAGCTAAGGCTGGTGAATAGTTTTTCTGTGTATTGTTTTTTACCTTGCATACGGCTAAGAAGTTATGACAACCAATGTATCTGAATGTTATTTTTCAACCGGTGCGTTCAACTTGGTTGTTCAACAGACACATCGCAAGCCGTTGCACAACCCTTGCCTAAAAACACAGTTACAAAAGTAGAACCGACCAATCAGGTTGGTTTTCCTGCCTACCCGCAGGCATATGGTTTCACGATGTAGTAGTTTCCAACCGGTGCAAGCGTCTCGCTAGTGCCCACTGCAAAAAGCTCTCTCGCGCAAGCAGTAACCAAAACCATCAATACGGGTTTGTGTAGAGTAGTCGCCAATACAAAATATAAACGCAATCGTACCGGATTAGCGCAAGCCTTCCGGTTTCTCAGCAAGACGAGCGCAGGGGGAATATTTTTTTATTACTGCTTTGTTTTGTAGCTTCGTTACCCCTAACTAAACGGCACTCGTGCGTATGAAAAGAAAATATACTTCCGCTTTGAAGACCGGGACAACAGTAGCTCTTGTTTTTATAGTTGCTTTGCTAACTGCGCAGGCGCCACCTGAACAATGGCACAAAACCTTTGACGGTGCCTCGCAGCAATTTGATGAAATAAAGTTTGTTCGCTTAGACCCGCAGAGTAATGTAGTGGTTACGGGCCGCTCGGGTTCCGGTGCCACCATGCTTGATGTGGTAACCCGCAAGTATGCGCCAGACAGCACCCTGCTGTGGTCGCATACGTGGAATAACCCTCTACTGAGTTTTGATGATGTACCTAACGATTTGATTATTGCCCCCAACGGCAATATTTATGTAACCGGTTTCAGTAAAATCACTTCCGATTATCAGAACAGCAACTCCAACATTTTTGTTTTTGCGCTTGACCAGAACGGAAACTTATTGTGGGCAGATAGTATAAAAGGAACCGGCTACACAACTGGCGGTGGCTGGCGTATAGACCGCAACATTGGTCATACGCTCACACTGGATGCTCAGGGAAACATTTATGTAACCGGACAGGCTACCGGTAACAATTCAACCCTGTACGATCAGGGAGTGCTGGCTAAATACAATCCTGCTGGGCAGCAGCAGTGGCTGAGGTTTCTCGACAACTCCAACGCCTGGGGCTATACCGATTTTGCAAAAGGCATAAGTATAGATGCAAACGGCAATGTGTACATCTGCGGCACCACTACCTTAGCTACTACCTGGATGGATTTTGCGGTTTGGAAATATGATTCAAACGGCACGTTTGCCTGGATGACCCCTCATGCCGGTTCGGATAATAATACCAGCGAAGGACTCGAAGATATTATTACAGATGGAGCCGGGAACTCTTACACGTTTGGTATTAGCTCCGATTATAGATATGTATTGATAAAATACAACACAGCGGGGGTAATGCAATGGGAGCATCCGTTCGACACCGTATCGGTGGGTGTGTCTTCTGCTTTTACCGGTGCCGACAGGCATTTTGCATTCGACCATGACGGCAACCTTATTTTTCATGCTCCTATGTCGCAGCGGATTGGTGTTGCTAAGTTTACGCCTTCGGGTACTTTACTGTGGCTTACAATGGTAGGAGGCACCAGCCAGTATAATAACGAGGGATATGATGTGCAGATTGATGGAGCCAATAATATTTATATAGGTGGGGCGGTTTCAATGGCTGGCAGTTCTTATTTCGATTTGGGTGTAATGAAACTGGATGCCGCTGGTAAATGGCTATGGACTGTTACCCATAACGGACCGGGGAATATAAACGATAAGGGACATTCCATGGCGGTGGCGGGGGATGGCGCTGTGTATGTGGGAGGGTTCTCTAATGGCTACTCCACTTCCGGTGACTATTTTCTGGTAAAGTATCAGGATGTTCCCGCAGATATAAAACCGGTTGCAGGCAGCGACAAACTGCTGTCGGTTTTTCCTAATCCTGCCGGTGCACTTGTTACGGTAGTGGCAGATGTTTCTTTGTTAGGCTCAGTTTATACAGTTTGCGACATCACGGGCAAACAGGTACTCAACGGAATCATCAACCATACCCAAACCCAATTGGCTCTTGATAAACTAAATACCGGTGTTTATTACCTGAAAGCAACCGGACAAACGCAACGGTCATTTACGGTTGTTAAAGAGTAATCTGCTGTAACCTTAGAATCTGTTTGGATTTGTATGGGTAGTTTGCGGGATTTGGGTTTTAACGATAATCTAACCTCCACGCATTGGCACATTTGGGGTTTGCCCTTTCACACAGCAAAGAACCAAAGAGCCAATTCACCCACCACGCATTGTAATTTTGGTCATTATTAGAATTTCCTGCAAAATAAATTGCAGATGTAAGAAAAATTAATTTACCTTTGTGAGCGAATACTCACTTACTAAAAATAATAAACAACATGAACGGCAAAAACAATATCGCAATAGGCTTTCTGACAATGGGGCTTTTTATGGCTTACGGCTTTCTGTTAATCTACCTCCGTGACTTTGCTCCGGGTAAAGAAGAATGGATAAACTCTTACAGTATCGGTAAACATTTTGAAAGCAGATTGGCTCACGTTCACGGCAACCTGTTTGCGTTCTTAAATATTCTCATGGGTTACCTGTTAATCCATTTCAGAGACAAACTCAAAAATGTGAAAGCTATTTCTTGGTTAGCATTAACAGGATTGTTAATGCCAATTGGAATATTATCGGAGGTGTATTTTGGTTTGCCTCCTGCGTTAGTCTTAATTGGAGCAATTGCAATGACAGCCTCTGTAATTTGGTTAGGAATTTCGTTTATTAATTTAAAGCTAAACAATGAAAAATAAAGATTTTACCGAAAGGCAAATAGAAATAATGGAAGCAGC
>CAZBPG010000062.1:8442-24341 GCA_964493695.1 uncultured Chitinophaga sp. | reverse complement strand
AATGCCAATGCACCGAGTTGAATAAACTTTACGTGGTCGTCTTCCATTACATCAACAGCCGTTACCGGTTTAGTGTTCCGGCTGTGCTCACCGGCTGCAATAAGTTTTTTATGAAGTATCGGAAACAAAACCTTTTCTTCTTTACGGTTATGCGGCAACAGTTCATCATCCAGACATTTGAAAAAATTTGCGAACGAAGTGTTTATCTCCTTGTTGAGTTTATATCCGTTTGTTTTGTAGGCAATAACTCCTTTTTCAAACTCGGTTACTATCTTTAAAACATCTTCATGTTCATGCATAAATGCCTGAAGCGCGTTGTCCATATCGTCTTTCTTCATTTCTATTTTACCGGGTTCTTCATAAGCAGCCGGTGGATCCATAGGCGAATCTTCCTGCTGTTCTAAGCCCTTTTCCTGTTGTTTGGTAACCGGGTCGGTTGTTTTATTTTTTGGAGGTCTTACAATTATCATAGCGTTATGTTTTGTTGCAAATTACGGTCAATGCGAGCAGATAATAAAATGATGTTAATCATCTTTTCGCGTTTAAATGTTGAACAGTCTGGTTAATTAACTCGGCCTTTCGCAGCCTTTTTTGTTGTAGTAATGCCAGTTAACCCAGGTAGCAATTACCAAAAACACCAATAGCCCTATAAAGAATCCGTTCGCATTTTTTGTGGCACCAATTACCGCACCTATTACAAGCGAGAAAACGAAAGGGCCGTAAGCAGCCACAGCCGCAGTCCATCCTATAACTCCGGTTGCCTGCCGCGGATTATGCTGGAAAATGATTGGGTATTGACGGAATGTTGCTGCATTTCCTATACCGGCAAAAAAGAACATGCCCAGCATAACAGCAACAAACATCGGGAAAGTATCCATGGAAGTTGGCGCTACTAAACCCATGCTTACCATCATTATTGAACCCGCTATTAAACCAAATCCGGTTATGGTGGTAAGGATCGCCCCTCCGGTTTTATCCGAAACAAAACCAAACAGCACCCGACTGGCTGAACCAATAAGCGGACCGTAAAAAGCATATTTGAGCGGGTCTGGCGCACCTTCAAAATTTCCATAAAGCGATTTCATCATCATAGGGAAAGTAGCCGATAGTCCGGCAAACGTGCCGAAGGTCATTACATAAGTAATGGTGCAAAACCAAGTGTGCTTTTCTTTAAAAATGTCGAGCTGCTCTTTAAGCGATGCCTTCATAGGAATGCTGCGCAGCACCCACCAGCAAACAACTGTCATAATTACAATTAACGGGATATACCAAAGCGCAGCGTTTTGCAAATAGATTTCGGAGGTGCCAAGAACTTCTTTTGTTTTTGGATTTATCTTAGTGAATGTTTCTGCTCCCCCATAAATGGCAATTCCAAGCAAAGCCGGTGTCATAAACTGTGCTAAACTCACTCCAAAATTTCCGATGCCCGCCTGAATACCAAGGGCTGTTCCTTTTAGCCGTTTCGGGAAAAACAAATTGGTTGATGGCATAAACGAAGAAAAATCTCCTCCGCCAAAACCTGCAGTAAATGCCAAAACCATAAATACCCAAAAAGGAGTGCTTAGGTTCATTACCGCCAAACCAAACCCTACACATGGAATAAGTTTGATAAGCGTAGCAAATGTTACTACATGTCTTGTTCCGTAGATGGGAAGAAGAAATGTATGAACTATCCTAAGTGTACCTGCAGCAAGACCGGGCATGGCTGCCAACCAAAACAACTGGTCTTGTGTAAAATTAAACCCAATGCCCGGCAACTTTACTACTATGGCACTTACCATAAACCAGGTAGCAAACGATAATGTTAACGACACTGTGGTAACCCAAAGTGTCCGCCATGCTATTTTCTTTCCTTCGGTTTCCCAAAAATTATTGTCTTCGGGTTCCCACTTGCTGAGCCATGTTGCCATACTGTTCTATTGCTTTAAAATTTTTATTGCCCGTTTGTTGATTCAAATTTCTCTTTGGTATGAGGTGCAGCTTCATCCCTCATGCGTGTAATTACATTGTGCATCCACCACAAACAAATTATTGAAACTCCCCAAAGGAATATCCACATGCTGGTCCAGAGACCGGTAGCACTTAGCATATATCCGAAAATAATAGGCGAGAAGAAACCTCCCAAGCCACCAAGAACACCTACCATTCCGCCCACCGCGCCAACATCGTTGGGGAAATAATTCGGAATGTGTTTGTAAACGGCTGCTTTACCAATTCCCCATACAATTCCGACTAAAAAAATCAAGAAGGTTGCCACCCAGATATTTGCCTGAAAATAGATGTGGGTAGTTCCTTTCGCAATCAGTTGTTTTTTTGCTACCGTTTCGCCTTCTTTTACCAGCGGCACTTGCCAGCTAACTGTTTTCGGCAGAAATGTAAATTCCTCTTTTTGCCCTCTGTCAAATGGTTTTGCTTTTAACGGATAACTAACGTCATCTACTACTACTACTTGCTCTGAAACAAAAGTTATCTTTCCTTTATTCTTAGCCATGATACCCTCACCTGGTGACTCAATTTCCATTTGAGGAATAATGAGCAGGAAACAGGTAATACACGAGGCAATAAAAATCCAGTACATCACTTTTCTTGGTCCCATTTTATCCGACATCCACCCGCCCAGTGCACGAATCAACCCCGATGGCATACTGAAGATAGTAGCCAGTAATCCGGCAGTAACCAACGAAACAGAATACACATTGAGATAATATGGAACCAGCCATTGCGAAAGCGCTACAAAACATCCAAATACGAGGTAGTAATACAAACCAAACCGCCATACACGCACTTCTTTAAGCGGGGTTAGCATTTGAACGAAAGATTTATTCTGTGCTGCGGTAGAAACTTTATTTTCAGTAAAAATTAAATAAACAATACCCATAAAAGCCAACACACCGGCATATATTTGCGGCAGGTGCCTCCATCCTTCAATATCAGCACCGTTGTTTGTGAGTTTATTTAGCAGAGTTGGGGCGACAAGGGTAGTAATACCCGCGCCAAAATTTCCCATACCGAAAATTCCGAGTGCACGCCCCTGCCATTCTTTTGGATACCAAAGCGAAGTGTTGGCAATACCGATAGAGAAACCCACCCCTGCAAAACCAAACCCAAAACTGCAAATTGCAAAAGCAAGGAAACTATTGGCATAACTCAGCAGAAACATGGGTATTGCGCAGAAAAAAAGTAAGCCGCCAAACATCCACTTGCCCCCGTACTTATCCGTCCATATTCCGCCATGTAACCGGAAAATAGCTCCACTGAGAACCGGAATAGCCAACAGCCATCCTATTTGAACCGGTGTCCATTTAAAAACCTGATTATCGACCAAAAAAGAAACCATTACACCGTTAAACATCCATACGGCAAAACAAATGGTAAAGGCAAGTGTGTTCAGAAATAAAATTCTGTGGGCTTCAGGCGTAACTTTGGTTTCCATAACTGTATCTCATTTAAATAATTTACAAAAAAAAGCCGCTTACATAGCGGCTTTCAGAGAATCTGTAATATGAACGCTGTATATTACACGACAAATATTTATTAAAGAAGTGAGCGAACTCATGTGCTATATTCAAAAAAATCAGAAAAAAACCTTCATTTCTACGAACCGTAACTTAGCGCCAAGTATATACCAATCACTACAATTACTACTACAAAAATCGTTACATCTCTGCTATTCTCTGACATATTTTTGAAAGCAGAGGTATCAAAATCAAAAATTGACTGCCCATGTTCACCTAATACCACCGATGCCTTTCGGATTATATATACTGCAGCACACAACAGGCATAAGCCAACAAACAGTAAATAATAAATTGCATTACTGCCGGTAGAAGTGGTTGCATTCTGTGCAAAAACAGAATTGCTGATAAACAAACTCAGAAGTAGAAAAGTAAGTGAACGTTTTGAAGAATGCTTCTTTAAACTTAATTGTATTGAATCCATAACCAAGGTTTAACTGTTAGAAGATTAATTATTCATTGACTTATGACCTTCGCGATGTGCTCTTGATACTCTAATGTGTTTTCGATTCCAGTTCCACATTACCTGCTGATAACTTCTCCAAAGATAATCAACCGGATAAACCAAAAAGTGCATAAAGCGTGTAAAAGGGATTAACGCAATGATACTGAAAGCTGAGATGACGTGAATTTTCAAAGAAAGTGAGTTAACACTCGCAATGGCATCAATTTGCGGATCAAATACAAATACAGAACGCAGATATGGTGTGAGAAAAGCTGCAAACCAGGATGAACCCCACCTGTTATGATACGCAACTAACAATCCTGAAATTATTTGCACCAGCAGAACGAGAAAAACCATGATGTCCATTTTACTTGTAACAATCTGTACTCTCCGGGTGGTTAATCGTCTCAGCACAAGCAGAACAACTCCGAAAAATGCCGACAAGCCAAACACAAATGCTGTTACTTCAAGAATTAACAAGCGAACAGGTGCTCCGTTCCATAACAATACACTTTTGGGGAACAGAAACGCAATAAGGTGCCCGAAGAATAAAACAAAAAGCCCCCAGTGAAACATCTGGCTGGCAATGAAAAGTTTTTTGCCCTCTAAAAATTGTGAGGAAAGCGAAGACACCGAAAATGGCTTGTTGATGTATCTATAAATAGAACCAACAAGAAATATAGCCAAGCAGGTGTACGGAAATACCGCGTATAAGAGATAATTCATAGTTCATCAAGTTTATTGTTACTTACTAAATGGTTTTCTTTATTAAAAAATGAGTGATGATGCGCTGTACTTAATGCTGAATTTTCAGCGGTTTCAAAAATCTTTTCTCCAAAATCTTTTCGTAAAACTTCCAACAGAGCTGTGAAACAGTTTCTATAAACATTGCCGCGATTCAATTCTTCCTGAATAATGGCGCGGTGCATCTTACGAAGTAATTTTAATTTCATATCAACCCTTGCTGTGGTGAATTCGGCAATCATTTTCTTTACACACGGAATGATGATTCTCCATGTTAAATCTTCAACAAAATCATCATCTTCAGATTTTGTCAGCAGCGTTAGAACATTGCAGATATTATCGGGCAAATCGGTTCCGCAATCGTTATTTATTTTTAGTTGCTCTGCCTGCATACTCAACAGAAAAGCTCCGCGTTTGTAATCTTCACCAAACATTACATAACCTAAATCCAAATAGCAGATTGGCTGCACATCAAATGTTTTAGTGAAAAGTTCCTGACGTTCATCTAAAGTGCAGTTCTTCATGTATTCAAAAAACACTTTCAATTCCTCTGCTGCCTCCGGGTACAAACATTCCAGATAATTCAAACAATCCGCCACATCTTCAATAAATCCTTCTTCAGGATATTTGAACAGTTTCGATAAGAGAGTGTAATGCTTTCTTTCGCTTACCATCCTCTTTCCGGTTTTTCTTTAAAGCCAAATCCAGTGTTTCCTTTTACATCCGCAGTGTTCTCCAGCATTTCAATTGATTCTTCGCGATGGGCTGCCGGAATTACAAATCGTTCATCGAAAGTTGCCAAGGCAGTTAAACGGAAAATTGCATCAGCCACATCACCGGTCAGCTTTATTTCATTCATTGCTCTGTCAACAATTTCCTGTTTCACATCGCCAACAGTAACTTGTCGTCTGTGCCATCTAACTGCCATCAGTCGCTTCAGCACTTCCACCACTTTTTCATTATTACCGGCAGTAAATAGGTTAGAGAGATATTTTATCGGCAATCGGTTTGTTTCTATTCCACCCCATAAAAACTGCGTGTTCGATTCTTCATATATCCCTTCATTCATACTCGCCATACCAGGCATAAGCGCAGGAACGTAAAACAGATTAGGTATAGTTCTGAACTCTGGGTGAAGAGGCAGCGCAATTTTCCATTCTTTTACAAATTTGTAAACTGGTGATTTTTGTGCTGCATCAATAGTAGAATCAGCAATACCATTCAATCTTGCTGCTTTAATTACTTCCGGGTCAAATGGATTGAGATAAATTTCTAATTGTTTGTCAACAAGATCCAAATCATTTTTTGTAGAAGCTACTTCCTGAATTTTATCAGCATCATAAAGCATTACTCCCAAATAGCGTATTCTTCCAACACATTGGTGCATACAGGCAGGAGCCTGACCTGATTCAAGACGCGGATAACACAAAATACATTTTTCAGATTTACCGGTATGCCAGTTGTAATAACTTTTTTTGTAAGGACACGCTGTTACGCACATTCTCCATGCTCGGCAAATTTGCTGATTGATGAGCACCACTCCATCTTCACCTCTTTTATAGATGGCACCGGATGGGCAAGCCGCCACACAAGCAGGATTAAGACAGTGGTTGCAAATTCTCGGTAAGTAAAAAAATGTCATTCGCTCTAACTGAAACAATACCTCCTGGTCTGCAGCACTTAAATCTTTAAAGTTTACATCCTGACGGGCATAATCAACTGAACCACCAAGGTCATCATCCCAGTTTGGCCCAGCTTTAACATCCATGTGTTCACCTGTTACCAATGAAACCGGACGGGCAGTTGGTTGGTCATCACCTTCAGGAGCTGTAAATAAATCCTGATACTTGTAAGTCCACGGCTCATAGTAATCATCAAGAACCGGTAAATGCGGATTGTGAAAAATATTTTTCAAACCTCTAAGTTTTCCGGCACCCTTCAGAGATACCGAGTCGCCATTCTTTTCCCAACCGCCTTTATAAATATCCTGATCTTCCCATTTGGTGGGATAACCGGTTCCGGGTTTTGTTTCCACGTTATTCCACCACATATACTCCGCACCTTTTCTGTCGGTCCAAACATTTTTGCAGGCAATAGAACAAGTGTGGCATCCGATACACTTATCGAGGTGAAACACCATTGAAACTTGCGATCTTACATCCATATTATTTTGTTTATAGTTTACAGATTTTTAGAATTCTACCTTATCCATTCTTCTTACCAATACATGCGTATCGCGATTAGAACCCACCGGTCCCCAGTAATTAAAGTGGTACGAAAACTGCCCATAGCCGCCCACCATTAAACTTGGCTTCAAGTGTACGCGAGTAAAACTGTTGTGACCACCGGCTCTTCTACCTCCTCTAACTTGCGACTTTGGAACGGAATATGTTCTTTCCGGAGAGTGATAAACAATGCAAACTCCATTTGGAATTCTGGAACTTACACAAGCCCTTGTGCAATATACTCCATGGTCGTTATACACTTCCACCCAATCGTTATCCTTTACTCCGATTGATGCTGCATCTTCTTCGCTCATCCAGCAAGGTTCCATTCCTCTTGAAAGCGTAAGCATTCGTAAGGTGTCGCCATAAGTGGAGTGGATATGCCATTTACCATGAGGGGTAAGACAGTTGAGCATTTTCGCTTTGCCGTCATTCAGTGTTTTGCGGATGTCGCCATAAACCGAAGGCAGAGGTGATGGTTTGTAAGTTGGAAGATGTTCTCCGAAAGCAATGTAGCCTTCATGGTCAAGATACATGTGCTGTCTGCCGGTAAGTGTTCTCCACGGAACAAGGCGGTCAACATTGTAAGTGTATGCGCAATATGCTCTTCCATTGTTCATCAGACCGCTCCAGAGTGCAGCTGTATTATACCTTCTCGGCTGCGACTGCAAATCTTTATAATCAATTCTCACATCCTTGCTTCCTGCAGCTAAGTCGGCAAGAACTAATCCGGTTTTCTTTTCCATGTTCTCATAAGCGCGAACATTCAAATGACCATTAGTGAGGGTTGAAAGTGTAAGCACTGCATTCACTGCCTCCACATCTTCTTTTATAGATGGATATTCCACCCCATTTATTTTCTGAACATGGCGCTTGTCATAAAGCATTTGCTCATACACATCATTCGCCATAAAAGTAACCCCGTGTGCTCCAATAGGATTTACTTTCATGTTAGGTCCAATCGAAATGTATTTGTTGTAAATCTGAGTGTAATCACGCTCAACCATTACAATTTTGTGCATTGACTTGCCGGGAACAGGCTCACATTCCCCCTTCCACCAATCCTTAATAGTTGGTTGAGTAATTTCATCCGTTGAATCGTGCGATAGAGGAACGTTTACAACATCCATTACCGGTTCAGATATATAGGATTTTGCGAGTTCGCTTACTTTCTTGGCAAGCAACTGCCATATTTGCCAATCGCTTTTCGATTCCCAAACAGGAGCAATGGCTGCTGAAAGTGGGTGAATAAACGAGTGCATATCGGTTGAGTTGATGTCTGCCTTTTCGTACCACGAAGCGGTAGGAAGGACAATATCTGAATACAGCGCAGAGGTATCCATCCGGAAATTGATATCAACCACTAAATCCATTTTTCCCTTAGGCGCTTCCCTCCAAAGAATTTCCGAAACTAAATCCTGGGCAACTTCATCGGCAATATCGTTGTGATGTGTGCCGAGGTAATGGTTAAGCATATACTCATGCCCTTTTGCACTTGACATCAAAGCATTTCCTCTCCAGATAAACCAGTTTCTTGGGAAATTAATTTCATTGTCGCAATCAGCAATAGAGTAATTAAGTTTTTTTGTCTTGAGCTGATCTACAATATAGTTCCTGATTTCATCATCTGTTTTTGCTCCCGATTTTTTTGCGTCAGAAACAACCTCCAGATTATTCTTATCGTATTGCGGATAGAACGGCATCCATCCGTTACGTACGGACATTACTGCAAAATCGGCAGAGTGCATGTTGCCGTATTTACTTCCATCAGGAATTGAATTGTACTGTGATTGGTTGGCATCATATCTCCACTGGTCGGAATTGATGTAATGCCAGATAGGAGCTTGCTGTAAACGATTAGCACTTTGCCAATCCTTTGCCGCCATAATGGTACCCCACGAATCAACCGGTGCAAGTTTTTCCTGACCAACATAGTGATTCATTCCTCCGCCATTAACACCGTTGCAACCGGTGAACAATTGCGCCTGTATTGCTGCACGATACATCAGGTTTCCGTGAAACCAGTGATTGATAGCAGCACCTACAATCACCATGCATTTTCCTTTAGTAACTTCAGCAGTACTTGCCCATTCGCGAGCAAAACTGATTACCGTGTTTCTACCAATACCGGTAAAAATTTCGTTCCATGCCGGAGTATAAGCAGCTTTATCATCGTTATAATCTTTCGGATAATCACCGGCAAGCCCGCGGGGAACACCATAGTGTCCCATAATAATATCATAGATGGTAGCCACCGGAACTTTACCCCCGTCAACAGTTTCGATATATTTTACAGGAACACCGCGATTTGATTTTTTCTTCAAACCAAATTCGGTGTATTCAACCTGAAGTACGCCATCGTTCTTGCTTATAAGGGAAAGTTCAGGATTAAACGTACTGTTATCCATTCCATCTTCGTACAGCAAATTCCATTTCCCTATGTTTTCTTTTTCTTTATCCCAACGTTGTCCCATACCCCCTTTAGCCATTACGGGATTTCCGGTGTTGGAATCAAGATTCAAAAATTTCCAATCGCCATTTTCCACCCCTTTATACTTGGATAATCTGTTGGCTCTTAGCAATCTTCCCGGAAGATAGTGGTCGCCCTCTTTAGTTAGTTCTACTAAAAACGGACAGTCGGTATAGCGTTTTACATATTCCATAAAATACGGAACCTGCCTGTCAACGTGATATTCCTTTAATATTACGTGAGTAACTGCCATCCAGAAAGCGCCATCGCTTCCAGCATGAACCGGAATCCATTGGTCAGCGTGTTTTGCCACCATGCTGAAGTCGGGCGACATTACCACCGTTTTTGTTCCGTTGTGTTTTGATTCGGAGAAGAAGTGAATATCCGGTGTACGGGTCATTCCCAAATTAGCCCCCATCGAAACGCAGAATTTAGAGTTATACCAATCGGCACTTTCGCACACATCCGTTTGCTCACCCCATACTTCAGGATATGCGCAGGGTAAATCGCAGTACCAATCGTAGAAACTCAGATTAACTCCACCCATGAGTTGCAAGTAACGAGCGCCCGAAGCATAACTCATCATTGACATAGCGGGAATCGGAGAGAAACCGATAATACGATCAGGACCATATTTTTTAACTGTGTATAAATTAGCGGCTGCAATCAATTCAACCACTTCCTCCCAGTTGGCTCTTCTGAATCCGCCCTTACCTCTTGCTCTTTGATAGCGCGCTCTTTTAACCGGATCGTTTTGGAGATTAGCCCAAGCCTTTATCGGGTCTCCACCGGCTGCTTCCTTCTCTTTCTTAAATAAATCCATCAGCGCTCCGCGCATTAACGGATATTTTACGCGGATAGGGCTGTACAAATACCATGAATAAGAAATTCCACGCTGGCATCCCCGCGGTTCGTATGGAGGTAACCCTTCTTCGAGCAAGGGATAATCCAACGCCTGAGTTTCCCAAACTACGATACCGTCTTTCACGTGTATCATCCAGGAACAGCCCCCGGTACAATTGACACCGTGTGTGCTTCTTACAACTTTATCGTACTGCCACCGGTTACGGTAAAACTCTTCCCATTTACGTGTTTTCGGTGAAATGATGTCTTCAATCCAACTCATAATTTTTATTTTTTAGTATTCGTTATTGATTAAAAAGATTTTACCTGACGTTTAAATATTTGAAGTTTAACAGTGTCTTTCTTTCTTTTGTACCATATGATAAATATTATAACAATCCAACCTATCCAACCTACAAACCCCCATTTCAATAAAGGATGCATTGCCGCTTTTTGTGTGGCGCTTTCTTTTTCGGCTTTATTTAAAAATGCTGTCAAGGATGCAATTTCCTTTTCAGTAATGGGCTTTCCATTATAAGCTTGTGTCATTGCTGGAAATGGCGGAGCGTTCAATATTCCCAAAATACCCGCATCACCACCCAACCTGCTGTGAGCAGCAGTCAAATCCTTGGCAAGAAGACCTCCCGCCATTATTCTGTCGGATATAACATTGTGGCACGAAATGCAGGCAGCGCCTCCGTTTGCTAATCGGATACTTCCGTCAAATAATTTCTGCCCTGTAACAATTTCTTGTTCAGTTGCATTATCGGAAACGTCACCTATGGCCACTGTTTCTGATTGAACAGGTACTTGCGAACTTCTATCAGCTATATAAGATATTATTGCTTTTATATCCGACTCAGGCAGATTTTGGTCAGGCATTGGCATTTTGTTGAAAGACTCAAATACAGCAATTGCATCTGCATCTCCCGAGTTAATAAGTGTTTGCGAGGATTTTATCCATTTAATAAGCCATTGCTCATTCCTCTTTGTGGAAATGCTATGTAAATCCGGACCCACTAATTTCCCCTTACCAATCGAGTGGCATGCTGCACAGGTTTGTTTGAATAGTGTTTCGCCATTTTGCGCATGCATGGCATGTGGAAAGAAAAACATGACTACTAACAATAGAGCGATTGCGCGCATCTTAGATAGATGTGCAGTTACGACCTTCTTACCACTTAGGTTTATTGTCTCCATATCCTAACTGTTTTTTTAAAAAATGAATTATTAAGAGTTTGTAATTGGATTAATGAACCTAAAGGATAACCTGCTTCGATGTGATTAGAGAACTGATCTACGGATATGTTGGTTATACTTGTTTCTGAAACCACGATTAAAATATTGTGAGGCAAAAATGTATTCATATTATGCCCAATAAAATGACCTCACTCAAACGGGAAAATGTTTTTTAGTATTTTTTGTCCTGAATAATTTTCTATTGCTGAAAAGAAAAGAAGTGCTTCTGAATATTACACCAAGGTAAATTGTCAAAAAATATTTTTTTTATTGATAGCAATCATTTTTTCTAAGATGCAGTTTGGTTTCCTTGCCTAACAAAGGGAGACATAATTGGTGGTTAAGTTTTAGTTCCGTTAGGATTTTTATTAGGCAGATGTTTTCACTTCGACAATGACAGTTATAATGTTTTTTTGAAGTAAAAAAGAAACTCAAAATACATTCTTCACAACAAAAAATTTTATCGTATGATTTCTCCACTATGGATTTTAAAAGCATTACTGTCAATCTTCTTTATTGCTTTAGGTGTTGTAAAAATATTTCATAAAAAACAGCAAGAGAATTCTGATTGGTGGAATTGGGCGGAAGATTTTTCACCGGTTCAAATTAAATTTATTGGTGTTGTTGAAATTTTATTTGCAATTGGAATTCTTTTTGCCAACTTGATTGGCCAGGGACTTTGCATAACTTGCGCATCAGCCACGGGAATTGGAATTTTAATGGGGGGGGCTTGCTTTACGCATTTACGCAGACACGAATACGATATGTTGATGATCTCTCTTGTATTTGCGGTTTTTGCATTTATAGTTAGTTTTCTTAGTTCGCCTGTTATAAATTCTGTAGTAAATCAGTCTATCCCTATTGCTTGGCTAAACCGATAGTGTATCTCGCTGTAGTTTATTGACTGACACAGTCGTTATGTTTTAAACTGGAAAGTATCAAACTGCTGTATGTCCTTCTTTTGTATACCTATTGAAGAGATTTAACTTTTTGTAGCGTCATGAATGAGAAATGTCATAGATGCTGCTTTCTGTTGTATCTACTTTCACTTCATGTATTTACGAATATTAATAGTTGGAGCGTTCTTCCTTATTGGAATTTCTTCGTGTAAAAAAAACTGAGCAAACTACAACATCGCTACACATACGGCTTTCTTACAAAGTTGATAACAAACAATTGGATTTCGACACAATGCAGTACACCAGCGATGCCGGATATAACTATGAAATAACTCGGCTCAATTATTACTTATCCGGTTTTGTGTTCAGAATGACTGACGGTTCCGAATTTAAAAGTGATGTTGTTTTCTACATTGATGCAAAGCAACCGAGTTATAATGACATCCTGTTTCCCGATTTTTCGAAAGGCAGCTGCGCGCAAATCAGTTTTTTTGTGGGGGTAGATTCCCTTAAAAATAAAACTGATTCGCTTCTTGCTACTACCGATAACATCAATATGCTGTGGCCCGATATGATGGGCGGTGGATATCATTTTATGAAACTTGAAGGGCATTACATAGATACCAGTGGCACACATGGTTTTGCGATGCATTTAGGAAAAAATAAAAACCTAGTTCGCATCATGCTAGATAGTCCGGACATAAATTCTACCGGCAATACTGCCAATCTGAATTTGACTATGAACATTAATGAATGGTTTCGTAATCCGCAGATATATGATTTCAATAAAGATGGAAGCTATTCTATGGGTAACGATTCTTCCTTACAGACGCTTGCCAACAACGGAACGGACATTTTTAATTAGCATGAAAGTAATTGCACCGGTAACAGCTTTATGTTTATTGCTCTTTTGCATTTCGTGCAAAAAAGCTAATGATAATCAGGCACAATCTTTTACACCCTACCAGATAAAAGTTCCGAAGCGGTTTCCCATTATGGAAATTCCGGATGATAATTTAATGAGTGTGGAGCGCTTGCAGTTAGGCAGGAAACTTTATTATGATACTATTTTGAGTAATAATGGCAGGGCTTGTGCCGGTTGCCATTATCAGCCGCTGGGTTTCACCTCAGATAACGTTCCCGGAAACAATGTTTTACCGCATCAAAATTTAGGATGGAACAGAAATTTTCTATGGAAAGGAGAAAAGAACTGCACACTGGAGGAAATGATGATGTTTGAAGTGAATGATTTTTTCGGTACCGACATGAATAAACTAAATGCAACCACGCTTTATCGCGAATCGTTTTTTAAAGCGTATGGCGTAAATCAGATTTCCTCAAAAAATGTGGCGTATGCATTAGCCCAATTTATACGCACTTTAAATTCGGGTAACTCCAGATTTGATAAGTACAGAAACGGAGAACTGGTTTTAAGCCCCAATGAACGAAACGGAATGATTATTTTTTTTACCGAACGGGGCGACTGTTTCCATTGTCACAACGAAATATTTCTAACTGATAACGGGTTTCATAACAACGGGCTTGACAGCATTTTCACTACCGGTAATATGGGCAGGTACGAAGCCACCGGTGAAGCCATCGATATAGGAAAATATAAGACACCTACTCTGCGTAACTGCGAACTGCGCAACCGGTTTATGCATGATGGTCGGTATACGACTTTGGAAGAAGTGATTGAATTTTACAACAGCGGTGTAAAGCAAACTTCTGTGAACATTGACCCGCTGATGACTCTACCTTATAAAGAAAACGGTTTGCAGTTGAGCCAGCAGGAAAAGGATGACTTGCTTTCATTTCTAAAAACATTTACGGATACCTCCTTTGTCAATAATGTTGAGCTATCTAAACCTTGACGAATTATATTATGACAATATTTTAGTTGTGGTGATGATGACATAGAAGGAATTGAGTCGATAATTAAGCGTACCTTTTTCAGTCATATTCCGAACTATTCCGGAATATGACTGAAATTAGCAGTCTATAAACAGAGCAGCAATGGATGAAGATTTGAAGAATTTTATTGAACAACAACTACCGGATAACAACTTACAACCAATTGTCAGAGGCGAGGAACATTTGCCATTTGATAAAATCAGCCCAAGGGCTTTTGACGTATTATGTTGTAAATTGGCGAACGCTCTTTTCGTAGATGCGCGGCTTTATGGAACTCCTGGGCAAACTCAGGAAGGAATAGACATAGCTTGCTTTGGAAACAACGTTGTAACAGAAAGCAATGCGCCACCAAAGCATATTAGAGTATTTTTCCAATGCAAACGAGTAAAAAAAATTCAGGTTTACGATTTGAATCAAGCTGTAAAGAAATTCTCCGAAGGCGAATTCGGGCAACAGTCAGGTAAGTTTATTCTATGTATTTTTGACATCTCCCAAGCCCGATTTATAGATCAGACAATTACCGATTGACATTCACACAAAATATATTTGGAACAACAAAGTAATTGTTCAATCGCTTTTAGAATTTCTTATTTCCGAACACATCAACAAAGACGAAACTAAATTTGAACTTCGTTTCAACCTCAAATATTCAGAGCATTTAATTCGTATCAGATTTTTAGACAAAATACTTTCACCGCTTGACAACGCAACAGATATTTCTTTGACAGTTTCGGAGTTCAGCGATTTTCGTTCTCATTGCGACAACATTTTTGTTGCAGAGAACCTTACGAATTTTCTTACACTCCCCTACTTGGCAAAGACAAGTGCAATTTATAGTGGTGCCTGCTTTAATGTTAGCCGTCTGCAAAACGTTGACTGGCTAAAGAGCAAGCAGTTCTATTATTGGGAAGATATAGATGCACAAGGTTTTCAAATCTGAAATCAATTCAGAACATATTTTCCAAACACGATTGCGGTAATGATGGACGAAGAAACTCTTTTAAGTTTCGCAAGTGCAAGCGGACAACCTGCAACAATTCAGAACTTGCAACGACCTACAGAAAGTGAATTGAAACTTTATAATCACTTGCGACAAAACAACATTGGGATAGAGCAAGAAAAAATCACACAGACATTTGCAGAGGAGAGAATTAAAAAACTATTTCAAGGACAACCAAGCTATGTATAAACTGACTGCAAGAAACGCCAACGTATTTGCAACCCAAATACAGCCGACAGTACAAGGATACGTGCGACATGAGCAAAAATTTAATACTAAAAATGTCCCTCTTTAGTCCCTGTTCAAAAAATCATTTATTATAACAATCGTATAATCAATTTGTTATGCAGGTAATGGTTATTTAGGGGATGAATAAGAACCTCGATAGCGTATACTCCCCTGTTTTATACTAAGCAAATTCAGCCGTGTGAAACAATGACAATGATTTTAATGACCAATTTATTTTCGCTTTAATGAGATATATGGCATTGTTGACAAGGCTTTTTTGCGAGTAGAAATTTCTATGGAGATTGAAGCTTCGGGAGGGTAAATTATAGGGTTGAGTTTTCTTAACTGATGGGCAACATACCGTGTATATTAAAATT
>CAZBPG010000062.1:0-8432 GCA_964493695.1 uncultured Chitinophaga sp. | reverse complement strand
AAGGGTGCCTAAGTAGGCAATTCAGTGTAACCCAAAGTGTAAACCGAAATAAAAAACGGTTTACAAATTCCTCTGTAAACCGTTCACTTTCAACCGTCTGGGTGGCGAGATTCGAACTCACGACCTCTTGCACCCCATGCAAGTGCGCTACCAGGCTGCGCTACACCCAGAAAAAACACAGAGAACATCTGTGTATCTCCTGAGTGCTGCATGTGAAGTCAGCTTCACCCAACAGGGCTGCGAATATATTAAAAGACTCGGCTTCAAAAAATCAGGGAACAAATGACAATTTTCTATAAGTTAACACGTCCGTTAATACAATGCCCCTTTTAGCACTGTTGTTTTTCTTGCTTTGCCCGCCTGTGCTAAATGCCCAGCTACAGCCATACAACAAAGCCATCATTTGGCGGGGCTTTCAACACAGCTGGACCTACAACCACCGCTGCAACCGTATTGGCGATTATGTGCAATACAACAGTGGCACCCCGGTATCTACCCATGCCAGCGCTACCGGTTTGGGGCCCGATAGCACCTACTTTACCTCGCACTATACTTATATGGAAAGCAGCGATGTGGTGTTTAAAGAAGGTTGCCGGAGCATTCGCCTCGAAGCCCGCGAAAAGCAACTTTCCGAAGGCACTGCTTTGGTGGAAGTAACCCTGGACGACTGGCTGAAAAACCGAAGCGACTATGTATCGCTTTTCAACGGCTTCGATTTAAAGAGCGATGCCGGAGCCGATAAAATTCAACTGCTGCGCTTGTCTATGGAAGACCCGGAATATTCTGCCGACTCCACCAAATTGCAGTTTAAGGTGCGCTATAGCTTTGTGTTTAACTGCCAGTCGATAGAATGCAGCGGCAGGAACACGGCTAACTATACGCTCGAAATTTACTACCTCATTATTGGGTTAAACGAATTCGGCACCAAAGCTACCGAGCAGTTTTTTCCGCGCAGTTACTCCTGGGACCGTAAGGAAGAAGTAACCGACCGTCCCGAAGAGAAGATAATAAGCGGCTCCGCCTTTCCTATATACGACAGGGCGGTAGCGGGCATTAAGGCCTTTAGCGTAGTACTGAACGAAGCACACTGGCTGCTACAGTTGAATAATAACATTACTCCGCTGGAGTATAGTCCGGCTACCGGTAAAATGCGCCTGTCGGTTGATTTACTGTATAAGGAGTGGCAGGAAGGTATGCGCGGGAGTAATGCAGCTCCGCAGCCATCGCAGTTTGCCGCCAAGCGCAAAGGTTGGGTTTTGCTAGACTCCGATATTCTGTTGCTGCAACTGCGCACCGCTGAAATACGGCACCTGGGCAGAACCGGCCGCATGTTCTGGCGGGGCTACAACCGAAACCCCAACAGCAGTGATGCCCTGAACGTTTCACCTGTTCCGTTGGATTGAATTTTCAAAAGAATATTTTAGCCCCGTGCAATTTCTATATCCGTATTTTTTGTGGGCTTTGTTGGCTTTAGCCATTCCGGTTATCATACACCTGTTCAGTTTCCGAAGGTTTAAAACGGTTTATTTCAGCAACGTAAAGTTTTTAAAAGAAGTAAAAGAAGAAACCGCTTCGCGCAGTAAACTAAAGCACCTGCTGGTGTTGGCCTCCCGCTTACTGGCGCTGGCATTTCTGGTGTTTGCATTTGCACAGCCTTTTATACCTGCTAAAAAGGCACAACTGAGCAGCGGCAAAAAGTTTGTAAGCATTTATATTGATAACTCCTTTTCCATGAATGCCGTTAGCAACGGGCAAAGCCTGTTGGATAAAGCAAAACTGGCGGCTAAAGAAATTGTAAAGAACTATTCAGCCGAAGACCGATTTCAGTTACTCACCAACAACTTCGAGGGCAAACACCAGCGTTTAGTAGGCAAAGAAGAGTTTTTAACTATGGTGGAAGAAGTAGAACCTTCTCCGGCTACCAGAAACATAGATGATGTAGCCAAACGCCAGGGCGATGCGCTGGCCACCGAAAACAGCCCTAATAAAATGGCTTACCTGCTCTCTGATTTTCAGAAAAGTATTGGTGCGTTTAAGCCAGACTCCACGGTAAACTACAGCCTTATTCCATTGGCAGCCGATGCACAGGCGAACGTGTATATAGATACCTGCTGGTTTATTGAGCCGGTGCAGTTGCTTAACCAACCCTTGAATTTGGTAGTAAAGGTGAGCAACAGCGGAGAGAAGGATGTAGAAAACAACCGCCTTGCCTTTAAACTGAACGGCCAAACCAAAACCATGACGGAGTTGAACATTGCTGCGGGTTCGTATGCGGTAGATACCCTCAGCTTTGTTACCACACAAGCCGGTTGGAATAAGGCAGAACTTTCTATTTCCGACTTCCCGATTACCTATGACGATAACTACTTTGTAGCCTTTAATGCCCTAGAGAAAATAAAAGTGCTTTCGGTATACGAAAGCCGCCCCAATGTTTTTCTCGATGCCATGTTTAAGGAGCAACCCGAGTTCGATTACACTTCGGTGAGCATTTCGGGGTTTGAACCCGATATGCTGAAAGGAAACAGCCTGGTGGTGTTAGATAACCTGAAAAGCATTTCGGCCACGCTGTCGGCTGCGGTAAACACTTACATCAGCGATGGCGGTTCTGCGGTGGTGTTTCCTTCCGATAAATGCGAGGTGGAAAGCTACAACCGCTTTCTGAACAACCTGCGGGCAAATTCCATTTCGGGCTTTAGCGAGCAGGCACAGGACATGGCTACCCTCAACCTGCAACAGAAGGTGTTTAAAGATGTATTTGAAAAAGTGCCCGAGAACATGAGCCTTCCGCGTGCATTAAAGTATTACACCTTTACCCGCTCCACCACCTCGCAGGAAGAAAGTATTCTTACCCTAAAGGACGGCAGCCCGTTTTTAAGCCGCTATCCTTTCCAAAACGGCTCACTGTATGTGTGTGCTTCTCCCTTAGATAAAAGCTTCAGCGAGTTGCCGGTGCACGGAATTTTTGTTCCCATGCTTTACAAAATGTCGGTGCTGAGTATGCGCAGCAGCAACATTGCCTACTTTATTGGCAGTAAAACGCGGGTGGAAGTAGAAGCCGTAAAAGGCGCTGGCGACAAGGCTTACAAGGTAAAAGGCGATAATGTGGAGTTTATTCCCGAGCAGTATGCCGTGGGCAATAAAATTCTTTTGGGCTTAAACGAACAGGTGCGCAAAGCGGGTTTTTATAAAGTAAGTTTAGAAAACACCGAGTTGAACGAAACCCTTGCCCTTAACTTCGACCGCAAGGAATCGGACTTAAAGTTCTTTTCCGCTTCCGATTTAAAAGAACAATATCTGCAGGGCAATGTAAGCGTAGTAGATGGCGCCCATGCCGAAGTAGCGGCTGTGGTTAAAGAACTGGATAGAGGCACACCGCTTTGGAAGTGGTGTATTATCCTCACCCTGCTTTTTCTTGCTTGTGAAGTGGCTCTTCTTCGTTTCTGGAAAGTGTAGCTATGAAAGTAAGCGGCTTTACCATTGTGCGCAATGCCATCAAATATGATTACCCGGTGGTGGAATCCGTTCAATCCATTCTTCCCCTTTGCGATGAGGTAATTGTAAGCGTAGGTAACAGCGAAGACGATACACTGGCGCTTATTCAGTCTATTGCTTCTCCTAAAATAAAAGTGGTGCAAACCGTGTGGGACGATTCCCTGCGTAAAGGCGGGCGGGTGCTGGCCGTAGAAACCGACAAAGCCAAACAGCACATTGCTAAGGATGCCGACTGGTGCCTTTACATACAGGCCGATGAAGTGCTGCACGAAGAGGGTTACCATAACCTGCTAACCGCCATGCACGAATACAAAGGCCATAAAAATGTAGAAGGCCTGCTGCTGAACTACCGTCACTTTTATGGCTCGTATGAATATGTGGCCGATGCTTACAACTGGTACCGTAAAGAAATACGGGTGATACGCAACCAACCGCAAATAAACAGTTGGGGCGATGCACAGGGGTTTAGAAAAAGGGAGGAGAAGCTGCGCGTAAAGCCGGTGGAGGCCTTTATGCACCACTACGGCTGGGTAAAAGACCCGCAGGCACAACAGCGCAAGCAGGAAAACTTCCACAAAATGTGGCACTCCGATGAATGGATGGAACAGAACATTGTAAAGGCCAGCGAGTTCGATTATAATACCATTGATTCCTTACAGAAGTTTACCGGCACCCACCCCGCAGTTATGAACGAACGCATTGCCCGCCAAAACTGGAAGTTTGAATTCGACACTACCCAAAGCCGCATGAAACTGAAATACCGCCTGCGCAGGTGGCTGCAGCATACTTTTGGCATTTCGGTGGGGGAGTATAAAAATTACCGCCTGGTATAGGTGCCGATGGCGGAGGGGAGGTTTTGAATTTACCGCTTACGCCCAAGCACCTGTTTCAAAATCCTAATCCTGAATTAAAAAACGGGAACTTGTAATTCAAAATCGGTAAAAAGTAACTCAAAATCCTAATTCTGAGTTACGGAAAGGTGATTTGTAATTCAAAATCATAAAACTGAATTACAAAACGAGAACTTGTAATTACAAATCGGGAAGAAGTAATTCAAAATCTCAATCCGTAATTACAAAACGGCAATTTGTAATTAAGAATCCTAATCCTGAATTACAAAAAGGCAATTTGTAATTCGAAATCATAATCCCGAACCGGAAAAAGTGAATTTCCAATTGGAACAAGCGAACTTCTTGTTGGAAAACGCGCACTCCTTATTGGAAAACGGGCACTCCTTATTGGAAATCGCGAACTTCTAATTGGAACAAAGGCACTTCTTATTGGAAATCGCGAACTTCTTATTGGAACAAGCGAACTCCTTGTTGGAAATCGTGAACTCCTAATTGGAACAAAGGCAATCCTTATTTAAAATTGTCAATTTCTAACAAGAACAAGGCTAATTCTTGTTGGCAGGCCCCATTATATAAAAATCTGCCACTCAACCTGCTACCTATCCTGCCAAACCAAACCGCAGTTGCCAAGCACACCTTAATGACCTCGCATTCGCCCCGCTAAGGGAGGCATTGTTTTCAGCAACTTTATAAGCTCTCTTTGACGAAACGCGCATTTAGGCTTTCTTTGGCGCTCATTTTTAACAGGCGGAATGGAGTATAAGTTTACCGAAATAGAAGAGCGCTGGAAACAGTTTTGGGCGGAGAAGGAAGTATATAAAGTAACCGAAAATGCTTCGCGCCCCAAGTATTATGTGCTGGATATGTTCCCCTACCCCAGTGGGGCGGGGCTGCACGTAGGCCACCCGCTGGGCTATGTGGCCAGCGATATTTATGCGCGCTACAAGCGGCTGAAAGGCTACAACGTACTGCACCCCATGGGTTACGATGCCTTTGGTTTGCCTGCCGAGCAATACGCTATTGAAACCGGCACCCACCCTGCTGTTACCACCGAAAAAGCCATAGCCCGCTACCGCCAGCAGTTAGATAAAATAGGCTTTAGCTTCGACTGGAGCCGCGAAGTAAAAACCAGCGACCCGAACTATTACAAGTGGACACAGTGGATTTTCCTGAAGCTGTTTAACAGCTGGTATAACCGCGAGCACAACAAAGCCGAGCCGATAGAAACCCTCATAAGCGGCTTCGAAAAATGGGGCTGCACCAAAGAATGGAAGCAATACGATGAAACGCTTCACGCTGCCTTTAGCGCGCACGACTGGACAACCTTTTCCATCAAGCAGAAAGAACGCATACTGCAATGCTACCGCCTGGCTTACCGCAGCTTTACCGCAGTAAACTGGTGCGAGGCACTGGGTTGTGTACTAGCCAACGATGAAGTAAAGGACGGCAAGAGCGAGCGCGGTGGTTACCCCGTTACCCGCAAAAAAATGCGACAGTGGAGCCTGCGCATTACCGAATATGCCGACCGCCTGCTGGAAGGCCTAAACCGCATTGACTGGAGCGAGAGCCTGAAAGAACAGCAGCGCAACTGGATAGGAAGAAGCGAAGGCTGCTTACTGAAATTCCGTGTGGAGAGCAGTTTGGATTTAGAGGTGTTTACCACCCGCGTTGATACCCTGTTTGGTGCTACCTTTTTGGTAATTGCTCCCGAGCACGAGTTTATGGAGCGCTTAATTACCAACGAGCAACGAAGAGAGATGGAATCGTACCTGGCGTATGTAAAAAGCCGCAGCGATGTTGAGCGCCAGCAGGAAAAGAAAGTAACCGGCTGCTTTACCGGCTCGTATGCCATTCATCCGTTTACGGGCGAGAAGCTGCCGATATGGACAGCCGAATACGTATTAGCCGGTTACGGCACAGGCGCTATTATGGCCGTGCCTGCCGATGACGAGCGCGATAAGAAGTTTGCCGAAAAGTTCGGCTTGCCGATAGTGGACATTATTGACAAGAACATGCACCCGGGCGCTACCATTGAAGACAAGGTGGGCAAAATGATAAACAGCGGTTTTTTGAACGGCATGGAAGTGACCGATGCCATTGAAGCCATGATAAACAAGGTGGAGGAAATGGGCATAGGCCAGCGCAAGGTAAACTACAAACTGCGCGATGCCAGCTACAGCCGCCAGCGCTACTGGGGCGAGCCTTTCCCTGTTAAATACGAAGTGCAGGGCGAACCCGACAGCGCTTTTGTGGACGACAACAGCAACGATGAAGCCGACATACCCGTGGCACTGAGCGAAAGCGAACTGCCCCTGGCTTTGCCCGAGGTAAGCAGCTTTAAACCCACGGGCGATGGCCGCTCGCCTTTAGCCAACAATGCTGAATGGGTAAAGCAGGGCCTGGAAACCGACACCATGCCCGGCTATGCGGGCAGCAGTTGGTATTTTCTCCGCTACATGGACTCCAACAACCCTACCGCTTTTGCCGGTAAGGACAAGGTAGACTACTGGCAAAACGTAGACATTTACTTTGGCGGTGCCGAACATGCCGTAGGCCACCTGCTTTACAGCCGCATGTGGCACAAGGTGCTTTTCGACCTCGGTTACGTGCCCACCGATGAGCCTTTTAAGAAGTTGGTGAATCAGGGGATGATACAGGGGAATTCTAAGTTTGCTTATCGTCTAGTGAAAACAAATACGTTTGTTAGCTATGGAATCTTTACCAATTTAGTTCAATATCCAACACTAAAAGAGGAAATCAATAAAGGAAACAAACTTCCAATAGATTACCAGCAACTTTATAGCGACAATTTCTATACAAGTGAGGATAAAACTGTGTTTGGGTATGAAGGTTTGTTGTATGAACACGTTCGAGTTTCAAATGAGTTTGTTGATATAAATGATGTACTGGATGTTAATGCATTTAAGGCATGGAAACCACAGTATACATCTTCCGCTTTCTTGGAGCAAAAAATGGGATTTGTTTGTAGTTCTGAGCCCGAAAAAATGTCCAAGTCGAAGTATAACGTAGTAAACCCCGATGACGTAATTGCCAAACACGGGGCCGATTGTTTCCGCATGTTCGAAATGTTCTTAGGCCCTATTGAGCAAAGCAAACCCTGGGACGATAAGGGCATTAGCGGGGTGTCTAACTTCCTGAAAAAATTCTGGCGTTTGTTTTATGCCGACAGCGGCCTACAGGTAACCACCGATGCCGCCACCCCTGCCGAAATGAAGGTGCTGCACAAAACCCTCAAAAAACTGGAGGACGATATTGAGCGCCTTAACTTCAACACCTGCATATCGGGCTTTATGATTGCCACCAACGAGTTAACTACCCTGGGCTGCCACAAGCGCGAGGTGCTGCAACCGCTGGTAATTGCCATTGCCCCCTTTGCCCCGTTTATTGCCGAAGAACTGTGGCAAATAGCACTTAAAAATCAGGGCAGTGTGCATCAGGCAGCCTTCCCTAAAGTAGAGGAGAAGTATTTGGTGGAAAGCAGCCACAAATACCCGGTAAGCATAAACGGTAAAGTGCGTGCCGAGGTGGAACTTCGTTTAGATATTAGCCCCGAAGAGGCACAGGCTACCGTATTGGGCCTCGAAGCTGTTCAGAAATGGACCAACGGCAACCCGCCCAAGAAGTTCATTTACGTAAGGGGAAAGATTGTAAACGTGGTGGTGTAAGCATGTTTCGCGGTCATGTAAGTATACACAGCGGTCGTGTAAACATATTTCAAGGTTATGCCAACAGAACAGGGGAAGTCTCTCCGCACCCTCTTTTTGCGTTTATGGAGAGTCACATTTTAGCAGGGGGAAGGCAATTTCCGGTGGTTTATGAATCTACTTCGTGAAAATTGCTTTGTTTGCTTTTTGAAAATCCATCTTAAATAAATAGGTGAACTTACAAGCCGGCTGTATTTTCTTTCCGTTCTGCTTAGTTCTTTTATCTTAGCCACATGGCTCTCGGTATTATCATCACTATTATTCTTGTTGGCCTGCTGCTTATCTTCTTAGAGATATTCTTTATTCCCGGCACAACCATGTTCGGCATATTGGGTGGGGTGGCTATGCTTATTGGTGTGGTGCT
>CAZBPG010000061.1:0-24558 GCA_964493695.1 uncultured Chitinophaga sp. | reverse complement strand
CTTCCTACTTTTCGGATACTGCTTCCAGAGTTCTGGAAGTGCCTTCCTACTTTTCGGATGCCGTTCCCAGAACTCTGGGAGTTCCCCTCCTCTTTCTCTCTTCATCTTTTAAAGAACATTGCGGCTCTCTCGCCTTTTGTATGGCAATGCTACACCAACCTAAAGCCGCCTGCAACGACACTTTTTTCTGTTTTTTCCGTTTTTGAGCCTGCTTTTAATAACCCCCAAATACTACAGGTTAAGCCCAAATGCTTACAGGCAAAGGGTTTGGGCGGCTTTAGTAAGGCAGAAAAAATTTCCCGAAAAGAGGGTGTTTTTTCGAGGCTTTAGCCTGTCTGCCGACAGGCAGGCCCGCATTAAACAGAGGTATTCATTCCTATCATCTGCCTTTGCAGTTGGCTTCGGCCAACTATTAAAAAACTTTTCCGTTTATCCTGTATGGCCGTTGGCTTCAGCCAACTATTTTAAAAAGAAAATTCCCTCTATCTGCCTTTGCAATTGCCGTTGGTTTAAACCAACGGCATAAAATACAGATAAGCGGAAAACATTTTTAAAGCAGTTGAATAAATTCAACAGCTTAATACAGATAATCGGAAATTTTTTTTTGATGGCGGACTAAAGTCCGCGAACAAAAATCTCTATTTTCATTTCAAATTCTATTCAATGTCGGTAGTAAAAATCTGGATACCCCTTGTATTTTCTACTAAACACCGGCAACCCCTGCTTACCGGTGCCATCCGCAGAGAAGTTTTTCAACACATTCATAAGCATGGTAAAGAAGAAGGGATACAAATGGATTTTGTAAACGGCTATTACGACCACTGCCATTGCCTGTTTAAACTGCCCTCCACCATGAGCATGGCTCAGGCCGCACAGCATCTAAAAGGCGAATCATCGCACTGGATAAACCTGGAGCAAATGACCCCTTCGCACTTTGAATGGCAAGATGATTACTATGCCGAATCGGTAAGCCCTAAAGATGTAGAACGAATCAGAAATTACATCCGCAACCAAGAGGAACATCATAAAAATGTAACGTTCGAAAAAGAAATTGAACGAATGGAATACTTTAAAGAGTAACTAAAAGGCGGGCTTTAGCCTGTCTGCCGACAGGCAGGCCCGCATTAAACAGAGGTATTCATTCCTATCATCTGCCTTTGCAGTTGGCTTCGGCCAACTATTAAAAAACTTTTCCGTTTATCCTGTATGGCCGTTGGCTTCAGCCAACTATTTTAAAAAGAAAATTCCATCTATCTGCCTTTGCAATTGCCGTTGGTTTAAACCAACGGCACAAAATACAGATAAGCGGAAAAATCTATTTATTAGCGGACTAAAGTCCGCTCAAACCCAACCCATGGCCTTCAATAAACTGACCTCACTGCTACAAGCCTTCGGCAAACCCCTGCTTAAAAAATTCAACACCTACCTGCACTCTCCCTTCTTTAATATACCACCGGCTGCTGTCGCCTTGTACACTTACCTCGAAAAACTACACCCGCAATTCGATGAAAAAAAACTGCAGCCCGGTATCATTGCCAAAAAAATTCCCGAACTGTTTAATGATAACAAACAGGCAAAAGCAGGCACTGCCCTTTTAAAAGCGCTCGAACATTTTATAGCGGTGGAACATTGGCAATTAAACCCTGTTGAACATACACTGCACCTGTTAGAAGGATTTAAGCGGCTGAAACTGTATGAAAACTTTGAAACTACTGCAGCGAAGTTTTCAGAATTACTCGAACAATGCCCCGAAAAAGACATTGATTATTTCTGGTACCGCCACCTGCTTGCCGAAGCAGAGCATACCGGTTTTATGGCACGGCTTCAGCGCAACCCTAAAAACACTATACAACCCATTACCCAAACCCTCGATGAATTCTATGCCATAAAAAAACTCCGCTACCACTGCGAGCTGCTCAGCCGCCACCAGATATTGGGCACCCCTTACGATAAAGAAGATATAGACGAACTGCTGCAAATTCTGGAGCCGTTCAACAATCCGCAGTACCCTTACGTTTACCTGTTTGCCAACATTTACCGGCTTATGCGCGCACCGGTGTTTGAACAGGGCGAATTTTATTACCAATTGCTTTACCGGTTTATTGCCGATAAAAATTATACCACCCTGCCGCAAGGGGTTAAAGAAGCGGTGGCATACCTTATTAATTATTGTTTGCACTGGAACAACCGGGGGTACCAGGAAGCAGGCACATACGCTTTGTATTGGTACGAACTAAAAAAGAACCACCGGTTGCTGATAGAAAACGGACTGTTTCAGCCCAGCGATTTCCGCAATATAGTTTCGCTCGCCATTATTAACCGTAAAGCCGAAAAATGGCTGCGGCAGTTTATTGATGACTATGCTCCTTACCTGCCCGCAGAGCACGCCCCTACCAATGTGGCCTTTGCCGAAGCGCAGTATTTTTATTATACCAAACAATTTGAAAAAGCCATGCCGCTGTTTCAGCAGGCACAGGGTAAAGACGAACCTATTTTTAATATGATAGTAAAGCGCTGGCAGTTTATGTGCATGTACGAACAAAGCACCGGCAGCCCGCAGGTGTTACTCGATTTTTTAATAGCCTGGGAGCGGCAGTTGCAACGCACCGCACCGGCCCTTCACCAGTTAAAAGAAGTATTTGCCAAAGTAATTTCGTACTCCAAAAAATTGCTGGCAGCCAATACCAAAAAATTAAAAGCCGAAGCCATTGCTGCGTTAGAGCAGGAACCTTTTTTTGCAGGTAAACACTGGCTGCTCGAACAGTTTAAAAAATAAAAAGGTGCAGCACCACATGCCTCAGATAGCAACCGGAGTTATTATTTTTCCTTTGTTTTGTAACACCCGCAGAGGTATTACCTTTAATTCCGTCAAACACTTTACATGAAATTTTCAGCCTCCTTTTTTCTTCTTCTTCTCGCTTCCCTCCTGTCTGCACAATCTGTTTCCATACAATTGCTGCGCAACGGTAAAGCACCGGTAGGGCAAAAAATAAATCTTTCAGAAACCGAAGACTGGGAGCCGCATCTGCTTACCATTAAAGAGCAGCCCAAACCCGCCAGCGATTATGCCAACAAAAAAGAACTGCTGGCCGAAATGCGCAGGCAAAAACAAGGCAGCAAACCCGCTTACAAAAACACCGGCAGCAGGGCACTTACACCGGCACCGGTTATGCTCACAAATTTTACCGCCAATAATGCACAGGGCACACCTAACGACAACCACATCGCCATTTCCGATTCGGGCATTCTTATAAGCGTGGTAAACACCAACCTGCGCATCTATAATCAGGGCGGCACTCAACTGCAAGCCAGAACGCTCGCTTCGTTTGCCAACGCACTGGGCATACTGCAAAGCATCAGCGACCCCCGTGTAGTTTACGACCCCATTGCCGACCGGTTCATTCTTATCTTTTTTTCAGGCAGTACCAGTTCCACCACCAAAATTATAGTGGCGTTTTCCGATACCAACAACCCCACCGGTACCTGGAATTTTTATTCGCTCAGCGGCAACTACCTGAACGACTCCACCTGGAGCGATTACCCGATTGCTACCATTTCGCAAAACGATTTATTTATCACCTTTAATCACCTGAAAGACGGACACGACTGGAAGACCGGTTTTCGGTACTCCGCCATCTGGCAGATAGATAAGGCCAAAGGCTATGCCGGTGATTCGCTGGATTTTAACTACTGGCACAACATAGAGCACAACGGCAAACCGGTGTGGAATGTTTGTCCGGTGCAGGGCGGTTCAGGCCCCTCCGGTCCCGAAACTTATTTTCTCTCCGTTCGCCCCACCGATTTGAGTAACGATACGGTTTTCCTTCACACCATTTCCAATTCTTATCAGTCCGGTAATGCGCAGTTCAGTTCCAAAGTTTTAAAATCGAATCTCCCTTACGGCCTTCCGCCAAACGGAATGCAGAAAGACGGACAACAGTTGGCTACCAACGATGCGCGCATACTGTGCGCTATGATTGAAAACAATAAAATACAGTACGTGCAAAACTGCATTGAACCGGTAAACGTTACCGCAGCAGTTTACGTGGGCGAGGTAGATAATCCGTCTTCGTCTACTCCCTCTGTTACCGGTCAACTCATTTCAAATCCTTCTGTTGACTTTGGCTATCCCGGCATTGCCTATATAGGCAACAACCAGTTCGATAACCGTGCGGTTATTACCTGTTCCTATTCCGCACCCGATACTTTTCCGGGAACCGTTGCCTTTTATAAAGATGCCGGTGGAAATATTTCGGATATGCTCATTGTAAAACAAGGCGAAGAACCGGCAGATGTATTGCTCGACTCTGTGGAACGCTGGGGCGATTACTCGGGCATTCAGCGCAAATACAACGAACCGAATGTGGCCTGGCTGGCGGGTTCTTATGTGTATCCTTCACAAGCCTACCGCACCTGGATTGCCAAGATCGTAAACGAAGATTCGTCTGTAGTGTCAACCGTAAATGATGTAAGAGAAGAAATTACGGCAAAAGTGTTTCCAAATCCTGCTTCCGAAAAATTTTCGGTTCAGGTAGAATTGCCATCCGGTAACTTCACCCGGTTTGCTCTTTACGATGCCACCGGTAAACAGGTGCGTATATTACTGGAAGATAACTTCAAGACCGGAACCGGTATTTTCTCTTTCAATACACAGCACCTGAGCAACGGCATTTATTTTCTGAAAATTTCTGATAAAGAAAATCTGTTGAAAACAGAAAAAGTGATTATAAGCCGGTAGAGCGATGAACGAAAAAACAAACCGGAGCCGGCTTTAAGTGATGAAAGGAAGGAGTAAAACTTCTAAACACTTTAATAAATTCGCTTCAACAAAAATTCGATTATGGCAGAAGCGATACGACTCGGAAGAATGACCGACACCATGGAAGAGGGTTTTCTGGCAGAGCTTAACATCAAAGTTGGCGATAAAATAAAAGCAGGCGACACACTTGCCGAAGTAGAAACCGATAAAGCCACCCTCCCCCTCGAATCTTACTACACCGGAACTGTACTGCACGTGGCAGCAAAGAAAGGCGACACATTGAAAATCGGTGACCTGATAGCTGTTGTCGGAAAAGAAGGTGAAGATTATACTGCACTGCTGGAACAGACAACAGACAACAGACAACAGACAACAGAAAGCAAAGCGGCTGTAGACAGCAGCAGTAAGCAGGAGGAACTTACACCAAGTGTTGCTGAATCTTCAAAGTCCCCTTTAGGGGATTTAGGGGTTGATAGAATTAAAGCCTCCCCCCTTGCGCGCACAATTGCCAAAGAGAAGGGTATTGATTTATCGAAAGTTCAGGGCACCGGTGAAGAAGGAAGAATTACCAAGCGCGATTTGGAAAGTGTTTCTTCTTCCAAAGTTTCTATGCCGGCTTTTGTGGCAAAAGAAAACAGCCGCGATGTGCGCGTGAGCCAAATGCGCAAGACTATTGCCAAACGCCTGAGCGAAAGCAAAAACGGGGCACCGCACTTTTACCTGACCATGGATATAAACATGGATAATGCAGTTTCTATCCGCAACCAGTTAAATAACATTCTTCCCCAAAAAATTTCATTTAATGATGTAGTGATAAAAGCAGTAGCGCTGGCACTTCGTCAAAACCCGAATGTAAATTGCTCGTGGCTGGGCGATACCATCCGCTACTACGACCATATCCATATAGGTATGGCTGTTGCCGTTGAAGACGGTCTGTTGGTTCCGGTGATAAGGTTCGCTGATGGAAAAACAGTGCAGCAGATTTCTGTGGAGGCAAAAATGCTGGCTGAAAAAGCTATAACCAAAAAATTACTGCCGCCCGAAATGGAAGGCAACACTTTTACTATATCTAACCTCGGCATGTTTGGCATTGAAGAATTCACCGCCATCATCAATTCACCCGATGCCTGTATTCTGGCAGTTGGAGCTATCCGTCAGGAACCTTCGGTAATAAACGGAGAGATTAAAGTGGCCCGCAAAATGAAGGTAACTTTAAGCTGCGACCATCGCGTGGTAGATGGTGCTACAGGTTCAAAGTTTCTGCAATCGCTCAAAGCTTTACTGGAAAATCCTGTAAGTATTCTGCTGTAAGCCGTTATCGTTTCTGTTACCGGTGTTGCGGTGGCTTTCAAATTTCAATTTCCGGGAAATACACCCGATTGTGGGGGGCATTTTATTCATCCCGTTTGCACAAGTGGCCATCTGAAACCGACATTCATTAACCTTGCAACGGCTTCATTATTCATCACCTTCTGTACATTTCAAGTAGAGAACATCATTAACACAACAATCTTGCCGGAACAAATCACAACAGAGGAACGGGTCGCTTTCGCAAACCCGTCCTTGTTGCTTTCTCAACCCACGAGAAAAGTTAAAGAGCAATTTCGTGAAGAATTTCTTTTGCATTTCCCCCTCTGCTATCTGCAAACATGTTAATGAAACAAGACGAAACCCGGTACACATTTTTAAAAAGAACAACCGAATCAAGGGTATCTGAATGTGTATATACTTCAAGTATTCTGCCAAAACTATGAGTTGTCTTTTGAATACAAAACCGTTTTGAAACCCTACCTGCTAAGGAAACATAAGAAATCTGAAAAAACAAATCTGACGTAAAACATTCATTTAAAGTTTAAAACACCTTCTTACAACAGATTTTCCTTTGTCATTGTGGCCTCTAACCAGATATACTCCGCTTGCAAGATTTTTACCGTTTATCTCCAATTGCGTATCACTAATTACAGTTTTAAAAGCCAACCTTCCAATGGCATCAAATATTTCTACTTCACTTCCTACAAAATCATCGCCAACAATTAAGTTCCAATTGCTATTCGCCTGCTCATAAATTTCAAAAATCAAATCACTTTTTACTTCAGCAATATTTGTAGGTAAGCATGCCGGGTGACTGACAAACATATCCTGCGATTGAACCGTGCAGAAATTTGAATCTGCTACCACTACGTAATAATACCCGGTTTGATCAACGGTAAAAAAGCGGGTGATGGCTCCTGAAATAAAAGTTGTATTTACATACCACTGATAAGAAACGTTTGGAATAAATGTAGCCGACAGGTCGCAGTTGTTGGCCTGAACTACCGGTGTAACATCTCCGCTAACTGTCATCTGCAAAGCATTTGAAATGGCACTTCCATTATTCGTAACGCAGATCAGTGAACTTAACATTTCACAGGATACAATATCTCCGTTGTCAAGTGCCGAGGTAGTATAAGAAGTTCCCGAGCCTGTATTAACTCCGTTCACTTTCCATTGGTAGCTTGGAGTTGTGCCCCCGTTCACCGAAGTAGCATCAAACTGCACACTTGTTCCCGCGCAAATTGTAAGCCCTTGATTGGAAGTAATACTTAAAACAGGTGTAACCGGTGTAGCAATACCGGCAACAAAACTATTTGAAATGGCAATAGCAGAAGTAACACAACTCAAACTGCTGGTCATTTCGCAGGTGACTACATCACCGTTACTAAGAGATGTAGTGGTATAGGTGTTACCAGTATCTGCATTAGTTCCGTTTACTTTCCATAGATAAGTTGGAGAGTTACCTCCATTACCTGAAACTGTTGTAAACGTTATACTGCTTCCGGCACAAACCACATTCGACTGATTAGAAGAAATACTTACTGTTGGTGTGACCGGAGTTGCAATACTTGTTGTTATGCTGTTGGAAATAACTGTTGAGGGAGAAACGCATCCGGCATCAGATGTAAGCTCACAAGTGATTACTTCTCCATCTAATAAGTTTGAGGAACTATAACCCGGGGAAGTTGCTCCGTTTACATCAGAACCATTGCTTTTCCATTGATAAGTCGGGGAAGAACCGCCATTGGTAATGCTGCTTGTGAATGTGACAACAGAGCCCTCGCAAACTGCACCGACAGGTGAAACACTTATACTGATAGTTGGTACAACGGGAGAATTGACGGTCATAGTGATACTGTTTGAGGCAGCGGTAGTTGGATTTGCACACGCTGCACCGGAAGTCATTCCGCAAGTAATTACGTCACCATCAGAAAGATTTACTGAAGTGTATGTAGAAGAAACTGCACCGCTGATATCCAGGTTGTTTTTCTTCCACTGATAAGCCGGTGTAACCCCTCCACCCGATGGAGAAGCAGAAAATGTCACACTTGTTCCGGCACAAATATCGGAAGAGGAAGCTGTAATTGAAACAGATGGCGTAACACTTCCACTTACGTTCATCGTCAAAGCATTTGAGGTAGCAGTTGTTTGCGTAACACAACTACTCAAACTGGTTGTCAGGACGCAGGTAATTACCTCTCCATCATTCATAGAAACATTCGTATAGGAAGAACCGGTGGCCACATCGTTGCCGTTTAGTTTCCACTGATAAACTGGTGTAGGTCCTCCGTTTGTCGGAGTGGCCGTAAACGTTACGCTCTGTCCGGTGCAGACACTGGTTCCTGTATTAGCAGAAATAGAAACAGCCGGTGTAAGTGTAGTAGTAACCGACATAGCGATACTATTGGAACTAACCGGATTTACAGATGGGCAGGCTGCATTAGAATTCAGGCTGCAATAGATTACATCTCCGTTGACCAAAGAAGATGATGAATAAGTATTTGAATTGGTTCCAACAGTTACATTGTTTTTCTTCCAGGTATACACAGGAGTTGTTCCTCCGCTAGTAATTGAGGCGGTGAACGCCACATTCGTCCCCCCGCAAATGATTCCTGCGGGATTAGCACTAACACTGATAGTAGGCGTAACCGAAGGATTAACAGTTATGATAATTGCATTTGAAGTAACAGTAGCTATTGAAGTGCAACTCGCATTTGACGTCATCTTCACTCTTATGGTATCATTATTAACCAAATTGCTTGTCGTGTAAGTAGCAGAAATGGCCCCGATGATGTTTGCTCCGTTCTTTGTCCATTGGTATACAGGAGTTGTACCTCCGTTAGTAGGTGCCGCAGTAAATGTTACACTCGCCCCTGAACAAATCGTTGAGTTGGGCGTGCTAATGGAAACAGCGGGGGTAACAACAGAAGTTACCGTAACACCGAAGGGATCTGAAACAGTAGTTGCACAACTATTGATAGCAGTAACAAGATAACTCGCAGAAGTTGAAACCGTAATTTGTGTGCCGCTACCTCCGTTACTCCATGAATACGTACAACCGGCACAAGGATTTGAAACGGTAAGGCTTGTTGACTGACCTGAGCAAACAGTATGACTGCCTGTAATGATTGGTTCAACCGGAGCCGTGCAGGGAGTTGTTACACAAATTGTAAACGATGACGTGGTAGCAGGATTATTAGCCCCGGTATAATCATACACCCGCACATTGTAAGTAGCACCTACAGTTAAACCGGTAGCATGTAAAACTTCTGTAGCGCCTTCTCCACCGCCCGTATCTTCACAATCAATACTTGTACCGGGGCAACCGCTTCGCAAATCTACTACAGCATCAATGCCGTTAGTGGGCACCACCGTAACATCGTGTGCGGTTGAAGTAGCGACAAACTTAAACCATACATCATACGCGTTGGTGGAAGTATACCCACCACAGGAAAGAGGAGCAGTGGATTGAGTTGCCCCCGTTAAGTCTCCGGTGGTAGTTGCACCACAGTTTGTTCCATACACGGTGAGGGTTACTTCATTGCCGCAATAATCATTAGGTGGTGTAACCACTACTGCACTGCAGGTTCCATTATTGAAATAATTAAACCAGGTTGTCCATGGAATGGTGCCCGGGCAATCTGTATTTGTTCCGGGCATATTTTGATGGCCGCAAATACCGGGAGAAGTGTTGTTCTGGTTGGTG
Organism: uncultured Chitinophaga sp.; assembly: GCA_964493695.1. Classification (GTDB taxonomy): domain Bacteria; phylum Bacteroidota; class Bacteroidia; order Chitinophagales; family LD1; genus Bog-950. The sequence goes on along the minus strand of CAZBPG010000061.1, from coordinate 14,779 downwards.
GCGATTCCATATTGAGAACAGAAGTAACAAGCCATGTTTGCCGATGCCTGTAACATGGCTGTGCTGTTCCAAAGCCCCGGATTAGCGTTCGTAGCTTCATGCTCCTCTCCTATGCTGCGGCCGTTGTTGTAAGGATAACCGGACGCTCCGCAATGCCAGGCCGTACTGGCCACCGGCACTACCTGATAAATAGTTCCATTGTTAGCGGTTACAAAGTGGGCGCTTGCACTTGCCGAGCAATTCTGAAACCACGAAACTGCACCGGCTGCAGTACCGGTTCCTATCCAGTGGTTCACCCAGGTATCAATCGAATGGTTGCGTGTTGAAGTGTAATTGCAGGTGGTGAAACTTGAAACCGCAGGAGCATAGTCGGCACTTCGGGGGTTACCGTGCTGGCTGGAAGTTGAAGGAAAATGAAGTTTGATATAAGAAATATCAATTTTGCTATTTCTTGCTAAAACAATGTCCTCGTTCCAAAGGGTGGTGCTTCGCACACCGTCTTTCATCACTCCATAGTATCTGTCTGCCTGAATAGTCTTCAGCTCATCAGAAATCAATCCCGAAAATTTCTTTACGGCATTATACCAGTCTTCTATCCTCGCCTTTTTTGCCATTAAGTTACTTCCTCCAAAATATTTCCGAAGCAGGGCTGCTGCACCGCGGATGTTTTGCCTGGCATCTTCTTTCAGCACATCATCGCTTACATGCAACAGCAAGGCTGCTTCATGCAGGGTGTTGCAGTAGTTGTTTTGCACCAAATGCATCATCCCCCAGCCTTTATCAATCGAAGGTCCCATCTGCGTCCAGTTGTTCTCAATCTGACCGATAGTTTTTAAAATCTCTACCGGAACCCCAAACTCTTTCGAAGCATCATTAAAATATTTTTCAATGGTAACCACCGAAGGATGCGGTTTGCTGAGGTAATAAGACCACAATGCGTGTGAGTGGGGCTGCACGTCTTTATCTATGTGGTCTGCTACTATATTCAATTCCTTGCTTACATCGCGATGTAAAAACAAATCGCCTTTTATAAAAAGTGAATCGGTTTTGGTTTGGGCAACCATAAAACCGGAAACAAGCAATGAAAAAACGAGGGCGTATATTTTTCCCATCTTAATACGTTTTGTTGAAAGGCAGTTGAAAATTACAAAAACATTTCACTCAGCCATTTTTTACAAACAAAAAACCTCCGAAGGTTTAATACTCCGGAGGTTTCAAAAAACATTACTTACGCTGTTACTGTGCTTTCTGCTCTGTTGCTTTTCCTTCTGCACCATGGCTGCAGGCGTGTGCACTTCCGCCTTTCTGGCAGCAGGCTTTTGCTTCGCCTTCTTTAGCACACGATTTAGCTGCGGTTTCTTTACTGCACCCTTTTGACTTTGCTGCATGTGAACATTCTGCGGCTGTTTTTCCGGCACAACAGGCTTTAGCCGGTGCGCCACTTACCGGTGCGTTAACCGAAGAAGGCCGTGAATCAGCTTTCATTACCGGTGTTGATTGTTTGGTGGTGGCGGCCGCAGAATTCTGCTGTGCAGCGGCAAAAATACTTACTGTCAAAAATGCAAGGAGAACGGTTACTTGTTTCATGATTACTGTTTTATTGTTTATAAAAATATAGATTACAACTCATCTTCGGGCAGTGTACCTATTATGGTAATTCCGCCTTTTACTTTTTGTTTCAGGTTTACGTCAATTTTTGTGCCTATGGGCAAAAACAAATCAACGCGCGAACCGAATTTGATAAAACCAAGTTCCGCGTTCTGCTCCACTTCATCGCCTTCGTTCAAATACCAGCGTATTTTACGTGCCAGTTTCCCCGCAATCTGACGAATCAGAATTTCCGAATCGCTTTCGTCATGCTCCACCACAATGGTATTGCGCTCATTCTTCTCGCTTGATTTCGGGTGCCAGGCCACCAGATACTTTCCGGGATGATACTTCTGATACTTCACTACCCCGCTAACCGGTGAACGGTTTACATGCACATTGGCAGGACTCATAAAAATGGAAACCTGAATCCGGTTATCTTTAAAGTATTCGCCCTCATGCACTTCTTCTATTACTACAACACGCCCGTCTGCCGGAGCGATAATCTGATTATCGCTGGTAAAAAACTTGCGGTAAGGAATACGAAAAAATGAGGCAAACGCTGCAATAATGATAAGCGAAACGGCTCCGGTGATATAGTAAACCGGTATACTCCTGAAAAAAAACGCAACAGAAACATTTATAAGCAGCAGAACGATACCCGATACCACAAGGATTTTATGGCCTTCTTTATGAATCTTAATCTTCTTCTTCATCAACGGTTTTTTGATTGCGGGTGCAAATGTATACCAATTTTGCCCAAACGGCTTATACTCGGTTGCGCCATTGGTGCTGAGTAATCAGATTACTGACTGAGATATTCAAAAACCAATATCAGGTTTTTTATCTGTGCGAACATCCAGAGGGTGATGGCCACAAAAGGAATCGCGAGGTAAAAAGAATCGAACCGGTCTAAAAAACCACCGTGGCCTGGTATAATGTTTCCCGAATCTTTTACTCCAAGGTTTCTTTTTAAAAGCGACTCCACCAAATCTCCGAAGGTAGCGGCAACCAAGGTGACAAACGCAAGTATCACCCATTCCACCGGTGAAAACATCTGCAACTGCGGAATTTTATTGGCGAAAGAAAAAACAACTAAGGTCACTATGGCTCCGCCTATGGCCCCTTCCCATGTTTTCTTGGGCGAAACACGCTCGAACAATTTTTTTTTGCCGATAAGCGAACCGAAAATGTAACAAAACGAATCGTACACCCAGATGATGAAGAACATAGCCAGAACAAAAGCACCACCTTTATCAAAATAAATATTTACTGTTAATAGAACCGGAATCAATATCCAGAAGATAGCAATTGCTTTTCTGCCCAGACTCTCAAACGGGTTTGCAGATTTGCCAAAAAGTTCGGTGATGAACAGAATCAAAAACATGCAGGGAACAATAACATTCAATGTTAGTGCCGAATCGCGGAAACGGGTAAATACATCTGCCAAAAGAATAAAGTAGTTGCTGAAATCCGGAATGCCCTGTGTGGGCGGAGAAGCCAAAACAAAAGCCTTTGCAAAAGCAAGAAAACTCAGGACAATCACAAACCACTTGCTCTGAAAAAAAGAAGCGGGTTTTTCCCGCTTTACGTCTGTAAGATTAAAGTACTCAATTAAACTACCAATGAGGACAATACTCATTGCCAAAGCAAACGTATACTGGTTCCACAAGAGAAGAAAAACAGCAATTGCTGTACCTACTAGACCGGTGCTTAGCCGAATTAAGAATGTTTTCATATAGTAGGGATTTCGTTTTGTGAGTCCGGTTCCTCAGTTTCAACAAATGTCGCAGGATTCTTCCATTTATTAAACAGGAATATCAACACCGCAAACACGGCTATTGAAACAACGGTGGCATACACAGGCGTTTTGGCGTTTGCCATATCTTCGCTTATCATTCCGAGGTTGTAAAAGTATTTCATCAGCACGGCCATAAAGTTATTGGTAAAGTGTGCCGCAATGGGCAGCCATAAGCTTCCGCTTACATAATACAGATAACCCAGAAAACTACCCAGTGCCCAAATGGCAATGGTATTGTCAAACTCTAAATGGGTGGTGGCAAATATCAAACCGGTAACCGGAATGGCGATAGCCGGATGAATTTTGCCTTTCAATAAATCGCCAAGCAACAAGCCGCGGAAGAAAAACTCTTCGCCTATGGCAGGAATAAGAGCCATGACCATGGAAACGGCAATCAGGTGCCCCACATCTTTAAAATTCATCAGCGCGTTGGTAATTTCTTCAGCGCGCTTCTGTATATCGTCCAAAGCCTGAAGCGAAACAGGAAGAGGAATTTTTTTGTTTATCTCTACCAGGAACTCGATGAAGAACTGCGCAACAATGATAGAGAGCACAGCGAGCAGAATAAGTTTGGCCGATGGAAAAGTATTAATGCGCAGGTGATGTTTAAACTCTCCCGATTCGAGCACGGCAAACATCATGGCAGTAAGCACAAAGCCGCCTATCGAACTGAGCCCCTGAATAAGAAGAAATGCTGCCAGCGCGTTCGGCTCGGCAAAGTTACCCTGCAAAACACCTTCGATATTATCCAGGTTAAAAATTTTCTGCGCCACCATCACCGCTATGAACTGCACAATGCCGATGTTGAACAGGAACATGCAGAACATCATGATAATACGGAGGGCGAGAGGATAGGGCTTAAACGGTGGTCTCATCGTTTACCAAACATAGAATTATTTGTGAAAGCGGAGTTTGGCAATAATGGCATCCGAAGCCGAATCGGCATAAGCGCCATAGGCATTTACCAGCGTTCCTTTCAATCCGGTTTTTGATTCGATGGCGTAGAGCACCACTTCATCATCTACATCAGTGCTGCCGTCAAAGTGATAGGTTTCAGTAATTTCAAAATCATCGGCAGAGAGTTGTGCGCCCGACTGCGAACATTCAATACAGGTTTCGCGCAGATTAAAATCGCGGTCGAAGCCGCGGGCCTTTAAATCGTTGATGGCTTCGGTGAGGGTTTCGAAAGCTTTCATATCAGAGACATTGAGCCACGAATTTATTGTAATCATCTGTTTGTTAAAGGAACCAATGAACAGTGTTTCACTAATTATCACGAATAAAAACTACTTAACTGCTGCCAGCGTTCTTTCAATTTGCTTTTTGTGCCGGCTGGAGTGCACACCAAAAAACTCTACCATGTGATACAGGTTCAATTTTCCGGCTACAGCATGTTTCCATAACTCTGTATTTATTTCTTTATCGCTTAACTTATGGAGTATGGCGGCAATCTGTGAGCGGACATCAGTCCATTTCTTTTCCAGGTCTGCCAGAGATTGATAACCAAGTTTGGGTTCAACTATTGCGGGTGCTTTGAATTTTAGGTTGAAGTTGAAAACAATCTGCACCAGCAGCCAGCGCCATTTGCTGTTAAAGTTTTCGGGTTTGGCAGTAGAGGTATCCTGTGTTTTTTTCTGCAAATATTTCAGCGACATTTCTTCGGCAGTTATCAGGTGGGCGATAACTTCTGCCACGCTCCACTTTTCGGGTGCGGGTTTTTTGTTGAGGAGTTCATCGCTGTATCCTTTCAACTCATTGAACAGGTCTTTGCGCTGTACTTCTATCTGATTGAATTGTTTTTCGATTTGGGCGTTCATGTGGTTGTGTTTCCAACAAATGAAACTGTTCTTTATCTAACAGCGGTTGAAGAAACCACAAAAGCATTAGATAGTAGCTTACATGATTCGTAGTAACGAAGAATTGTCGAACCAAATTAGTGAAACCGGTTTTGGTTTTTTACATTGCCAATGCATGAGTTACCTTCTCGACTTTGTAAAATCGCTCGATGAAAACGAACTGAATAAATTCCGGCAAATGGATTTGATTGGTAAGGAAGAATTGGTGCGCGATGAATACCTTCATTCTGCCACCGACAAAAAGTTTGACGAAACCAAACTACCTGCCAGGCTAAAACTTACATCTAGCCATTTCGACAAGATAAACTCGGTGCTGCTGGGTAAAATCATCTTCCGGCTTTTTGGTGAAGATTACAGAAAGATATTCAGTTCTATTTTACTGCGGGGCTTAAGCGGGTTGCTGTTACATGAGATAAAAATTGTTCAGCGTAAAGTATTGAAGGTAAAAAATGCTGAGATGCAGATTCATTTTTACAAATCTGTGTTCGACTCGCTGATAAAAATGTTTCATCCTAACTACAATTCAAAGCTCACGCATGAATACGGAAAAAAGTACCTCGATGCTTTGGGAAAAAACCGAACCGTTGAGCAGGAGGCTTACATAGCCTTGTTTGCCCACTATGGTGATATGATTGCCGAAGTTATGGCTGGCAATGAGTTGATATATAAAAAGCATGCTTGGTCAGTTTTAGAAAAATGGCAGAAGAACTTGCCCCGGATCAATAACCCGAATGTGGAAGCGTATTACCATTTTGTATTAGGTAACTACTATAAATATTTTACCGATTCAGCCGATTTGTTCCTGCAAGCGAATCAGGACGGATTAAAAATTATAAATAGGGCATCGGACGAAACCAAATGTTTGCTGCACGGCAGGCTGCTTTGCGAAACCGGTTTGGGTTTTATGGAGAAAAATGATTTTGCGATGGCACAGTTTTTTTATGAAAAAGCATTTGCGTTAAGTGATGATCGGTTCAGTAAACCCTATTTTCATTACGGTAATTACTTTTACTCCTGTCTTTGTAACCGGCAGCCGCAAAGAGCCAAAAAAATTTTTGAAACTTCTCTTCAAAACTTCCTGCAAAACAGTACACACCGGTCGTTGCAGTTCGACATCCTGCAAATGAAATTTGTGCTCTCGCTTCATTTGAAAGATTATGATACTGCTTTTACTTGCCTGAACGAAATGCGCGCATATAAGAAAAACGAAGTCACCCATTTCGGCAGCATCCTGATACGCTTTAGCGAAACACTTTACTATTACTTACTAAAGGATTACAAAGTGGCTGCCGCTATGGCAAAAAAGAATTTAAAGTTTCTGAGCCTGCCCGAAAACAACATTCCGCAATACGTTTACCACCGCCAATACATTGATTGTATTGATAAGCTGATAAAAAAGATAGAAGGCAAGCTGCGTTTCCCTAAAAAATTAGAAATGGAAATTGCCTCCCTGCAAAAAGGGATTTACCAGATGTACAATAGTCTGCTATAGGTTTTTTCAAACTACCTGAAAACCGCTGTTTCTTACTAATTCATCAGTTTAACGTTTGTGTTAGTGATATTTACCTTATAACAATTTTATAACCATAAAACATTTAGCAAAATGAAAACAAAAATTACATTCTTAGCAATCGTGCTTGCCTTTTTAGGCAGCATCAATTCTTCAAATGCCCAAGCGGCATTGTTCAAAGACCTTGTACCGGGAAACAATCAGGGTTCCCAGCCTAAAGATTTTATTACGGTGAACGGCACCATGTATTTTATTACCGTTACTAACGGAAGCGGTTCTTACATGCATCGCCTTTGGAAATCGGATGGCACTGAGCCCGGAACCGTAATAGTTAAGGACTCCATAATCAATACCAATATACTCGATGTGATAAAGCTGTTTAACGTAAACGGTACTTTGTTTTTCTCCTTGGCAAAAAACGGCTCTGCTAGTTCAGCAACAAAAACAGAATTATGGAAAACCGATGGAACACCCGGCAATGCGGTGCTGATAGATTCTCTCACAAATTTAGCAGGAGGCGGAAGCGGTGGTGCCCCGCTTAACTGGACGGTAGTGGGAGATAAACTTTTTTTCAGCATGGGCAATGTAAACGGCCGCGAACTTTGGGTAACCGATGGAACTTCGGCAGGCACTAAAGAAGTGGTTGACCTCTACCCCGGGGCATTGGGTGGTGTCGAAGATTTTCAGATGGCAGCATACAATGGCAAGGTGTATTTCCGCGGCTATACTTCGATTGGAAACGCTGAACTTTATTCAAGTGACGGAACAGCCGGTGGAACCGCTTTGGTTCAGCCCACTTCCTTAAGCTTAATTTTAGAGCCCGGAAACTGGGTTGTTTACAACAATGAACTTTACTTTTCGGCAGACGATGGAACCAACGCAGGTTTATGGAAAACTAACGGCACCACCACCGATTCTGTATTTCACGGCCCGTTCAGAAGTCCGGTAGTGTTTAACAACTCCATTTTTTATGTAAACGGTATCAACTTATGGAAAACGAACGGTACTTCGGCAGGAACAGCTTTTGTTACAGACTCAGCCAATACCATTAACGGAGCTAATACCGGTTATCTTTTTACACAATACATGAAATCGCTGCCTCAGGCGCCCTGGTTCGAAATGCTTTACAAAAAAACAGATGGCACTACTTCTTCGGTTGTATCGGCTAATGTAGGCGGAACTGCATCGTTTGTAACGCTTAACGATAAAATGTACGGCAATAATATGGCCACAGGTTTATGGGTTACCGATGGCACCGATGGCGGCACTACACAAATTGTTACTGCTATTACAGCGGGTATTCCTTACGTGTTTAACGGCACCGTTTTCTTCTCTAATTTTTCATCGGCAGAGGGATATGAGCTTTGGTCGTTTACCCCCGGAGGTAGTGTTGGAATTGATGAAGCGGTAGTTACAACTGATGTTCCGGGAGTTTATCCTAATCCGGCAAACACTGAGTTACTAATTACGAATTACGAATTACAAATCGGGCAACCGGTGCAGATTTTTGACATCAGCGGGAAGTTAATACGCGAGGAAAGAATTTCTTCTAACCGGATAGATGTTTCTGAACTCGCTAACGGTTTTTATTTTCTGGCTTTAAACACTGCCGGAAAGATTCAGCCGCAGAAGTTTATTGTTCAACACTAATCCTTCATGAAGCAATAAGAATTTGTTTTCTATTGCTAAGCGGAAGTTGCGTAAGCAGCTTCCGTTTTTTACTTCCTCGAATAATTCGGGCTCTCCTTGGTAATCATTACATCGTGCGGGTGGCTTTCCTGCATACCGGCATTGGTAATGCGCACAAACTGAGCGTTCTGCAGGGCTTTGATACTCTTTGCCCCGCAATAACCCATACCGGCACGCAGACCTCCGATGAACTGATAGATAACTTCCTGCACCGCGCCTTTAAACGGCACACGGCCAACAATACCTTCGGGAACTAATTTCTTGATATCGTCTTCCACATCCTGAAAGTACCGGTCCTTGCTTCCCTCCTGCATAGCTTCCACACTGCCCATACCGCGGTACGATTTGAATTTTCTGCCTTCGTAAATAATAGTTTCACCGGGGCTTTCGTCAGTGCCGGCAAAAATGCCGCCTGCCATTACCGTATCGGCACCGGCTGCAATGGCTTTTACAATATCACCGGTGTAGCGGATTCCGCCATCGGCAATAACGGGGACGCCCGCCTTCTTTCCTGCCTTGTGCGCTTCGTAAATTGCGGTAAGCTGCGGCACACCCACACCGGCAACAATGCGCGTGGTGCAGATAGAACCGGGACCTACTCCCACCTTCACTCCGTCCACTCCGGCATCAATCAATGCTTTGGCACCGGCTTCAGTGGCTACGTTGCCGCCAATAATATCGAGGTGCTTAAACGTTTGCTTTGCTTTTTTAATGGCTTGCAACACTCCGCGGCTGTGTCCGTGGGCGGTGTCAATACAAACCACATCTACTGCTACGTTTGCCAGTGCTTCAATGCGCTCGAACATATCACCGGTTACACCAACGGCTGCACCGCACAACAATCTTCCGAATTTATCTTTCGTGCTGTTGGGGTGGTTCTTTACTTTCAGAATATCCTTGTAGGTAATCAGCCCGACCAGTTTGCCGTTCTTATCTACCACCGGAAGCTTTTCAATCTTATATTTCTCCAGTATTTTTTCTGCCTGTTTTAAATCGGTTCCCTTAGGCGCGGTGATGAGTTTCTCCACCGTCATTATTTCGGTGACTTTGCGCTTGACATTTTTTTCGAAACGCAAATCGCGGTTGGTGAGTATGCCCACCAGTTTGCCCGATTTATCTACAATAGGAATACCACCGATTTTGTTTTCGCCCATAATGCGGAGCGCCTGTGCCACTACCGCATCTTCGTTGAGCGTGATGGGGTCTATAATCATTCCGCTGTCGGCACGTTTTACTTTGCGCACCATTTCGGCTTGTTTCTCAATGCTCATGTTCTTGTGCAGTATGCCTATTCCGCCTTCGCGGGCAATAGCAATGGCCAGTGCCGATTCGGTAACCGTATCCATAGCTGCCGATATAAGCGGAACATTGATGCGGATGTTGCGGGTAAGCTGCGTGCTGATGTCAACCTCGCGGGGAAGAACTTCGGAATAAGCGGGAACTAAGAGAACATCGTCAAACGTAATTCCTTCGAAAGAGAATTTACCGGTGGGAGATTTTTTACTTGCCATAAGCAAATATAGAAAGAGAGTTGAAAGAGCAAAGAGCAAAGCCCAAAGGGCAAAGGGCAATAGGCAATAGGCAAAGGGTGTGGCACCCTGAGCGTAGTCGAAGGGTTCGGCAAAGATGCTTCGACTCCGCTCAGCATGACATCACTATCTTCATCAAAAACTTTATGTTCGCGCCTTAAATTATTACAATGAAAAAAGTCGGTCTTGCTCTGCTGGTTATTATAACCCTCGCTGTTCTTATTCCGTTTACTATTTTTTATCTGCAACCGGATATGCTCATAAGCAAAGAGCAGGCGAAGACTCAGCTCAGTTCACCGGCTTCGCATTTTATTAAATGGCGCGGGGCAGAACTTCACTACACCGATGAGGGCACCGGTTTCCCCTTGCTCATGATTCACGGCTTTGGGGGTGCGTATACCAACTTCAGCAAGCTGGCTAATATTATGAAGAACGACTACCGCGTTATCCGTATTGATTTACCGGGCTTTGGTCTTTCCGATTTTCCCGAAGTTACCCCTAACGAAAACTACCTGCAGGGTTACCGCGACTACCTTTCGTTTATTCTCGACACGCTTCATCTCGATTCGGTTTATGTAATAGGCAACAGTATGGGCGGTGCCATGACCTGGGTGTTAGCCGTTGACCATCCGGACAGGGTAAAAAAGATTGTGCTGCTGAACTCTGCCGGTTACGACAGCGAAGAAGTGGCAGGCAAGCTGGCTATGTTTAAGTTTAAATCGGTGCGCGGGGTTTTCGAAAAAGGTATGCCGATGTTTTTGAGCTGGCAGGGTATACGCAAGGCGTATTATAAAGATGAGCAGATTGAAGACTCGATGGTGATACGCAACAATAAGTTTACCAACCGCGAGGGCAACATCCGCCACATGCTTAACCTGGCGCTCAGCAGTCAGTTTCCGGATACTGCACTCATTCAACAGGTAACGGTGCCCACGCTTATAGTATGGGGCAAGGAAGATGAAATTATTCCGGTGGAACATGCAGAGCGTTTTCACCGCGATATTAAAGGCAGCCAGTTAGTTGTGCTTGACCAATGCGGGCATTGCCCGATGATGGAGGAGCCGGAGAAGACGAAGGAGTTGGCGGAGAAATTTTTTAATAACAACCCCTAAATCCCCTAAAGGGGACTTGAACAGCCACCTCTCCTAAATCCTCTCCGAAGGAGAGGACTTGAACAGCCGGAAAGACAGATATGTTGATGAAGCGGATGAGCAGATGAGTTGATTAGATAGAAATCCCCGCGCTAAAACGTGGGGATTTTTTATTGCTGTAACATTGATTTTCGGTGACGTAACAGTCATTTACGGTAGCGTCACAGTTAATTTCGGTGATGTAATAGTTAGTTTCGGAAAGGTCATATTTAGTTTCAGTAATGTGTTTATTATTTCTGCTCATGTAAATAAAGATTTCGGTAAAGTCATACTTAGTTTCAGTAGCGTAACAATCATTTTTGGTAATGAACAATTTAATTTCGGCAGTGTAATAGTCTTTTGCGGTAACGTAAGATTTAGTTTCGGTGATGACAGATCTATGTTCGGTAAAGTCACAATAATTTTCGGAGTTGTTTTGATGATTTTTGAAAGATTTTTATAAAATTTGTAAGGTAAGACATCTGTTAACTGAAAATCAACAGTTATGAAGCACCGAGATATTAACCGGAGTAATATGGTTAACACGGTTATCGGCTTTTGCGATAATCATAGTACGGATACTTCGGGTATTCCTGCCTTTGCCGGTACGCTGGCAGCTATTAAAGCGAAAATGGTTTTGGTGAATTCGCTTAACCAGATTGGCAGCGGTGATACAAAAGGTGTAACAGCCGACACTAATTTACTTAGGCAAACGATGACGAACCTTGTGCTGAAATGCGGCAATGCAACGCTGGCGTTTGCAAATTCGCAGCACAATAATACGCTTGCAGCATTAGTGAATTTTACGGAGAACAAATTGAAGAAACTGAAGAAGGAGGAAGTGGATGATGTGTGCCAGGGGATGAAGGATGCGACTGCTGCGAATTTGGCGGGTGCGATGAATTACGGTGTGAGTGCGAGTGATGTGAGTGATTTGCAGGCAGCGATTGATTTGTACCGGCAGAGGACGCAAAACCCAAGGCAGGCGATTATCAGCCGGAGCCAGGCGAAGAAGCAGGTGAGTGCGATGGTGAGGGAGGTGATTGATTTTTTGCTGGAGCAGCAACTGGATATGATGGTGAATACGCTGACGATTTCGAACTCTCGTTTTTGTTTTGGGTATAAACTGGCGCGCGAGATTATTGATTTGGGAACGGTGCATACGAAAGCGAAGGGTGATGTGAGGGATGTGAATGATGTGCCGCTTGCGGGTGTGATGTTTAGTGTGTTTGAGACGGGAACGCATAAACTTATTGCTAAGGTGCAGACGAATAAGAAGGGAAGGTATAGTGTGACGAAGTTGCCAAATGTGAATTTTGATTTTAGGTGGGAGCTGGAGGGGTACGAGACGGTGAGTGAGGGTAATGTGCATATTAAGTTGGGGAGGGTGAGGCAGAGGAAGGTGGTGATGAAACCCAACCCCTAAATCCCCTAAAGGGGACTTAACAGCCAGCAGCCGGTTTTGTGTTTACCCCAGAGGGGTAATATGTTGGTAGTAAAGGATTGTTCCTCTATATATAAAACCCCGTAGGGGTGGGATGTTGTATTTGCTTTTCATTTAAGTTCTTTTGGCTTGAACCAAAAGAACCAAAAGTTCAAGGCTGTGTGACTTTTGGCTAAAAACTGTTCCGCTTGCCTAAACTGCCCAAACTCGCGCGTGAAGTTTTGTCGTAAACTGTTAGTGACTGTGGCGCTCAAACAGTGTGCAGTTTTTAACGGCAACCGAAACAGTTTTTTAACGCCAAAATTCACAAGGCCGGAGGGAAATACAAACTAAAGGAAAGGCTGAAAAAGAGAGGTGGTCTTAAATGGAAAGGAAGTTTAGATTTGAGACTACTTCAAAATAAAATTCACAACATGCTATCAAACCTACTTTTAGAGATTGCGACAGACAAGTATCAGCACAATGAACTTGAACAGGTCTTTGACAAAGTTGCAACGGAACTTTTACGCAACACCAAACTAGTTGCAGGTAGTAATCAATATCTCATCAAGGAAATTGAGTTTTATTTTGTTAGCGACCATTACAGACACTTAGACCCGTTTACTCACAAAAACCCACGGCAGTTACTTTTTGCTCAATGGTATTTCCATCGTTTCAAGTCATTCAAGGCATACACCAAGCAAAAGTTCAAAGGCGTTGACATCACTTTTGGAGCAAAGCGACATAGCAATTACGGAGGCATACTTATCCGAAAAATTCAGCACACGGACACAAACGCAACCATTGAAGGCATTGGTAAAATTGTTACAGCAATTATGAACGACATTGGAGAAGTTGCTTTTGAAAAAATAGCTTCTGATGACCTACCAATGAAAGTATTTGATAGTAGTACCCCACTTCGTCTTGAGGTTTTTGAAAACTCTTTAGACAAACCAATTTACAAGACATTCAGGAAAAATCTTGGCGAGGCAACGCTTGATGAACTAAAGTTCTGGGACAAGCAATACAATTACTTTAACGATGTGGACTATAAGTTGGTAGCACCATGATTACAGACAGTCAAACCAATAAACTTTTTCTTGCGGACTGTTTGCCGAAGATGCAACCGAAATTTTTTGAGCGATTTAAAAAGGTATTGGATAACTGTAACATCAATTTCGAGTTTCTTCCAGAAACAAAAGACATTTGGGCTGTTGACTTTATGCCTCTTCAAATCAGCAAGGACAAGTTTGTGAAGTTCGTTTATAATCCTGACTACTTGCGTAAGACAATAAAAGGGAGAAAATCAATTTCCGATGTCAATAGTATTTGTAAAGCAATTGGCATTACTCCTAAAGAAGAAAATATCGTATTGGATGGAGGTAATGTAATCCGAACTAAAAGCAAAGTAATAATGACCGACAAGGTTTTCACAGAAAATCCAACCATCAATGAAAAGCAGTTAATCAAAATGCTTAAAGACACTTTTGAAGTTGATGATTTATTTTTTGTTCCTAAACATCCAAAAGATTTCACCGGACATGCTGATGGCATAGTTCGCTTTCTCGATAACGACACCGTTCTCATAAACGACTACTCAAAGGAAAATACAGACTATCAAAGAAATTTTAGACTGGCGTTATACAACGCTGGACTTGACTATGTAGAAATCCCTTACAGTCCAGTTGCTAACGGTAGTGATAGCGCAAAAGGTTTTTACATCAACTATCTTCAAATGAAACAAGCAATAATCCTTCCGACTTTCGGAATTGAAACCGATGATAAAGCTGTAAAACAGTTTGAACAGTTGTTTAGTGGTCAAAAAATAATGACTATTGACAGCAATGAAATTGCGAATAAAGGAGGGATACTTAACTGCATAACATGGAACATTGCAAATCAGACGGCTCCTACGGAGCGTGATTGATTTTGCTTTTTATCTTCTACAAACAGGATGCTCCGATGGAGCAGATACATTCCACCCTCGTCCCGCTTCGCGGGACACTCCCGCCAGCGGGAGACATGGGCTTTGTCCTCCGCTGGCGGAGGTGCCCGAAGGGCGGAGGTGGATGTATTGGCTGTTTGATTACCACCCCACCACGCAAATAATCTACCCAGCCCCTCCTAAAACAGGAGGGGAAAATTAAATACAAAAAGACAGCCTTACGCGCAAAAGTTCCCCTCCTGTTTCAGGAGGGAAAAATTAAATACAAAAAGACAGCCTTACGCGCAAAAGTTCCCCTCCTGTTTCAGG
>CAZBPG010000060.1:0-24652 GCA_964493695.1 uncultured Chitinophaga sp. | reverse complement strand
TTAAATACAAAAAGACAGCCTTACGCGCAAAAGTTCCCCTCCTGTTTCAGGAGGGGTGCCGAAGGCGGGGTGGTAATCAAACTGAGCGGGTTGGTTGCTCGGGTTAGGGATAGAGCGAAAAGCCCACAGCCCGCTTTGGGGCGAGGACTTGAAGCGAAAGCCCGCCCGCGAGGCTTTGGGAGCGGGAACCCCATCGTAAAACTTGTTTTATTTCACCAGCAGCACCATTCCCTTGCGTTCAATTTTTACCCCATCGTTGGCGTAAAACTGAATAAGGTAGGCGTAGGCACCAAGTTGCCCTTCTTTGCCGTGGTCGGTGCCGTCCCAGCCGGTGGCGGGGTCGTTGGTTTCAAAAACCTTTCCTCCCCAGCGGTTGAAAATAGTCATCACATAGCCCTGCGGCTCGCCATAAATAATGGTGGGCTTAAATTCGTTGTTCACGCCATTGGGCGCAAAGGCATTGGGGATATAAATAATAGGGCGGTGAATAATGCACTTTTCGTTGCTCCAGCTGCTGAGGGTCTGGCTGAAATTAGCGGCAGGCAGCACCAGGTCGTAAACGGCTTCTATGCGGTAGCAGAAAATACCGTTGGCATCGAGAAACGCCTGCAGCGAATCGCTGTAAGCATTGGTGCCGGGCGCAAACGTGCGGATAAGCTGGTAAGTGCCGTTGATGTTGCGGTAAAGATTATAACGGGTAACGGTGGCACCGGCAAGTTCAAAATCGTTCCAGGTAAGGTTGGCAATGTAATAATCGAACAACTCGCCTTTGAGGCAAACGGTTTTAACCGTGGGCGAAGGGAAGGTGGTCTGACAACTGTCCACGGCAGTAATCTGATAGTAATAAGGGTTATCGGTGGTTACAATACCGGTAGAATCATCATAGGTTTCTAAAACGGTTAGCGGGTCCGGTGCCGGTCGCTGGGCAATGGGGTCGTAAACAACATTGTTGGTACTGCGACCGATTTTGTAGAAGGTAAGTTCAGCCATGGTATCAATCATCCAGGTTACAATAATGTGGTTATTGAGTTCCACCGTAGCATTGATAATGTTGATGAACTTAGGCCGCTGAACAATAGAAGCGCGCATACACATGGTATTGCTGCGCGAAGTAACGGTAGTATCAGCCGCACTCACCGCGCGGATGTAAATGCAAAGCGAATCGCCATCGTTAAAGCCGGTGTAGTTGTAAATTAAACTGCTGGTATCTACCGAAGCCACCTGACTGAAAGCACTGTCGTTGCGGCTTACCCAAATTTCGTAGCGCAGCACACTCTGCGGCCAGTTGATGTACCGGTTCCAGGCAAGGTTCACCTGGCTTTGGCAGGCCTGCGAAGATGCGGTTGCATAAATAGTATTGTGAGGCGAAGTGCTGTAAGCGCTGATGTTTCCGCAACTGTCCACCGCTGCAATAGTGTAAACCAGCGAACCGGTAGTAGGGTCTCCGTAAGTGTCGAGATAAGAAGTGCTGCTGTAACCGCAAACGGTATCGAGCGGCACCGCCAGCCCGTTAGGCAGATAGTAATAAATGATATAGCACTGGGTTTGTGGCGAAGGACCTGCCTGCCAGTTGAACACCACATCGCCACCGGGTGTAACATCTACATTCACTATCACCGGTGTGGTGGGGTTGAGGTTGTTTACCGTATCGGATTGCAGCACTGTGGCACCGGGGCAGTTATAACTGGCTTCCATATAAAAATACCAGGTAGGGTTGGCCGCCAGGTAACCGGTGAGCAAAAAAGAAGTAGCCGCCTGATTGGTAACCGCCACCTGATTGTAAGGGCCGGCAGCACCCGTTTGCGAAGCGTAAATAGTGTATTGCACAAAAGCACCGCAAGGATTCACGGGTGGATTGGTCCAGTATAAAGTAATGTCACCGTTAACCTGGTCGTTCTCCACGCACTGCAAATCGGGAGCGAGAATAGTCTGCGCAAAACTTCCGGAAAAGAAAGTGAGGAAGAGAAACGGTATGAGGAGAAACTTTTGCTTCACGGTTGTAAAATGGCTGCAATAATAAGAGTAATGCGCAAAAGGTTTAGTTGCACCTCATCCGCCCTTCGGGCACCTTCTCCTAAAGGAGAAGGACTGAACAGCCGGCAACCTTTAACGCTGCTATCCAACTGTTATTTTATACATCTTATCGTAATCGAAATATTTGTTGGCAAGCGCGAGCAATTCTTCCGCTGTTACTTCGCGCACGGTGGTCAGAATTTCCTGAATGTGCGATAGCTCCTGCTTGTAAATGAGCAGGCCTTTCAGGGTTTCGGAAAACTTCATCGGCCCGTCAATGCTGCGGAGAATTTTTCCGCTCATGTAGTTTTTTACTACCTGTAACTCTTCGGCACCAATCGGTTCCGTGCGAATCAGGTTTATCTCGTGCTGAATTTCTTTGAGCGTGGCATCGCGCACATCTTTACCCACCTCCGAAGAAATTTCGATAAAGCCCCCGTGCGGGTACGAAGCGAAAGAGGAATGAATACCGTAAGTGTATCCTTTCTCCTCGCGGATGTTGCTCATTAAGCGGGAACCGAAGTAACCGCCAAAGACCGTATTGAGCACCGTGAGTTTCAGAAAATCGGGATGCGTTTTGTTGATGGTAATGTTGCCAAGCATAACAGCACTCTGCACAGCATCCGGCTTATCGGTATGATGAATTAGTTCCGGAGAAGAATCAACCGTATGCGAAATAGTTTCGCTGGCCTTCTCCCCCATCAGGCTTTTACTGCCGAAAGTTTCGTTGAGTTTCTTTACCAGCGAATCATCAAACTTTCCGGCAACAATAATGGTGAGGTTGCTGGCGTTGTAATACTTTTTGAAGAAGGCTTTTAAATCTTCTACCGAAAACTTTTCAAAATCTTCTGCCTGTGTTACTCTGCCGTAAGGATGCATTTTCCCGTAAAGCGCGCTTACAAAATTCCGGTTGGCTAAAAAATCGTTCTTGGTCAGGTCAACCGATAAACGCTGTTTGCGGTTGGTGATGATAGTTTCCAGTTCGTTCTCAGGAAAAACAGATTCGGTAAAAATTTCGAAGAAGAGCGGAAGCAGCTTATCAATATGCTTGTTTAGGCTGTAAAGCGAAGCACCGGCAGTTTCCAAACCCGAAGCGTTGTTGAAGTTAGCTCCGTAGAAATCAAAAACATCGGCCAGTTGTTTGGCGTTGTTTGTTTTTGTTCCCTCGCGCAGCATCCGGTTGGTTAAGTCGGCCACCAGGTTTTTCTCTTCAAACCATTTACCGGCTTTGAACATCAGTTCCACTTTCACTACTTCCTGGTCGCCTTCGTTCAGCAGGTAAACCGGTACTCCGTTATCAAGAGTTACCTTTTTTACATCGGGCAACGTAAGGGAGTCAATCAAATTTATTTCGGGGGCAAATGCTCTGTTCATGTTGTAGTTACCACCTCATCCGCCCTTCGGGCACCTTCTCCGAAGGAGAAGGATTTTAGCCCCTCTCCTTCGGAGAGAGGTTGGGGAGAGGTGCTTGTTTTAATTATTTGAAAAATATCTGATGGTATTGCTGTTCTCTTTTCTGAAAATGTTGGCAGCGGCCTGCTGCAGCTGAGCGGAAGTAACAGCCGCATACTTTTCTACTTCTTTATTTACATCAGCAGCATTGCCCAGCATATCAAAGTAAGCGAGGTTCATGGCGCGGTTCAGTACGTTTACTTCACCAAAAGTCACATACGCTTCAATCTTGTTTTTCACTTTGGTCAACTCCTCTTCCGAAACTTTCTTGTTCACCATTTCATCAAGCACCTCGTCTATTGCTTTTTCGGCTGTGTCCATCGAAACGCCTTCGCTCAAACGGCCTTCCACCATCAGCAAACCGTTGTCAATGGTTTCAGTTGAATACGCGCTGATACTACTGAACAGCTTTTTCTCCTTCACCAATTGCTGATAGAGGCGGGAGGAATCACCGGTGCTTAAAATATCGCGCAGTAAATCGGAAGCGTGAAAATCTGCATCCATACGAGCACCCATTTTATATGCTTTGTAAAGGGCGTTTACCGGCACATCTGCTTTAACTTCCAGCATCCGCTCTTCGTTCTGCGCAGGTTCTTTAGGAATGTTGCGCACTATTTTTTCACCCGCCTGAATTTCCCCAAACCATTTCTCCGCCAGTTTCTGCACCTCACCGGTCTTCACATTTCCACCCACCACCAGTACTGCATTATTCGGACGGTAATACCTGAAATAAAAATCTTTTGCCGACTGCATTTTCACCTGTTCAATGTGCTGCAGATTCAAACCAATCACCGGCCACTGATACGGATGCACTTTGTATGCCAGCGCGCACATCTTATGCCACACATCGCCATACGGTTGATTGATATAGTGCTCCTTAAACTCCTCCATCACCACATTTTTCTGCGTATTCAGACTCTCCTCGTCAAAAGCGAGGGAAAGCATCCGGTCGCTCTCTAACCAGAAAGCCGTTTCGAGATTATTGGAAGGAAGAATGTCGTAATAGTTGGTGATGTCATTCGAAGTAAAAGCGTTGTTCTCTCCTCCTGCATTTTGCAACGGGGTGTCGAACTCCGGTATGTTTACGGAACCCTCAAACATAAAGTGCTCGAACAAATGGGCAAAACCTGTTTGCTTAACGTCCTCATCGCGCGAACCCACTTTATACAGAATATTCACAGCCGCCATAGTGGTGGACGGGTCTTCGTGAACAATTACTTTCAAGCCATTCTTTAAAACAAACTCTTCAAACTTAATCATTGCTGAAATTGAGGGGGCAAACCTACATGAATTTACTATCCGTCAAAACGTAATTTTCATTAACTGTTCGACCCCGAAGGGGTCGCATGTTTGTAGTTAACCACAAGCTATAAAGCTACGACCCCTTCGGGGTCGAACTTTTTATATTTTCGGCAAATCAAATTCAAAAGTAAATGGCAGAAATAAAAAAAGTAGGAATTGCAGGTGCGGGAGCTATGGGTGCGGGCATTGCACAGGTTTTTGCGCAGGCAAATTTTGAAGTGGTGTTGTTTGATGTGAATGCTGTGCAACTCGAAAAAGCAAAAGCTGAAACAGAAAAGAACCTTGCAGGCGCAGTGTCAAAAAATAAAATTTCCGAAACTGATAAAAATGCCGCTTTAGCGCGAATCAGTTTCTCTGCTGATGTAAATTCACTGAAAGCCGATTTAATTATTGAAGCTATTGTAGAAAAGCTGGAAGTAAAACGTGAGTTGTTTCAAAAGCTGGCGGAAATAAATTCTACAGAAACAATTCTTGCGACCAATACTTCTTCTATACCTGTGACGAGAATTGCCAAAGGAATTTCAAACCCTCAAAGAATTGTGGGCATGCACTTTTTTAATCCGGCTCATTTAATGAAACTAGTGGAAGTGATTTCGGGTACAGAAACTTCTAAAGAAGTGGCAGAAACCATTAAACAACTATCTATCACGATAGGCAAAACTCCCATTATGTGCAGCGACTCACCGGGTTTTATTACCAACCGGATAGCTCGTCATTATTATGTAGAGAGCCTGAAAATGCTGGAAGAAAAAGTTGCTCCTATTGAAACTATTGATGCCCTGATGGAAAGTGCAGGTTTTAAAATGGGTCCTTTCAAGCTGATGGACCATGTAGGCAACGACATCAACTTTGCCGTTACTTCTTCGCTCTTCGAATCGTTTCATCAGGATGCTAAATTCCGTCCATCCAGAATTCAGCAACAGAAAGTAGATGCCGGTCACTTAGGCAAGAAGACAGGAAAAGGATTTTACGATTACAACTGAAAATTTACATTTGCATTTCTCTGAAACGTTTTGAGGTCTGACTGTTGTCAGACCGGTCAATTGCCCGGGTGGCGAAATTGGTAGACGCGCTCGTTTCAGGTGCGAGTGCCGCAAGGCATGGGGGTTCGAGTCCCTTCTCGGGCACAATTTTAATTAGCTGATGGGCTGAAATGCCCGTCAGCTAATTTTATTTTCACGCTATGCAGCCGGTAGATACGCTCAATTTTATTTCAAAACTAAACACGAAGAAAATCTTCAATGCAGTTTCGGTGCTGTCATCCTTTTATTTTTCAAAGTGGATTAAGCAGCCAATTCAATGTGGAGTTCCGTTCAATGTTTCCATTGAGCCGACTACAACCTGCAATCTTGGTTGTCCGGAATGTCCGAGCGGTTTAAAAAATTTCACCCGCGCTACCGGAAATCTTGATTATGATTTTTATAAAAAGACCGTAGATGAACTTGGAGGGAAATTGATTTATCTCTATTTCTATTTTCAGGGCGAGCCGTACATGCATCCAAAATTTTTAGAGTTGGTAAAGTATGCCTCAAGGAAAAAAATTTATACGGTTACCTCTACCAACGCGCATTTTCTTTCTGAGAGAAAAGCAAGGGAAACCGTTGAAAGCGGACTCGACAGAATTTTGATTTCGATTGACGGAACTACGCAGGAAACTTATGAGCAATATCGAATTGGCGGAAGCCTGGAAAAAGTGATTGAAGGAACGAAGAATTTAGTCAGGGCAAAAAAAGAACTGAACTCAAAAACTCCGCACATTGTTTTTCAATTTCTGGTTGTAAAACCAAACGAACATCAAATAGAGGATTTGAAAAAACTGGCTAACGAAATCGGAGTAGATGAAGTTAAGCTAAAAACCGCGCAGATTTACGATTACGAAGACGGCAATGGATTGATTCCAACTGTTGATCAATACTCCCGCTACCAAAAACAAAACAATGGTAAATACAAAATCAAGAACGAATTGCTGAATCACTGTTGGAAATTGTGGCACAGCACAGTTATTACCTGGGACGGCAAAATTGTTCCCTGCTGTTTTGATAAAGATGCACAACACCAACTGGGCGATTTGAATTCAAAAACCTTTGAAGAAATATGGCAGAGCGATTTGTATAAATCCTTTCGTTCGCGTGTATTAAAGAGCAGAAAGGAAATCGACATTTGCACTAATTGCAGCGAAGGAACTAAGGTATGGGCGTAAAAAACAAGGCAGGTTTTGAAAACCTGCCTTGTTTAACTTAAAGCTACTTCACCATCATCCTCTTCAATCCAACTCCGTTTCCGGTTTTCAGTTGAATGAAATAAATACCAGTAGCAAATTTCTTGTTGGCAATGTAGAAATCCTGTTTACCGGCCCTGGTTTCAAAAATCCGCAGGTCAACAACTTGTCCGAGTGCATCCAAAACTTTCATTTCAGCTGTTTCATTTTTCGTCATGTCTAATGAAAGTGTGAATGAACCATCATTCGGATTCGGATACACGCTCCAGTTGCCATCGCCTAACTCTTCGACACCGTTTGGTATGTGGTCAATGCAGGCAGTATCAGCACAATAAGCATTACGGCTTACCACCACACAGTAGAAACCGGTTACGGTTACATTGTAGAATTGGTTGGTCGCTCCTGCTATCGGATTCGCACCCGGCATACCTGTATACCACTGATAAGAATAACCTGAAGGGTAAGCAAGAAGTGAATTTCCACTTTGTGTAACCGAAGCTACAGGCGGAGGCAAAATGCAGATAGTATCAACACAAATTATGTTGTTATTGATAATGCAAATTACCTGGAAACAGCCAACTGTATTGTAAGTAACGTAGTGAGGACCCGGACCGGTGGCAGTTGATGGACTACCATTAGGGAATTGCCAGTTGAAACTTAAACCTGCCGGATTTCCGCCATAAGAGTAAACAGTTGTTTGGCCTACACAAATTGAATCTTCAAAATGCAGATTGCATATTGGCTGAACAGGGGTTTTGCAACGCAGACGAATACAAATAGTAGTATCGGCACAATAGATTACTCCATTGCCCATTACAAAGGTGATACACACAATAGTATCGGATGGCGATGATGGAGTATATGTGCCATTGATTACTGTAGTGTTACCGGTCATCACCAAAGGATTGCTTCCGCTGATGGAAGTATTCGGACCGGTTTGAATTTGCAAAGTGCCGCAGCCATCTACCCGCAATTGGAAATGATAAACATTTGCGCCCGTACTTTGGTCGCACCAGGCAGAATCGCCTAAATAACGGAAGTAACAGCAATCCGTATCCTCAGGGCAAGGCGGAAGAATAACGCAATCGGTATCTGAATAACAACACAACAACTCATGCCCCATAGAATCGTAAGCAAGAATATGCGTACGGAAACAAAGTGTGTCGCCAGCCGTACCATTATAAATAACTGCCGACAGTTGCGATGATACTCCCTGACTTGGGATGTTAGCAAAAACCACAGCAGGAGCAAATGCCACATTTAAATGCGGCTGTAAAATTTCAAGATTAACCTGCGAAACAGGAATCTGAGATTGATTAGCAACATGATAATACAGCACATGATTTCCGTTACTGTCGCAAGCCACAGAATCAATCCAGAAATCTGCACACAAACTATCCGGACATTCATACAAAGTCAGGTTCAACACACCGGTAGTATCTACACAACCAAAATTGTTGGTTACAATTACCGAATATGCTCCACTTAAACTTGTGGTCAAACATTGCATAGTATCACCCGGCATGGGAATGCCGTTGTTTAACCATTGCCATGTACTTCCGGCAGGAGCACATACTGTATAAGGCGCACAGGTATCAAAACATCCTTCATAGAAAGTACAAAGTTCCGGCAAAGGGTTTACCGTAACACAAAGGGTGGCATTACTGCTGCAGCCGAAAGTGTCGGTTGCTTCCACTCCGTAGCAACCATTCTCTGTTACATAAATGGTATCTGTAATTGCACCGGTTGTCCATTGCAGTGTTACGCTTGGGTCGGGATGAGAAGCCACCATAATAATCGTATCGCCTTTGCAAACAGTTGTTGAAGTAAGCGGTGTAATAATTGGCGGCACCGGAGGCAGGTGAACTATAATCACATACGGCAGCGATGTATCGCCACAACCGGTAGAGGTATCTGTAACAATTACCTGATAAGTGAATACTCCCGGACCCATTAATGAACTGTTTACAAATACACTGTTAGCGGTTGCACCGTTTGCATTCGGGTCGTTGCTAATCCAACTGTAAGTCCAGGTTATATTATACGGAACAGAAAGCGAAGTAAATTCTCCCAAACACAAATCAGCATCGCCTGAATTAACAATCACAGCCGGTGGCGCGTTGTTTACAATAATTTGTATGAAAGTTACGTACGGACATCCTCCCGCATCAGTAATGGTTACAGAATAAATTCCGGTAGAGGTAACTGTAATAGAATCGTTGGCAGAGCCGTTGCTCCACAAATAGCTGCAGGTTCCGCAAGTAGGAGCTACCAACAACACATTGGTTCCGGCACAAACAATTGTATCGGGGAAAGCAGAAATATTTCCGCTTAAAGTTGGTGAAGCAATAGTGATAGAGCTAATAAGTGTATCATAACAGCCGTAAATATCGCGCACGATTAAAGTATCAATAAAAATTCCTGCCGAGAAATAACTGTGCCAAGGGCTTTGATTGAGCGATGTTCCTCCATCGCCAAAATGCCAACTCCAGTAATTGATGCTGGTGAAGGAACCGTCAATAAACTGTACCGGCTGATTAACACAAGCCGGAGCATTGGTGGTAAATGCAGCGGTTGGCTGCGCAGGAACATTTATCGTCATGCTGTAAACAGCATTGCATATTCCATTTGAAACAGTAAGCGTAACTGTATAGGTACCCGGGCTGGCATAAACATGACATGGGTTTTGAAGTATCGAAGTGTTGGCATCTCCAAAATTCCAACTCCACGAAGTAATGTTGTTACCCGCTGTATAGGTGCTGGCATCGGTAAAGCAAACCGGGTCGTACGCGCAACCCGTAAGCGTATCAAACTTTGCAGCCACCGGTATTTCAATTTGTGCAGTATCGGAAAGTAAACACGAATCGGTTTGACCGATGTTGTAAACGTAACCCGTCAGTGTTACCACATAAAATCCTGCCTGCGTATATGTGTGTGTCGGATTAGTGAGATTCGAACCGTTGAGGTCGCCAAAATTCCAGGTATAACTTCCGTTGGTATTTACCGAAGTATTTGTGAAAGATACCGGGCTGCAACTGGTATGCGTAAAACTGATATTGCCATTGTATGTACAGGTTCCCGGCCCGCCAATACAAGTATCTTCATGAATAACCAGAAGATTGGAAATTGCCGTGCAATTATTTGCATCGGTAACTGTAACTGCATAAACTCCCGGTGATGAAAATGTTCTGCATTGTGTGGTTGGTCCGCCTACATTCCATGCGTAGGTATAACCGGCATTGCCGAGGGCACACATGGTAACAGTATAAGCAGGTCCGCCAATACAATAACCCAAATTATCGAGCGTAGTAATGTTGGCCGTTGGCCCACCCACATACTGCACATTTTTTTGCGAACTGGCTGTGCATCCGTTAGCATTAGTTACTGTAACCTGATACAAACCGGCAAGGAAAATTGGTGGTGAAGCGGCTACGGAAGTAAACCCACTCGGTCCGCTCCAGTTGTATGTTCCGCCACCGGTAGCTGTGAGCATTGAACTTCCACCGGCACAAAGATTTCCTGTTTGTGTTACCGTTGGGTTCGGTGCTGCATTTAAGCTAATAGTTGTAGACTTCGGCAAAGTCAGTCCGCACACATTAACTACTACTGTAACCGTAACTGTTTGCGGTGCATTGTTTCCCCACTGAATTTGAGTGGAAGAACTGTTAGGCGAAAGAACTCCACCTGCATTAGTCGGATTAATGCTCCAGGTATACGTAGCGCCTGGCGCATATAAACCAATTGCAGTAAACAAATTGGTAGCATTAGCACACAAGGGAGAAGTAGAAATAATAACAGGAGGTATGGTTGAAGATGGATAAACGTTTTGCACCATCGTATCGGAACTGCAATAAGGCGAGTTAGACATTTGTGTAAATGCACTAACAATATATGGCGGAGTAGCTCCCCATAAAACAGTTAAACAATTTCCCACACCGGTTGTAGGTGTTCCGCCAGTAACAACCCAGTTTACCGCACCGGCAGCGCCTGTTGCACAGTAATTGACTGAACTACTCGGGCAAACAATGGTATCGCCAACAATTCCCGGACTTGGCGGAGGGGCAACAACCGTTACAATCGTATAAGCAGTGTCGTTACATGCCTGATTTGGATTTTGCGGCCACGCTTTAAGCGTGTATGTTCCCGGTGTGTTCAGCCAATTGATGGTAACAGTTGGTGACGGACTTGGCGAAAGAACCGGACCGGCTGGTGAAATGCTCCAATAGCTAACTACTGAATTTGAAGCAAAAAAAGTTGCCAGTGAATTAGCGCAAACGGTTGTGTTGCCTAAAATTTCTAAGCGCGGACGAACACGGATAACTATTTGTCCCGTTCCTCCGCAACGCAAAAACGAATCGTAATAGGTAACCGTCAGGGTATCGTTACAGGCAAAAACGTAACTTGGCCAGCATATTTGCACTTCGTTGCAGCAAACTGTATCGCTTAAAGTTCCACAGGCTACGCTGTTCAAACTCCATGTATAGCCGGCACCGCTGAAAGCAGGAAGCGTGTAATATTCGCAATCTCCGGGGCAAACTTTTGTTATTCCGCTTATAGTTGCTGTTGCCGGAACAATAGGAATGTAAACAAGGGTCGTGTCGCTGCAGACACCCACACAACCGCTTACCACTAACCCTAGTGTTCCAATTTGTCCTGCGCCCCAAGCCACTGTAACTGTTGGCTGATTATTCGGACCGACAATAGCTCCTCCAATTGCAAACCAGTTGTAAGTGCAGCCGGTGCCGGATGGGGTACTGTAAGTAGCCGTATCAAAGGCACATAAAGTTGAAGGGCAAGTAATAGTTGGTCCGGGCAGTGAATCAATATTGATAACGCTTTGAAAAGTATCTGCACAATAACAATCGTTATACGCAATCAAAGTTATCATGTAAGTTCCTGCGCTGGAGTAAGAATGTGTAGGGTTTATTTGTGTAGAACTTCCCCCATCGCCAAAATACCATTGGTAAGAAGTCGCGCCTGAAGAAAGATTATTAAACGCCACCGGTGAAAATTTACAAGCATTGCTTTGATGCGTGAAAAATGCCACGGGCAAATTCACTTTTTCAATACAAATAGTTGCCGAATCGGTACAACCCCATTGGTTGGTTTCGTACACAATTAAGTTGCCGAGCAAACTTGAATCCCATGTAACAATGACAGAATTTGTATTTACACCGATTACATTTGAAGCACCGGTTACCACCCATTGGTAAGTACTGCCAACATTTAACTGTGTGGTATAAGTAATCGTTGAAAGCTTACAAACCTTTTCGCAAGGTGGTTTGTGATCTCCCTGGCCGACAGAACCTCCATTCCCGTTACCTGTGTCGCTCGGACAAGTAGGATAAGGAAGATGAGTAATTGCCGGTGTCGGCTTAGGCATGATGACCACATTCAGCGTATGAAAAGCCGAAGGTGTAAATTGGGTAACTACAATCGTTCCGATGCCAGTCGCCCCCCATTGAACGACAAGTGAATCTGTGGTTAAGATAGTAAGCGGAGTTCCACCGGTTACGCTCCAACTATAACTGGCACCGCTGACATACGGAACATAGTAAGTCACCTTTTCTCCCGCACAAACCGTATCGGCACCTGTAACTGCGGCACTTAGGTTTTGAGTAATGAAAAACAAAAGAGACAACAGGAGTGTTAACGTTTTCTTCATAATGAGGTAGTTTATGTTGGCTTAAAGATAGAATCTGATTTAACAATAAAGAAAAAAGCCATTCGATTTTTTATGAATGGCTTTTCAAACTTATTGTTGCCAGGATAGCTACACAGTCATTATTTCCTTCTCTTTTATATCAAGATGCTTCTCAATTTTTGCAGAAAAGTCGTTGGTGATGTTCTGAATATCTGTTTCTGCGCTCTTGGCCGCATCTTCGGTTAATCCATCCTTTAAAAATTTCTTCACTTTTTCGTTCGAGTCCTTGCGAATGGTTCGGATAGATACACGGCACTTTTCTGCTTCCGCTTTTGTGCTTTTCACCAACTCTTTTCTGCGCTCTTCCGTCATGGCCGGAATGTTCAACCGAATAATTTTACCATCGTTCTGTGGAGTGATACCGATGTTAGCTTTCAAAATCGCTTTTTCAATTTCAGGCAACACGGTTGCGTCCCATGGCTGAATGGTGATAGAACGCGCATCCGGTGTAGAAATATTTCCTACCTGATACAAAGGAGTCATTGCCCCGTATGCGTTTACTTCGATACCATCGAGCATGCCTGCACTGGCACGTCCGGTGCGGATTTTCGATAACTCAAATTCGAAATGCTCCATGGCTTTGCTCATGTGAGCGCGGGTTTCAGTCAATAAATTTTTTACGTCCTGGTCTGTCATAAAATTGATCCTTGATTTTTATTTATCAGTTACGATTGTTCCTACTTTCTTCCCTTCCAGTACCTTTTTCAGATTGCCCTTTTTGTTTACATCAAACACAATTATCGGTAAATGATTTTCCTGGCACAAAGTAAAAGCCGTTAAATCCATTACACTTAGTTTTTTCTTCAGCGCTTCACTGTACTTTATTTTGTCGTACTTCTTCGCCTTTGGATTTTTCTCGGGGTCTGAATCGTAAATGCCATCTACACGAGTTCCTTTTAAAATAACATCGGCTTCAATTTCTGTTGCGCGCAATGCGGCAGCTGTATCAGTAGTAAAATACGGGTTACCGGTACCGGCACCGAAAATTACTACTCTTCCTTTTTCTAAATGCCTTACCGCTCTGCGTTTAATAAACGGCTCTGCAATTTCTTTCATTTCGATAGCAGAGAGCAACCGTGTATTTACTCCGATTTTTTCTAACCCGCTCTGCAATGCCATGCTATTAATGACTGTAGCCAACATGCCCATGTAGTCGCCCTGCACAC
Organism: uncultured Chitinophaga sp.; assembly: GCA_964493695.1. Lineage (GTDB taxonomy): Bacteria > Bacteroidota > Bacteroidia > Chitinophagales > LD1 > Bog-950. Next base: position 10,797 of record CAZBPG010000060.1, on the reverse strand, counting down.
GGTCAATTCCGTTGGCTGTTGCCTGTATACCTCTGAAAATATTTCCTCCCCCAATTACAATAGCTACCTGCACTTTAGAGTCTACTGCCTGTTTAATTTCTGCGGCATACTGCATCACCATATCGGCATCTATACCGAACTGCTTACTGCCCATTAAAGATTCGCCACTTAGTTTGAGGAGGATGCGCATGTAGTTCATAGCGGACGCGAAAATAACAAACCCATCTAAATCTCCCCTAAAGGGCAAACTTAAAATGCAAAACGCAACTCTTTCGAATTGCGTTTTGCATTTTATTCTAAGCCCCCATCTGGGATTAAGGAAATTAATCCAAAATCTTACCTGTCTTTCTTGCTACTCTAACGGTTTTGCCTTTCTCCTCCTTTCTTCCTATGCGGGTTGCCTTACCATCTGAAAGCAACTGAACATTAGAAATATGGATAGAACCGGGAGTCTTCACGATTCCGCCATTAGGGCTTTTAGCATTAGGCTTCGTGTGCTTGCTGTTCAGGTTGGCCCCATCTACAATTACCCGGCTTTTTTGACGGTCAACCTCAATCACACGACCTTTCTTGCCTTTATCGTCACCTGCTATGATGATTACTTCGTCATTCTTCTTTACATGAAACTTCATTGTTCTTAATTTTCTTATTGGCTAATTATAATACTTCGGGGGCAAGAGAAACAATCTTCATAAACTGTTTGTCGCGCAGTTCGCGGGCAACCGGCCCAAAGATGCGCGTGCCTCTTGGCTCATCCTGTGGCGTTAACAACACAACCGCGTTATCGTCAAAGCGGATGTAAGAACCGTCTTTTCTGCGGGTTGCGTTGGTAGTTCTTACCACTACTGCCGGAGAAACACTTCCTTTTTTTACACCACCGGTAGGCATTGCTTTCTTAACGGCTACAATTACTTTGTCGCCAATGCGGGCATATCTTCTTTTGGTTCCTCCTATTACACGGATAACCAAAACTTCTTTTGCTCCGCTGTTGTCTGCCACGTTGGCTCTTGATTCCTGCTGTAACATCTTCTTTTATTTTAGATTTTGAATTGCGCTTGGCTGTTAAGCCACCTGCAAATTACTGCTTTATTAAAATTCTTACTTCGCTCTTTCTACTACTTCTACTAATCTCCAGCGTTTGGTTTTGCTCAACGGACGTGTTTCGCTGATTTTTACCGTATCGCCAGACTTAGCATCGTTCTTCTCATCATGAGCCTTGAACTTCTTAGTAGTTTTTACGAACTTACCATAGATAGGGTGCTTCACTTTTCTTTCGATAGAAACAGTGATGGTTTTATCCATTTTATCGCTGGTTACTAAACCAGTTCTTTCTTTTCTTAGATTTCTTTCCATTTCAGTTAAGCTTTTTTCTCTTGATTACGTTTTGTCAATTCTGTTTTAAGACGGGCAACATCTCTTCTTTTAGCGCGGATGCTCACCGGATTATCAAGCGGAGTAACGGCATGATTAAACTCAAGGCGTTTTAACTCGGCTGTATCCGTAGCAATTTTTGCTACTAAGTCCTCTGTTACAAACTGTCGGATATCTTCGTGATTTATCTTTTTATTAACTCCCATGACCTTTAGATTAGTTTGATTTATAGAATTATCCCTCCACAGCATCTCTGCGGGTGATGAATTTTGTTTTTACGCTCATTTTGTGCGCAGCCAGCATCATGGCCTCTAATGCTACTTCGCGACTAACACCATCTACTTCAAAAATGATACGTCCTGCCTGAATGGGAGCCTCCCATCCTTCCGGATTTCCCTTTCCTTTACCCATACGAACCTCCAAAGGTTTTTTGGTGATTGGCTTATCGGGGAAAATGCGAATCCATACTTTCCCTTCGCGTTTCATGAAACGGGTAAAGGCTACCCGAGCAGCTTCAATCTGCTTATTGCTTATTTTTCCGCTTTCTAATGATTTAAGTGCAAAGGTTCCGAAAGCAATTTCTGTTCCTCGCTGTGTGGTTTCGGCTACTCTGCCCTTTTGGGTCTTTCTCCACTTGGTCCGTTTAGGTAATAGCATGACTTTTTATTTTTCTCGTTGTATTTTTTGCTAATTGCTTACTGTCAATTGCCTATTTCTTGTTATTGTCTCTAGGAGCGCGCTCTCTTCTTTCGCCACCGCCAATTCTTCCTTTCGGCTGGCGTTTTTCTTCTTTCTGCTCACTTGCAAAAGCACCGGTCAAATCCCTCTTACCGTAAACTTCGCCTTTGCAAACCCATACTTTAATACCAATTTTTCCGTAGATGGTTTGTGCTTCGGAAATTGAATAATCGATATCTGCTCTCCAGGTATGAAGTGGTGTTCTGCCTTGTTTGTATTCTTCGGTACGAGCCATTTCCGCTCCACCAATACGGCCCGACACACGGATTTTGATTCCTTCAGCACCCATACGCATTCCTGATGCGATAGCCATTTTGAGGGCTCTTCTGTAATTGATACGAGCTTCTAATTGCTTAGCTATGGTTTCGCCTATGATAGCCGACTCAACTTCGGGTCTGCGGATTTCAACGATGTTGATTTGAACTTCCTTACCGGTAAGTTTCTTCAATTCTTCTTTTACACGGTCAACTTCTCCGCCTCCACGACCAATGATAATACCCGGACGGCTGGTATGGATGGTAACGGTTACACGTTTCATGCTTCTTTCGATAGCAACGCGGGCAATGCCACCTTTTTGAATACGTGCTTTGATATACTGACGGATTTTTTCGTCTTCTATCAGCTTTTGAGCAGCGTCTTTGCCGCCATACCAGTTACTTTCCCATCCTCTTACAATACCGAGGCGATTGGAGATTGGACTTGTTTTGTGACCCATTGATTTTGATTGTTTTTTAGCCCCCTTTTTAAAAAGGGAACGCAAAAGTAAATTTTATCAACAGAGTTGCAAATGTTTGACTTATTATTTTTGAGAAGCGAATCCCCTCCCAATTAAGTGAAACAAAAACGCCCGCTCCGATTGGGGCAGGCGCTTGCCTGCCTGCCGGTAGGCAGGTATTTTGTACTTGGCTGTTTAAATCCCCTAAAGGGGATTTATGGGTTTACCTTCTTCTTAAAAATATAGAAACATAATAAAGCAAGGTGGCCAGCGAAGAAAGAGCCGCAACTACATACGTCATAGCTGCCCATTTCAAAGCATCTTTTGCCATTTCGTGTTCCTGCGAGGTAGTTACGCCTGAATCGTCCAACCAGGCTAAAGCGCGGTTAGAGGCATCAAACTCAACGGGCAGGGTTACAAACGAAAAGAAGGTGGTGGCCGAGAAAAGTACAATACCAGCCAGCAACAGGTAAGGGAAAACAGTAACGGTTAAAATACCCGCCAGCAATATCCACTGCATCCAGCGCGAAGCAAAACTAACCACCGGGGTTAAGTTGCTGCGCAGCCCCAGCCAAGCATACGCCCTTGCATGCTGCACCGCGTGGCCGCACTCGTGCGCGGCAACTGCCGCGGCAGCTACGCTACGGCCGGCATAAACTTCGGGCGAGAGGTTCACGGTTTTTTCAATAGGGTTATAGTGGTCGGTGAGCTGACCTTCTACTGAAATAATCTTTACATCGCTAAGGTTATTGTCGGCCAGCATTTTTGCCGCTATCTGTGCACCCGTCAGGTTGCCGCGAAAGGCAACTTCGGAATATTGTTTGAATTTGCTTTTTAAACGCATGCTTACTAACCAACTTATAAGCATAAACACGATAACAATTACATAGATTCCAATCATTTTACTTTTTGTTTTTGTTGAGCAATACTAATAACAATTTGCGTGCCTGCCTACCGGCAGGCAGGCTATTTTGCTTTGCCAATCTGTTTTGTCAAAGTTTAAGACGAAACGGCAGAAAGAAGATTTTAGATTTTGGATTTCAGAAGTGTGATTTAACAGCCAACGAGCCATTTGACATAACCGTTTGTGCAATTCGTGTAACTCGTGGCTTATTCATTATCCTTAAAAAATGACAAAACCATGACAAAAGTGGGTTGCGTACCTCAATACCGCTGCCTACCTTGCCCTCGCATTTAACTAAGAATTTTTTTACCTAAAAACAATTTCTTATGAAACACACACTTCTCTCTCTCATCGTTTTTTTAGTGTTTGCTCACGAAGCAAATGCTACTACAACATTGCGGGTACAAAACCCACACCAAACCTGGTATAACTACCAGGGCAACATTGACACTGCTGTTTTATCCATCAAGCCCAAGGGTGCTTATTTTGAATGCGGATTATATCTCACGTTTTCATCTAAGCCCTACAACACTGTTTACTACGACACTTTCGAAGTTCAAATGCCTTTTGATTTACCAGAAGGCTCCTTTGTACACGATTCTTGGCTTTGGGTAGGCAACCAGATAGTGCAGGCAAAACTTTCGGAGCGCAACCGTGCTACCATTATTTACGAAAGCATTGTGCAGCGCAGGCAGGATCCTTCTATATTATATAAGAATGGACCCACGCAATATGAACTGCGCGTTTACCCGATGCCTGCGACCCAGCAACGCAAAGTAAAAATCACTTACATGGTTCCGGCTAAATGGGGAGTGAGTAAAGTTAGCTGCCCGATTCCTATGAATATTCTAAAGGCTTCAGCACAAAGCCCGTATTTTGAAGTATTATCCTACACTGATAACGAATGGGCAAATCCGGCTATTACGGAACTGCCGGGTGTAACTTTCCAACCTGTAACCGGTGAGGCGTTTACTAAAGCGGTAATACCAAGCACATCCATATCAAGTCTGGGAGATATGAATTACTCGCTCAGCTCGCCTATGCAGAACGGAATATTTTCTGCCGTATACGAAGCCGGTACGGATGAAGGATACTATCAGTTTGTGATGCTCCCTTCGCAGGCAATGGCGTTGACAGGGGGAAAGAAAACTGCTTTTCTTTACGACTATGAAGGTGGAAACAGTATGACATCTCCCACCGAGCTGCTTACTAAAACCCGCCAGTTGCTTACGGATAATTACACAACGACCGATTCGTTTAATCTTTTCTTCTCGCAGTTGGGGATTTACCAGTATAATACTACCTGGATGCCTTGTGATTCAGCTACTATCAATATGGTGTTTAATCACCTGGCTGTCAGCAATCCTGTTTCTAATTACAGCAACCTGCCTTCGTTGCTCGCTGCGGGTATCAATTTTATTAAAGCTAAAAACGATGTGGGCGAAATAGTGCTGTTTTCAAACACCGATAATTTTAATACTGTTTCAACGGCCAACCAGTTAAACACCGATGTGCTGGCACTAATGGGGCCGAACAAAATTCCGGTTCACATTGCCGATTTTCAAGATCAGAATGTATCTTATACATGGCAAGGCAACCAATATTATTACGGTGGGGAGTATTTCTATACGAACCTTGCCGCATTAACGGGTGGTAATTACGAAAGTGTTCGTGTTACCGGCACTTACTACTATTACAACTACACCTTACGCACCTTTGCCGAAGCTACCGATGATTTACTGAGCCAGATGCAGGGGCGAATCACCAGTTTTGATGCGCATGCCGATGTAGCAAATGGTTTTTGCTATGGCAATTACGACAACGGAGATGGTGGAGTGGTGTTTGTGAATAAACCGTATGTCAAAATCGGTCGCTATACAGGTTCGCTTCCGATAGGAGTGGAAGTAAGCGGAATACATAATGGAGCCCCGCTCAACCAGCTTTTTGCACTCAATAATTATTTTTCTGCCGATTCATTTACACGCAAAATGTGGGTATCGAAATTTTTAGCCGATTTGGAAAGCGGTACCAATATCAATAATCAAACTAAAGCAGAAATCATTGATTCGAGTTTGCAAAGCAGAGTGCTTTCTCTTTATACAGCTTTCCTTGCATTAGAACCCAGCGATACCACTGAAGCATGTAATGATTGCGAGGATGAAACAAATCCCGGTGCCACCGGAGTTGAGGAACTGCTGAACAATGTTTCGCTCAAAGCTTTCCCGAATCCGTTTACATCGCAAATTACTTTACAGATTCATTTAGAAGATGAAAAAGCGGAATTGAAAATTTACAATACACTCGGTCAATTGGTAAAAACATTTGAATTGAACAACGACATGGGAACTGATATTATCCTGAACTGGAACGGAAAATCCGATAACGGAGATGAACTTTCGGCAGGAGTCTACCTTGTGATTCTGGAAACCAAAACAGGTAAGAAAACTATGCGGATTGTGAAAAATTGAAGAAGCAATCCGTTTTGAAACAAAGAGGCCTGTCAACTTCATTGACAGGCCCCTAGCTTTTATTTAGTAGTAAGTATAGCTGTCGGTATTCTTGAGCAGGCCGTTATGGTCGTATGTTTTGGTTTCAATAACCCGATGCTGACTGTCGAATGCATAGTCAAAAGTAGAAACAACATTTGCCGCACCCCAGGTATATCCAATAGTTTTGCGGATTAGATATTTTGAATCTGCGCCTAAAAACTTACGACCGGTGTTAGCGTTGCCAACAGAAGTTATAGCAGGTTCATAATACCAAAGGTAGCTGTCAAATGCTTTGTGTGTGATGGCCGAATCATAAATAGAATAATTATACATATTGCCACTGCCCCAAATCCACTCTGTTTTTCCGTTCACATCGTTGTTTGGTGTGTAATTATATACTGCCGTCAGTTGTTTTTGGTCATCAAAAACATAGGTGTGATTAGAAACAACCGCTCCATTGGCATCTTTTACAACGGAATTTGAAACCAGCCCGCGGCTATCAAGTGTGAGGAATGCAACCGAAACAATATTGCCGGTTTTGTCCAACTCGGTTTGTGTGAGCAAACTATCAGCATATTCAAAGGTAGTCTTCACTCCATTGCTGCTCTGAATTAACTGGATTCTCCCGTTTGTATCGTACACGTAATTTACTGTAGTTCCTGTATTGCTGTGTGTAACTGACTTAACAACTGCAGCAAGAGCGCCTGTAGAGTCGTATCCGGGTTTCTTCTCTTTGCTGCAAGATGAAGCGGAAAGAATTAAAACAACGACAACACCGTAAATAGATTTTTCCATAGTAGATTTTTTACCAACCCTACAGTAAAAGGGTTCCCAACTAACTTGTTACACCAAATATGACGATGAATTTAATACAATTCGTTGCTCGGTAAAATTTTTCAGGCATCGAAACCTGCATACACAGGTTTTTCGGTGGAAGTAAATACAACATTCTCTTCTTTAGAATAATGCGCCTCTATCTCCTTTATAATTTCTAAGATTTCGGTTACAGTAGGCGCAACCACCAATCGCGAACGGAAAGGTTTGATATTTGGAAGGCCTGCAAAGTAAGGCGCGTAATGCCTTCGCATTTCGAAAACTCCCACTTTCTCTCCTTTCCATTCCACACTTTTAAGTAAATGAATCCTGCTCGCATCTAACCGCTCCTGAAGTGTGGGCGGTGCATGATGCTCTCCGGTTGCCATAAAGTGTTTTATCTCTCGGAAGATAAAGGGATGACCGATGGAAGCGCGGCCAATCATTACCCCATCGGCTCCGTATTTATTAACTAAGTCAACAGCTTTTTCGGGAGTATTGATATCGCCATTGCCGAACACAGGAATTTTCAAACGCGGGTTTGCTTTTACTTTTTCAATCCACTCCCAGCGCGCACTGCCGGTATACATTTGGTTCTTGGTTCGGCAATGAATAGAGATAGCCTGAATACCTACATCCTGCAAACGTTCAGCTACTTCTACTATACGAATGGAACTGTCATCCCAACCTAAACGGGTTTTTACAGTAACAGGTAGCTTGGTTCCTTTTACAATTGCTGCTGTGAGCGATACCATTTTATCAATATCACGCAGAATGCCCGAACCGGCATTGCGGCACACAACATTCTTAACCGGACAGCCGTAATTAATATCGAGCACTTCGGGTTTTGCTTCTTCCACGATAGCAGCACTGCGCACCATGGCATCCTCATCGCCACCAAAAATTTGGATTCCAACCGGACGCTCATCGGGATAAATGTCGAGCTTCTTCATGCTTTTATCGGCATCGCGAATCAAGCCATCGGCACTAATGAATTCGGTGTACAGCATGTCTGCTCCGTACTTCTTACACAGGTGGCGGAACGGAGGATCGCTCACGTCTTCCATCGGTGCCAGCAAAAGCGGAATATCGGGCAGCTCTATGTTTCCGATTTTTATCATGGTTGTTTAAGGCGCGAATATACAATACAAAAGAAAAAGGCGCTCCATCAAAGAACGGTGCGCCTTTTTCATAATAAGAAACTAAAAAATTACTGAATGGTGAATACCTTAGTAGATTGTCCTTGTGCTGTTGAAACTTTCACAAAATACATGCCTTTCGAAAGATCATTTAAGTCTAAAGAAATAGAATTTTTGCCGGATAAAATTCCTTCATTAAGAACTTTTACTTCCTGACCTAAGTAATTACAAATACTGACTCTAGCGTTTGAGTTGTTATTGCTGAAAAATACGAGTTCGCAACGATCAAGAACTGGGTTTGGAAACAAACCTAACTCAAACTGAGTTGTAACCTCTGTTACATCAGTTCCAGCGCAAACGTCTGTCAATGTGGCTGTATTTGCCGGTGATGTAAGCGTTTGTGTAGCTATATTCAGAGTAACTGCATCTGATGTTACATTATTGAAAACAGAAGTATCTGGTTGTATAACAGGGGTAAGTGTTGCCGTGGCTGAGTTACATGGGGTGCCTCCGGTTTGATCGGGCGCAACCAAGAGGATATTGGTTTGTGCACCGCCTGAAGAATTTGTTTGACCTAGAAACAGAGCACCCTGATTTGCAAACGCTACACTCATGATAACATCCATTCCGCTGGCGCCATAAGATTTTGCAATCAAAGGGCTTCCAATGGCACTATCAATCATTACAATTAAGCCATCTCCACCGCTTCCGTAGCTGTTTGACAGACCCATCAGCAGGATATTGCCATCTGGTAACATTTGGGCAGATTGAAGTGATTCGTTTTGATTGCCTCCGTACGTCTTTGTCCACTTAATTACAGGGGGACCATTGCTGAGATCCCATTTTGTTACCCAGTAATCTGCCGCCTGACCTAGTCCATATGAATACGTATTTCCTGCTAAAAAGAGAGTACTCTGCCCCATTACAGCAGCGCGTATTTCATCATGCTGTGAACCACCTGTTAAAAATGTTGCCTGAACATTACCTGTGCTGTCAACTATCCAAACACACCCTTCATCGCCACCAAAAGAATTCGATGCAGTATAACCAGCCAACGCAAAACCAATGCCCGGAGCTGTTACTGTTTCAAAAGCAAAATCGTTTGAGGAAAGATCTCCTACTGTTTTTGTCCATTGTTCGTTACCGTTAGGGTCAACGTAAACCAACAACACATCAGTTGTTCCGCTCTGTGCTCCAGTTACCCCTTTAGTAGAACCCGATATCAAATAACCATTCGGTCCTTCTGTGGCTTTAATGCCGAAATCCGTACTATCGGTACCAAAAGTTTTTGCCCATAACACGGTGCCACCGATACTGTTTACACAGATATACGGGCATTCTATACCGGCACTCCTTTCACTATTTTGCAGGCATTGCCAGCTACTAATGTTACCACCACTACCGCTACTTTGAATGCAAGCGTTCAGGGCTTTCAGGTCCCGGTAAAAATTAAATCTGAAATTGACGGACCTGGTGTCAGCCATAAACACACACCTTTTGATTATCATGAATTTTCAACCAACCTGATAAACTATACTTACAATGCTACCGGTTTGCAGCCCAATTCATACTACACGGTTCGCTTAAAAGCGGATACCTGGATGGGCAATTATTATGGTGACACTGCCTTTACTACTCTTTCTACCGGTATACAACCTGTAGGCGATGCCAATGGCAATCTGGCTATTTATCCTAATCCGGCAAACGATTTTTTAACTGTTGATTTGGAGAATAACTCAAATTCAAAATCTACTATGCAACTGTTTAATGTAAACGGTCAAATGGTAAAGGAGGTTTCAGTTGCTCCGGGACAGAATAAAATTTTCTTACAGGTTTCTGATTTTGCGGCAGGTTCGTATATGTTCCGCTTAGTAACCGAAAGCGGGGTTTACAACCAAAAAACAATCATTATAAAGTAAGGCAACGTATGTTTATTTACAAAGGGCTGATAAAAATTATCAGCCCTTTGTTTTTGTGCGGAGCTATGAAACACCTGCATGACAGTTGCAGTTGTATGGTTTGAAAAGTATTTGGAAATTTGCAGAAGAATTAAAAACAGCACATGAAAAAAATCTGGCAACTGCTGGTTCAAATTTTGCTGACAGTGGTGGCACTAAGTGCTCAGGCTCCACAACCGCCACAGGCACTTAACTATCAGGCAATAGCCCGCGATAGTGCAGGTAATGCATTACCTAACCACGTTGTTGGTTTGCGTTTAAGTATTCTCGATAACAGTGCCACAGGTACAGCGCTTTACACCGAAACCTTTACCGACACTACCAATCAATTCGGTTTGTTCAGTGTGGACATAGGCACCGGTGTACCGGTTACCGGTACATTTAGCGCTGTTAACTGGGCTGTGGGTACCAAATGGCTGAAGGTAGAAACAGACATGGCCGGTGGAAGCAATTATTCGCTGATGGGCACTTCGCAGTTTTTGAGTGTGCCATATGCCCTTTATGCCGCTAACAGCGGGTTCTCTTATACTCAAAACACAACTACTTCAGTATCACCGGTGGGCGATACCGTGTATATTGGCAATACTTTCGTTATCATACCGGGTTCAAGTATGGCAAATGCCTGCAGGATGGATTTTTTAGACACAGTTCCTTATATCATTGGTCATCC
>CAZBPG010000059.1:17738-24813 GCA_964493695.1 uncultured Chitinophaga sp. | reverse complement strand
GGTGCCGCCCGTTTTGTTTTAGCCAACTTTTACTACCACCGAATTAAAGCACTGGCCCACATAAAGCCCGAACCGAAACCGGCAATGGCAATCAGGTCGCCCTCTTTAATTCTTCCCTGTTCCCAGGCTTCGCACAAACCAATAGGAATAGAAGCGGCCGTAGTATTTCCATACTTGTCAATATTTGATACTACTTTTTCATCGGGCAGGTTAAACTCACGCTGAACAGCTACCGTAATTCTGGCATTTGCCTGATGAGGAACTAACAAGTCTATGTCGCTTTCTTTCAGGTTACATTCTGCAAGAGCCTCGCGGATAACTTCAGGAAAGTACTTTATGGCATTAATAAAAACCAGTTTGCCATTCATGTATGGAAGCAGGTCTCCTTTCTCAATCATGTCGGGGCTAAAGCGCTGCTTTCTGCGCGAACCGGGATGCTCTAAAAAAAGTTCCTCGGCAAAGCGGCCATCGCTATGCAGTTTGGTAGTAAGTATTCCTTTGTTGGGTTGTTCAGTAGCTTCTAAAACCACTGCCCCTGCGCCATCGCCAAATATTACTGCCATGTTGCGCCCGCGGTCGCTCATTTCAAACACATTCGATTGCACTTCGGAACCTACCACTAAAACGGTTTTGTAAGTGCCGGAGCGTATGTACTGGTCGGCAACGCTGAGAGCATAAATAAAGCCGGAACATTGTGCTCTTACATCTAAAGCTCCGATTTGGCGAAAGGGGAGTTTGCGCTGCATTAATACACCTGAACCGGGAAAGTTGTAATCGGAACTGAGGGTGGCAAATACAATAAAGTCCACATCCTCGGGTTTTTTGCCGGCTCTTTCCAAAGCCTGTTCGGCAGCCTTTGCCCCCATACTGGAAACAGTGTCCTCACCCTCTTTAAAAAATCTTCTTTCTTTAATTCCGGTCCGTTCTATGATCCACTCATCGGTGGTATCCATCATTTTGGATAGGTCATTATTAGTAACCACGGTTTCGGGTACATACATACCCACACCGGTTATTTTGCTGTGTAGCATAACAGGAAGTTTATTGCTGCGATAAATACTTCGCAGGCTCTTTCACGAATTCGGCTTTACACTCGCTGGCGCAAAAACCGTAAATCTTGCCTTCGTAGGTAGTAGTATCGGCAATGCCTCCCTCTTCCAGTTCCATGCCACATACATAGTCCTTAGTAGAACCAAGGTCGGAAAGTTTCAGTTCTATTGTTTTTACCTCGGGGGCAGCAGGTTGGGTAGTTTCGACCTGTTCAGTAGTAGTGTTGTTGCAGGAGGCTAAAGTAGCGCCTAAAAGAAACACTCCGTAAAATATCTTCTTCATAGCTTAAGAGTTATGCGGGCTAATTTAGCTTTTAATAATTAAAGCAAGATTTCTGCTATTCAAGTAAGCCCCCAACACGAATTTAGTTTTTTGACAAATGATGGGTTGTGCGGATAGCCTCAAATTCAGCAAGCCATCAAAAACACCAAACAGAATCCTTTTGAAGCGAAAACTTGTGTTTGTAAAACGAGGATTCCGAAGTAGCGGATGTTTTATGCCTACACCGATTACACTTTCGCAGACAAGGAGCAGTGGCTTTGCTCCAACCCTTATGTTGGCAGCGGGGACACAGAACCCTATTTTTCCACTTCAACGAACTTCGGTATGTGTAGCATGCTTCATTGCTCCACGTTTGGAACATTGTTATGGAATTAGTCCATAAAAAGTATAAGTTTGTCCTGTTTCTTAATAATTACCAGATCATGTCTGTTCTGAGGTGAATTTGCTGAACTCCTAAAATGAGAACAAGCATAAAAGCACAGACATCTTAAGTGAGGGGGGGGTAAATTTTTTAAAGTGAGTGATTCGGAAGATTGGACAGAGGTAATTTCGCCTAAACGTGGTCTTTTTGATGTTAAGCTGAAAGAACTTTGGCGCTACCGCGACCTGATAGCCATTTTTGTGAGGCGCGATTTTGTTGCTATTTATAAGCAGACGGTGCTTGGTCCTTTATGGCTGTTTTTACAACCTATTTTCACTTCTTTCGTTTTTTTCTTCGTTTTTACAAAAGTTGCCAGGCTTTCTACCGATGGCGTTCCACCAATTTTGTTCTACATGTCGGGCATAACCATGTGGACATACTTTTCCGATTGCTTTGTGAAAACGTCCAATGTTTTTGTTTCGAACGCCCACATTTTCGGGAAGGTTTACTTCCCCCGGCTAGCCACACCACTTTCTATAGTTATGTCGAACCTGCTGAAACTGGGTATTCAGTTAGCGCTTTTGATGGTGTTTATAATTGGCTTCTTTGCTTCGGGCAAACTAACTGTTGCGCCCAACTGGACATTGCTGCTGCTTCCGCTTTTAATCCTACTTATGGCTTTTCTTGGATTGGGAATGGGAATTATTTTTTCGTCTCTAACCACCAAGTACCGCGATTTAGCATTTCTTATTCAGTTTGGAATTCAACTATTGATGTATTCAACACCGGTTATTTATCCTTTAAGTTCAACAGGGGGTAAGTTGCGCACCGCACTAATGCTTAATCCGCTTACAGGTATATTAGAAACATTCCGCTATTCACTTTTCGGGCAAGGGGTTTTCGAACCTGTACTTTTGCTTTACTGCCTTGGGTTTACAATCGTTACGCTATTTTTTGGCGTGATAATATTTAATCAGGTGGACAGAAGCTTTATGGATACGGTTTAGGTTATGCGCACAGTAATTAAGGTAGAAAATTTATATAAACAGTATCGTCTTGGGCAGGTAAGTACAGGTACACTTGCCCACGATATAAACCGTTGGTGGCATAACTTGCGCGGATTAGAAGACCCATATGAAAAGGTTACCGCCCTTAATAACCGAACCGACAATGATGAATCGGAATACGTTTGGGCTTTGCAGAACATAAACTTTGAGGTTAAGCAGGGAGAAGTTTTAGGTATTATAGGTAAAAACGGTGCGGGCAAATCAACCTTGCTTAAATTGCTTTCCAAGGTTACGTCACCAACCAAAGGCAACATAAAAGTGAATGGCAGGGTTGCCAGTTTACTCGAAGTAGGTACGGGGTTTCATAAAGAACTAACCGGGCGCGAAAATGTTTACTTGAACGGTGCTATACTTGGAATGACCAAAACAGAAATCAACCGTAAGTTCGATGAAATTGTTGACTTCAGCGGAGTTGGAAAATATATTGATACTCCGGTTAAGCGATACTCTTCCGGCATGTATGTGCGTCTTGCGTTTGCGGTTGCAGCACACCTTGACCCTGAAATAATGATTATAGATGAAGTGCTTGCCGTTGGAGATATTGAGTTCCAAAAGAAGTGCTTAGGGAAAATGAAAGATGTTAGCGAAGGCGGAAGAACCGTATTGTTCGTCAGTCACAACATGGCTGCGGTAAAAACTTTATGTACGCGCACCATCCTCATGAATAACGGTACCATTTTTAAAGAAGGTGATACATCCCAGTTGATTGATGATTACATCCATATTAACAACAACTTTTCAGAGAATGGAATCATTTCCCGTCAATCAGAAAGATTATCAAAAACGGGGGAAATCTTTTTTGAAAAAGTACAAGTAGTAGATAGAAGTGGTTCACCGGTAAGTGTTTTAGGGTTTAGAAGCGAAGTAACCCTTTCAGTTGAAGTGATGGTTGAGAGCGAAGTTAAAGATGCTATTTTCTCCTTTAGTATCTTAAACTCTAATAATGAGAAAATAACTTTCACAGAGTTTCCCGAAGACCCTTTTGAGCATATTAACTTGCAGGTAGGGAAATACAAAATTACTTTCCGGATACCGGTACAAATGAACCCCGGCATCTATTACATTAGCCCAAACCTCATGAAATCCTCAGGGCAGCATATTGACCTGCTGGAGAGTGTCTATAAATTTGAAGTAACAAAAGATGCCACTGAAGGCAACCACCATTATCGTTGGAACCTGAGCCATGGCAATGTTTATGGTTCAGCCCAAAATTTATCAATCGAAAAAATCAGCTAAAGCAATTTGAAAATGGAATTGAAGAACTCTAAAATACTGGTAATTGGCGGGGGCGGTTTTATTGGGGGCTTTGTAGTAAGCGAACTGTTGAAGCATGAGGTGGCGGAAGTTGTGATATACGACAACTTTACACGTGGCAACTACGACAATATCAGCGAAAGTCTGAAAGACAAACGCTGTCAAGTGTACCCTTATGGAGGCGATGTCCGCGACATTGACATTTTAGATAAAGCAGTTGAAGGAAAAGATTACGTTTTTCATTTGGCAGCCATGTGGCTTTTGCACTGCAAGGATTTTCCGCGCACAGCCTTCGAAGTGAATATTGCCGGCACCTTCAATGTGCTGGAAGCATGTGCCAAGCATAAAGTGAAGAAACTGATTTACTCATCTTCTGCTTCGGTGTATGGCGATGCCGTAGAAGTACCTATGACAGAAAATCACCCGTTCAACAACCGCAATTTTTACGGCTCTACCAAAATTGCAGGTGAAACAATGTGTACCGCCTTCAATGACCGATACGGACTAAGTGTTATAGGACTTCGATACATGAATGTTTATGGGCCCGGACAAGACCAACATGCGGTTTATTCCGGTGTTGTTCCCATTATGCTCAACAAAATTGAAGCCAACGAAACTCCCGTAATTAATGGCGATGGCTCGCAGGCTTACGATTTCATTTATGTAGAAGATGTGGCAAGGGCAAACGTAGCTGCTGTACAATCTGAGATAAGCTTTGGATTTTACAACGTTGGCACAGAAGTTCAAACAAGCATCAAACACTTGTGCGACACTATCCTTCGTTTGAAAAATTCCCCTTTACAGGTAACTTACAAGCCTTACGATGCAGACGATGCCCGCCAGTTGGTACAAAACCGGATTGGGTCGAAAGAAAAGGCAGAGAAAGAACTTGGATTTTTTTACAAGTACAGCTTAGAAGAAGGTTTACAGAAATTGATAGACTGGAGAATTAAACAAGGGATTGACAAAAAAGTGTAGCCATGCCAACAGCAAAAAGAAACATACCAATATCATTACCTGTTACCGGAGAAGAAGAATGGCAGGCGGTAAAGCAACCGTTAATGACCGGTTGGCTTACTTCCGGACCGTATGTTCGTGAATTTGAACAATTGTTTGCAAGCCGACATCAGGTTAAACACGCCATTGCGGTTTCCAACTGCACAACCGCACTTCATTTAGCAGTTGATGCACTTGGTGTTTCAACAGACGATGAAGTAATTGTTCCGGCATTTACATGGGTTTCTACCGCCAATTGCGTTTTATACCAAAGAGCCAAAGTTGTTTTTGCCGACATTGATATAAACACATTTAACATTGATGTGGAGGATGTGAAGCGGAAGATTACTCCTAAAACTAAAGCCATTATTGTTGTTCATCTTTTCGGCTTATGTGCCGATATGGATGCACTTAAAAAAGTTGCGGGCAGCATTCCAATTATTGAAGATGCCGCCTGCGCAGCAGGAGCTGGTTATTTTGACAAACCTGCCGGTTCGCTTGGCGATGTAGGTTGCTTCTCTTTTCATCCCCGTAAATCTGTTACTACGGGAGAGGGCGGCATGGTTACAACCAACAACGATTCGCTTGCCGATAAAATCTCCATGCTTCGAAATCATGGCGCAAGCATCAGTGAAGAGCAGCGCCATCATGGAGCGCAACCATATATTCTACCCGACTTTAACATGATGGGATATAATTACCGTATGACCGATTTACAAGGCGCAGTTGGGGTGGTGCAACTTAAAAAATTAGACAAGTTTATTGACGAGCGTCAAAAATGGGCAGACTACTATTTCCGCGAACTTACCTCGATAAAGTGGCTCAAACTGCCATTGGTTACTGAAGGCTATAAACACGGATGGCAGTCGTTCGTTACGTTGATTGATGAAACAATTTCACCGGCAACCCGCAATGAAATTATGAAACGCTTGCAAGATGCGGGCATTTCTACGCGCCCCGGAACACATGCGGTACACATGCTTAATTTCTACAAAAATCTGTACAACATTACACCGGATGATTTTCCGAACGCAAAACATGCCAACGATTTGTCCATGGCAATCCCTCTACATAACAGAATGACGGAAGATGATTATGAATACGTGGTAGCCACACTAAAGTCGCTTTAAAATACAATGTGCGGGATAGCGGGTGTTTTTAACTTGAATGGCAGTTCGTTTTCGATGCAAAATCTAAAACGAATGGCGCAGACCATCGCCCACCGCGGACCCGATGGCGAAGGTTACTATGTAAGTGAAAACGTAGCGTTAGCTCACAAGCGGCTAGCTATTCTTGATGTTTCGCCTAAAGGAAACCAACCCATGTCTTCAAAAGACGGTAAATGGGTAATCGTTTTTAACGGGTGTGTTTACAATTTTCTTGAGTTAAAGCAGGAATTGCAGGCCTTGGGGCATGAATTCGTTTCTACTACAGATACCGAAGTAATTGCCGAAGGTTTAGCACAATACGGTCCTGTATTTTTTGAACGGTTGAACGGAATGTTTGCTGTTGGTGCATGGCATACAGAAGAAAAATCTATTTACCTAAGCAGAGACCGCTTTGGAGTAAAACCACTTTACTATTGGTTCTCGGGAACTGCTTTAGTGTTCGCATCTGAAGTGAAAGCTATTTTAGCACACCCTTCGTACAGTATTGATGTGGACAGAACGGCACTGAATGAGTATTTCACTTTTCAGAATCTGTTCACATTCCAAACTTTGTTTAAGGATGTTCACATGCTCCCCCCCGCAAATACTGTTCGGGTTGACAGTTCTTCCACATTTGTAAAACACCATTCGTGGTGGGACTACGACTTTACCTCGCCCGATGAAAAAATGACTTTTGAAGAAGCTCAGTCCGAAACCTTGCGATTGTTCAAGCAAGCTGTGTCGCGACAGATGATTGCCGATGTGCCTGTAGGAGCTTACTTATCGGGCGGCATGGATTCCGGCTCCATTACTGCTGTTGCATCTACTCATTTGCCACGGATTTCAACTTTTACTTGTGGCTTTGATATGAGTGAGGTGACAGGCGTGGAAGCAAACTATGATGAGCGCAGAGATGC
>CAZBPG010000059.1:7632-17728 GCA_964493695.1 uncultured Chitinophaga sp. | reverse complement strand
TTGCAAGCTACTATAAGACCGAACATTACGAACAAGTTATCAATGCAGGTGATTTACGCTGGTCTTTACCTAAAGTTGTTCATCATTTAGAAGATTTACGTGTAGGCATGTCGTACCCTAATTATTACATATCGCGACTCGCATCAAAATTTGTGAAAGTTTGCTTACAAGGTACAGGGGGCGATGAACTATACGGAGGATATCCGTGGCGCTACTACCGCGTTTTTGATTCTATTAATCGCCAACAGTTTTTTGAACAATACTATAGCTTCTGGCAACGGTTAGTTCCCGACAACCGGAAACAGGATTTATTTTCACCGGAAACATATAAGCAAATTGACATTACAAAGCCGAGAAAAATTTTTGAACGAGTGTTTTTATTCAACGATACCCTTAGGTACGATACTCCCGAGGATCATATCAACAACTCGCTTTATTTCGAGATAAAAACTTTTCTGCCCGGCTTATTTATTGTTGGCGATAAACTTTCGATGGCAAATGGCTTAGAGGAAAGATTTCCATTTATGGACAATGACCTTGTGGCGTTTGCACAAAAAATTCCCGTTCGCCATAAACTGGGAAATTTGCAAAACGAAATCAGGCATATTGACGAAAATACCCCCCAAAAGAAAAAGGCATATAGAGAATACGATGACGGGAAAAACGTATTGCGGAAAGCAATGCGGCAATTCATTCCCGAAAAAATAATAAACCGGAAAAAGCAAGGCTTTTCAGCTCCTGATGAAAGTTGGTACCGTGGCGAAAATGCCGACTACGTAAAGGAACTCTTGTTCTCAAAAAGGATGGCATGTTCGGAGTTTATACAGCCATCCTATATCAACGAAATTGTTACCGAGCATATTGATAAAAAAATAAACCACCGCTTGCTTATATGGAGTTTTATGAATTTTGAAGTGTGGTGTAAAACATTTTTGCAAAAGTGAGTTTAAAAACACGGATAATTTTTCTGGGATGCACTAAATTCAGTGAGGAACTCCTTAACACTTTGTTTGAAATTCCTCAGGTAGAGATTTGCGCTATATTTTCTATCCCTGAAAAGTTTCAAATTTCATATAGCAAAGAGTCAGTGCGTAATACCAATTTTGCCGACCTTAAAAAGTATTCACTACAATACAACATTCCATTTTACGAAGTGGATTCCGCTTCGGGAAAACGATTAACTGATTATCAAGAAGATATAAGAAAGCTAACGCCCGATGTTATATTGGTATTGGGGTGGTATTATATGGTTCCGAAATCAGTTCGAGATATTGCCAAATTAGGCGCATGGGGCATTCATGCTTCATTGCTTCCAAAGTATGCCGGTGGGGCACCTCTAGTATGGGCAATTATTAAGGGCGAAACGCAAACAGGAGTAACATTATTTAAATTGGATGGCGGAGTGGATGATGGAGACATAATTTGTCAACAAGCGTTCCCAATTGAAAAAGAAGATACCATCAAAGAGGTTTACGCAAAAGCCACCGAACATTCAAAACTAATTTTACAGCAAGTACTTGCCGATGTAAACAAAATATCATTCACCCCTCAAAATAAATCTGAAATTGAAGTTTACCCTCAACGTAAGCCGGAAGACGGAGAAATTGACTGGAGTTGGGATGCGGAGAGAATTATGAACTTTGTACGCGCACAAACAAAACCTTACCCCGGTGCATATACTTTGATAAACGACAAAAGAATTATTTTATGGGATGTTTCGATTGAAGAAAAAAAATGATAGCATTTACCATAGATGTTAATTAGATATCTGTGAATCCAATTGATTGCACACAAAAACTTTGAGCAACGTTTATTGGGAACTCCCTTTACTTAAGAAGGGTATCAAAATGAATGAAAATAGAATGAAAATTGCATTGTTAGGAAACATGAACAATAACTTCTTTGCCGCTTGTAGGCATTTAAGAGATCAAGGGATAGATGCGCATTTATTTTTATTTGATGAATTCAACCATTTTAAGCCCGAGGCAGATACGTTTAAAATGGATTTTAGAGCATACGTTCACCAACTAAACTGGCAAAAAAGGGATCCGATCCACAATCAGTTTTTGGCAAATGAAATTAGCGCTGATTTAGGTGATTTTGATTTTATTATAGGAACATACTGGGCGCCCGCATATTTAAATTTAGCAGCAAAAAAATGTGATTTGTTTGTTCCACACGGATCTGACATTAAGGAGTTTCCTTTTTATACCGAACCCACAATAGGCTATTACAAAAAACTTAAACGATACCTCATTTACAAGCTAGATTCAAGCGCGCGTTTTGGGGAGGATAGAGCAAGATTATTCTTAGCAACCAAGCAAAAAGTTGGTATTCAACAATCATCACATATTGCTGAATTTGGCGAGGATACAGAGGAAATGTCGAAGAGCATCCGTGAGTTAAATGTGGCAAGTAAAATGATAGACTATCCTATCCCCATGGTTTATTTCCAAGAGTATCACAATGTATTTTATCAGAAATCTCACCATGTATGCACACACTGGTCCGATATTTTTCTTGAGCTGAGAAGAAACTCGGATATTCTGATAGTACATCAAACTAGACATTGCTGGAAACAAGGAAGATCTACTCAGAAGGGAAACGATACATTATTGTTCGGGATTGCAGAGTTCATAAGGCGACAACCAAACATCCGAATCAATCTCGCAACAATGGAATATGGGCCGGACGTTGAGTTATCAAAGCAACTTGTTTCAGAACTTGGTATAGAGCGGAATGTACACTGGTTCCCTCAAATGTTGCGTAAAGACTTAATGTTCAGCTTGTCTTTGGCAGACATTGGCGCAGCCAAATTTCAGGTAAATGCTATAACGGGGGGAGACATTTACGAACAGTTAGCCATGAAACTTCCTATTCTACAGCATAGAATTGATGAAGTGTTTGAAAAAAAATACGGTGAGTTGTATCCTATTATGAATGCTAATTCTCCCGAATCAATTGCCTCTCACCTTGAGCATTATCTTTCAAACAAAGCCCTTTACAAGGCTATGGGAGAAAAGTCGCATGAATGGTTTAAGCAGCATGTAATAGATCGCCCCATAAAAAAATACATTGAACTCATTGAGCAAAAAGCCGCTTTATTGCAGAAGCAAGTCTATTTATAACAGCCGTAGATAATTGTTTACATAAACCAATATCAATAAATGTGCGGCATAGCAGGTCAACTAAATAAAAATACTCCTGTCGAAATTAATGGCTTCAAGCGTATGTTGAACACGCTGGAGCGCAGAGGACCGGATGGGTACGGCATCAAAGCACTGGAAAACGGAAAAGTTTACCTTGGTCACCGTAGGTTATCCATCATAGATTTAAGCGTCAATGCCTCACAACCAATGACCAACGAAGATGGCACGCTTTGGCTTACATTTAACGGAGAAATTTACAACTACAAATCGCTTAGAACAACGTTGCAAGCCCGGGGGCACGTTTTCAGAACTCAATCAGATTCGGAAGTAATTCTTCACGGTTTCGAAGAGTGGGGGAAGGACTGTGTGAAAAAATTCAGAGGTATTTTCGCGTTTGCTGTTTACGATACCAAAACTCACTCAGCTTTTTTAGCTCGCGACCATGCAGGGGTCAAACCACTATACTATTACCATAACGATTCTGTTTTTGCTTTTGCTTCGGAGCCGAAGGCTATTATAGCCATGGATGGCTTTCGGAAAGAAGTAGATGATACGGCTTTTCAGCTATATCTTACTTACGGCAATGTTCCGGGAGAACATTGTATATATAAGGGGGTAAAAAAACTGCTGCCGGGTCATTATCTGGTAGTTGAAAATGCTGAAGTAAAAAATGTTCAACAGTATTGGAAGTTAACTTACAATCCTGTCATCCACGATGAAGAAAAAGCAATAAAAGCTGTTCGGGAAAAAATAGCCGAAAGTATAGAACTGCAATCGGTAAGCGATGTGCCTGTAGGGGTTCTGCTTAGCGGGGGAATAGATTCTACAATTGTTACGGGACATTTGAGCAAAATTCTACATGGAAACCTGTCAACCTTTACCATAGGCTTTGATGATTCGTCTTATGATGAATCAAGGTTTGCACACCTAATCGCTTCTTCATATAGCACCAACCATTACTCTGAATTGATTGATTCAAAAAAAGCAATGGGCTTCATCAATCGGATTGTAGATGTTTCAGATGAACCGTTTCACTTCACCGGCTTGTTTTCCTATTTCGCTGTTTCAAACTTAGTTACCAACACAGGATACAAAGTGGTAATGGGTGGGGATGGCGCAGATGAGTTGTTTGCGGGCTATAATTGGTACAGCCGTATTAGCCGGCTACAGGCAAAACAAAGCCCGTCAAAAAAAGATCTGTTGATGAAAATATTGGGATTAAATAGATTTAGTCCCTCCGCAAACTATTTGTTCCGACAGTTTGCAGTTTGCAACAGCTATCTATCGCCCGAACTTCATAAGAATTTAACGGGAAAATATAATGATGACACTATTCTGAGTGTGATAAAAAAACATTGGAACTATAATCTGCCTCCTGTGTTAGCTGCACAGATAGCCGATTTCAATTGCTTTCAAGTAGACCATTGCCTTACTAAAGTGGATAGAATGAGCATGGCACAAGGGGTGGAAGTGAGAGTTCCTCTTTTGGATGTTGAACTGGCGGAATTGGCGTTTTCAATTGAACACAATATTGTCTATACTGAGAGTGAACGGAAAGCGTTGCTAAAAAAAGCAGGAGCAGAGTACTTTCCGGCAGAAATGGACACCAAAAGAAAAAAGGGGTTCAGCAGCCCGGTGGAAAAGTGGATGCAGGAGTTAAGCAAAAAAGCCAAGTTACACCTACTACACAACGGGAGTCTGATAAGCAGGCACCTGATTGACGGCAACTGGCTAACCAAGAATTTTGGCGTGCTTGTACCCAAAGACCAATTGCTGCTGATTGCGCTTGAACTTTGGGCAAAAAGATGGATAGAAAATGAAAAGCCAACAATGCCTGATAGTTAATGTGGCTCGGGTTACAGCCACATGATTACTTCAGAAACACCCATTTGAAAATAATTAAACACAGTTGAAGTACCGCTTAAAAAGCAGAAAAAATAAATTTGCTGCTGTAATAATTAGTGTATGCTGATAGTTTGCATCTACAGTTTTTTTATCGTAAACAGTTTGAGTATAAATTTTAGCAACAAGCATATAGGCAGTACGATTCTCTTTTATTGTAAAAAATCAGTTAAAGAATATTTTTGAAACCGTGATACAAAAATCGGATGTTGCGCTAGTCGTCAGAAGTGCGAGTGAACGAACTACAAATTTGAGCGAGCAGCTTTTACAAAATATTTTCCCCGAAAATGAAGTACACGTGCTTCAAGTAATGCCTTTTAGCAAAGCTGTAGAAGACAGTTTAGCGTACGGCATTGCTTCCAGAAAGAAATGGCTCTTGTGCTTAGATGCAGATGTGTTGGTGTCTGTGGAGGGGGTTAACAGATTGTTAGATATCGCTGAACATGTAGATACCAAAGTGTTTGTTATCAAAAATCTGATTCTCGACAAGTTTTTTCCTATCTATAGGGCTTCCGGCATCCATTTATATCGCACGGCAATTGCTGATATCGGAATAAAAAATATTCCGGCAGAGGGTACAACGCTGCGTCCGGAAACAACTATGATAAAGGCAATGTTCAAGGAAGGCTATAAATATTTTCAAAGCGATGCCATCGTGGGCATACATGATTATGAACAATCCTATTCCGACATCTATAGAAAGTGCTTTTTGCAAGCTCATAAACACTCGAAATTAATACCTGTAGTAGAGCATTACTGGAGTTGGCAATCTCAAAACGATTTTGATTTTCAGGTGGCTATTTGGGGGGCATTAGCCGGCAAATTATACTCCAACACTGTTTATGTGGACAAAGAATTTCTTGATAAGGAAGCGATAGAGTTTCTAAGCATCAAAGGGATTATGGAAAAGACTGCTCTTTTACAAGATGAATATGATGCCGAGTATGTTTCTACTGTTTTGAAGTCTTACAATCCCGAAAATTTTATAGAGTTACAAGGCAGAATGTTTCCCAAAACTGGATGGAACATTGAGTACCCTTTACCGTTATCGCCACCACCTTCTATGTATAGAAAAGCTATATACAAATTGGGCACTTACTTTTCACGCACAGGTGAGTTTTTAAAAAACCACGCAAACACCAAATAACATGCACATCGCCTTCGTTACCAACGAGTTTGTATCTGAAGGAAGTTCTTTTGACGGAGGGCTGTCAAACTATCTTTATAACATTTCTCAAACTCTTCTTGCAAAGGGTCAGCGGGTTTCCGTTTTTGTAACCTCTTCGAATAAAACCGAGTATACCGAGTTTCATAACATTTCTGTTTATCGGGTACAGCCGCCCAACAACAGCACTTGGCTAAATCTATTAAACAAATTTCTGCTAAACAGATATTATGCGGTATTGTATAATGTTTTTTTGAGCTATTGGTTGAATAAAAGATTGCGGCAAATTGACAACGAAATACCTATAGACATTATTCAGTACGCCAACATAAGAGGGTTGGCACTATTTAAACCTAGGCATATTCCCGGAGTTATCCGATGTTCAAGTTACAGACGCTTGTGGGACGAAGCACAAGACTTGTATTACACTACTTTTCGCGAAAAACAAGTGCAATGGCTCGAAGATTATATTTTGAGACGGTCTGAAAATATCTTTGCCCCTAGCAAGCTAATAGCCAATGTTGTTAGTGCTGAATTTCGCAAAGAAGTTACAGTAATAGAAACGCCATTTCTGGATAAGAAAGATGGGAAACTTGACTACGAAATACTAAAGGAAGTAGAACAAAAGACAACGGGCAGATCTTATGTGCTTTATTATGGCAGACTCGGCACTTGGAAGGGCACAGTAGAACTTGCTAATGTTATGCATGACTTTTTGAAGGAGAATCCGGAAATGTATTTTGTAATGGTAGGAAAAGACAAAGGATACAAGGGCAAGCCGATGATGGATTATGTTGTTCGGCAGGCCGGAGAACATGCATCACGAGTGATTTATTACTCCAACCTTCGTCACGAGCAACTTTTCCCTGTAATTGACGAAGCACATGCAGTTGTTTTGCCTTCGCGTATTGAAAACTTATCCAATGCCTGTATCGAATCCATGGCAAGAGGCAAGGTGGTGCTAGGCACTAATGGTGCAAGCTATGAACAGTTGATTACTGACAGTGTTAATGGATTTTTGTTTGAAAAAATGAGCGAAACAGACTTGTTACGCAAAATGAACGTGCTTGCAAAATTGGATGACAACCGCAGGGCGGAATTAGGAAAAGCTGCAAAAGAAGCGGTTAAACGTCTTCATCCTAATGTTATCTACGATCAACTTATTGGCTATTACGAAAAAGTCATTAAATCGCATCACAGTCAATGAAAAATATTCTACTCACCGGAGGAGCCGGATTTATTGGAAGCCACTTAAGCGAAAAGTTGCTGTCATTAGGACACAGCGTTATAGTAATAGATAATTTTGATGATTTCTATCCTGAACTCGTAAAGCGGAACAACATCAGGGGTTTGCTTGGGCACAAAAATTACCACTTAATTGAAGCTGACATCAGAGATAAAAACATTTACTCAAAACTGTCAAGCCAGCCAGTTGATATTATTATTCATTTAGCGGCAAAAGCGGGTGTTCGCCCAAGTATTGAGCAGCCCGAATTGTATGAAGATGTGAATATGAATGGCATGCTGAACCTGTTAGAGTTTGCCCGGAAGAACAGTATCAGGCAGTTTGTTTTTACATCTTCCAGCAGCGTGTATGGTATAAACCCGAATGTGCCTTGGAAAGAAGACCTCAATCTTTATCAGGCAATAAGCCCCTATGCCGTAACAAAATTATCTGGCGAGCACATAGGGCATGTTTACAGCCATTTGTATGGTATCCGTTTTATTGCACTCCGTTTGTTTACGGTTTTTGGCCCCCGGCAACGTCCTGATTTGGCTATTCATAAATTCGCAAAAAACATTTTGAATGACGAAGTGATAACTTTATACGGTGATGGTAGCACCAGCCGCGATTACACCTTTGTGGGCGATATTGTGGATGGCTATGTAGCAGCATTGAGTTATACACAATCTCAGTACGAGGTTTTCAATTTGGGAAACAATCAAACAGTAACATTGCTGGAACTTGTTCAATCGCTTGAAAAAGTGTTTGGCAAAACAGCAAAGAAAAAATTTATGGAGGAGCAACCAGGCGATGTTCCCCGCACTTTTGCTGATATTTCGAAAGCAATAAAATTGCTTGGCTATTCACCTAGAACAAATCTTGAACAGGGATTGCTGGCTTTCAAAAAATGGTTTTTAGAGCAAAATGATATTGCCTAAGCATGAACCCGCTATTAGTGTAGTGCTTCCTGTGTATAATGCAGAAAGATACATAGCGGCAGCTATTTTAAGCATACTAAATCAAACCTTCACCGATTTTGAGTTGATTATTGTTGACGATGGCTCAACCGATAACAGTACCGCGGTTATTTGTTCGTTTAAAGATGAAAGAATCAAATACCACAAAAACGAAACTAACTTGAAATTGGTTGCCACCCTGAATCGCGGGTTTTCTCTTGCTAAAGGCAAATACATAGCTAGGATGGATGCTGATGATATAGCTTACCCTGAAAGGCTGCAAGAGCAATACAAGTTTTTGGAAGAACACCCAGAAGTAGGGCTTTGTGGAACATGGTATAGAAGTTTTGGCAATATTGATGCCATATCAAAATTAGAAGTTGAGCACTTTGAGATTTTGTTTAAATTATTGTATCAATTCCATTTCCTCCATCCATCATGGATGATAAGAAAAGATATTGTAATAAAATATAACATAGAATATAAAATCCTATATGGAGAAGATTATGATTTTGTATATCAACTTCTGCCTTATACAAGATTTGCTAACCTCCCCAAAGTGCTTATGGATTACAGGCAATTTGCAGACAGCATGTCAAAGTCAAATTACCAAATTACCATGACACATTGCAAAGAGATTAAACTGAAAATATTCAAGAAAATGGGCTGTGAGATAGACTTGAATGAACTTGAGCTATTTGAAAAAATCTCACAGTATCAGTATACGCTTGACAAATCTTTCCTCCCTGCAGTAGAAATGCTTTTATCAAAAATGATAGAAGCCAATAAACAAAGTCGCTTCTTTCCTCTAAATTTTCTTAGCGGAAAGGCTTACTTCCTTTGGTACCATTCATGCCTTAACTCCTCTTCACTTGGATTTTTTGCATTCAACCAATTTTACAGATCACCGCTAAGCCGATTACAATTCAACCCATTTGCCTTTCTAAAAGTGCTCGTCAAATCTGTCGTCAAGAAATGAATACAGACTGCATTGAAATTCCTTTCCCTGAAAATGTTGACGCTTTACAACTTCACTTGTTTGCTCAGAAAAAATTTTATCAAGTAAAAGGAACAAATGCAGTTAGATATTTAGAAAATGTATTTGTAACACATGAAGGCTTATGCTTAAAACATTTGCTTTTAATTAAAAAATCTCATTTTAATCTTATAGGTAAAGACGACTTTACCTTTTACTTCCCCTTTTGGAAACTTGCCATAGAACAATATCTGGTTTCAACCTATGGCAAAAGTTTGAAGAAAATTGAGTTGAACGATGCCCGCTACCTGCACATTTATACCAAATGGTTTGGTTATTTTTTCTGGCTTACCGATTGCCTGCCTAAGTTAATTCGCACTAAAGAGTTGCACAAGGAGGTAACCCTTATTTGCCCTGAGGGTTGGAAGAAAATTGCTTTTGTAAACGATACGCTCCAGCTTTTCCCTGAATTGAAACACCGCGTGATTCCAAAGAGCGTACACATGCAGGTTAAAAATTTGGTGCTGCCCGAAACCAGACAATGGTCTAATGGCATTAGTCCTGAAGAGGTTGAATTAACCCGCAATTTTTTATTTAATGTGCTTGACCAAAACGGCAGTAATTTTAACAAAGGGGAGTTAATTTATATTAGTAGAAAAAAAGCTGGCAGGCGAAAGCCTGTAAACGATTTGGAGGTAGAGGCAACTGTTGCTGAATTGGGAT
>CAZBPG010000059.1:3551-7622 GCA_964493695.1 uncultured Chitinophaga sp. | reverse complement strand
AAGTGTTTGTATGGAGGATTTTTCCTTTTTAGAGCAAATAAGCATTATGCGAGCTGCAAAAATTGTGGTGGGGCTACACGGTGCAGGGTTGGTTAATACAATATTTATGCAAAAGGGCGGAGCTGTTTTCGAACTTTCGCCAGAGATAAACGATCCTAAAAAATTACGCATTCCATTTTGGAGAATTGCAAACATTGTTGAAGCTAGTTATTTTGTACAGTTTTGCGCACCTACGCAACCTCGGGAGGAGGATATTTATACCTCTAACATTTTTGTAAACATCTTAGAGTTTAAGTCAACACTTAAACGTATGCTAGACAAGAACAACAAGGTGCTTTAGTATTTGTGAGCCGAAAAACTAATTATTGAAAGAAATTCTTCAAAAACTATTCTTTCCCCATGATACAAAGCCAGAGCACTTCAAGGCATTAGATGGGCTTAGAGGTACCGCTGTGCTTTTTGTGTTGTTGTCTCACTCTGGTAACGCTAATCTTTTTTTTCATAAATACATCAATTTTAGCAGGGGCGGCAAAATTGGAGTTTATCTGTTTTTCGTTCTATCTGCTTACCTGCTCGACAGGCAGATAGCCTTGGCTTTTGTCCAAAATAAAGCCAAAATCAAATATTGGAAGAACTACTTTCTAAGGCGTTTTCTTCGAATATTCCCCCTTTTTACTCTTTCGCTTGTAGTCCATGGTGCTTTATCTCATTGGGGGTGGAATACGGTAATTAGAAGCCCTTACGATATTCCCAAGCATCTTTTGTTGTTAGACGGCAGAAGCATTTTTTGGTCTATCCCTGTAGAATTCAAATACTATGTTTTATCTCCAGCCATCATGGCTATCTGCCACTACTTGTTTCGTTGGAATGTTACACGAATTCAGTTTTTTTTTCTCTCACTAATTATTCTATCTATAACCATAGAACAAAAATGGGGCTTAAATCAAATCTCTACTTTCAAATTTTTTCCTGTTTTTTTAATCGGCACATTTTTTTCTATACATGAGGTGTTTTCAAAAAACGAACCGTCAAATACCAGGTTACTGCCAGTATTAATTGATCTACTGGGAGTATTGAGTGGTATTGCTATCATATTTTCAATGCCCTATTACTTCTTACTATTATCGGCTACGCCAGTTGATTTTCAGAAGCCCACTTTCTACTTACCATACGCTTTGCTTTGGGGAGGCATTCTTTTTTCTGTCAGAAACGGAGTTGGTTACATCAAACGCTTTTTCGAAACCCCCTTTTTAAGGATAGTAGGAACTATAAGTTTTAGTATGTATTTGTTCCACATGCCCGTGCTTAAACTTATCACCGCAAACAACCACATTCCAGAGCCACTTAAAATATATCTTTTCTTTTTTATTTCTTTTTTTGTTTCGGTACTTTCTTACTTAGCAATTGAGCGGCCTCTTTCGAAAATTAAATTGACGTTTTGATATAAATGTGTTTGAATGGACTGGAGCTATCTTTTTAGAAAATATACCTCAACCTGGCGCACCCTGCCAAACTTTATTATTGCGGGTAGCCAAAAGGCAGGCACCACCTCTCTGCTTTATTATCTGTCGCAGCACCCTGATGTAGCGATATCACCCCGCAAAGAGGTCAACTACTTTAATCTTAGTGCTAATGCCGATATTAGTGAGTATAAGCACTATTTCCCGCTAAAAATGGAGAGGAGTTTAAATAAAAGGCTCCAATCAGGAGAAGCCACACCTGATTATATGATATACAGGCAGGTTCCGGCACTTATTTCTAAGATTGTTCCCGATGTTAAAATCATTCTTCTTCTGCGCAACCCTGTTGACAGGGCATATTCGCATTATGCGCACAACTTAATGATGAAGCGGGAGTGGTTAACTTTTGAGGATGCCCTTAAATACGAAGATATACGAATAGGTAAAGATTACATAGATGTTTATAAGTGCCGCTGGGATGCAATAAAAAATTACTCCAACTACTCATACAGAACACGCGGTATTTATTACGAGCAACTACAATGGTTTTTGAGTAGTTTTAAAAGGGAGAATGTACTCGTTATACAAAGCGAGGAGTTTTTTAAAAATCCGCTCTTGCACGTAAACAAAACTCTTTCGTTTCTAGAGTTACATAGCCTGCCTGCAATAGATGCGGAACCCCAGAACACCAAACAAGTTAAAGTAGAGAGGGATGAAAAAACAAGAAACGATTTGCTGAGATTTTATGAGCCCCATAACTCTCAATTATTTCAAATTCTTAAAGAACAGTATAGCTGGAAATAGATTAACAAGTGTTTGTTCGACACTTCTTTGAAAAAAATGCAAACAGTTAAGCGGCCCTTTTTTTCCATTGTCATTCCAACCTATAATCGTGCTCACCTTATAGGAAAATCTATAGAGAGTGTGCTAAACCAAACCTTTAGCGATTTTGAACTTATAATAGTGGATGATGGAAGTACAGACAACACCTGCGAAGTGGTTGCCGGATACAACGATTCACGCATAAAGTATATATATCAAAAAAATACCGAGCGGAGTGCTGCCCGAAACAACGGAATTAGAAATAGCCTTGGTCTTTATGTTTGTTTTTTGGACAGTGATGATTACTTTTTGGCTGAAAGATTAAAATCTCTTAGGGGTTATATTGAAAAAAGAGGCTTCCCGGAAGTATTTATATATACAGGGAAACAGAACGAAATCAATGGGGTTTTGTATGTTGCGAATGAATATCATGGTTTTAAAAAGGAAGAATTTTACCTGGATAATATGATAACGGAAATTATCCATAGCCAACAGGTATGTGTGAGTACGACAATTTTAAAAAGAACGTTTTTTAATGAGCATCTTAGCGTTTCAGAAGATATGGAGTTATGGTTAAGAATTGCCGATAAATATGAAGTTGTTTGCTTGCCAAATGAAACATCGGTTGTTATTGTAGATCATCAAGAAAGAACCGTAACAAAAGCAAACTACACCCGTTTTTTTAAACAGTTGGCGGCTATTCGCACAATGTTTGGCACGGGGCATCCCGGTCAAAGACGCGTTAGGTTTAGAACAAAGCAATTTATGTTCAGCTATGTGTATTTTGGAATTGCTAAGGGTTACCTTTCAACCGGTAGGAGGGTTATGGCAGTTTGGTTTCTTATAAGATCAATTATTAGCGATGTTTGCAACAGACAAATAAAACACAGAATTTACATACTTCTGAGTTCAATGAATTTCTTCAAAACGCCCCAACAGGTGATAAACTTAACCGAGCATGAGAATGCTTAAGAATTTTAAGCGGGCACTGGCTGTAATATATCGGTTTTTCTACCCTATTGACATTGTAACAATGTATAGAAGAATGGGGGTAAAGATTGGGGATAATTGCAAGTTCCAATTTGAAGTGGTTTTGGATTACTCGCACTATTGGCTAATAGATATAGGTAACAATGTAACATTGGCGCCACGGGTGCATATTTTGGCCCATGATGCAAGTACAAAAAATTACTTTAACTACACTCGAATAGGTAGTGTAAGAATAGGTGATAATGTTTTTGTTGGGGCGGGCAGCTTAATTTTGCCGGGGATTTCCATTGGTAACAATTCTATTATTGGTGCAGGTAGTGTGGTTAACAAATCAATTCCTGAAAACTCGGTTGCCGTGGGCAATCCCTGCAAAGTCATATGCAGCCTCAATGAATTTTTGGAAAATAAAAAAGCAGAGTTTGATAAGGTTCTCAAGTTTGACAATAGTTATACTCTGCGAGGATCTATTACACCTGAAAAAATGAAGCAGATGAAAGACATGATGGGGAATGACTATGCTTATGTTGTTTAGGGTTGTATTATTAATATAAGAACAAATCCTGTTATCTATAACTAATACAGGTGGTTTGTAAAAGCAGAATGCCGTGCGAAACACCTTTACTAAACTAGGTTTGGGGTATGCCGTATGAGCAATTTGTAAAAGGGCAAAAGGCTTGTTATGTTCCAACTTTAAGTTTAGTCATCTTACCCTGATTAAGTTGAGGGGGCTTGATAACGTATTTTTTGTTTTAATGAAGTGTTAATAAAAAAGTATCCCACAAACCCAGAAGAAAAGATA
>CAZBPG010000059.1:0-3541 GCA_964493695.1 uncultured Chitinophaga sp. | reverse complement strand
AAGTGTTAATATGCGCATCCTCCATATAATCCCAACACTGCAAAAAGGCGGAGCCGAAAGGTTGTGTATAGATATTTGCGCGGAGTTACAAACGCGGAGGGATGTTGATGTAATGCTGTTGGTTTTGAATAACCGGATAGCGTACGATACTTCCAATGTCATCAGATTTGAAGTAGTGCATTCAAATGTAAGGCTATCGGTGTGGAAGCGCAATGTGCTGAATGTAGACGATCTGTTGAATGCTATTCAGGCCTTTCAACCCGATGTTATTCACTCCCATTTGTTCGAAGCGGAGATAATTTCGCGAAGTATTGATTACCACTGCGCAAAATGGTTTTCGCACTGCCATGACAATATGTGGCAGTTAGAGTTGCCAAACATTGCAATGCTTTTTGAAAAAAGAAAACTTACTGCATTTTACGAACGCATGTATCTTTTGAACCGCTACCGAAAAAATGGCGGCAATCTTTTCATAGCAACTTCTAAAGACACCGAAAAGTATTTTAATCGCGTATTGCCTGCCGATTTAAGAAATGTTGCCCTTTTACATAATGCAGTTAATACAAAAAAATTTACCCGGCCTAGTGGCTACTCACCCAAACGCATAGCCGATTTAGAATTGGTAACGGTTGGTAGTTTGGTGAAAAATAAAAATCAGATGTTGCTTTTGAATGTTGTAAAGAGGTTAATAGATAAACGCCATAATGTTCATTTGCATATACTCGGAGATGGGCGAAATCGTGAAATGCTGGAAGAGAAAACTGCGACATTAAATATAAGCGATGCGGTTACCTTTTATGGAAACGTGGCTAATGTGGAAGCCTTTTTGTGGAACTGTGACATTTACGTTCATTCATCATTGTCTGAATCTTTTGGGCTGGTTTTTGTTGAAGCTATGGCAGCCAGTTTACCGGTAGTATGCCTGGACGCAAAGGGCAACCGCGATATTATTCAGAACCAAAAGAATGGCTATATTTTGAGTAAACCTGATGTGGCGGATTTTGCCGATAAAGTGAGCTTACTGTTTCACGATAAGGTTAAATATGAGCAAATGAAAGCGGCTGCACTAGTAACCGCTACGCAGTTTGACATTGTAAGCTACACCGATAAGCTGCTTGAACTCTACCAACAAGCGCTGAAAGAAAAGTAAGAGTTACTTGCCCAGTGCCTTGTAAATCACCTCTTGCAAATTAGTCCGCACATTTAGTTTTACCAGCATGTTGTTATCGGCATTAGGGTAAACGCGATTGCTTAAAAATATGTAAGTGAGCTTGTTTTCCGGGTCGCTCCAAACACAAGTGCCCGTAAAGCCGGTGTGGCCGAAAGTGGAAAGCGGAACGCCATCATAACAGGGAGAAGGTTTCTTTACATCGGGTTCAGGTTTATCAAAGCCGTAACCTCTGCGCGAAATTTTTGATTGTCGGGCAGTGAAGGTTTGAATGGTGGTGGAGTCAAGAAATCTTTTCCCGTTATACACTCCGTTGTTCAGCAACATTTGAAACAGTGCCGCAAGGTCGGCAGCATTGCTGAACAAGCCTGCATGGCCCGCTACACCGCCAAACATGGCAGCCCCTTGATCGTGCACATAACCTTTTACAATTTGCTTACGGAACAGCGAGTCGTTTTCGGTAGGCATTATGCGGCTTCGCTCAAACTTGGTAAGCGGCTGATATCCCATGCGGGTTAGGCCCATTGGGTTATAAAAGTGTTCGCTTACAAAGTCGCTCAGTTTTTGCTTGCTTACTTTCTCTACTATTTTCTGAAGGATGTAAAAATCCAAATCGCTGTAAAGATACTTAGGATGTTCCTCTACATCAGAGCAGGCCATTTGCGCCCACATGCTGTCGGCATAGTCGCTCCGAATAAACATACTGTCCGCCACCTGCACAGTGAACGTGCCTTCGGCTTGCTTACGATAATACTTTTCAAAATTGCCCCCTACCGTTCCTTTCCAAAACATAAAGAAGGGTTTTAGCCCGGCCTGATGTAACAGTATATCCTTTATGCGCAGGTGTTTAATAGTGGCCCCATGCGGCAGTTTAAGGTATTCATCCACTTTGTCATCTAAATCAATTTTTTTCTGCTCGTAAAGTTTCATTACCGCCAAAGTGGTGGCCGCCACTTTGGTAATAGAAGCCAAATCGTACAAGTCAGTCTTTCCTACCGCATCGTTCACTTCGTACACTTTGTTGCCGTATGCTTTGCTCCAAATTATTTTCTCATCTTTTACCACTAATAATTGGCAGCCGGGGAAGGCTTTCTTACCAATAGCTTCGGCAATAATTTTATCAACCCCTGCCAGTTTATCGCTGTTGATGCCGGCCTCTTCGGGTACTGAAAGCTTCATACGATAAATAGTATTAAACACAAAACCTTTGCCGGCAGTAAAAGTATCGCTGGCGGTAACGGGCAGGCGGCCGGAAATTGTAATGGCGCCAAAAAGTGCATTAGCAGCCGCACGATGTGTATAGTCGTTCTCTTCGTACGCACAGACTACCCACGGCATGTAGGGGAAAAACTTAAGGCTGTATGGGTTGCCAAAAACAGTCAGCACTACTTTTATTCTGCCGGTAAGTTGTTCCAAAAACTTTCTGGTTTCTTCCGATACATTGTAATCTCTGGCGGCTGCACGCACCATGCCGTGCAGGTCAACTATCACCAAATCGAAATTGGCAAGGGTATCGAACAAACTGTTGAGTGCTTTGCTGCTGTGCTCATCGGCCACATTGAACACACTCATTTCCGCAAAGCTGATGATGTGGTTCTGAAACTTAGAAACTCCGTTAGTGCCAATAGAAAGCGAAGCCACCCGCTTATAATTCCAATCCTGAAAAGGCAGCAGATTGTTTTGATTGGTAGCAACAGTAATAGCGCCTTCAAACAACTTGTTGCAGAGCAGTTGAGCAGATGTATTATTTAAGTCAGCAGTCAGGTTTTCGGTACTGATACGCTGCGGTTCATTTAGCCCCAGCAAATATTTATAAGCCAACACTTTTTTTACGCGCGCCTCCAGTTCGTTTGGTGCAAGGTTGCCACTATCGAGCGCCATTTTTATTTTCTCAATTCCTTTTATGGAGTTTTCGCTGAACACCAGAATATCGCAACCCGCCATAAACGCAATAGAGTCTACCGTGCCGGGGGTGTAGAATTTGCTAACCCCTTTCATGTTCAGCGCATCGGAAAAAACAAGGCCGTGGTAACCCAGCGAATCCTGCAAAAGCTCCGTAGCAATTTTGCGCGAAAGCGAAGCCACCGAGCCGGTTGCAGTATCAAAAGAAGGCACATTAAGGTGCGCCACCATTACGCTTCCTACTCCGTTATTGAAAAGGATTTTGAAGGGATACAGTTCAAATGTATCTAACTGCTCGCACGATTTGTTGATGCATGGAAGGTCCTTATGCGAATCAACGGCCACATCGCCATGGCCGGGAAAATGTTTGGCACAGGCAAGTATACCTTCATCCTGTAAACCATTGGCATATTCCAAACCCTTTAGCGCCACCTTGTATTTGTCTTCGCCAAACGAACGCTCGTTAATAAC
>CAZBPG010000058.1:0-25381 GCA_964493695.1 uncultured Chitinophaga sp. | reverse complement strand
AAACCCTACATTAAATTATGACCCGTTTTGTCCAACTTGTTCTGACAACGTACAGCCACCGGAATAGCAAAATACAGCAACGGAAAAGCAGAAGTTGTTGGTCGCCCGACCGACAACCTCCATGATAAAAGTTTCTTTTCCTCTATAACCGATGCCGATGGCAACATCTGGTTCGGCTCCATGACCGGTGATGTAATTGTTATTCGTTCTGATGATAGTATAGAAAAGGTACCACTCCCCTCCTATCTACAGAACGATTTTATAGGAAGCATTGAGCAGGATGCAAAGGGAAACCTCTGGTTCGCCACCGACCATGGTCTGTTGAAGTATACCGGTAAAGAGTTTAAGCTTTTCAGCGAGCGCGAAGGCCTCTCCGTAAACACCGTGCAGGCAGTGCGCTGCGATTATGAAGGCAACATCTGGGCAGGCACACTATCCGGTGGTGTTGATTTGCTGAGCAGCGAAGCATTTATGCACTACACCGAAAAAGACGGGCTTACCTCTGCCACCGTAACTGCTATTTGCCCCGCCCCTGACGGCAAAACATATTACATAGGCACCGGTGACGGGCTTTACATTTTCAATCCGGCTGCCAAGCCGTCCTTTGTCAAAGCAAAAGGGGTTGAAAAAATAAACATCTCCTCACTGGCGGTGGATGGTAAAGAACAGTTATGGATAAGCGCGCAGCAAGGTGTTTTTGTGTTAAAGCAGAAAGGAGAAACTCTTCAGCTTGTAAAACAATACAGGCAAATAGCCGGTGAGCGCATCGTAAGCCCGCTTAAGATTATTCACGATACCAAAGGTAATACCTGGATAGCCACTTATGGGTCGGGAGTGTTTAGCATCAACAGCAACCTCGAAAAATCGTACAACACCAAAACCGGTTTTGCCAGCGATAAAGCGCTCACCGTATTTGAAGATTCAAAAGGCAACATCTGGATTGGCACTTTAGATGCAGGGGTAATTAAATATGCTGGACGGCATTTCTCCCCCTCCTATTTTAGCAGGGGGTGGTTCTGTTTCAGGAGGGGAGCCCGACCGCGTGCCGCCTATAGCTTTAGCGGTGGCGCAAGGGCGGGGTGGTAATGAGGTAGCTGTTTGGTCTATCACCGAAGACAAAACCGGCAATCTTTTTTTCGGCACCGGTGAGTCGGGAATATTCCGTTACGATGGAAAGACCGCCACCGGTTTCAGCATTAAAGATGGATTAACCTCCGGCTACATCCCTGCCCTGTACTGGGATGAAAAGGAAAACTGTTTGTGGGTAGGCAGCGAAAAGGGATTGGATAAACTGAATTTTACCACCGGTAACAAAACTACAAACATTCATTCCTATAAAGAGCAGGATGGCTTTAAATCAACCGGTGTTAACCATAACAGCATCTTCCAGAATGCCGAAGGGCAGATTTATCTGGGAACGGTAAATGGTTTGTGGCTGTTCAACACTCAAAACGATTTCCGGGAAAACATTTCTCCTAAAATCCAGCTCACCGGTATCCGGTTAAATTACCAAAAGGCCGACTGGAAAAAATACTCCGGCTCGTTGGATCCACATTCCACCCTTCCGGTTAACCTGACACTGCCGCACAATAAAAATCACCTCACTTTCGATATTCAGGCGCTTACTACCGCTGATG
Source organism: uncultured Chitinophaga sp. (assembly GCA_964493695.1). Taxonomy (GTDB): domain Bacteria; phylum Bacteroidota; class Bacteroidia; order Chitinophagales; family LD1; genus Bog-950. Next base: position 23,744 of record CAZBPG010000058.1, on the reverse strand, counting down.
TTCTTTACACTTACATCTTAGAAGGGCAGGACGGAGAATGGTCTGCGCCTACCCGAAACAACGAAATCACTTACTCCAACATCAACCCCGGCAGTTATACCTTTAAAGCAAGAGCAGTTAGCAACGGCATAGCCAGCAGAGAAACGGTTTCCTTTTCATTTGTTGTGAACCCTCCCTGGTGGAACACCTGGTGGTTTTATCTGCTTGTTGCAATAACCGTTACAACCGGTTCCATTTTCTTCGTTAAAACACGTGAACGCCTGCTGCGCGAACAGAACATTAAACTTGAAGCTACAGTTAAACAGCGCACTCTTGTCATAGAACAACAGAAAGAAACGGTGGAGAAGATGCTTTCGGAAAAAGAAGTTCTGCTGAAAGAAATTCACCACCGCGTAAAAAACAATCTGCAAACCATTTCGAGCATGCTCATGCTGCAAAGCGCGGGACTTAAAGACGAAGAGGCAAAGAAAGCCATAACCGAAAGTCAGAGCCGTGTCCGTTCTATTGCATTAGTGCATCAAAAACTTTATCAAACCGATGGTCTGGAGAAAGTAGAACTCAATGCTTTTGTAAAAGATTTAATCGCTCAGGTTCAATCGCTTTACCGCAGCCAATCAAACAATGTAACTATACAACAGGACATCCCTGAAACTTATTTACTGATTGATAAAGCCATTCCACTTGGTTTAATCCTAAATGAGTTGTTTACCAACTCGTTTAAGTATGCATTTAACGCTACCGAAAAGGGAATAATTGATATCACACTTCAACCGGTTATCGCAGCAGATAAAACAAGAAAAGTGAAACTCACTTACCGCGACACCGGACCCGGTCTTTCATCTGCTCAAGAATTAGAAAACGCCTCCACCCTTGGGCTCCGGTTGGTTAAACTTCTTTCGCAGCAAATAGGAGCCGAACTGAATTATTCAAATAACAACGGAAGTGAATTTATATTTACATTTAGCATTAACGTTTAGAAACCGGCCTTAAAGATGAAGCCTCTGAAAATAGGAATAGTGGAAGACGACCTGCTGATTGCTGAAAGTATTGCAGTTACCTTACAGCAAATAGGCTATCAGCCAACCAAACCAGTGCGAACCTATGCCGATGCCCTGCGAATGATTGAAACCGAAACACCGGACCTGCTGCTGGTTGATATTATACTGGAAGGTGAGAAAGATGGAATTGATTTAGCGGCAACGGTGAACAAAAACTACGGCACTCCTTTTATTTTCCTTACCGCCAACAGCGATGCTGCAACGGTTAACCGGGCTAAAGAAGTAAAGCCGTATGCCTATCTTGTAAAACCATTTAACGAAAACGATTTGTTCAGTTCCATTGAAATTGCTTTCAGTAATTTTTATAGCGCAAACAAGAACAAAACAGAAAATGCTCCCCTATCGAAACTCGGTAACGTTATCTTTGTCAAGGAAGGCGAAACATTTCATAAAATAGAAATCAACGACATCCATTACGTGGAAAGCAACAATGTATATCTGAATATTTACACGGCAAAGAGACATTATCTGGTAAGAGTAAAGCTCGATGATTTTTTAGACAAATACAGCATCGGTAATTTCGTTCGTGTGCATCGCAGTTTTGCTATCAATCCCAAACATTTAGAAAGCATTAACACCGCAAGTGTTCACGTTTCCGGCAAGGAAATTCCTATGCACAATAACTATAAGCAACAGATTTTAGATTCGATTGAAACTTTAAAATAGAGGACTAGTTCGAGACTATCCCAAAAGCCATTCTGAAACATCCCCTACCCGGTTAGTTGTTTATGCTCACTAATAGTGCGTTTCAAGGAGGTCTTAAAAACAAAAAATCCCTTTTCAGAACAATTCTGACAAGGGATTTTAGCCTGCGGAGAGAGGGAGATTCGAACTCCCGGAAGGCTCATCACCTTCGGCTGTTTTCAAGACAGCTGCAATCAACCGCTCTGCCATCTCTCCGTGGGCAAAAATAGAAAAGCGGAATACATTGCCAACTTATGCTTACAGAAATTGAGAAAATAATATGAAGTATATTATTTAAAAGTTGGTTGTGGGCAAAAACAGAAACAGAGGAACATTGCCAGGTTAGAGAGGAAAAATTTCGGGAACAGAGGTGAGTTAAACAGGTTACGGAGTTTTATCTACCTCTTTTATATCGAGTTCTTTGGTGCGCAGTGTTCTGTTGTAATGTATACTGGCATTTATTTCGTAGCCTATAAGCAATACAAAGGCGTTTAAGTTCAACCAAATCATAAGCAACATAATGGTGCCTATAGAACCGAAGATGACATTGAGTTTATTGAAATTGCTTACCCAGTAAGAAAATCCGATAGAAACGAGTATGGAAAGAACCGTGGCTACGGTGGCACCGGTAGAGATGAATTTGTATTTCTTTTTTGTAGCCGGACCGTAGTAGTAAATAAGTGAAATACCAAAAAAGAGCATCAGCAATATCAATATGTAACGGAGCAGAGTAAAAAGAAGGTGATTAAACTTACTTTTGATATGAAGAACATCAAAGACAAATGCCAGTATATCCTGCCCGAGGATAACGAGACCAAGCGAAAAGATAAAGAGCAGAATCAGCAGGAAGGTTATCTGCAGCGCCACCAAACGGCTGTGAATGGCATTCCGTTTTTTGTAATGGTCGTATGATTTGTCGAACGAACTCATCATGGCCATTACACCGTTGGAAGTAAGAAACACCACCAGAAACACCGAACCGGTTAAGAGTCCTCCCCGCTTGTGGCTGGCGAGGTCTTTCAATAACGGCTGAATGAATGATTTAATAAACGAATAGGTTTCCTTGTTTGGCAGAACCTCACGAAGAAATTCCAGAATCTTTATGTCTAAATCGCTGAAGTAGGGGATGTATGGAATAAGCGAGAAAACAAATGTAAGTGCCGGAAAAAAGGCAAGAAAGAAACTGAAGGCAATGGCTTTGCTCCTTGTGGGCAGTGAGTTCGCTCTTATCTCGGCAATAAAAAACTGATACACATCAAATACAGGGATTCCGTCAAAGCCCGGGAGGGTGAACGTTTTTGCCCGCTGCATTACATTTAATAAAAAAGGATAGCGTTCTGCCAGTATAGCCCAGGTTTCCTTCATCAATGTATTGTTGGGCCAAAAATAGAATTAAAAGTATGTATCCAGTTTGTCAGACAGAATAGCCGGTGCGGCTTTCAATCTTTTGGTGGCAACATCAATAAATGCCAGATGAGTTTCGCCTTCGTTTATCAGTTCATTCTTCTCATTAAAAACTTCATAATAGAAAACGATAATCCGGTTAGGCCGATGAGAAACAAATGTTCTGATGGTGAGCAACTCATCATAATAGGCCGGTTGAATGTATTTAATGTTCATGCGGGTAATGGGCATCATCGTTCCTGAGTCTTCTATCTGCTTATAGGTAATGCCGATAGAACGTATGGCTTCTGACCGCGCCTGTTCGTAGTAGTAACCGTAATTGCCGTAATACACGTAACCCATCTGGTCGGTATCTCCGTAACGGACTCTGATTTTGTGTTCGTATGTAAACATGGCTTTGAATTTTTGATTTTTGATTTTAGAAGTTGGATTGAATATAGAAGACAAACCTGTATTACCGCTAGCTACCAGCCATCCACCACTCGCTCTAATGAATATTCAAGGCGTTCAGTTTTTTCCTGTATTGTGCGGCAACTCTCATCTGTTCCTGATACGTTTTTGAAAAGAGTGAGTAACCGCTCATATCGGGATTGGCACAGAAATACAAATACTGATGCTCTTCAAAATTCAGCACTGCATCAATTGATTTTTTGCGCGGCATACAAATAGGCCCTGGTGGCAAACCTGAATACATATAAGAGTTATAAGGTGTATCAAATCCCTTATGATAAGAGGTGACGCGCTGTGCATTAAAATCGCGAAGAGCAAAAACTAATGTAGGGTCTGCCTGCAAAGGCATTCCAATCCGCAACCGGTTCAAATACACTCCTGCAACGGTGGGCAACTCTTTATCTCTTATTACTTCCTTTTCTACAACAGATGCAAGAATAGTTACCTCTGTAGGTGTAAGATTCAGTGCTGCTGCTTTTGCTTTGCGCTCTTCATTCCAAAAGTTTTTGTAAGCAGTGTTCAGCTTGTCTATGAATTTTTCCATAGGGGTATTCCAATAGAACTCGTAGTTATCTACCATAAACCGGGAAAGAATTTTTGAGGTATCCGTGCCCAGTTCTCTGCAGAACTTTTCATCATTCAACTTTGCTAACAGTTCATTGGAATCTAACTCCAAAGTTCTGCCCACCAACCCTGCAAATTCATCTTTTGTGCGGATATTGTAAACAACCAGCGTTACAGGAGTTTGTAACCCGGCACGCAGCATATTCACTATCTGCCGGTTGTTCATTCCCTTATTAAAAACGTAGTAACCGGAGTTTACACGGGTGGGGTATTTCTTCCATTGACTAACTAAAGAGAACGTAAACTCACTTTTAAGCACCTGATTCTGCCTGAGTATCCTCAACACATCCTGATAGGAAGAGCCGGTGGGGATTTTAACGGAAACTCTTTTCTCTGCATTAATGTTAGCTGCCCAAAAAAGGTGATGAACTACTGCAGCACCAAAAACAATGAATAACAAAAACAGAAACAAAAACTTTTTCATCCATCAAAATTATGAAAATGTGTTTTCGCTAACGTTTAAGCTAAGTAGGACTGACGAGAAATCGTCCATTCGACTCAAAGAGTAGCGTCCATACAACAAGGTTGATCGGTTAGAAACTGAATGACTCTACTTACTGCTTATTCCGTTAGCCGAAACATTCACTTCTACAGAGGTAACACCGGGTTTTATAATAGTACACGCCATGGGACGCTTGTCAACGGTCATCAGGCAAACAGCATCGTTTTCCCGTAAGTAAAGCGTATTCCTGCTGAGCCCCCCTACTACGGTTATCTTAGGTTCTTTAATTTCCTCTTTGGGTCCGGCAAATATCGCAACAGATTTCTCCGCTGCATTTCGCAGCGTGATAACAGCAGGCTTATTAGCCGGAGGTGCTATCGGTGTTTCAATAATGGCTCTTGCTTTGGGAACAATAGTTGCAGTTTCGTTTTGAGCAAAGACCGGCACAGTAGTGACAGCCGTTACCAAAATAATCATCATAGCTTTAAATGGATTTTTCATGTTTACAGTTTTTATCATTGTAAACATACTCCACGGCATTGTCAACCTTATGCACAAGAGAACAGGGAAACGCTAAAGTGTCAATAAAAAGAGATAAGTGTACTGCCATAGCCATAGCGGCTACTATACTCACTGCTGAAAGTTTTTACCTGCGGATGCTTAGCCAGCCGTTTATGGATTTCCTCTTTTAGCTTGCCCTTACCTAACCCATGCACCACCCGGAGTTCCAATCTGCCTGCGGCAATAGCTTTGTCAAGAGCTTTTTCAAATTCATCCAGTTGATGAAACAGGGCATCCTGAACAGGAATCTTGCCACCCATAGTAGTTTTCTCTAAATGCAAATCAACTACTTCCTCCCGCATTTCGAATTTATTGCTGAAGCCCGGATTAGCAGCACCCATCATATACTCCCGCAGCAATTCAGGGTCGAATTCCGAACTGTTGCTTTTCTTCTTTTTCTTTTTCTTCATTTGATCAATCTTCATTGAAACTACGAGGACACTTCCTGAAACTTCTTTCTGAACTCTACCGCATCACCAATATCCGGAAACGATTCCTTTGTTCCACCGGTACCAATAATTGTAATGGTGCCATAGCCCAGAAAACGCCCCATAATGCTTTGATCAACATTTACGCTTTCAATTTTATTCAGGTTCATTTCCAAAGTTCTTCGGGAGATAATCCCCGTTTTAACGATAATGCGTTTGGTGGTCACGACAAATTCATCGCTCCACCGCGAGAGGGCCGGGGCAATAAACAAGGTAAACAGGCCGCTGAGGGTAAAAAATATTTTCCAGTGGTATTTAGTTTCATATACTACTGTTTCATCCTTTATCAGGTTATTGTCCACGTAACTTCCCATGAGTTTATTTTTTACGAAAGTAAAAATAGGGTTGATTCCTTCTCCTCTGTGAAAAATAAGCAGATTTTTTTCCTTGCCCTTTTGAAGATACGTTATAGCAATAAACAAAAAAGGCACGCTTTCGCGTGCCTTTTTGCTCAAACAGATCGCTCAAAATCCGTAACAGAAAAAATCTTTATTCAGATACTTTACCTTTTTATTCATCATCCCCTGCTACCACAGCTATAAACTGTCGGATTAAACTTAGCGGCAGACTCAACAACCAGAGTGTGTAGTAAACCACAAAGAAGGCGATGAGGGCAGGAAGTGTTTTCATGGCGTCAGGTTTTAGTATCCGTAACAGCGGTGTCCCGGATTGCTCCGGAACAACCACCATTGTTGCTGTTGAGGTAGGGGTCGAACCTACATGAGGCAGTTAGTCGTGGTTGCATTTCGTCACGGCTTAGCCGTGATCAAATGCAACTCAGATTTATCCCGAACTCCTCACCCCCGAGACAGGGGGGCATGTCTGCCAATTTCATCACCCAACAATATTTTTCACAGAACGATGTTACAAATATAACATACAGGGGATTTTATTACAAATAAATTAAGTATTATGTATAAACAAATACAGTATTATCAATAATATTTTAATTTTGTTGCCAATTAATCAAACATAATACAAAAATATGGCGCTGCATTACGAAATTGACAACACCGATTTACAGATATTGAACATATTAATGGAAAATGCCTTTACCCCTTACACAGAAGTGGGTAAAAAGTTGTTTATCAGCCCCGGTACCGTGCATGTGCGCATGAACAAAATGGAGAAACTGGGCATTGTGAAGCATCCGCAACTACAAATAGACTTAAGTAAGCTGGGAATGGACGTAACCGCTTTTATTGGCGTGTATCTTATACGCAGCGACATGTACGATAAGGTAGTGACTCAACTCAAAAAAATTGACGAAGTGCTCTCCTGTAATTACACCACCGGTAATTATTCTCTTTTCTTAAAGATTGTTTGCCGCGATACACAACACCTGCGTGAAGTACTGCATGATAAACTACAGAAAATAGAGGGGATAAGTCGCACCGAAACGCTCATATCACTTGAGGAAAGTTTTTCCCGACAGATGAAAATCAAGCTCGAAAAGCTGAAATAAGGGCATCAATTGCTTTCAAAAAAATGTGAGACTTTAATGCCGGACAGATAGCAAGGGCATGAGCATAAACACATAATCGTGGCTGATATACTTTTGCCCTTCGCGTTCAAAGTTTACCTGGCTGGCCAGGTTATGCAGGCGGGCAGAGCCGGTGGCATATTTACAGCCGCCAGCTTTCATGGCGCGCTGCAGGTAGCGGGCAATATTGGTAAACAGGTGTTTCTTTCTATAATCTGGCAGCAGCCCGATGTAAGGTGTGTAAGAGTTCTCCCCTTTAAATTCAGTAGCCGCACAGCCTATGTAAGTTCCGTTTAGTTTAACCAGCCAGCCGCGCTTAGCGGGGTTCCCTTGCTCCTGATAGTTACCGGCAATGTGAGCGGCAAAATTTTCCAACTGCAACTGAAGCGGAAAATATTTCTCCAGCATTTCGTTTTTGAAAAAACCCATGGGCATTTCGGTATACGTATCCTTCACCAGTTGTTTCATCTGCTCCGTTTGCGAGCCATCGCAGGCAACAAATTCCATTTCGGGAAGTTCAAGTGCCGGTATGTCGTAGGTGTGTAAATCAAGATTATACAACCGGTGAATATCGAGCAGGTGAAAGGGAAAGCCAATACGGTGGAGCAGAACAAAAAGGTCGTCACCGGGGTTCATGATTTTTAAACGAACGAAATCGAACCTGTCATCAAGAATCTGCTGGCGCATGGCTTCAGGGTTACTCAGGCCCCCTTCGTAGCGCCCGAATTTTATACCGAAGAGTTTACTTTCGTTTTCAGAATGAATAATCATTAGCCACTAATTACACGAGTTAAATACAAATTGAAATGACATGTCACCCTGAGCGAAGTCGAAGGGTTTGAGCAAAGATGCTTCGACTCCGCTCAGCATGACATAGCTTTATATTTCAACGGTTCCTTCAAAAACCTTTTCGGCAGGGCCTACTAAATAGATGTTCCGGTAACCGGTTCCTGCCGGTTCAAATTTTACGGTTAACGCCCCTCCCGGAGTTTCAATTTTTACTTCGTTCATTATTGTTCCGTTTTTTGAAGCAAACGCCAAAGCTGATGCTACCACCCCTGTGCCGCAGGAAAGTGTTTCGCCTTCCACTCCTCTTTCATACGTGCGCACATACAACTCATTCCCGCTTTTCTTCTCGGCAAAATTTACATTAATGCCTTCGGCAGAAAATCTTTCGGCATAACGAATTTTCTGTGCTTCCTCTGTAACGCTCAGCTTACTTACACCATTTACAAACTGAACATAATGTGGCGAACCGGTATGGAGAACAAAATCGTTGTGGTAGTTTTCAATCTTATCCACGTCCTTCATCTTCAGCGAAACTATGCCATCGTTTAAAATCTGCCCTTCATGTTCACCATCTATGGCCATAAACTTACAACGCGAAGAAATTAAGCCCAGATGACGGGCAAACTGAATCAAACACCGGCCTCCGTTCCCGCACATAGAGCTTTCGTTGCCATCGCTGTTGAAATAAACCATTTCGAAATCGTAGCCCGTTCTTTCCTGCAGGTAAATCAGGCCGTCTGCTCCAATACCAAATCTCCGGTTGCACAATTTTTCAATCAGGGTGCGGTCGTTGCTTAAACCATACGCACGATTATCAATCATAACAAAATCGTTTCCGGTGCCCTGGTATTTATAGAATTTAACGGTCATTAAATTTTGGTGTTAAAACGTTTTAAGAGGAGTAACTTTATCTTGCAAAATTCATTCAATACGAAATATCTTTGGAGCGCAATCGTTTCAGATACAAAGCATAAAAATAAAAATCAAAAAATATGAGCATCAGAAAAATCGGATTCACCGCGTTTATAGCTTTCGTCAGCGCCTTTGCTGCAGTAGCTACTTTTAATTACTTCGGCTTCGGCAAGCAGCAGGTATCTATCGTGCAGCAGACACCCGCAAAATTTGCCGCTTATGAAAGAAGCAATTCCACACAACCTATCGATTTCAGGTTTGCCGCTTCGGCCTCCACACCAAGTGTAGTGCACATCAAATCTACCTTTAAGAACGAAAGGGCTACCTCTAACGGGTATCAGGATCCTTTTCAGGATTTCTTCGGGAACGATTTTTTCAAGTACTTCCATGGACAGAGCCCTTATAAACCACAGCCACAGGTGGCTACCGGTTCCGGTGTTATCGTTTCGAACGATGGTTTTATTGTTACCAATAATCACGTAGTAGACAATGCCGATGAAGTGGAAGTAATGATGAACAACAACAAAAGTTACAAGGCAAAGATTATAGGCCGCGATGCCGACACCGATTTAGCTTTGGTAAAAATAGAAGCCAGCGAATTGCCGGCTATCAATTTTGCCAATTCAGATTCTGTTTTAATTGGTGAATGGGTAATGGCCGTGGGCAACCCTTTTAATCTCGAATCAACCGTTACGGCAGGTATTGTAAGTGCCAAAAGCAGGAACATCAATCTGCTGGGCAATCAGCAACAGAAACAAAACAGCACCGCCATTGAGTCTTTCATTCAAACAGACGCTGCGGTGAATCCGGGCAACAGCGGTGGGGCGCTCGTAAATGTAAACGGTGAACTGGTAGGCATCAATACCGCTATTGCTTCTCCTACCGGTTCGTATGCCGGTTATTCTTTCGCTGTTCCTTCCAACATTGTCAAAAAAGTGATTTTCGATTTGCAGAAATTCGGAGTAAGCCAAAGAGGTTTTCTGGGGGTAACTATCCGCACAATGGATGACAAAACAGCCAAAGAAGTAGGCTTTGATAAACCTTACGGAGTTTATGTGGACGGTGTAAACAAAGGTTCTGCTGCAGAGGAAGCAGGATTGAGGAATAAGGATGTGATTACAAAAATCAACGGCAGCAGTGTAAATTCTTCGCCTGAGTTGCAGGAACAGGTAGCTAAATACCGTCCTGGCGATAAGCTGGAAGTAGAAGTTATCCGCGATGGGAAAACCGCTTCGGTGAATGTAGTGCTGAAAAACAAGTACAACACCATTGCACAAATTGATAACACAAAAGATATTCTGAACGTGCTGGGTATTAAAGTTGAGAACCTTTCTGCAAATGAACTGAGAAGCCTGGGCGTGCCCGGAGGTGTAAAAGTTACAGACCTGAAAGAAGGAAAGCTTTCTGAATTCACCGACATACGCAAAGGATTTATCATTACACAGATTGATGATGAAGCGGTGAATAACGTAGACGACTTTGTAAACATGCTGAAAGAGAAAAACGGAAAGGTTTTAGTAGAAGGAATTTATCCGAACAAACCAATGAGCTATTTGTATGCATTCCGTATGTAAGGCTGAATTTTAAGTAATAGAACAACAGAGCCCCGCAATTTTTGCGGGGCTCTGTTGTTTTGCAGTCAACTGCTTTGCTATTTTTAATTCATGAAGCTGCAAAAGAAAGTAGGCCTTGCCGGTGCAACAGCCATTGTGGTAGGTGGAGTGATTGGCATGGGTGCGTACGCTTTAATTCCGCTGATTGTTTCAAAAGCCGGAAGTTCTGCCTGGCTGGCTATGTCAATTGCACTAATCGCTTCACTTATCAGCGTTCTTCCGTTAATACAAATCAGCAGTGCCATACCGGTGGCCGGTGGCGGCTATATGTATGGCAGTCGCTTAATTTCTCCGTTGGCAGGCGTATTCACTTCGTCCTGGGCAATTCTGGGAGGGGCCAGTTCCATTTGTCTTATATCCGTAGGGCTGGTTGACTATTTTGCAACTTACTTACCGGTTCACCTTTCCCCGCATATTGCTGCTGCTGTTCTGGTAGCGTCATTTTATGTTTTTTATCTCTTCGGGTTGAAACTTTTGAGCGATTTGCAGATTATCATGAGCATACAACTTCTGGTTGCGTTACTGATATACTGTATTCCTATGTTGTATGCCAGTCATTTCTCCATCGCCATAGGGTTACCCGACAACCCTTCGTTCCTACTCGCAGTGATTCTTTGTTCAAACCTTTGTCTTGGTTTTCAAATTATCATTGAACTTGGGGAAGAGATTCATGAGCCGAAGAAAAACATTCCACTTTCGCTATTGATAGGGGCGGGAACAATTCTGGTTATTTATCTCGCTATTGTGTTTGCGTACACCGGTGTGGTAGGTTTAGAAAGTATTGCCTCAAAACCAAAACTGGTAGATACGGCAAGGCCTTTCCTCAGCAATCCCTTAATTTGGTTTCTTCAATTAGGGATGATAAGTGCGGGTTTAACTTCTTACAACGGAGGGGCCATTGCCCTGCCCCGCGAAATATTCTCGATGAGCCGTGATAAAACACTTCCCGAATTTCTTTCAAGAACAAACAAGAACGGGAACCCTACAAATGCCGTTACGTTTTTCTTTTTTCTTGTAATTGCAGAATTAATTTTCGGGCAGTTGCTTGACTCTTTAGGGGTGGTGAGAAAATTTTTCGGTAAGGATGTTATAGAGTTTTATGGCTTTATGACCATTATGGGCATTATGCTACTGACCATTTTTATCAGCGTTGCCGCTTATAAACTTCCGGCAAAGTATCCGGAGCAATACGCCAATGCATATATCAAATTCAGCAAACCGCTCTTAAACTTCTTCATTATTGTTTCCATAGTTTTCTCCACGTCTCTCATTGCTATCATCTGCACCCAATGGATTGTTCCGGTGCTTTATGCTGTCTTTACCCTAATCGTTTTTGTGGCGTATTCTTTCAGGAAGAAATATCTGAAAGAGAGGAATATTGAAATAGGTATGCATTTTGAAAACAAGGAATGGAACTAGAATAAATCGGTAACTATCTGTTTCATTTCCCACCAGCTATCCAAAACTTTGCTTCGCTGAAGATTAAACTCAACAGTGGTTTCCTGAGCTTTGAATTTACGTCCTTTTTCGGTTTGTATTTTATAGGCAACATGGCAAACAACATGAGCCGTACCGGAATCCTTATTAATTTCTACAGTTGAATAATCGTATTGGTCAAGTTTCACCTGATTAAACCTGTTCCAGAAACTTTCAATTTTGTCTCTCAATTCCTCCACATCTGTCGAAAGTCCAATGTTGTCTTTCATTTCCTCGCTGTAGTGTTCTTCGAAAAAAGAATGACCCTTATTAAAAATTGATTGCAAACAATACAAAACGGCATTGCGTACATCATACTCCGGGTTCGGATAAAACTCTTCATATATAAACTGGTGAACCCATCCCCTCACTTTTACATCCTCTATTTCATGTTTAAAAAGTTCCTCGGTAACAAACCGGTAAACTTCGCGCTTCGGAGTTTCGGCCAGCACGCTAAGCGATACGGAATTCCTTTTCATAACCTGCATCAAACGCTTCAGTTCCTTTGCCACTTCTTTTTCACTCAAATCGTTTACATGATTGTATTCCGGTTCACCGATAAACTTATATACCGAGGTGAGTTTTGAGTTATCGTGCATTTTGTGGAAACTCATTACCTGTTTCAGAAATTGATTTTCAACATCAGGAGGCAGTTCCTCGCCACCCATAAAATCTCCGCCAAATTCTGCCATCATTTTCAACTTCAGCAACTCATTTTCAGTGCCGAGTTCCTCTGCGCTTTTCTTTTTGCGCTTTCTCTTTGCCATAATTTAAAAATAACAATTTCTAAAATCTGATTTTCCAAATTCCGAATATCTTTATCGCATGTTCAGGAAATTTTTCTCAACCGGTCCGTTTAAAACATTCTACTTAGTTTTTGCTTACATCCTTGCGTTTTCTATTTGGTGGGCATACTTACTTTATGCCAAAAACGAAACAGCTTTTAGTGAGAAAATAGAGTTGGATAAACTAACCTTTGAAAAAACAAACTCCGGGGCAGATTATTTAACCTCTGAAGAATACAGAGATATAGCATCTAAGTATAACCGGCAGAAGTTTATGATATTGAGTGAGGGAGGTGTTTTTATTCTTCTGCTCTTGATTGGCTTATTAAGAGTACGAAAAGTTTTTTTACGCGAAATGGAACTGGCCGCACAACAACGCAATTTTCTGCTCTCTATTACACACGAGTTAAAATCACCGCTTTCCACTATCAAACTTTCGCTGCAAACTATTACCAAACGAAAACTCGATGCCGAGCAATCGGAAAAGCTGATAACAAATTCGTTAAGCGACTTCGACCGGTTGGAAGCTTTGGTAGACAATATTCTGTTTGCCGCTAAAATTGAGCGTGAAGAACCGGGCCTGTCAAATGATGAAGTAAATGTTTCGGAGATTGTTCAATCGGTGACCAATAAACTTTCGCAAAATAAAAAAGGGATTAAAGTGACCGGGCAAATAAACCCTGAGGTGTATCTGAATGCGGATGCATTGGGGTTTACTTCTGTGGTAATTAATCTTATAGAAAACGCAATTAAGTATTCGGGCGAAACTTCAGCGATAAATGTTGCTTTAAGAGAGGACGCAGATAATGTTTACCTTATAGTTTCTGATACGGGAATCGGGATAAGTGATGAAGACAAGAAACGGATATTTGAAAAATTTTACCGTGTAGGCAATGAGGATACCCGAAAAACAAAAGGTACGGGTCTGGGTTTGTATATTGTAAACCGGTTTGTTGAAATCTACGGAGGTGAAATTACCGTTACAGATAATTCACCCTGCGGAAGTATCTTTAGTCTTCGCTTCCCAAAATTGAAATAGTTTTTATAAAACCCGTTTTTTTACAATTCTGTGACACTTCTTGTTTTTTTTCATTGTAATCTTATGCATTGAAAAACATGTTCTTCAATTTTTAAAACTTCGCCTATGACTCCCCGAATACTTTTAGTAGAGGATGAAGAGAATCTTCTGGAAGCAATCAAGATGAACCTGGAACTGGAGGGCTACGATGTAGAAGTAGCTGATACCGGTAAGAAGGCTATCAAGAAAACCGTGGGTCAGCATTTCAATCTGATAATACTCGATGTAATGCTTCCGGAAATTGACGGATTTGAAGTTTGCGAAAAAATTCGGGTAACCGATACTGACACACCTATCCTTTTTCTTACTGCCAAAGATGAAAGCGAAGACAAAGTAAGAGGCTTTAAAATGGGAGCAGATGATTATCTGACCAAACCATTTAATCTGGAAGAGTTGCTCATGCGTGTAAAGGTTTTGATAAAGCACAGCACGCGCGGAACACAAAAAGAATCAGTCAAAACCTATCGGTTTGCCGGCAACGAGATAAACTTTGTTACTTACAAAGCCAAAGCGGCTGCAGGCAAAGAGATAGAACTTACTAAAAAAGAGATTGCGCTGTTGAAAATATTGGTTGACAGGAAAAATTCAGTCGTTTCACGCAACCAGATTCTACATTTTGTATGGGGCTATGATGTAAACCCATCTACCCGTACAGTTGATAACTTCATAATGACCTTCAGAAAGTATTTTGAAAAAGATGCTTCGAACCCAAGACATTTTCACTCCATAAGAGGAGTGGGATATAAATTTACAGAAGAGCCTGTTTCGGAGTAGTATGATAAAAACAAAAAGCGATTCTGATAGCTATCAGAATCGCTTTTTTGTTACTCCGAAATTATTTTACAGTTTAAACACTATTCCACCGTGAACTAGTTTAGGATACCCAACTTCCAAATTAACACCAAACTTATCAGTAAAATAATAGCGTGCTCCTGCCTGCGCTCCTCCGAATGCAATGGGAAAAATATGTGTTGATGTTGAATAAAAAACAGCTGCCATACCTGTACCGACATTAAGCCCTCCGTAAATGTCTAACTTATCGGAATGAATATCCTTGCCAGTTTTATCAGCTATTAACTGATAAAAGTGGAAATTGGCCAGCACCCCTATTGGTACATTCACCTCTCCGCTGCTGCCGTAAGAACTGTAATAACCAAAATACCCGTAGGTTCTGGAATATCCTGCTCTGCCCCCAACACCTGTAGTAAAACCAATTCCCACATAATCATGTACACCAAACTCCCCCTGAAAATTTAACTGACCGGTAAGAGGTGAATAAAATGTGCCGTAATAACTGGCTGCATTTGGGTCAATATGGAAAAACTGAGATGCTCCGAACCCTATACCCAACACCTTGGTACTTTTTTGCCAGGCTTGCGACTGTACGGTTTGAGTGTTTATTATAATGGCTATTGCTAAAGTTGTAACGTATAATATCTTTTTCATGAGGCTATTGTTTTTAATGATGAATAAAATGCAAGGCAAATATATTTTGCTGCATTGCACAATGATTAAAAGCAGGCTTCCAATTTTAAACACCTGTTGTGTTTACGGAACACCGATTCGAATAAAACGGAAGGATTCTTATCTTGCGCGCCAATTAAACAAACCAAAAACTAACCAATGGAAAATAACCAAGGCGAAGGAAACAAGAAACTATACATCGGCATTATTGTGCTGCTGTTGTTGCTTAACTGCGGAACTCTTTATTTATATCTGACAACCAACAAGGCGAAAACCGATTTGGGTGAGCAGAAGGTGGCACTTGAAAATGATTTCAAGACATTGAGCGATACGCTGGATGCAAAGAAAATGGAGTTGGAACAGTTTAAAGGAAAGAACGCTGAACTGGATGCTGAGATTACCGCCAAGCAGGAAGAAATTGATCAGCAGAAAAAAACTATCGCGGGCTTGTTTGCTAAAGGAAAGATGACCGGTAAGGAATTAGCGGCTGCTAAAGAACAGATTGCCCAATACGAAGCATCAATTGGCGATTTAAAGAAGAGAGTGGAAGAACTGACTCAGCAAAATCAGCAATTGACTTCACAAAATCAACAGCTTTCAACTGACCTTACTACCGAAAAACAAACTACTACTAAGCTTACGGAAGAAAATCAGGGTCTTAGCAAGAAAGTAGAATTGGGGTCATTGCTCCAGTTAAGAAGTATTGAAGTGGTAGGTATCAAGAAAAAAGGAAGCGGCAAGGAAGTGGATGTGAAAAGAATTAAACAGGTAGAAAGTTTACGCATTTCTTTTGAAACCGGTGAAAACAAGGTAGTAGATGCAGGTAATCTTAGCCTCTATGTGAGAATCATTAACCCTAAGGGCGAAACTATTTCAGTAGCTGACCAGGGTTCAGGTACTTTGAAATTAGCGGAATCCGGTCAGGAGGTTCAGTACACTAAGAAAGCGGATATTGATTACGGACAAGCTAATAAAAAGGTAAGTATCTACTGGAGCCAGAATCTGACTGCAGCCGGAACTTATAAAGTAGAAGTTTACCAAAGCGGCTACGTGATTGGTTTAGGACAGGTAGAATTGAAGTAATAACTATCGATAATCTACGAAGGCCCTTCTGAAAACAGAAGGGCTTTTTGTTTGCGCGAAATTTCCTCTAAAAAAATATACACTTAACTTATTGCATGTAGGTAAATGAGATGTAGATTAATTTGCAGGATTCTACATTTACATTACATTTATTCAAACAAAACCAACTCACATGGAAGATAATCAGGAAGGCGGGAACAAGAAAATATATGTAGCGATTATTGCTTTATTGCTGCTTATTAACGGTGTTGCGCTATACTTACTATACTCAGAAAATAAAGCGAAGAAAGATTTAGGTGACCAGAAAATTGCCTTGGAGCACGACTTCAAGAACCTTTCCGATACCCTTGATTCTAAGAAGTTAGAACTTGAACAATACAGAGGCAGAAATGCCGAACTGGACAGTTTGATTACCGCTAAGCAGGAGGAAATAGACCAGCAAAAGAAAACCATTGCCGGCTTGTTTGCTAAAGGTAAAATGACCAGCACAGAACTTGCCAATGCCAAGGAAATGATTGCTCAGTACCAGGTATCCATTGCAGAGTTACAGAAAAAAGTAGATGAACTCTCAAAACAAAATCAGGAACTTACGGCACAAAACCAACAACTCTCTACCGATTTAAGTGCTGAAAAACAAAACTCTTCCACCCTTTCTGAACAGAACAAGGGGTTGAGTAAAAAGGTTGAATTAGGTTCATTACTTCAATTAAGAAACATTGAGGTGGTAGGTGTTACAGGTAAGAAAGACCGCAAGGGTCAGGATGTTACTATCAATAAAGGAAAGAAAACCGAGCAGTTACGGATCAGTTTTGAAACCGGTGACAACAAAGTACTGGAACCGGGACCTGTTAGCCTGTATCTGCGCTTACTGAATCCTAAAGGCGAAACTATTTCGGTGGCGGATCAGGGTTCAGGAAGTATTAAATTGGCAGAGAGTGGTGAAAATGTTCAATACACCAAGCAGGCCGATTTTGACTGGAGCCAAACCAACAAGAAGATTGTGGTTTATTGGAGCAGCAACGTAAAAGAAGCGGGAACCTATAAAGTGGAAGTTTACCAGAGCGGTTATCTGGTAGGTCAGGGTAGTTGCACGCAGAAGTAAATTGTTTAGTTACTTTTTCATAAAAAGCCGTCCAAAGTGTAATCTGGGCGGCTTTTTGTTTGATGTTTATTCCTCGAATCAAAATATTATTATTTTGCCTCTCTAAAAATTAAACACATGAAATTAAAATCGCTTATCCTTTTTCTGGCTGTGGCCGCCAGTGTTGTAGCCGATGCACAGGTTACTTTAAACGGAATTACTTTACCGGCTTCTATCAAGCAAGGGACAACAGAAGTAGTGTTGAACGGTGGAGGTATCCGTAAAAAATTGTTCTTTAAACTTTACACCGGTGGTCTCTATGTAACTGCCAAGAGCAAAAACGCAGCAGATATCATCAATGCTGACAAGGCAACTGCTTTCCGCCTTACCGTTACAAGCAGTGTGTTAAACAAAGACAATTTCAGCGAGGCTATTCAAGAAGGCTTCGGAAAATCGATGAAAGGAAACACAACTCCGTTACAGGCTAAAATTGATGCACTGATTGCTACCTTTAAAAGTGAGGATATTAAAGAAGGCGATGTATTTGAACTGTTCTATGTGCCGGGCGAAGGTGTAAAAGCATCCAAGAACGGGAAACTGAAAAACACTATTGCCGGTCTTGATTTTAAGAAAGCACTCTTCGGAATCTGGTTAGGCGAAGACCCAGTTGATGCGGATTTGAAAGCAGGATTGATAGGAGGATAAACTTCATTTCATTTTAAAAAGGGCATTAGTTTTCGAAAACTAATGCCCTTTTTGTTTACCGCTAGAACACCGCCCTTATCTCCGCCCTTCCTGTATGCACAGATTTCATAGTTGATTTATCTCCTGTTGTAAAGCCCGTCATGCGTCCATCGTAAACCAGCATCAACTGAATATTTTGGGTAAGGTTTTGCGAATAGCTTGCGCTCCACACTAAATTGTTTGCCTTTTGTAGACCTTCCAGCATGGCATACTCCAATTGTTGGTTGGGATAATTCTTGTCGTTGTATTTTATGCTGGCGTAAGATAAACTGGCATCCACTGTGCTTTTGCCCTGACGGTTGTACCGTGCAGTAAATGTAAGTTTATGCGTTTGTGAAGTTTGTTTGCCTACCGTATCAGTAGGATTCACCTTATCCGAAAACTCATACTTTAAACCTATGCGCAAAAAGGTTTTAAACTGGTAACTGAGATCGGCAGAAGCATCGTTATAAGTAAACCTGTAACGGAGGCTGCTATAGAAATCAGATTCGTTGGCTTTTAACCCGTTGGTATAAGCCCATTGCGTGTTAAACGACTTTACAATGTTCCATCGCACACTCACTCCCTGGCTTTGCAATAACCGATTCTCGAATCCCGCAGTGAGAAGTGTGCGGTTGCGCGTGTAGTTAAAATCAAACTGCGCTCCGTACTTGGGCTCAAGCCGATTAAAATAGAGCGTGTTCCGGCTGGCAATAGCGGTGGAAACAATCTGATCATTTTCCTTTTTAAGAGGAAAAGGATTGAAGTAATCGCGCACTTTTTTGCTCTTATCCGAAAAAGTTTTCTTAGTAATGCTGATGCTGGCAAACAAACTGAACATAGCCACCACTTTTCTAACTCCTGTTTTGTTCTTCCATACAGCAGCCGGATTAATGTTCAGCACCTGATTAAACTGATTGATGTTTACCGAAACAAATTCTGGCGTTACAATAAAGGTGCGGAAGTAGGAAGAATCGTAACTAAACCCGGATGGACGTGAAACGTATTCGCTGATGTCTTTTACTCCGTTTTCATTATCGTCCTTGTTGTAAATAAAATCTCCCTGATTAGTGGGCGATGCAATAAAAACAATCTGCTGTTTCTGCTGACGACCGGTTCCTATTTCATACAAAGTAGTAGAACGGAAAACTCCTTTGAGCAGAGTAAAGTTATAATCAACTCTGCCTAAATAGTAATGTTCCGGTTGCTGAGACAGATTCACCGAGTCGCCATTTTTTGCATGCCTGTATGTGAAGTTGTAGTTGAGCGATTGGTTTTTAAATGAGTTAATCTGCCCGTTTACCGTAATGGACTGTGCTCTGTAAAAGGCCGGTGCGAAGGTGGAACCGGTAGGGCGATGTTCGTAACGCATCGCAAATTCAAATCCGAATTTGTTTTTAGCCGAATCAGGACTGTTAGCATACACTTTATAGTTCTGCCAGAGAAAACTTGTATTAGTAAGCGTATCCGTTCCCTTGTTTTTAATCATGTTTACCTCATGGTCGAATAGTGTTCCGATTTTCCATCCCTTTGTTTTAGGTGATGCGTAAAAGAAATCAGCCTTAGGGCGGAAGTAGTTGGAATGATTAATAGTAGAAGTTGAGTTAAGATAACTGTTGGCAAAAATGAAGTTGAATCCGTTTTTAGTAAAATTTCCATTCAACCCGTTTTCGAAACCACGGTAAGCAGTGTCCTGTACAAAAGCTTTAAACCGGTAGTTGATGCTCCCCATGTTGAACCACTGGTAACCCAGGTTTAGCGTTGCCAAATGTTCGTTGTATCTCTTTTCGGTGGTGTTAATGTTCCAATCCCGGCCGAACTCAATATTACGGTAGCGCTCTATGGTATTGAACCGGTTCTGTAAAAACTCGTAATTCAGGTTATAGGTAAAACTTTGCGCGATACGGTTGGCAGTATCGCGCTTGGTTGTTACCGTACCGTTGTAACCGGCACGCCCTGCAAAACCGATGTTCGAGGCATTATCTATTTTCGAAAACATGTTCTGGTCGAAGTTGCTCATGGCAATTTCTGCAGAAAGGGTGTTGTTCTTATCAATGCGCACATCGGTTCCCAGAGTATAGAGTTGCTGATACTTGGGCGTTACCAAAAAGATAACCGGTTCGTAAGAACCCTGCGGTATTTGATTGAAAGCAGTATCAATGAGAGGTGCAACCCACTCATAAACTCTACCATTAGCCGTAGATGTTGCTGGAACATAATTTCCATTCCTTTCTCCTCTGTAACTAAATGTTACCGCATACTTTGCTTTAGCAGTATCAGTCGAATAAACAAAAACAGAATCGAAAACCACGAGCGCAGTTGTATCAAGAAAGAAGGGAATGAGTGTATCTTTCATTTCATACATAATGCGGTTGGCATCATAGGCCACACTGTCGAATCCCTTGTAAAATGCGTTTTGAATGCTGTCGCCCAAAGTAGAGAGAAACAGTTTCTTGGGGCCATCCAGATTCTGTTGTATGTTTTGGTTCTTGGTATCCTGCTCGGTGTAAAGATTAAAACGCAGGTCAGCTTTCTTCGTCAGTAATTCGGTATTGGCAAAAGCAGTGGAGCGTAGGTAGTTTCTGTCGGTGTATTCAAATTCTACCAGAATGCGAAGGTCTTTAGAAATAACTCTGCGGGGCATAAAGCGTATTTCGCCCAGGTTGTAATCAATTACGTAATCGCGGTCGGCACCGCGTTCCATTTTAGCCCCGTTAATAAAAACTTCTTCGGTGTTAGACAAAATGATAATGAATGTTTCACCGTTGGCTCCTACAAGTTTGTAAGGGCCCTGATTGCCTTCGGTAACCTTCAACGTGTTACGCGCAAATTTCCCGCGTGAGATGCCCCCGGCAACCGCTGTTTTAACCACACCAACCTTCTTCACATCAAACGACCCGCTGTAGCTGCCCCCCTGATACTTCTTCGAAAATTTCATGAAGTAGTTTTTTTCGGGATTATATAAATCGAAATCGCCTACAATCACTTTGTGCTGGTCTTTACGCAACTGAATAAAAATTTTATCGAACTCCTGAATCTGCTGGGTGTTGCCTTCCGGTTGTATAGGAATATTATTATCGGTGATGGCGGCAGAAATTTCAAGGTCTTTGGTAAGCATGCCGCTCAACTGCAAATTAAAAAGCGAATTGAGCACCACGCTCTGATTGTTGCCAAACGAAACACTGCGCGCAAAACTTCCGTTGTAATCAAGACTGCCGAAGTCAATCAACTTAGTGCCCACATCATCGGGGTTGTAGATAAAAGGCTTTGCCAGCGCGTTGGCATTTCCTTCCTGATACTTTGCGTAACTCTTGTTGTAAGTTTCATCGGCCAACGCAAACGGGTAAACACGAAAAAATATTTTTAGCGAATCAGCAACAGGCTTTTTGTTCCAGATAAGTTTCGATTCAAATGCTTTGATGGTGTAATAAATAGAATCCAGAATTTCACCGTTCGAATTGCGGACAACAATAGTATTTGGAACAATACTTAAACTGTCCAGTTTGAGCGTATCACCGGTAAGCGGATAGCTTTTGTAACGAACGTTGGAGAGAGATTGTGAACAGACAACAGACAACAGACAACAGACAATAGCCAGTGTGAGGGATAGTTTTTTGCATGTCGAAGGAATCTTCACCATTGTAAAGAAAATACAATGACGGAAGAAGGAAAATATTGTACCTCCAAATCCACTAAAGGGGACTTTAACAGCCAAATACAGGTAATCTTTCTTCGGTAAAAGGCTGTTTTGCATTTAAGCCCCCTTTAGGGGGTTGGGGGTTTACAGAAAACTGTCAATTGCCAGAACATAACTTTCCAGCCCAAAGCCCGCAATAATTCCTTTGCACACTCCGCTCAGTAAAGATGTGTGCCGGAACTCTTCGCGCGAATAAGGATTGCTGATGTGAACTTCTATCACCGGAGTTTTTACAGCCGCCACAGCATCGCGCAAGGCAACACTGGTGTGCGTATAGCCACCGGCATTCAGAATGATGCCATCGTATTTAAAACCCACTTCCTGAATTTTATCAATCAGCTCGCCTTCTATATTCGATTGAAAAGAGGAAAGCTGAATCTCGCTGCTGTAAACATCTTTTATATCGGCAAAGAAATTTTCAAAACTCATATCACCGTAAATGTCCGGTTCGCGCTTGCCGAGCAAGTTCAGATTAGGTCCGTTGATGATGATTACTTTTTTCATACTATGCGTTATGTCATGCTGAGCGGAGTCGAAGCATTTTGCCTTTTGCGTTTCACCCTTCGACTACGCTCAGGGTGACATTTGTCTTTTGCAATTTACATATCGTAATTCAAAACAATACCGTGGCTTTTCGGATGGCTTTGGCAAGTCAACACATAACCTCTCGAAATTTCTGCATCGGTTAAACTTTCGCGGTCATCCATCTCCACTTTACCCGAAAGCAGTTTCGCGCGACAGGTGCAGCAAGCCGCTACCATGCAGCTATACGGTGGGTCGTAACCGGCATCGAGAGCTGCCTCCAGTATGGTTTCCTTTTCGCTCACTTCAAACTCGCGCTCGTTGCCATCGTAAATAATTTTCACTTTGGTTTTACCGGTAAACGGAACGGCACTTTCTACAGTGGTTCCCACATCAGCCGCTTTTTTGTCTTCATCTGCTTTAGCGGTAAAATACTCGATGTGAACTTTCTCTTTCGGAATCTGAAGAACGCTGAGCGCCTCTTCCACATTCTTCATCATGGGTGTTGGTCCGCAGATGAAGAACTCCGCCTGCTGAAAGTTAAGGTTAGTGTTTTCGCGCAGTAACTTCAAGGCAACATCCTTCAATATCGGACCGGTGTAGCCGCTCCATGTTCCTTCAGGAGTATCGAGTACGTGAACTACTTTCAACCTGTCGGCATACTGTGCAGCGAGGGCTTCTAACTTATCTTTAAAAATAATGCTGCTCTCATTCCGGTTGCCGTAAAATAAAGTGACCTTGCTCTTCAGTTCTTTCACTAAAACAGATTTCAAAATGGCCATCACCGGTGTAATGCCTGAGCCACCTCCGAACAACAAATAGTTTTTTTCGTTGGTTTCAGAAATAACGGAATGGAAATTCCCCATAGGTTCCATTACTTCAATTTCTACACCCGGTTTAAAGTTGTCGTTGATGAAGTTAGAGCCTTTACCTCCTGCAACCCGCTTTACGGCTATGGTAAGGGGCTCGTTTATGTAAGGCGAACTGCAAAACGAATAGCTGCGGTTTACGTGGTCGCCATTTATATTCAGCTTAAGGGTGGTGTACTGACCGGGGAGATAACTGAAATTCTGTTTCAAGGCATCGGGCACTTCAAACGAAACGGAAACTGCTTCGGCAATTTCGTTTTTTACTTCACTAACTTTCAACTTATGGAACTTGGACATGCTGTGTTATTTGAGCGGGCAAATATAAAAACGTGTTCGTCATTGCGAACGAGGCTTTGCGAGTGAAGCAATCCCCATGTGAGAAGGGGAGATTGCTTCGCAGAGCCTCGCAATTGTAAAGGTTAACTAATTCGGTAACGGATTTATCATTTCTACTGGCT
>CAZBPG010000057.1:0-25587 GCA_964493695.1 uncultured Chitinophaga sp. | reverse complement strand
CGCTCTTCCTCTAAAACAAAAAGCCGCCTCAAATTGAGTTTTGAGACGGCTTCTTCAGATTGAAATAAATGCTAAATGATTTGAATCATCAAAGATTTGGAAGACTCAGCCGTTATATTCGCTACGCCTAACTATGGAAACAACTAAATCTATTTTCAGCAAAGTCGCAGTTATAGTTGCACTTGCGGTTACTACTTTACTGTTTATTTCTGCCTCCAGGCCGGAGTCTTCAGATGCAGTAACAATTGAACCTTCAGTTGCTCCTTCGGTTTACAGTCAACTTCACTTAAAAGAGCTTGGTTTAAGCGAGAATGCTTTCCGGTTAGCAATCAACGGATGGCAAAAATTAAAGGTGAAAGGAAACGTTTCAAAAAGCATTATTTCCATTTGCGATTTCTCCCAGCCATCCGGCAACAAACGGCTTTATGTTATTGATTTGAGTGCCGGCAAATTGCTGTTCAATACGTTGGTAGCCCACGGTAAGAATACCGGAGGTGAGTATGCCTGTTTGTTTTCTAACGAGCCTTTTTCTTACCAAAGTAGTTTGGGTTTTTATACTACTGCACAAACCTACTCCGGTAAACACGGTTTAAGTTTAAAGCTAAAAGGAGAAGAGCCGGGGTTTAATGACAAAGCCGAAGACCGCGCCATTGTTATGCATGGAGCTGACTATGTATGTGATAACTTTGTTTGCGAATTTGGAAGATTGGGAAGAAGCTTCGGTTGTCCTGCCATTCCTTTTGAATGGCATAAGCAGATTATAAATACTATTAAGGATGGCAGTTGCCTGTTTGTCTATTATCCCGATAAAAAATACCTCTCTGCTTCGAAGTTCGTGAAGTAGCATAAAAAAAGCACCCCAAATGGGATGCTTTTTTACAAAACCTGAGTATCGTTTCTATTTCTTTTTGCTGTGTATAATTCTTCCGTAACTGAAACTACGGTGTTTCTTCGGTCTGAATTTAATCTTAGGAACATCGTTGCTTGAAATAATTTCACGTCCCTTTTCTTCTGAAGTCTTTTCGGTCTTCACAGTTTTAGCAACTGACGCCACAATTTTATTCTCTGTCTTGTTTTGTGTTGTGTTTATGTCTATAGCCGGGAAATAATACGGTTCAGTAACTCCATTGCTTTGAGCAATCGGCTGATTGGGAATCAAAACTTCTGCATGTGCAGGTATTACCTGAGCAGCACTTGCCGGTTCCTGAATTGAGGAAACAATTTCTTTAGCCGGCTTAGCAATTGATTTCAGTTTAGAAGAACGTATAACTGCCGGCCTTACTTCTTCTCTGAAAACAATGGTCGGTACTTCAGTAACAACAGTAGTAGTTTCAGAAGGTTGACTAACAACAGCGGTATTTACGGCAATTGCTTTTTCTTCAGCCGAATAGCCGTTCAGTAAATAGGCAATCATTAAAGAGGCACTTATAAGCAACGCTCCTGCAATAAATCCAAAAACAGTACGTTGAGGTATAGGTGAGTTTACCGAAACCGGTATCGGTGTTGCCCCTGTTTCTAACTCAGCGGCTATTCGATTCCACATTCCGAATGGGGGAGTAACCTCGCTCTCATTCATCATCTGCTCAATTCTCCTGTCAAAATTTTTCATCTTCTGCTCCATATTGTAGAGGTTTGTTCTATAATACTCTTTAGTTGTTTTAAAATTAACTATCCGTTTTGCGATTGATGAACAAAACCTGTTGTTTCGGTTATCATCTTCTGTAACAAATATCTTGCTCTGGCTAACTGCGATTTCGATGTTCCTTCCGAAATACCCATCATGTCGCCAATTTCTTTATGCGAAAACCCTTCTATCACATAAAGGTTAAATACTGTTCTGTAACCATCGCTCAACTTTTGAATCATCCTCATTATATCCTGCTGTTTCAAAGCTTCCAAAGCATTTTCGTCATAATACTCGTAACCTCTGGCTTCTGAATCATGCAGGGCATACAAGTTTACCTGTTTACGGTAATGTTCAATTGCAGTGTTTACAAAAATCCTTCTTACCCATCCTTCAAAAGAACCTTCACCACGAAACTTATCAATATTCCTATACACTTTCACAAATCCTTCCTGTAATAAATCCTGTGCTGAATTATACTCGTTGGCATATCGCAAGCACACCGAAAACATTTTAGCAGAGAACATATTGTAAAGCATCTGCTGAAACTTACGGTCACCTTTTACGCATCCTTCGCGGATTTGTTCTTCGGTATTACCCTGGAAAACGATTGAACTCATGGTTTAGCTTTGTTTAGGGTTACTCTAAAATAATACTTTTCGCCAACCTTTACATGTCAGACGCTGATTTGTTGTAAATGGTTGGCAAACAGGTCGAAACTTTTTTTGCGGTGACTGAATTGATTTTTCTCTTCGAGCGTCATCTCGGCATAAGATTTTGTTGAGCCCAAGGGCCTGAAAACAGGGTCGTATCCAAAGCCCTCTGCCCCTTTTCGCTCTTTGAGGATTTCTCCTTCAGTTATACCTTCAAACTGAACGTGTTTACCTTCAGAATAGTATGTGATAACTGTTTTAAATCTTGCTTTGCGGTTCTCCATTCCACTCATTTTGGCAAGAACTTTACTCACATTATCATCGAAAGTGGCAGTTTCTCCTGCATAACGGGCAGAGTAAACTCCGGGCTCGCCATTTAACGCATCAATTATCAATCCGGTGTCTTCGGCAAAGCAGGCTATGTTGAATTTTTTAGAGAGATATTCTGCTTTTTCCATCGAATTCTCTTCAATGGTTTCATGGGTTTCCGGCAACTCGCCCTCAAAACCAATTTCTTTCAAGCTGACTATTTCAATGCCTGAAATCGCAATTGATTTTATCTCTTTTAGCTTATGTTGGTTGGAAGTGGCAAATATTATCTTCATCCGGCTAATGTATTTTAATCCTTTTATTTGCTCCGGCCTTCGTTTTTGTTTCAGCTTATAGCTATCTTTGGGTCACAAAAATCAACCTATGTCGTTAACCAAACCAGTTTCTACCATCATGACAATAACTCCGGTTGTTGCCAATGTATCAACCGAATTTTCAAAAGTTGTAAGGCTTTTTACTGAATTTCCAGTTCACCATTTACCTATTGTTGATGAAGATAATAAGTTGATAGGCATGGTGAGTTCGAATGATTTGCCAAAAGTTTTTCTGGAATTATGTAACCGGAACCCTAAAATCGCTATGGACTTCGATGCGATTGACAAGGCAATTGTTCTTTCAGATATAATGACTTCTGACCCTGTTACTGTTTCGTCCAGCGAAACCATCGGAAATGCCGCAAAAATATTTGCTGATAAGAAATTTATGGCCTTGCCGGTTGTAGATGATGGTATTTTGATTGGTATTTTGTCGGTAAAGGATGTGTTAGCTTACATAGCTGACTAACCGGTTAAGTCTTTTAATTTTTTTACGTGCTTTCACTTAATTCTATACTTACAGTCACTTTTACGCTGTTTGCGGTGATTGATATTGTTGGAGGGTTACCGGTGATTATCGGTATCAAACAACATCAGAAAAACTTCAATCCGTTTATTGCAACGCTCGCAGCCGGAGCACTGATGATTTTCTTTCTTTTGACAGGCGAAACCTTCTTGCAACTTGTGGGTGTAGATGTTCGTTCATTTGCATTAGCGGGTTCTATCGTAATTTTCATTCTCGCAATGGAGATGATTCTGGGTATCAATCTTTTTAAAACACATCCGGATGACAGCCATTCTGGAAATTTTGTACCGGTAGCGTTTCCCCTTATTGCCGGTTCGGGCACTCTCACCACTATTATTTCACTGCGCTCAGTTTACAGCGTTACTGAAATTCTGATTGGCATTCTCATCAATCTGGTAATTGTTTTCTTAGTGCTCAGAGCTATGAATTGGATTGAGTCGAGGATCGGTAAAACAGGACTGGCGGCAATCAAAAAATTTTTCGGTGTGATTTTGCTTGCCATTGCTATTAAAATTTTCAGCACTTACGTTAAATTCTGATGGCCCTTCATGAACAGAAATTCGGTTAAGCTTTACTCGATTGCAGCAGTTGTTGTGATTGTTGCTGTATTAATCTTTGCCTTCCGGAAAAATTTTTTCACCGGTACGAAAGACAAACTGTTTAATCTTCTTCAAAACAAGAAAGAGGTAACCGTGCAGGGAAATACAGAGCGAATCAACAGCCGCGAGTTGCTCGAGAAGTACTTTAATCATTTCGGGTATGAAGCAAAATGGACGGATACTTCTTCTGCTCAAAGGGTTTACCGCGACATGCTTAATGAAATGCTGAATCAGGCAGATAGTCTGGGTCTTAACAGGGCTGACTATCACCAGGATTACGTTTCGAAGTATGATTCGCTTTTGCGGCTGCCTAATTTCGATATGAGCGAGTTTGAATCGGAAAACGAAGTGATATTTACAGATGCCGCTCTCTCGTTTTTGTATCATGTGGCTTACGGGAAAGAAATTCCGCAGATTAAATACAATGGGGTAAAGTATAACATAGACTCTTCGCACATAGTGAGTGTGTTCAACGATTTGATGACACACCATGACTGGCGGAGAACTCTGGATAGTATTGAGCCGAAAATCTCTCAGTATTTATTTCTGAAGAGCGAGCTTAACCGGATGCAATCTTTCTTACGGAACCATCCCTCCCTTGATTCCGCTGATGTTTTAAACGTAGATTCAGGAAGGTTGACAACGCTGGCTAAACTTAAAGCATACGGTTTTGTTGCTGATACTTTGAGTTATGATTCTGTTTCAAAGCAGCAACTCAAATCTGCTATTGCCGGTTTCCAGAAAATGATGAGTATGGATACTTCCGGTGTGCTGGATGCTAAAACAGTTGTTGCGCTCAACTATCCGGTTTTAAACCGTGTGGCACAAATTAAGGAGAGTTTGAACTACTGGCGCTGGACCGGCAGGTTGAGGGAGAAAGAGTTTATTCTGGTAAATATTCCAGCCGCACGCTTGCAGATTGTTACCCGTGATACGCTTAAAGATATGAGTATGCGGGTGATTGTGGGTAAGAAGGATACAAAAACACCCTCATTCACAGCTTACATTACCAGGGTAATTACCTATCCATACTGGACCGTTCCGCTAAGCATTGCAACAAAAGAAATGCTGCCAAAAATCAGAAAGAGAATCAGTTATCTGGATGATAATAACCTTCAGGTTATTAATAGCAAAGGAGTGGAAGTAAATCCACAACAGGTAGACTGGAACCGGTACTCAACTAAGTATTTTCCATTCACACTTCGGCAGTCTACCGGTTGCGATAATGCATTAGGGCTTTTAAAATTTGATTTGAATTCGCCATACAGTATTTACCTGCACGATACCAACCGGAGGGATTTGTTTGGCAACAAAAACCGCTTTTTAAGCCACGGTTGTGTGCGGGTGGAGAAACCGATGGAACTGGCTGAATACATTTTAGCCGAAGGCTTAGATACCTCTACTGTTGCTATACTCCAACAATGTATGAAAGACCAAAAGCCGCAGGACTTTTACCTGAAAAAACGATTCGCAGTGCTTATCCTTTATATGACAGCCGATGTAGATGAAAACATGAACCTGAAATTCTATAAAGATATTTATGCGGAGGAAAAGAAACTGCCCCTTTAATATTTAGTTGCCTGAGGAAAGCGACAATCCGAAAAACTCCTCAGCGGTTTTGGCATCTACGGGAGTTTTGATTCCCTTTTCTATACGGGAGTAAGTGTAGTAACCGAAAGGGTCAATTTCTTTGGAGTATCCCCTTACCAGACGATCGTCCAGAAATTCACCGGCATACTTGCCACCGGTGTTGTTTTGCAGTTCGCCATAGCCGGTACGTTTACCACCTTTGAAACCCCCGAAGTAAATTTCACCGTCTTTGCTTTTTTGCAGGGTTATTCCCGTGCTCAGCACATTATCGACATAAGTTCCGAGAAGATAACTGCCGTTTTTGTGTTTCAGCCAGCCGGTGCCTGTTTTTTTATCGCCTTGGTACTGCCCGCAGTATTCGTATCCTTCGTTATGGAGCAACACACTGCCCGATGCAAATTTTCCTTCCGCAAAGTTTCCGTCATAAATGTTTCCGTTGATGACCAGCAGGCCTTTGCCGTGAGGGTTGCCGAAACGCTTTTCTCCTTCATACCGCTTTACATCCTGTTCTACCCGTTTATCTTTCATCAGTCTGGTTACATCTTCTTCAATCTGCTTTCTTATCTGGCTGATGGCTTCGTTAAACCGGAGGTGATTGGCATACAGGGTATCGCGGAGTTTGTATAACTGCTGATTGAAAGTAACCGGGTGTTCGGAAAGGTCGAGGTTTTTAATGGCTTCGATGTGTTTGCGAATACGCAGTTTGGTAAGCGGGTCGAGCACGATATCTTTTTTGTCAAATGTTTTCAGTTTGTGCAGGATGGGATATGTGCGTAGGGTATCGGTAAAGGAAAAGAGGTGGTTGTAGTTGGCGTTGATGTTAAAGGAGGTATCGAGCGAACTTTTATCGCTGAAAATCAACCCGCATTCGGTGCGGTCGTAAGAAATGCGGCTGCCGACCGGATTGCCGGTTTGAGGTTTCAGGCTGACAAACAGGAGCCCTTTTGCACGGTCATGAGTGAGTGTAACGGTATACAGCGGGCTTTTATCGGCACCGGTTACTTTATAAACAGTTTGATAAACGTAAAAGGCAATATCGTTCTGGGTGCGGTCGTAAAAAATTTCTTTGGTGCCGGTTTGTTTGTCTATCAGTTTGCCGGAAAGATAATCCTGCGCCTGGAGGGCCAGTAGAGTAAACTGAAGACCGGTAAGGAATAAAAGTTTTTTCATAGGCTTGTTTTATTCGCAATTACTTCCGTCAATTTTTGTCAGCATGCCGTCATCGGTGTAATACAGATAAGGCACAGCGGTATAAGTATCGTCACCATGTGAAAGCTTAATGGTGCATTTGTATTTGGTATAGTTGGATGATTTTTCTACCAGCACCAGGTTACTCAGATTGTTCAGGTCGGCTTCGTAACCGATGGTTACACCGCAGCCCGAAATCTTTTTGCCGTTTAAATCAGCCATCACTTTGGCTTCGGTAATTCTTGATTTTGCTTTTGGATTTTCAACCGGTGGTGTTGCTGCCGGAGGATTATAAACTGCCGGGCTCACCTTCACCGGTTCGTCAGCCGGAGGATTGGTGTTTTCTGCCGGGGCATCGCTTTCGAGCACGGTATCCACTACCTGCTGTTGTTCGATAGGAGGGGTGATGACTTCCGGGGTGGGTGCTTCGGTGGTGGTGGTTACTTCAGGTTCTGTGAGCTCCGCGGTTTGATGGCTGTAAATATTGGTGTAATAAAAATAGCCGAGGAAAGCCCCTAACAGGATAACCATACCCAGCAGCACCCTGAGCGGATTGTGGCTGCTTTCCTGCTCTACGGTTTCTGCGGCTGCCGGTTCCGGTTGTTCTTCTACCGGTGCCGGTGTTACCACAGAAGCCACATAAGCTACCGGTTCGCTTTTTTCAGGAATCTGTTTGCTGAGTATTTCTACTTCGTGTTTCAGTCGTTTGTTTTCCTGCCCTATTTCCAGGATCTCCTGCTTTACTTCTTTGCGCACTTCGCGTACCAGGTCAATGGTTTCCTTCTTCGCTATTTCTGCTTCTTCCTTTACCTGCAGGATTTCTTTCTTCAGGCTGGCTTCAATTTTTTCGCGCTCCAACCTTTCGCGCAGTGCCCTTTCTTTTTCGAGCTGTTCTGCTTTTTGTTTTTCAAGTTCCTCCAGTTCTCGTTTTAATTGCTCCTGGCGCTCAAACTCTTTTTGTGCATCTTCTTTAGCCGAGAGTTCTTTTTCGATGCGCTCTTTTTCGATGCGCAGTTTTTCTAAGGATTGACTTTGGTCGGAGAGGAGGGTGAAGGCCGCAACAAAGAAAGGGTTGACAGCTCCGCACTCGCTGCAAAAACGCTGGCTGAGTTCTAAGTGATTGCCGCAGGTGCTGCAAAATTTCTTCATCACAACAAAGGAGGGAAAAGAAAAAGGACTTAGGTAGGCTTATTTTCCACGTAAGGTAAAGTAAAAGTTACTTCCGCTGCCCGGAAGGCTCTCTACCCAGATTTCGCCACCGTGTAAATCGGTGATCTTCCTGCTGATTGCAAGGCCGAGGCCGTTTCCGGGGTATTCATCTACCCTGTTCAGTTTTTCGAACAGTTCGAAGATTTTTTGATAGTATTTCTTCGAAATTCCGATGCCGTTGTCGCGTACGCAGAAGATAACGTTGCCTTCAAACTTGTCGTAGCCGATGTCAATCACCGGTTTCTTGTCTTTCTTGCGGAACTTGAGTGCGTTGTCGATTAACTGCGTTAAAAGTTTTTCTACCAGTTCGCGGTCGGCACTTACATCGGGCAGTTCGGTAAAGCTTACCTCGGCCCCCAGTTCATCAATGCGCGGCTTGAGTTGTTTCAATACATCGGCCAGTACCAGTTTCATGGAAACTTTCTGCAACTGGAAAGGATGTTCGTTTAAACCGATAAACACTTTCAAATCGCTGAGGAGTTTTTCCATGCGTGCCGCGGCTGACTGCGCAAAGCCCGCATACTCTTTGGCTTCCTCTGTTTTTCCGTTTTTGAGGTTTTCGGAAATCAACTGCACGTAATTGAGAATGGTGCGCACCGGTTCGCGCAAATCGTGCGAAGCGAGGTGCAATACATCTCCGCTCGAAAACTTTTCTTCATCGGTGCGGGCACCGGGCACGGTATCCGGTCCGGTGTTGAGGTCAAACGTAAGCAACTGGTAAAACTCTTCGCCTAAGTTCAGCGGTTTAAAACTGAACAGCACCGGTTGCTCCGAGCCGTCAGCAATTTTGAGCATGCCGTGCGAAACCCTTTCGGCTAAAAACGACTGCACCGAAAGTTCGGCACCGGTGGTTTCTTCGCTTTCAAAAACTGCTTTCAGCGGCTGATGAATCAGCGCGCTGGCTTTCATTTTCAATAAATGCAAAGCCGGTTTGTTGGCCTGCACTATCACATCGCCTTTCAGCAGCAGGATGTTTTCGCTCAGCGTATTCAGCAGGGTTACCACCGCTTCGTCCTGCAGCAGGGCATCAGGTTTTTCTTCTTTGGTTTTTAACCGGTCAAGCACAAACAGGTTGGCGCGCTCCCCGTTCCACGCCATATCGCTGATGCGGATGGTGATGCTCAGGTTCTTCCTCGGCTTCAGTTCCATCTGCTCATCTTCTTCGGCCAACCGGTAACTCAAATGCTCGGCTAAATGTTTCTTGATGCCTTCTTCGCTTAATATGCTGTACGCGCGGGCGTTGGCATACCGGATGGTGTTTTGCGCGTTTATCACCATCACCCCGCTGCTCATTTTGTTCAGCACGCGGTACAGCGCTTGGTGCTGTGCCGTAAACTCGTTGTTTGCGCTGTCGAGCCGCGCTTCGGTTTCGCTCAGCTTCAGCACATTCGCAATGGTCTTTTGCAGGTGGAACAAATTGATTTTGTTCTTCACCAAAAAATCAACCGCACCGGCTTGCCCCGCCTGTTGGGCGGTTTGTTCGTTACCGGTATCGGTAAGCAGTATGGCGGGCACCTGTGCTTTTTGCATCAGCAGTTTAAAGGCGGCAAAGGCGGGTTGCTGCATCAGTCCGGCATCGAGCAGTATAAGGTCGGGCTGGCGGTTTTTGAGGTAGTTGAGCCCCTCGGCAATATCGCTGGCGTGGCTCAGGGTAAAGGCATAGGCACTCACTTTCAGAAAGCGCTGAATATCCTGCGCGCTCTGCTCATCGCTGTCTAACAGCAGTATGTTGCGGTTGCCTTCCATGTGCAACAAAATAAACCCGATTTGCAAAAAGCGCAAGTGGAGTTTGTGAACAGGGAGGGGATTAGAGGATTGGCTGATGAGTTGATGCGCTAATTCATACTATACTTTGATAGCCCCTGCGCGAAGGAAGCCAGGAAGATTCATAACCCACCGCTGTTCGACCTTACGGTTGCCCCCGTTAAGCTAACACTATGGCAAAAGCGGTATTTGTTATAAAAAGCATGGTGGCTGGCAACAGTGGCCCCTTGGCTGTTGGCACCAGCCATGTGGCTGGCGGCAGTAGCTATGTGGCCGGCAAGACTGGCTGCGCGGCTAGCATCGTTAGCCATGTGGCTGGCGTGGGTGGCCACGCGGCTGGTAGCGTTGGCTATGTGGACGGCAACACTGTTGTTATAGCTGGCGCTGTCAGCCACATGGCTGGCGACACTGGCCACGTAACTGGCGATAATAGCCAAGTGGCTACTCCCGCTGGTCAGGTGATTTCTATCATTTTTCAGTCAACTATTCACTAACTATAAACCAACAGGCTCAGGAAACACAATTGTTACCTGCTGCACAATGATACTGGCAAAGTTCTCTGATTCGAAAACTTTTACGCTCAACTGGCTGCCCTCAAAAACGATAAAAATATGTTTGCCCCATTGTTAGGTATTTAAAACCTCACGTTTTTTTAACAGCCGCTGTAGATGGAAGGCACGGTGCTTTTATGCTACACATCTGTATTCTGGGGTAAACAGCAAACGGGCGCAGACTTTGCAGTTGCGGAAACTATTTCTCCAATATAATTACCTTTCCCGCCCTATTAATTGACAAACGGGCTTGATTATTGTATTTTAACCTCGACTAACCACGCTCAAACAACTATGAAAAAATTTTTACCCTTCCTGCTACTGGCTTTTGCCACGTCTGCTTATGCTCAAAATGTTGGTATAGGTACCAGCAATCCCCAAACCAAATTACAGGTAGAAGGGGCTATCAGTTCCACACCGGCATCGGCTCCGGCACAGGCAGCTTATGTTATACCAGACAATACTTCGGTGTTCCGGTTAACCGCTGTAGGCGCAACGCAGGCTAATGCCCTGAGTATGGCTATACCGCACGAAGGACAGTATCTGATAATTTATAATGAAGATAACGATGCCTGCACCTTTGCCGGCTTTACTTTGACCGGTGGTGCTACCATGACTTTAAACTTTATTAATGGTGCCTGGAGGCTTACCGGTAAGAGCGATGTGATGGGGCCGCAGGGTCCTCAGGGCCCCCTGCCGGACCACAAGGTCCAGCGGGAGCAGATGGTGCAGCAGGTCCGCAAGGTCCCGCTGGTGCGCAAGGCCCGCAAGGCCCTGCAGGAGCAGCCGGTGCTCAAGGGCCACAGGGTCCGGCCGGTGCAAACGGTAACGATGGTGCAGCAGGTCCACAGGGTCCCGCTGGTGCAGCAGGTGCAGCGGGTGCAGATGGTAAAGATTCGTACACCACTACTACAGCCGGTTACACACAACCTTCTATTGGAAACAATGTAACGGTAAGTGTAGTTAATGCCGGTTGGATGGTACCTGGACAGACCGTGTTTATAGGAGGTAACGGAGGATACTATATAGTTACAGCTACCACTCCAACAACAGCCACACTCAACTACTTTGGCGGGGGAGGTACAGGAACGGTAGGAGCTGCCGGTTCCGGTGTGTCACCTTCGGGCCAAACCGGTGCTACCGGTGCTCAGGGACCTGCAGGAGCAGCCGGTGCACAAGGTCCTGCAGGGCCTCAAGGTCCAGCAGGAGCGAATGGTGCAGCAGGCCCACAAGGACCGGCAGGTGCAGCAGGAGCACAGGGCCCTGCAGGTCCACAAGGTCCGCAAGGTCCTGCAGGAACACTACCCAGCGGCACAGCAGCAGGAAATACTACTTACTGGAACGGTTCAACATGGGTGGTGAACAGCAGCAATATTTATAACAACGGAGGAAATGTGGGCGTAGGTACTACCAGCCCTGCAGCGCCTTTCAATACTTATGCCACCCCAACAAGCGGATTTGTTGAACAGATACGAGTTGGCGGTACCGGTAACTATCCCTCTTTACAATTGGGTACTTATAGTGCCTACGATGGCTACATAGGCACTTCAGGAAATGACCTCAGGTTGCTTGCGGGTAAAGGTGTTGCCTCAGAAAACCACGCCATCCATTTCTTTACCGGTTTTAACGGTGCAAGCGGACAGGCGGAAAACAATGAGCGAATGATTATTAATTACAATGGTAATGTGGGAATTGGAAGAGCTGATCCGCAGCAACGGTTAAATATTTACAGCAGTGTAGCTACACTTGCTTTGGTTCAATCATCAGACCCTGCTGTGAAGTCGGGATTCCGTACCTCGTGGGGCGATGGAACTTCCAGCGTTTTTCAATTCCTCTATCATCCCAACAATGCAGAAGCGTTTATTGAAACAAGTTACAACCCCACACTTAATGCACCTTATGGCGATATTATATTCCGGTCTGATGTTTACGGAACGCCCCGCGAACTAATGCGCTTGCATAACTACACCCGTAACGTTACTATGGCAACCGGTGGAGGTAATGTGGGTATTGGAACCGCTACACCAGGCCAACGATTAGAAGTAAACGGTAATACGATTTTACACAACGGAGGCACTACATACAATAATGCCGGTGCAGCCGAATTACAAATAGGCTACGGTCTTGCTGGCGGTGGTACGGCAGGTGAAGTTTCGCGCCTTGCTCTGCAACCTTACGGACACACCGGTGGGCCATTCAAGTTTGTTAACCGCGATGATGCATCGAATGCCTATCTGGATATTCGCTATGGCGCCTCTAATTTAATGTCTGTTATTAGTAATGGCAATGTAGGTATTGGAGTTCAAGCCCCCACCGCTTTGTTAGACGTTAACGGAAGCGCGCGTATACGCTCACTGGGTTCCGGTTATGTAAAAAGCGATGCATCGGGCAACCTCAGTGCGGGTGCCATTGCAGCAGGCGATGTGCCTACCCTTAATCAAAACACTACCGGTTGGGCTACTTATTTAAAGTCGCCTTATCCTTATAACGTAAATATTACCGATGCCACTACCGCTGTTACCTTATGTGAACCGGGCAGTTTAACTTCGGTAAACATGCATGCCAGTCATGGTCTTTTCGGCAGTTGGGCAACCACCTTAACTATGTCAGGCTACGAACGTTACGGTGCTTATCAGATATCCGGTAACTATAATAATGCTACACCGGAATTGGCTATACGAAATTATGTGCAAAGTACCAATACCTGGAACTCGTGGACCAAGGTAATTACTGCTGCCAACATAGCCAGTTATATCACGGGCGATAACCTGGGTAACCACACCGCAACCACAACTCTAACTACTGCAACTCCGTCAACATACGCAGCTGTAACAAATTTGGGTTATATAGCTCCTATTGCTGTCCCACAAGTCAATACCGGTAGTGGAGGCTTTGTTCCCATTTTGCAGGCAACTACTTTAATTACCTCGGGATACAGAAAGCATATTAACATAGGTTCCTATAGAACCGGTAGCGGATGGGGTGGAGGTATTTATTTGGCTCAGGGAGGTAATGATGCTTATCCAACGGAATATTTTCTGCTTGGTAATGGAGGAGGTCTTGATCATAGCAGCGGAAGTATAACAACCAGCGGTAACGTGGGTATAGGCGTTAGCCCGTCTTACAAGTTAGATGTAAACGGAGCTTCCGGTTTGCATATTGGTTACAATACCTACGATGCCAATGTGGTTTTTGGTAACTCTGCCACCTGGAAAAGCGGTATTCGTGTTTATGACAATGCAAGAGCCGAAATGCGCCTTTGGCATGTAAATGCTGACGGTAAAATTTTTATGAGCACCGGCTATAATGGCGACCAGTCAACCGCTTTACCTACCGATGGTTTAGTAGTTCATGCTAATAATGTTGGTATTGGAACAATGAGCCCCGGCCAAAAATTAGATGTAAACGGCAGAATTAGATTAGTAGATGCTAATACTGAATTATACAACGAGAGCGCCCGCTTAAAAGTTCGCTCGGACGGTACAGATGATGTAGCACAATTTGCTTCCTATGGTTTGTACCTGCCCCGTACTTCACAAAGCTTTAACTTGTATATGGCAAAAAGTATGCAGTTGGGCTATAGCGAAAGTAACCCGGCTATTGATTATAAAAATGGCGACTTGCACTTTGATGCCAATGGAACTGAGCGGGTAAGAATAACCAGTGCTGGCAAAGTTGGTATTGGAACCAGTGCCCCTACTGAGTCACTTAGTGTAAATGGTGCTGTTACTACCTCACTAAACAGCGGTGAAAAACTTACCATTGGGGGTTCCATTACCAGTTCTAACTTTAGGGTAAAGCGTGATATTGCCAGCTGGAACACCCAAAACAGTAATGGAAATCCAATACATATTAAAACAAATATCCCATACAACTCCAATGTTATGTACCGCCTTTTGGTGGAAGGATATAATTATGGTTTAGCACAACCCATCAATTCAGAGGCAGTTGGATACACCTACAATACCTCATACATCTACAATGCAAATACGGTTAACCACGCCAGCGGAGCCGCGTTGACACAGTATTACAGTGCGGATAATTTCGTGGTGCTTAAGTTAAGTGCCAGCAATTTTTACGGTGCGGGGTTCTCTGTTTCAGCATGGCTTACAAACCATTGGGGCGAAGCGTTTGATGCAAAAATTACCGAGATTGTGCAACAAGCCAATGATATTGGATACTGCACGCATACAATTCATTTATATGACTCGTACGGTGATGGATGGCATGGTAACAACTTTGTGAATGTATATGTAAACGGAAACTTAGTGATTAACGGAGGTACGTTAGGTGGCGGCTACGGACCCGCTAGTTACTCATTTAGTGCTGCGGAAGGAGCAAGCATACAGGTTACATATAGCGGTGGATCATATCCATATGAATGTTATTACACCGTTGTGGATGGTACGGGCAGCAATTTGGTAACAAACTGGTACCCTTATTATTCAGGTACGTGGAATGGCACCGGAAACTGCTATTGATATACTAAATATTATCTAACATTAAAAGATACAAAAATGAAACATTTATTAACCGGAGTTATTATTTTATTGGCTGGCAATTGTATGGCTCAATCAGCAGCTGTGGGCGTAATGCCCAAAGTTGAGCAACAAAAGCAGTCTACCACCATTGAAGTGCCAAATAATTCTATCGCAGATAAATTGAAAAAAGATGCACATGCACCGGAAAGAAATAGGTTTACACAGGAAGCCGATTATTTGAAAGCGAAAGAAGAATGGGTGAACAAAAACAAACAAACTTACGAGGCGATTATTTCAATTAAAAATAAGACAAACTAAAGCTAAGAAGCTCTTTCTAAAAGTTTCTTTTCCAGCCATCCTGATAAAATTATACCACAAAGGGGTTACCAGGGAGGTAACGGAACTATTTACATTAGCTTGTAGTACCTCCACTATCTCAGTTAAACGAACAAAGCCGCCTTTTAAAGGCGGCTTTGTGCATTTTACAGTTGATGGTTTAGTAACAACCATATCCTTGTATACTATTCCAGAACAGTTGTAACTAATTGTATACACTAAATGTATACTTCACAATTCGGGGTATGCAATATCCCTCCTCTCATAACATAACCTGATTTGTAAATAGTTAATATTGGCTTAAATTTTGCGATGTTTAACGATTAAAATGATACGATTATGAATAGACTTCTCCTCCTGCTGGTATGCACTGCTTTGTTTGGTGCGCAAGCGTTAGCTCAAAATGTTGGTATAGGCAACAGCAATCCCCAAACAAAATTACAGGTAGAAGGGGCTATCAGTTCCACTCCGGCTTCGGCTCCGGCACAGGCGGCTTATGTGATACCGGATAATACTTCGGTGTTCCGGTTAACTGCCATAGGAGGAGCTCAAACCAATGCGCTAAGTATGGCTATACCGCACGAAGGGCAGTATCTGATTATTTACAATGAAGATAACGATGCGGCCACTTTTGCCGGCTTTACTTTAACCGGTGGTGCTACTATTACTTTAAACTTTATTAACGGGGCATGGAGGCTTACCGGAAGAAGTGATGCTATTGGACCGCAAGGACCACAAGGTCCGGCAGGCCCTCAGGGGCCAGCGGGTGCAACCGGAAATGACGGAGCAGCAGGACCTCAAGGTCCAGCGGGAGCAAACGGTAATGACGGAGCAGCAGGGCCTCAAGGCCCACAGGGTCCGGCAGGAGCAGCGGGAGCACAAGGACCGGCAGGCCCACAGGGCCCGGCAGGAGCAAACGGTAATGACGGAGCAGTAGGGCCTCAGGGCCCACAGGGTCCGGCAGGTGCAGCAGGCGCGCAAGGCCCAGCAGGAGCACCTGGTGCACAGGGCCCGGCAGGTCCGCAGGGGCCTCAAGGTGCTACCGGATTGTTGCCCAATGGCACGGCAGCCGGAAACACTCCCTACTGGAACGGCTCAACATGGGTAGTAAACAGCAGTAATATTTATAATAATGGTGGCAACGTGGGTGTAGGAACTACCAGCCCGCTGACACCACTACAGGTGGGCGCAGATAACCCGTCTGAACCCGGAACGGTAGGGGCACTTACACCGGCAGCAAGAATACTTGGGGCTAATAATAACACTACCGAAGCAAGCATACTGCGCCTGGTAAGACCTACCTTTAGCGGCAACCTTTACCCTGCTGCTGTTGATTTTAAAATGCGCTCATACGGTACGTTGGGCAGTCCGTACGAACCCAAAACACAATTAACTTTAGGCTTAAAAGCCAGCACCGGTTATCAGGAAGATTTTGTAGATGTAATGACTCTGAGAGATAACGGAAATGTGGGCATTGGAACAGTGACACCATTTGATAAGGTAAACATTAATGGCAGGATAAGATTTGGAACGGATGCCGTTTCGTATCAAAATGCCGGTACCGGTGCAACTTTTGGAGCCGGTGACCCTACCAACGGTATAGGTTGGGGAAACCAACCCCTAGATGAATATGGTATTTATGTAGCACCCCAGGAAAATGTAATGGGCGATTACACCCGCCTGATTCTCGGTTGGCACACCGGGGTAAAAATTGGAGGTTATTACGGTTATGGAGGTACACGGTTTTATAATAATTCACCGGTGTATGGAGGAGCTAATGCAACCGAAATTATGTCGGTTGGTAAAGGCGATAACCACGTTAGGGTAAACAACCACCTGTTTGCCGAGTACCTGAATTCTACTGATAATGGAATAGGTGCGGGTGTTACCGGTATAATGGCCAAACAAGGTGATAACTATTTACGCACTGCCGATGCGGCTTCGGTAAGAGCATTTTTAGGTATTACAGCTCCAACCGGTGATAACCTGGGTAACCACAGTGCTACCACTACATTAATTATGAACGGCAATGTAATTAACGGCATTGGTGAGGCTTATAATAACGGGTGGTTTAGAAATAACTCATCGGGTATAGGTCTTTACAATCAGGCTACCGGTAACCACTTTTACTCTGAAGGACAATATTGGAACATTGGGAAATCGGGCACGCATACAGGTATAATTTTGCGCGACAATTATGCCGGCAACATATATGGTTATTACTATGCAGACGGAGGAGGAATAGGAATTTTAAGCGGCAGCGGCAACTGGGCTATTCGCTCATCAAATGCCTTAAACGGGCAAAATACCGATGTCTCATTTTTTACAGACGGAGGCACCCGCAGGGCATATATTAACAGTGCAGGTCTTTATTTTGAGAATAACAATAATCCGTATATTAATGCAGCCTCCTACTTTATTGCCCCAGGCGGTGCTTACTTTAACAGCGGCACTGTTTATTGTGAGGCTGCTATACAGGCCAGAGGGGGAATACAGAATGATGGAGCAAATTATGGCGGTTCGGTAAAAATACATGATGGATTGACGGTGGGGGATCCGGCTACTCAAAATTATAGTTCCGGCTCTTGTAGTATGGGAAATACTTCAGGCGGAGCAACATATGATTGCTGGAATACCCAAATACAGTTACCTTTTAACTGCGGCCCGGGTGGGGCTACAATTACAAATATTTACTTTGAAGTTTACGGGACTTATGTATGCACCAGTTGGATGTATTGGCAATATTATGCGCCCTGGGGTTGGTCTTATCTTGGCTGCGAAGGGGGGTATAATAATTCAAGTTGGAATGGTTACGGAGCAGGAACGAATTTTTGGGTAAGAATTGTGGATAATGATAATTACTGCGATTATATAAGTAACATACAGGAGAACAATGTTACGTTCTCTTATACCTATCCCAACGGAACAAGCCCTGTGTATGCCGCTGCCGGTCAGGTAAGAGCGCAGGGAACGCTCTATGCCAACACCACCAGTGCGTATGGAGATGTAGCTGAATTTTTTAATGTAACCCAAAAGGGAAGAGAGGCGGAAGCCGGTGATATAGTATCCATAGATCCCTCACAACCCCAGTCATTTATTCTTACTACTAAAACAAATGACAACCTGCTGGCAGGAGTAATTTCAGAAAACCCCTCTGTGTTTTTGAATAGTCCTGCCGAAGGGAAACCTGTTGCACTTACCGGACGGGTAAAGGTAAAAGTATGTGCAGAAGGTGGTGTTATTAAACCGGGAGATCCAATTACCTCTTCTAACATACAGGGTGTTGGAATGAAGGCTAAAGATGAGGGTACTATCATTGGCTATGCTATGGAAAACTACTTTGGTAAGCCCGACCAAGTAGGTAAAATTTGGATTTTGCTTGATAAAGGTCATTTTGAAAAAATAAAAGACAAAGCGACTTATACTGAAACAGAAGACGTGAAAATAGGCGGCCTTTCTTACCGCGGAGCCGAAAAGCTAGACGCTAATACAAAAACCAAAAGGATTTCGTGGCGAGAAAGCTTTTCATCACAAATCATCGATGATATCAAATTCGAATATATGGACATAGACATTGAACCGTACGGTGGTAAAGCCGATGTAATGGTAGTTGCTGTTGACAAAGAAGGTTTTACTGTTGAGGTGTCGGAAGCAAGTCAGGGTTTTTCCGGAATATATTACTCTTTAGAAGTTCTTTCACCCACTCTTTATAGAGACAGTACTTATTTAAAGAGTGCTACGAAACCTGCTAATACTCTCCAAACAAACCTTTCTGATAATGTAGTTGAATTATATACACAAATGGGAGATTTCGTAGCCCAATTAGAAAAAAGGACAGGTGTTAAGGGCAGTTCTTTTAAAGCCAAAACCGTAGAAGAGCATATTAAAAACAAACAGGCTGTAATGGATGCTTGGAGCAAAAACGAACCCGAACTTTATAATAAGTATATCGCTACGAGAGATAAATACCATAACCTCTTTTCGCAAGATCCTGTTACGGTTTCGGCACTGGTACATGGAGGAGATGCACCACCGCAGGCAGGCAAAAAGGAAAAGTAATTGTTTTAGTTTTAAAATTCTGCAGTCATTAGATGGCTAAAAAGAAACAGTCTGCCAAATGTTGGCAGACTGTTTTGTTTGTGGCTTTAAACAGCTCAATAGCAGCATTTTTATTAGCATTGTAAAATCCGAAAATCTTCTGTTTTCGCTCGGTTCGGTTCTGTTAGGACATGGTTCACTCCTGTTTTCGCGTGGTTCAGTCCTGTTTGCGCCCGGTCAACTTCTGTTTTCGGATGGTTCATTTCTGTTTTTGCTTGGTTCAACTCTGTTTTCGTTCGGTTCGCTTCTGTTTTCACATGGTTCAGTTCTGTTGGCGCCTGGTAAAGTTCTGTTTTTACACGGT
The DNA here is from genome assembly GCA_964493695.1 of uncultured Chitinophaga sp. Classification (GTDB taxonomy): domain Bacteria; phylum Bacteroidota; class Bacteroidia; order Chitinophagales; family LD1; genus Bog-950. The sequence goes on along the minus strand of CAZBPG010000057.1, from coordinate 6,020 downwards.
TCATCTCTGTTACATTCTCGCTTTCTGTTGCAGACCGCTGTCGCATTCTGCATTCTGCTTTTTGCCTTTTGCCCTTTGCTCTTTGCCCTTTGTTTCTACATTCGTCCCCGTGAAAAAAACAGGTTCGGCTCTACTACTATTAATAACCCTTCAATTTCTTTTTGCCCAAACCGAGCCCAAGCCCAAACTGCTGGCAGGCCCGGTGGTGGGTTCGGTAACTAAAAACAGCGCCCGTGTATGGATTGCTTACCGCGGCAAAGGGCAGAACATGCTCATACTGGGCGACACTGCCGAAAAGAAAGTCTACTACCCCAACAGCGTAAACTATATTACCAACAGCAAAGGCGATGTAGCCCTTACTATGGATTTTACCGGCCTCACGCCCGACCGCGTTTACAACATCCTCGTTTCTATTGACGGCTGGGGCGCCAATGCCCGCTACTATTTCCGCACCCAGGCCGATACGGCCATTAAAGATTTCAATTTCCTCCTCGGCTCCTGCGCCCTCATGCGCCCCGGCTTTGCCCGCATGGTTTTTCCCGGTGCCACCACCTGGATTTTTTACCGCATGAAAAAGAAACAGAGCGACTTTATGGTCTGGCTGGGCGATGATGTGTATTACCTCGGCAAAGACCACAAGAGTTACGATGGCATGTTCAATTTAAACATACGCCTGCGCAAGTCGTTCCGTAAATACCGCGATTTTCTGGCCGCTCAGCCCCACTACGCCATTTGGGACGACCACGACTACGGCCCCAACGATTGCGGAAGGGAATATGTACTTAAAGATTCAACGCTGAAAATTTTTAAAGGCATGTGGCCCAATACGTATCCCGAAGGGGCGCAGTTTAACGGCAACTACTTCAACTTCCGTTACTACGATGCTGAATTTTTTATGACCGATGACCGGTATCACCGCGATGTAAGTGGCAATACTGCCGGAGATTTTTTGGGCGAGACCCAACTGATATGGCTCAAGAACAAACTGATGATGAGCGATGCCACATTTAAATTCATCGCCATCGGTTCGCAGGTTTTAAACGACAATAACTTTGGCGAATCGTATGCCGATTATCCGCGCGAGCGCGATGAACTGCTCGATTTTATTTCGAAGAACAACATTAAAGGAGTCATCTTCCTTACCGGTGACAAACATTACAGCGAACTGAGCAAACGCGTATGGAACGGTTATCCGTTTTACGATTTCACCTGCTCACCGCTTACCTTTCCTCCGCTGCCTCGCAGGTTGCTTGGCGCTTACCACAACGGCAACCGGGTAAAGCATTTCGATTATGGCAGACGTAACTTCGGGCGTATTTCTTTTACCGGAGAAAGAGGCAGCCGCAATATGAAAATTGAAATTATAGGCAGGGGCGGATATAAGAAACGGGAGATTACGTTGAACGAAAATGAACTTCAAATACAAAAATGATAATGTGATAAAATGACAAAGTGACAATGCAATAAAACTTGCAGCGCTCATTATCATTTTGTCATTTTATCACATTGTCACATTCTAAATTATGCTCCTCTACTATTTAGTTGTTCCCATACTTTATCTCTTCGCTTACCTGCCTTCACCGGTGCTTTATAAACTGGCCGATGTGCTGGCGTTTTTTCTGCGCGATGTGTTTAAATACCGCAGAAGGGTGGTGCTCACCAATCTCCGCAATTCATTTCCCGAAAAGAGCGAAACGGAAATTGAAGCCATTGCAAAAGAATCATACGTGCACCTGGCCGATAGGGTAGTAGAGAACATTAAATGCCTCACCATAAAACCTGAAGAGTATTGGGCGAGGTGCGTTCCGGAGAATATTGAAGTGCTTACCAAACTTTACGATGAAGGCAGAGATGTGGTGCTGATGATTGCACACAGCAACTGCTGGGAGTATGCCGGTTATGTAGCGCACACGCTTACTAAGTTTAAAATATTCGGGGTTTACAGCCCCGCCAAAAACAAATACTTTGATGACCTGATTGTAAGCACGCGCGGCAAGTTGGGTATGAACATGATTTCGATGAAAAACACTTCGGCTTATTTTAAAGAGAAACCCGAAGAAAGAACCTTCCATGTTTTCTTCACCGACCAGTCGCCCTCTAACCCCAACAATGCTTACTGGACAAAATTCATGCATCAGGACACTGCTTTTTTTTATGGTGGTGCCCGCTATGCGGTAAAGCATAACTGCATTCCGGTGTATGCAAAAATTGTTCAGATAAAAAGAGGCTATTACCGCGTGCATCTTTCCAAACTTAAAGAAGACGTAACCAACAGTACTCCCGATGAAATTGTTCAGGCCTTCTCCGAACATTTAGAAGCACAACTGCACGAACATCCTGCTCAATGGCTTTGGAGTCATAAGCGGTGGAAGCATAAACCCCTGAATCACTCTAAATAAGCTTCTTCCCATTTAAACTATAAGCGTTTCCTTCCACAGTTGTGGCCTCACAACCAACTACCGATATTACAGTTTCACTTACCATCTCCGCCAAAACTTACTACGGCAACCACGTGCGCGACATTATATCATTACCATTCCCGAACACAACTTAGTAGTGGTGCGCCTCGGCTACGAGGACCTGCCCGTAACCGCAGAAGGCAACTCGCAATATGTTCGGGACTTAGCTGGTGAGGTTTTGGAGATAGTGAAGAAATGAAAAGAGAGTAACCGCGCCAGAACAGAAAATTCAGATAACCCTACAAAACAGGTTTTTCAGGAAGCAGTAGAGACGGATTTCAACAATGCAGGAGTTTTCAATCACACGCTATCATTAATTACACTGCAGCAACAAGCCGCCTGCATCGCCCGGGCGCGAATGGAGGATTTTTGACATGAGGGGCTTTTTGAGTTTCAGGTCGCCCTTACTGCCTTCGGGAAGGCTTTCGTATACATCAATACGCAGGGTGTTCAAGCCGTAGCGGCCAGTGTTCCAGGCCTTGGCAATAATGTAGTTTTCGGCATCGGGCATCAGGGTAATGTTCTTGCGTATGGCCCCGTTTTCTTTAATGCGAATCATCTGGCGGTTAACCAGCACATGCCCGTTAAAAATAATAGAAACCGAGTCGTTGTCCTGCTCGCCATCGTCATAAATAAGCACCGTAAGTTCGCAGTTGCTGAGGGTGGCTTTGTGCTCGTAATGCACGGAGTCGCTGCCCAGTTGCAGGTCGGCTTCTAACTGTTGTGGCGGAGCATAAGGTGCCACCGAAATATCCTTCTTAATCATGAGGCTGTAGGTACAGGTTTGGGTGTTGCCCGCCCGGTCGTAAGCTTCGAAAATAAACGGGTGAACCCCTTCCGTGAGGAAGCAGCCATCCTTAGGTCCGGCTTTCATAATCATACTGTCTACACCTACGTTATCGGTTACCACCGGTTGTTTGTAGTAGTAAATCAACCCTTTGCGGTTAGGCGGAAGCAGGATAACGGTATCTTTAGGGCAGGCAATGTGAGGAGGCTCGGCATCTCGGGCAATAGCCTTCTCTTTAGCTACCCGCATTTTTTCTACATCTACTTTCACTTTATCGAGGCGCTCTTTTTCAGCCAGCAACTTCTCTAAACGTTCTTTCTCGGCAATGGCCTTTTCCTTTTCAAGCCTCTCCTTTTCTGCAGCATCTTCAGCGGCTGCTTTTTCTTTAACCAATCTTTCCTTATCGGCCAATGCCCTTTCCAATTGGTCCTTCTCTTCTATTGCTTTTTCTTTTGCCAGGCGTTCTTTCTCTGCTGCTTCCTTGGCAGCTGCCCTTTCTTTTTGCAAACGCTCTTTCTCTGCCAGCACTTTCTCCAGGCGTTCTTTTTCTGCCGCCTCTTTAGCCTCGGCAATGGATTTTGCTTTCGCTTTATCTAAAAGTTCCTTCTCCGCTATCAGTTTTGCCATGCGCTCTTTTTCGGCAGCTTCTTTAGCTAAGGCATCTGCTGCGGCTTTTTCTTCGGCTAAACGCTGCTTTTCGGCTAAAGCTTTTTCGGTGGCTATGCGCTCTCTTTCAGCAGCATCCTTGGCTTCGGCATCTGCGGCAGCTTTTTCTTCGGCTAAGCGTTGCTTTTCGGCAAGGGCTTTTTCGGTAGCCAGTCGCTGCCTCTCAGCCTGTTCTTTCGCCTCTGCTTTTACTTTGTCTAAATGCTCCTTCTCTTCCTGTACTTTTACCAGGCGTTCTCTTTCAGCCGCATCTCTGGCTTCGGCATCAGCAGCCGCTTTTTCTTCGGCTAAGCGTTGCTTTTCAGCAAGGGCTTTTTCGTTGGCTATGCGCTCACTCTCTGCCAGTTCTCTGGCAACAGCTTTCTCTTTTTCTAATCGCTCGCGCTCCGCCTGCTCTCTGGCTAAGCGTGCTCTTTCGGCTGCTTCTTTGGCTGCGGCATCTGCTGCGGCTTTCTCTTTAGCTAAACGTTCTTTTTCTGCCAACTCTTTAGCGGCTGCCAAACGTTCCCGCTCCGCCTGCTCTTTGGCTAAGTCCTTCTTCTCCTCCACCGGACGTATCAGCAGTTCCGGTTCGTAAACCACAGCCGGACTTTTGCGGGTTTCTTCCGGAATATAATTCACGTGCGGTTTAGCTTCTTCTTTAACTGCCTGTGCATCCTCTATAACCGTTACTTTAAAACTGCAATAGCTTTTATTGCCCGCAGCATCGGTGGCTTCATACTTTACGCTGGTAGTTCCCTTCGGAAACACCCCACCGGTGGGCAGGCCTTCGAGTAACTCCAGTTTCAGGTTAGGGCAGTTATCGGTTACCGACAGACCGGGATAATCAACTTCCACTCCGCTGGTGTTGGTGCGTGCTTTGGCAATTACATCGGTTACGCAGGTAAACACCGGTGGCTCGTTATCGAGCACGGTAATCTGAAAGCTGTCGACTATTTTTTTATCGCCAACGGTGGCTTCGTAAACCAGGTTGTTTCTGCCCGCAGCAAAATCGGAACCGCTGTGCAGGCCGCTGAGTTGTTTCATCACTACCGAGCCGAAGCCTATAGTTGCCTCCGGCTCGTTGTAAAATACTTTAGCCGAGCAGGTGCCCGGTGCGGTATTCTTCTGAACGCTCTTCGGGAAATTCACTATCACTTCTTCCTTCGCCAGTTTGGCGGACCCATCTTTATACAACGCATTAACTTCCTGAAACGATAACCCACGACTGTAAATACGCAAATCGTCCAGACTGCCGTTGAAATATTTTTTACCGGCAGCTATGTCGCGGCCAATCTCCAAAGCAAAATCGTTGGGCGAAAAAGGCCTGTTCTTAGGGGCCTGGGCAATCAGTTTTCCGTCCTGATATACCTGCACAAAATTTTCATCATACGTGATAGCGATGAAATACCACTGCCCGAACTCCATAGGGTGGTTATTGTACTGCTTATCCTGAAACGAGAAATCGTTACTGAGTGTAATAGTGCTGTACGAATCGCCAAAGGTCCGCTTAATCTGAAAACAGTATTGCGGCTTTACATCCGAGCCGTTTTCGATACCCGGTTTCGAGAGGAGGATAAGACTTAAATCGTTCGATGAGTTGCTTCCCTTCTCGGGCTTCACCCAGGCCGTAATAGCCAGCGAGCTCGAAGGTGCTTTTAAAGAAACTGAATTGGGAACCGAAACATAACAACCGGTACCCATAAACCGGTACGCCCCGCAGGGATTTCCGAACCGGTCATCTGCGGGAGCCACCGCTCCGTTCAGTTTACCGTGGTTAAGGTTTCCGCTTTCATCGCTGGCACTGTTGTTAAACGGATAATACGCAACGAGTCCACCGGTGGGCACCTGGGCACCCGCAGCAGCAGACAAAAAGAGCAGAAACATAAAAGCAATATTTCTCATACAATCATCAACGCACTTCTGAAATCAAAAGTAAGTGAATTTATCGGGTGTGCTATTTCGGTAATAGTTTATATGTTAAACGCACAGGATAGAGGCTGTGTTTCAGCTAAAAAACGGGATGTGCTTTTATGCTACAAAGCTGAGGTTGTTAGCGGGTGCTGTTGAACACTAGACCTCTTTCATAATTCACAAGATGAACTTGATAAGAATGTTGCTGACAAAAG
>CAZBPG010000056.1:0-25684 GCA_964493695.1 uncultured Chitinophaga sp. | reverse complement strand
CCTCTATGGGGTAGTGTGAATCTCTATCATTTTCACACGATTAACGACTGAACCAGATTTTGATTAAAACCGGTGGTTTTGGGTGTATACTACCTGCTTACAGTAAACTTCCCCAGCATTCTTCTTTCGTGCTTGTCGGAAAGGATGGTTGCCAGATACATACCGTTAGGCAAGTCGCTTACATCGAGGGGGACAGTTTTGCCTGTTCCTTTTTTAGGGAACACCTTTTGCTTTTCACCCACAGCATTCAGAATTTCGATGGAAGAATAGCTGCGGGTTATTTCATCGCTGTTGGTTCGCACCATACTCCACACTTTCGGGGCTGCTGAAAAGATTGTGCCGAAGAATAAAGCAAACCGAGAAGGAAAAGAAAAGTAAAGGTTGATTTCATAGGTGGTATTGAAAACGAAAGATAGAATTTAGTTCAAGGAAGTTCTTATTCAATCTTCGTTACCCCAGGATATCACTTTCTATGCAGCTAAGTTAGCATCCACCTTTATATCGTAGCCAAGCTGGTGCATGATAGAGTCGCAGTCTTCCCACAGCAAACCAAATTCTTTTACGTCAGCCGCGCCTATACGCCCGAGTATTTGCATAAGGGCGCGTGGGTCAGTGGGTTCTAAGTTTCCTTGCATAATGGCGTTTTCTGCCCAATCAACTAAAGCGGCAAGGGGTATTTGATGGTTCAAATATTTTAAAAGCTGTTGGGCTATAAGTTGTTTAGTTATCATGGTTTCAGTTTTTGATGTCCTTTATCAATGGGATATTTTTCGTGGCTGTGAGTTAGTTCTCCTTCGTTGTTATAAATTTCCTGTATAAAAGAAACGGTTACTTCCTCGCTGTTTGCTATTTTAATGTATCGTGCAAATCCGCTCACTTTACCTTTTACATCGAACCAGTATCTTCTTCCTCCATCTGAAAGGGTTTCCCAATTTTCAAATTCAGATTCGTTTTGTTTACGCTTGGTTGTATTCACGGTTAAATGTAATTGCTGAATTTTTGGTATCGAAAACGGTACTAATTCCACTCATTGCGAGCGCGTTGTTGGAATTTTAAACCGTCTTCGTTCCATTTTACTGCACCGCAAAACTTTTTTGCGTGAAGTACTTTGCGAATCTTCAATGCACCAAGCGTTTTGTTCAACTCTTCTTTGGTCATTCGTTTGGTTACTCTCATTGTCATAAAGCTCACTTTTGCTCAAAGATAGTATTTCTGTTTATTCTCTGTCACTCAATCTTCGTCACCGGTACATCGCTTTCACCGCTTCCCCATGTTTTGTTAGGTTCGGCACTCATGGTTAGTTCGAGGGTTCCACCGTTGGCAATGTCGGTATAGTTTAAATAACTCCTGGTGTAGTTAACGCCATTTAGTTTAGCGGAGTTGATGTAAATGTTTCCTTTCAGGTTGTTGTTAGCGATAACGGTAAATGTTTTTCCGGTTTCTAAACGGATAGTGGCTTTATCCATCACCGGTGAGCCGATGGCGTAGTGGTCGCTGCCGGGGCACACCGGATAAAAACCAAGCGCGCTGAAAATATACCAGGCGCTCATCTGTCCGCAGTCTTCGTTGCCCGAAAGACCGTCCGGTTGGTCGCGATACATTTCGTTCATAATCCTCCGCACCATCGCTTGTGTTTTCCAGGGTTGGGCTGCATAATTATACTCGTAAGCAATCTGGTGGCTCGGCTCGTTACCGTGCACGTATTGCCCGATAAGGCCGGTAATGTCGGGCTGCTTTTTGCCGGTAAGTTTGCTCGAAGTAGTAAACAGCGTGTCGAGAAAAGCTGCGAGTTTTTCTTTGCCGCCCAGCAACTTCATTTGTCCGCTTAAATCCTGAGGCACATAAAACGAATACTGCCAGGCATTACCCTCGGTGTAGTTGTGGTCAACTTTGTAAGGGTCGAAGGGCGTCATAAACCCATCCTGCCGTGGGCGCATAAAACCGGTGGAGGGGTCGAAGAGGTTTTTGTAGTTCTGCGCGCGTTTGGTGAAATACGCGTAGTCTTCTGTCTTGCCAAGTTTCTTTGCCACCTGCGCAATGCACCAGTCGTCATACGCATATTCTAAAGTGCGCGAAACACTTTGCCCATCACCCAGATATTTGATGTAGCCGTTCTCTTTGTAACTCTTCAGCGCGTTTTTGTCTTCCATGGCGCTGAACTTCATCGCCTCATAGGTTTTCTCTACATCAAAACCGGTTACGTCTTTCATCACGGCTTCGGCAATTACCGGTATAGCGTGGTAACCAATCATGCACCAGGTTTCGCAACTGCTCAATTCCCACACCGGTAACCGCCCTCCTTCCTGAAACTCGCGGATGAAGGTGTTCATGAAATCAGAACTGCGCTTTTTATCAATGATGGTGAGCAACGGGTGAAGCGTGCGGTAAGTATCCCAGAGGGAGAACACCGTATAATAGTCGAAGCCGTTTGCTTCATGTACTTCAAAATCGCGCCCACGGTATTTGCCGTCTACATCGCTGTAAATGTTGGGCGGAATCATGGCGTGATACATGGAAGAATAAAAAGTGCGCAGCACGTTTTCTTCTTTGCTTTCTGCATCAATCTTGCTGAGTTCTTTGTTCCAGGCAGCTTTAGCATCAGCTAATGTTTTATCGAAATCAAAAGCTGGTTGTTCTGCGTTCAGATTTTTGCGCGCGCCTTCTACACTCACGGCACTGATACCTACTTTGGCATAAATCACTTCGCCTTCGGTAGTTTCAAAGCCTACAAATGCCTTAAGCAGTGAACCGGTGTCGTGTTTGCTGTTGGTGTTTGCCGCACCTTGCCTACCGGCAGGCAGGTCTGCCTTAGCAATACCTGATTTGGCGAATGGCTTTGAAAACTGAATCACGAAATATACTATCTGGTTATCGGCCCATGCCTTGCTTACCCGTTTTCCAGATACTTCGTTGTTACCGGTGATGTTTATTTCGCCCTGTTTTACAAAATCGCGGTGGGTGAGGTCGAGAATGATATTGGCAGAAGAAGATTTCGGAAAGGTGTATTTGTGCAAACCGGTGCGCGTAGTGGCGGTGAGTTCCACTTTTACTTTTGGCTTATCTAAAAACACAGTGTAGTAACCGGCACTTGCTTTCTCGCTTTCCTTTTTGAAGCCGCTCGAATACTTTTTGTTGCTGAACTGAGGCTTGCCCACCGTGGGCATCAACAGAATGTCTCCGTAATCGCTGCAACCGGTGCCACTCAAATGCGTGTGTGAGAAACCGTAAATCTTCTTATCGCTGTAATGATAACCCGAGCAGCCGTCCCAGCCTTTCAATCGTGTATCGGGGCTTAATTGCACCATACCGAAAGGCATAGTCGGACCCGGGAAAGTATGTCCGTGCCCACCGGTACCGATAAACGGGTCGACATATTTGCTGAAACCTGCCTGTCCGGTAGGCAGGTCTTTTTGAGCGAAAAGCTGAAGCGGAAGAAGAAGAGCGAGAAAAAGTTTACGCATGGCGAAAAAGATTGGTTAATACTTTAAGCCACGAATTACACGAAATAAACCCAATTAACCAGTGTAATCCAGAGCAATAAAAACGGCTTGTTTCTGTAGCTTATTCTTCTATTTTTGCCGCGCAATTTTTTTAAAAGACAACGGACGACAGACCACAGACAACGGAAAGAAGGAGTGGTAGTAAAGCAAAGAGTGGTTTTTGCTGTCAACCGTTAACTGTTAACCGTCAACCAAATTATGGCGAATCTCAAGGAAGTTAGAATACGAATAGCGAGTGTGAATACCACACAGCAGATTACCAAGGCAATGAAACTGGTAGCAGCTTCGAAACTGAAGCGCGCGCAGGACAGAATCCTTCAAATGCGTCCGTATTCTGAAAAGCTGAACGAAATGCTCAGTAACATTATGAGCGGTATGGAAGGCGGTTCTTCTATGGCGTTTAACAAAAAGCGCGATGTAAAGAAGGTGTTGGTAGTTCTCATTACCTCTGACAAAGGGCTTTGCGGAGGTTTTAACTCCAACCTGATTAAAACAGCAAGAAAGGTTTTGACGGAAGATTATGCAGCCCAGAAAAAAGCGGGTGGTGTGACTATGCTTTGTGTGGGCAAGAAGGGATATGATTTTTTCAAGAAAGACAAGGACATCACTTTCATTACCGACTACCATAGCTTAATGGCGAAACTTTCTTTTGATACTTCAAAAGAAGTTTCGGAATTGCTGATGAGTAGTTTTGCAGAAGAGAAGTATGATGTGATTGAATTGGTTTACGCCAAGTTTGTGAATGCGGCTACACAACGTTTTATGCTCGAAAGATTTTTACCGGTAGCACCTTCGGCAGAAAGCAAAGCAAAAAAGACTAAGGCAGATTACATTTTTGAACCGGAGAAAGAAAAATTACTCGAAGAATTAGTTCCAAAGATATTGAATACGCAACTTTTCAAAGCTATTTTGGATACCAATGCATCAGAGCACGGAGCGAGAATGGTAGCTATGGATTCAGCAACCAATAATGCGAATGAATTGATCCGCACTTTGAAAATTCAATACAACCGCGAACGTCAGGCAGCTATTACCAAAGAGATTCTTGAAATTGTAGGAGGCGCAGCGGCATTGGAAGAGAAGGGATAAACCCCTCCAAATCTCCCCTAAAGGGGAGACTTTAATACAGTCAATTGGAAAACTTACACCAACATATCGAAGCCCTTGTTTTCAGCAGTGAAAATGCTGTAACAGTCAGCGACCTGATAGCAGCTATGGGTAAAGCATTTCCCGGAACGGTGCTGGATGCACAGGTGGTGGAATCTATTCTTGCAGACTTACAGGAAAAATTCAGGAGCGATATTTATGCATTCGAGTTGCGGGTGATTGGTGGCGGCTATCAGTTTTTTACCAAGCCTGAATATCACACTACCGTAGCAGCATTTATAGGGCAGAAGGAAAAGAAACGTCTTTCTACTGCTGCATTGGAAACACTTTCCATTATTGCTTACCGCGGGCCTATTACAAAAGTGGAATGCGAAAAGATACGCGGGGTAGATTGCAATTACTCGGTAGAGAAATTGCTCGAGAAAGAATTGATTGAAATTTGCGGACGCATGGAAAATGCTCCGGGTAAACCTATTCTTTATAAAGTAACACAAACTTTCCTCGATTACTTCGGCATTAACTCAACTACCGAGTTGCCGAAACTGAAAGATGTTCTTCCTCAGCTAGAGGATAATACGGTGGGTGAAATTCCGGAGATTATTTCCGACACACCGGAAACAGAAACACCGTCACCGGAAGAAGGAGATAAATAATATCTCTCTTATATTCAGAATACTTTTTCTTTCTTTGGTAAACAGTATTCATGAAGAAAATTTTACTCCTGCTTTTTGTTTTGCTTCTTGTCTCTGCAAATTCATTTGCACACTCGTCCTGCGCTTCCTGTAAACAAATTGTCTTTAAGCAGAACAAAGGCCAGTGGGATAACCGGGTTCTCTTTAATGCCGATATGAAAGGCGGAAACATTCTGCTTGAAAAGAATGCCATTACTTACAATCTATTCTCTCTTGACGATTTAAAACGGATAAGAGGCGATCAGCACCATCAGCATTTTTACAAACCCGACTTCGACAAAACATTTCATTGTCATGCGTTCCGTGTGTCTTTTAAAAATGCGATTAACAATGGCAGCATTCAGGGTAAAGATGTAACGAAAGAGTATTTCAACTATTTCATTGGAAAGGACCGCTCCAGGTGGGCATCGCGCGTTCAGGGGTTTTATGATGTGGTGTATTCGGAAGTTTACAAAGGCATTTCTCTGAATATCTATTCAGCCGATGCAAACATGAAGTATGATTTTATAGTAAAAGCAGGAAGTGATGCATCGCAGATAAAACTGAATTATGAAGGAGTAGATGGTATTCAGGTTGTTGATAAAGCGCTGCACATTACAACTTCGCTGGGCAAAGCGATAGAACAGCCCCCTTATGCTTATCAAATCATTAACGGAGTAAAGAAAGAAGTGCAATGTGCTTATGAGTTGAATGGCAATGATGTTTCGTTTTCTTTTCCGGATGGTTATAATAGACAGTATGAGTTGGTCATTGACCCTACTCTTATTTTCAGCACTTTCAGCGGTTCGTTTGCCGACAATTTTGGTTACAGTGCTACTTATGACAGTCACAAAAATGCTTATGCTGCCGGCAGCGTCTTTATCAACGAACCGCTAGGCGGTTATCCGGTTTCATTGGGGGCTTATCAAACTACCTGGGCCGGTGGAACCGGTGCCGGAACATTGAGCGGAACGGATATCGGTATCACAAAGTATTCCGCAGATGGAACAACCCGAATTTATTCCACTTATCTTGGAGGTGTTTCCGATGAATTGCCACACTCTCTTATTGTAAATGGTAATGATGAGCTTTTCATTTTCGGCACAACGTCTTCCAATAATTTTCCGGTTACATCCAATGCTTACGATCAAACGTATAACGGTGGCCCCGACCCGGCACCGTTTAACGGCTTGGGTGTTCATTATGAATTTGGCAGCGATATTATTGTTTCAAGAATAAGCAGCGATGGTACACAATTGCTCGCTTCTACTTACGTGGGCGGAACCGGTAATGACGGATTAAATATTTCTAATCTTCTCCTGTATAATTATGCCGACCAGGTGCGGGGAGAGATTGATATTGACGACCAGAACAACGTTTATGTAGTTACCTGTACCGGTTCATCTGATTTTCCGATTGTGGGAACACCGTTCCAACCAACTTATGGAGGAGGAAGCCTGGATGGGGTCATTATTAAAATGAATAACAACCTGACGAATCTGATATGGAGTTCTTACATAGGGGGCAGCGATGATGATGCCGCTTACTCTGTATCGCTTGACCAGAATGATGATTTATTTATTGCCGGTGGAACGCACTCGGTAAATTTTCCGGTAACTACCGGAACCATGCAGCAAACAAATGCCGGTGGAGATTGTGACGGTTTTGTTGCACACGTTAGTAAGAATGGTCAGCAAATACTTCAATCTACTTATTACGGTTACGCAGAATATGACCAGACATTTTTTATTGAAGCCAATAAAAATGATGAAGTGTTTTTGCTGGGCCAAGCAGAATCAAGCGGCTCATCTTACATTAAGAACGCTGCTTACAACGTTACGAATGGAGGATTGTATATTTCTAAGATAGGTTTTGCGTTGGATACTGTTATCTGGAGCACTTCGCTCGGCAAACCAACCGGTATACCTGATATTTCACCCACAGCTTTCCTGGTTGATTTGTGCAACAAGGTGTATATAGCCGGCTGGGGCGGTAACGTAAATGGTTTTGGAGGCACAACGAATTTACCGATCACCAACGATGCCTATCAGAGCACCACAGATAACAGCGATTTCTACCTGATGGTGATTGAAGATGATGCTTCGGCATTGTCTTACGCCACTTATTTCGGAGGACCGGTGAGTGCAGAGCACGTGGATGGAGGAACATCAAGATTTGACAGAGGCGGAATAGTTTATCAAAGTGTGTGTGCAGGCTGCGGAGGACAAGATGATTTTCCAACAACAACCGGTGCAGTTTCACAAACCAACAATTCGCCTAACTGCAACAACGGAGTATTTAAATTTGATTTTAACCTGCCTATAGTGCTTGCTGACTTCGATGTAAATACAGCCTGTGCCGGAATTGCAACGACTTTAAACAACACCAGCACTGCCAGCGGTGGCGCTTCTTACAACTGGAATTTCGGTGACGGTGGTTCTTCTGTTCAGCAAAATCCTCAGCATACCTTTACTCAATCCGGTATCTATACTATTACACTTATTGTTACCGATCCGGGTACTTGTAATTTCAGCGATACTACCGAGCAACAGATATTGGTGCTGTCAAGCAGCGGAACAGATACCATTCCTGCGGTAACAATTTGCTCCGCACAAAGTGTTCAGATTGGTTTACCGCCAAGTAACGATTCAACCATTACCTATTCGTGGAGTCCGCCAAACTCGTTAAGCGAAACGGATGTTTCCAATCCTTTTGCATCGCCCACACAATCCACTACTTATCAGTTGTTGTTGTCGAACGGAATATGCACAGACACTTTTGTTCAAACTGTTATTGTTTTTGATGATGCGCTTTCATTGAGCGGAAGTGATGTTTTGTGCGGAGGCGATACACTGCAACTTTCAGTAACCAACTCGCAGTCGAATCAGCAACTCTCTTATAGCTGGCAACCAACTAATCAGATTATCTCGGGAGCAAGTACCGCGAATCCGCTGGTAAGTCCGACTCAAACAACAACATATTACGTTTCAGTAACTAATCAGATTGGATGTGTGTTCAGTGATTCTATTGTTATCAGTGTTCTTTCGGGGGTGTTGAGTGTAAACGCGACAGCAAACCCCGATACAATTTATTTTGGTGATACTACTCAACTTGATTTGACCATGAGTGCAAATGTGGTTTCGTTTTCGTGGACAAACGATGTAACACTGAGTTCATCTTCTATTGAAAATCCTTATGCCTATCCGCCAAATACGCATACATACTATGTAGAAGTGGCCGACTCGCAAGGGTGCAAAAAGTTTGATTCGGTAATTGTGTATGTGGTTAATACTCCATGTAAGGAATCGAGTATTTATATCCCGAATGCTTTTTCTCCGAACGGTGATGGTAAGAACGATGTATTGTATGTACGTGCCAACAATGTGACGCAAATTTATTTTGCTGTGTATGACCGGTGGGGACAACGGGTTTTTGAAACACGCGATATTTCGAAAGGATGGGATGGGATTTTTAACGGAAAGAAAATTGACCCCGCAGTTTTTGGCTGGTATGCAGAAGGGGAATGTGTGGGAGAAAATAAGTTTATGAAGAAAGGAAATGTAACGCTGTTGCGATGAAAAGACCATTGCCCATTGACCATAGACCATTGGCAAATGCAAAGTTTGTAGCAATGGTATTTATGATTCTTCAATTGTCAATTGTCAATCGTCTGTGGTCGCAAGACATACACTTTTCTCAATTCAATTTCTCTCCGCTCAATCAAAATCCGGCTAACACGAATTTGTTTGATGGCGATTATCGTTTTGTTGGCAATTATAGAAATCAATGGCCGAGCGTTCCGGTTCGTTTCAATACTTTTTCTGTTTCGGCAGAAATGAATTTTCTGACGCTGAAAAACAATGACCGCATCGGTGGCGGATTGGTTTTCTATTTCGATCGTGCGGGTGATTCTCGTTTTACCTCGTTGAATACGGCTCTTTCTGTTTCGTACATTAAAACACTTGATAAAAAAAATCATCACGCGCTGAGCGGAGGAATTCAATTTGGGTTAGTGAATCGCAATATCAATTACAGCAAACTGAATTTCGATAATCAATGGAATGGTGATGTGTTTGACCCGAACATTGCGGTGGATGAAAATTTTCTGAAAACAAGATTCAATTCTTTCGACCTCGGCATAGGCATTGCTTATAAATGGACGAAAGCCGAACGCACAAATGTTACTGTTGGTTTTGGTGCAGCGCATTTAACCCAACAGAAACAAACTTTTTATAACGATAATTCGGTAAAGCTGAATCCGCGCTTTACACTCCATACACGGGGGCAGGTTAAAGTGGCAAAACAATGGGATGTGGTGCCTGAACTGATGTGGCAGATGCAGGATTCGAAGTATGAAGTGGGTTACGGTGCCCACGCCAAGTATTATCTCGGGGTAAAGTCAGCTCATACTATTGCAGTGAACATGGGAGTTTACGGCCGTTCGGCTGAAGCCGGTTGGCTTTTTGCCGGAATGGACTACGATAATTTGCAAGTGAATTTGAGTTACGATGTGAATTTTTCGAAGCTGCGCGCGGCCAGCCGTTACAACGGAGGATTTGAAGTGAGTGTAATTTACATTTTAGCCAAGGTGAAAAAGATAAACAAACCGGGAGCGGTGTGTCCGGCATTCTTATGAGTTTAAAGTTCACAGTTCACGGTTCACCGTTTGAATACAGGAAGTATCTTTCTGTATTTCTGTTGTCCGTTGTCTGTTGTCTGTTGTCTAACGCTCAAACCGTTTCGCAACTTACTAAAGCGGGCGACAAGAAAATTGAAGAAGGCGATTACTACGCGGCATCGTTGTATTACAAAGATGCACTCAAGAAAGATGAAGAGAATATTGATTTGAATTTTAAGTATGCCGAAGCCTGTCGTATGTTCAACGATTTGCAAGGCTCTAATACCGGTTACCGTGCGGTGACGAAACTTGATAAGGTTAACCAGTATCCGATGGCTTGGTTCTGGTTAGGAGAAGTTTTACGTAACACCTGCGAGTGTAAATGCGAGGAAGCACAGAAACAATTTCACCGTTTCCAAACCAAGTACCGGAAGAAAGATTACTACTATGTCAAAGCACAACAGGAAATAGAAGCCTGCGCCTGGGTGAAAGACCATCTGAAGAAAAATGACTCTGTGAAAATTGAGCATCTCGGAAAGGAAGTAAACACTCCGCAATCAGAGTTTAATGCTATTCATGTTTTTCCGGATAAGATTCAGTTCTCTTCGTTAAGAAACATTTCTGCCGATAAGAAGAATGAAAAATATCTGGTGCGCTTGTATAACCAGCCACCGAACCCCGAAGTTGTTTACACTCCCACCGGTGCTAATCAGGAATTGAATATCGGTAACGGTTCTTATTCTCCCGATTCGAAAAAATTCTTCTTTACACAATGCGAGCAGAAGGATAAGACGGCCACGCGTTGTGATATTTATGTAACGAAGTACGATGATTTTAAATGGACACCGGCTGAGAAGC
This sequence comes from uncultured Chitinophaga sp., assembly GCA_964493695.1. Lineage (GTDB taxonomy): Bacteria > Bacteroidota > Bacteroidia > Chitinophagales > LD1 > Bog-950. The sequence continues at coordinate 14,930 of CAZBPG010000056.1, read as the reverse complement.
TGAGCGACCATGTGAACCACGCGGCAGCTACGAATACGCAACCTTCGGTGGGCTACGATTTAGCCGGTAACGAAATTTTGTTTTTCTCTTCTGACCGCGAAGGAGGACAGGGCAGAATGGATATCTGGATGAGCAAACTGAATGCGGATGGTACTTATCAGCAGGCAGTAAATGCAGGAAACAGAATCAATACACAGGGAAATGAAATCACACCTTTCTATGATGTAAACAACCGTAAACTGTTTTTCAGCAGCGATTGGCATTACGGTTTTGGCGGCTACGACATTTTTGAAACCACCGGTGAGTCGGTTAACTGGACGGAGCCTAAAAATCTCTTACAACCGGTTAATACTCCGCAGAACGATTTGTATTACAGCAAAGCGATTGATGATTCGCGGGCGTATATTACTTCTAACAGAAAAGGCTCCTACTTTATTGAGGCAGAAACCTGCTGCAATGATATATATGCTTACGGTACCGGAAAGAAAATTGAAAAGCGCGATACGGTAGTCGTAAAATCTGATTCGGTGATTGCAGTAGAACAAACCGAAAAAACCGGTGAGCAATTGAAAGAATTAAAACAACTGATGCCTGCCGCCCTGTATTTTCATAACGATGAACCGGATGCTAAAACTTTAAGCGACACCACAAAGTTAGATTATAAGGAAACATACCAGGCGTATTCGCTCCTGCGCGAAGAGTATGTGAAAGAATTTTCGAAGGGAATGAAAAATGCCTTGAAAGATACTGCCGAACAACAGGTTACCGGTTTTTTTGAGAGCAAAGTTGATAGGGGCTATTATGATTTAATTGCTTTCACTTCGCAGCTATATGACATGCTGCAAAGCGGAGCAAAATTAGAAGTGACTTTGAAAGGTTATTGCTCGCCATTAAACTTTAATGCGTACAACATCAACCTCGGTTACCGGAGGGTAGCATCGCTGCGCAATTATTTTTTTCATTACCGCGATGGTGCTTTGCTGCAGTATGTGAGCAACGGTAACCTCACACTTAAAACAGTTTCGTTTGGTGAGGAAACTGCCAACAAGCAAATCAGCGACCGGAGAGAAGATAAGCAGCAATCTGTTTACAGCCCTTCCGCTGCACTGGAACGCAGAGTGGAAATTGTTTCGGTAGAATTGAAATAACACCTCATCCTAAATCCTTCTCCGAAGGAGAAGGACTTTAAACAGCCAATCAATTTTAGTTTACAACAGAAGCAGTTTGTATTTGCATTATTTAAAGAATCGTGTAGGTTTGGTGCGTGCAGAAAAAATCATCTGATAAGCAGCCTTTTAAGAAAGACGCTAAAACATCTTCTATCCCTTACAAAAAGTGGGATAAGAAGAAAGAAAAGAATCCTGTTTTGGTAGCGGCAGCAAAGAAAATGTTTGAACGGACCGTTGCCGGTGATGCGAAGAGAGCAGCACTTAAAACTTCTGCAGATAAAGCGAAACCTTCCAAATACTTCGGCAATAAAAAGCACATTAATCCTAAAGAGGAAAGCGAGGACGGGGAGTTGGTTTATTCTGAAGCGGAAAAAATTTCGGATGAAGTACGGTTGAATAAATATCTGGCACATGCCGGTGTTGCTTCGCGCAGGGCAGCCGATGAGTTGATTAAGGAAGGAAGGGTGAAAGTGAATGGCGATGTGGTGAAGGAGATGGGGCACAAGGTGAAGGTGAAGGATAAAGTGGAGTTTGACGGCAAACTGCTTTCGCTCGAAAAGAAATATTACCTGCTGCTGAACAAACCTAAAGATTACATCACTACTTTAAAGGATGAGAAGGACCGCAAAACGGTGATGGAACTTTTGCGAGGTGCTTACGAGCAAATTAAATCTATTCAAAAGCCGCGCCTGTATCCGGTGGGCAGATTAGACAGAAACACGACCGGTGTGCTTTTGATTACGAATGACGGTGAACTGGCGCAGAAGCTGACTCACCCCAGCACGGAGGTAAGGAAGGTGTATCATGTGGTGCTGAATAAGAAACTGCGCAAGGATGATTTCAATAAAATAGCCGAAGGCGGTGTAGTGCTGGAGGACGGTATTGCTGAGGTAGATGAAATTGCTTATCCGAATCCAAAAAATCTTGCTGAAGTAGGCGTGCAGATACATACCGGTAAGAACCGGTTCATCCGCAGGTTGTTTGAAGCTATGGATTATGAAGTAGAAAAGCTCGACCGCGTTTTTTTTGCGGGGCTTACCAAAAAAGATTTACCCCGAGGCCGCTGGAGGTTTTTAAGCCAGGAAGAAGTAAGGCTGCTGAAACACTTTATTTAGACAGTGAAACAGACAAAGAAGTGAGCACGGAATAATTGTATTTGCTCAACAATTTATCCCAAACAAAAATTTCGTCCTTGCTTTTCAGCATCCTTCCTTCTACACGCCACAATACCTTTTCGCAAATAATATAATCGAGGTTGAGTGAAACACCATGTGTTTGAAAACCGTTGGGAGTTCCTGAATTTATTATAACTCCGTTTTTATCGCTGTAAAATTCGTAGCGGGCGGCAATCGCAAATTTGTTTACCGGTTTATAGCGGATAATAAGTACCGGACTAAACCAGAGATTGTAGTGTACACTTTTCTTTGATTTTTGTTCGGTGCCAACATCGAAACCGAAAGTGAAAGTAAGTTGCGGTACCGGAGAATAGATGGCATACAAGTTATGGAAGTAACGCATTTTACGAATGCTGTCAGCATAATCTGTACCTATGAAAGTGCTGTAATTAAAAAGCAGTTTTTCATTTGGCTGAATGGTAATCTGAGTGCCGAAGGAGGGAAGCGACTTGCCTTTTGTCCAGTTTATTTTTTGCCAACCGTTTAACACAAGCGCAACGAAAGTCCATTTTGGATTATGCTGATAGGTTAGCTTAATACCTGTTTCGAAGTAAGGGGAGTTTTCGGCAAGCATGCTGCGAGATAAGGTAGCACAATCTTTACTGATAGCCGATTCAAAGCCGATGTGCGAAGGGAACACTCCTGCATCTAACCACAACTCTTTTTTCTTCATCAACTTGCCTCCGATGTTAGCTTCAAAAAGCTGACGAAGGTAAAACGGCTCACCGGAGAGATTGGCCTGCGAGTATGTGCCCAGCATAGGTGCAATGTTGAACCGGAACCGGTTCTTGGCATATGCAAATTTCAGGAACACCAGATTTACATTTACCTGATGGTGGTGTGAGTGACTGTAAAGGAAAGACAGGCGCGTACCGGTTTCGGGTTTGCCGAAATCGTATCCGTAGTAAACATCTGCATAGCCAAAGAAGGTAAACGGCTTGACGGTATCCTGTGCAAAACTTGGCAAAACTGCAACTGATAAAGCGAGAACAAAAAAGAGCCTCACGTATTTGATTTTATTATTTCACCCGTTGCAGTTCAATCTTTGTAGAAGGGGCAATTTTAATAGGCACGGTTTCTTCTTCCACGTTGGTCAGTTCCAGGCCAAAATCTTCGGCAGTAGAAAGCGAAACACTTTTAATGAACCGGTAGCCTTTTACAATAAACTGTTCGTAAGGCGAAAGAGCATCGTCAATGGCTACCCGGCTGTTGAGGATAATAAACTTAAAGTCGGCCGGCATGTTGTATTTGCGCAGCGAAGGATAATGAGAGAGTTCGTCCACCTCGCCACTCTTTACCATCTCTTCCACAATTTTGTTGAACATGAGGTTAACCTTATGCTCTACCTTAAACCCGAAACTGAGGCGCACAAAGAAAATTCTGCGCGGTACCACCGCCTCTACCGAGTAGGTGGCCCCGAAAGGTTCGTTGGCAATATCTATATGCACAAACCAATAGATGTCGGCACGTTTGGGCCGCTTTCGGAAAATGGAATAGATGATGTTGGAGTCAATATGGCTTTTATCGTTAGCCATAGAAAGATACACCAGGTTGTTCGCTTCTTTAGGAATGGTATCGTCCTGCATCAGCTCTTTAAGCGGAGCGATGTAGTTTTTTATTTCTACAAACTCAATGTGCTTTTTGCGGAGCAAACGCGCCTGATAAAAAACCCACATACCCCAAAAGAGCAGCGCAGCAATTAAAAATGTAAACCAACCGCCATGCTGAAATTTTAAAAGGTTAGATGCGAAGAAGGCAATTTCTATAGTAATAAACACCACCGGTATTCCCCATACGATTAAGGCGTTTTTGCGCTGAACAAATTTTAAATAAGTAAGCAGCAAAGTTGTCATCAGCATATTAATGGTTATAGCCAAACCATAAGCGGCTTCCATATTGCTCGATTCGCGGAAAAGAAGAACCACCGCTACACATCCGGCAAGCAAAAACCAGTTAATGCCGGGTATATACATTTGGCCCTGATGAGTAGTTGGGTAAATTACCCGTAAGTTAGGCCACAGGCGTAATTTCATAGCCTCATTTACCAGTGTAAAGCAACCGGTAATGAGGGCCTGCGATGCGATGATGGTGGCAAGTGTGGCTATAGTAATACCTATAGGTAAGAACCAGGCTGGCATCAAAGAATAAAAGGTTGATTTTCCATCGGGCCAGTGGTGCCCGTTGAAGTTACTAAGGATGTGGGCCCCCTGACCGAAGTAGCTGAGCAGCAAAGCTATAATTACAAACGACCAGCTTAAACGGATGTTCGATTTGCCGCAATGCCCTAAATCTGAATAGAGCGCTTCGCCTCCGGTGGTGCAAAGGAATACCGCACCCAAAAGCCAAAAGCCACCGGGATACAACACCAGTAAATTGATAGCATACCACGGGTTAAGCGCGTGCAGCACAAACGGATACTGAGCAATTTCTCTGGCTCCCAAAAAACCAATCATGCTGAACCAAATCAACATGACCGGTCCGAAAATTCCGCCTACCACCCGCGTTCCGAACTGCTGAAAAATAAATAAGCCGAACAAGATGGCGAGAACAATAGGCACAGTTGGAATATCCGGATTCAGAATTCTTAATCCTTCCACCGCTGATGAAATAGAAATGGGCGGTGTGATAAAACCATCGGCAATCAGCGAAGCACAACCGATAATAGCAGGGAAAATGGTCCAGGTTACTTTGTACCTGCGCACTAAGGCATAGAGCGCAAAAATTCCGCCCTCACCGCGGTTATCGGCATTCAATGCCAGAAAAACATATTTACCGGTGGTAATAATTATCAGTGTCCAGAACACGCAACTAAGCCCGCCCAGCACCAGTTCGTGCGAAATTACGTGACCGCTCAGAATAGCGTTCATCACATAAATGGGCGATGTTCCGATGTCGCCAAAAATAATTCCGAGTGTAATAAGTACTCCTGCAGCAGACAGTTTATGCCCGTGGCTACGATAACTTTCAGCCATTTGTTATTGCGGTTAAGAAGTGGTGAGTAGAAAAAACTGACCGGTAGGTTTTACAATCGCCCTCGTGAGAAGAATACATAGAATGTTTAAGCGAATGCAAATGTATACTTAAAAGGAGTTCACTTGTTTAAAAAGACCGATAAATATTTTTATACAGATTTAAAATTCAAAATGACTATCCGGTTGTTTACCTAAATCAAAGCGCGCTGTCATTCCGAACGAAGGTTTCCGTAGAGAGGAATCTTGTATTTCCTCTGGAAGAATACAAGATGTTTCACTTCGCAGAGCCTCGTTCAACATGACAACATCATAATGGCGTATTCTAGGTATGAATGCGGATAGTCATTAAAATTCAATGTATACTTGTTCACTTAACCAATTCAACACTTTATGAAAAAATACCTATCGGAAGTTATCGGCACCTTTATTCTACTTTTTGCAGGAACGGGTTGTGTGGTGGTAAACGAACAAACAGGCGGGGCGCTTGGCTTGCCCGGTATTGCCGCTGTTTGGGGTTTTGTCATCATAGCTATGATTTATGCCTTTGGCGATATTTCGGGCACCCACCTGAACCCGGCAGTTACCGTTGCCTTTGCCGTTGACAAACGCTTTGCCTGGAAAGAAGTCCCGGCTTACCTCGGCTCACAGTTCACCGGTGCATTGGCCGCCAGCTTGCTGCTGCAGTTTCTGTTTCCCGAAAACAAAACGCTGGGTATTACACAGCCTTCGGGCAGCGAGTTACAGGCCTTTGTGATGGAAGCGGTAATGACGTTTATTCTGATGATGGTGATTTTGCGGGTGAGTGTGGGCGCTAAAGAAAAAGGAATTACAGCCGGTATTGCTATTGGCGGAACAGTGTGGTTCCTCGTGCTGTTTGGCGGACCTGTTTGCGGCACGGGCCTGAACCCTACCCGCTCTATTGCACCGGCTATTGTTACCGGTAACTTCCAGTCGCTATGGCTTTATATTGTGGCGCCTTTTGCCGGGGCTTTAAGTGCAGTGGGCATCCACCGGGTGCTTCATGCGGAGTAGCACAAAGTAACCCCACAAAAAAAATGGCTGCCGGAGGGCAGCCATTTTTTTTGAAGCAAGAATAGTTATCGCTTTAATCGCACTGGTTGTTTTCTACCCAGTTAACAATGTTGCTTATGCTTTGCTCCTCATCTACCGGAGCCGTAGGTAAATTGGCAGGGCTTAACTTGCCAACCGTTGCCAGCCATGCTTCCACAATAGCTACATCGGCCCATATAGGGGCACCTGGCGACAGGTAACCGGTGCTTAATTTCATAGCCGCTATAAAAATAAAGGCTCTGCGGGCATCGGTAGTAGGTGCATTGTAAATTTCGTTGGCTTCTACCTGCGTATAAACAAAGCCCCCTATAGTTACGGTAGGCGATGGCCAGTAAAACGTAGGGTCTTTGATAATCGGGTTCGGATAGAAAGAGCATCCCGGGTCGCAGGCTTGTTCGCAGTAGTCAAACTTCATAGCCCAGTTGCCTTGAGGCACAAAACGGGTACCCTGCCCCCAGGCGGTTTCGGTTCCGGCACCCGGTTTAGCTACTACGGCATGTGCCGCTACACAAAAACAATCGGGCAGGTTAGCCAGAGGAATGGAGTAAGTGTAAGTAGTGGTAGACGAGCCGCTGAAACTGTTGCTGTGCGGAAAATGCCCCGGAATAGGGTTGCCTTTTTGGTTTACCGGTATAAGGCTGCAGTCGCCTGCATACAGGTGAAGTTCTTTAATGTACCAGCCGTTGGTGGTGGTGTAGGTAACCAGCAGGTCGGTAGCGGTGTTGGCTACGGTAACTGTTCCGGCAACTATATGCTGCCCGGCTATCAGGTCAACTTCGGTAGCAGTGCCACAGGTAGCGGTTACGCTGCGGTGTTGGTTTTGGGTTTTCGAAAGGCTTAGTTGCTGTGGTGATAATACAGGGTCGGCATCTTTTTGGCAGGACGATAACACAACTGTTACCGCCAGCACAAAGCAGGTAAAAATGGTCAGGGTTTTTTTCATAATTTATAGTTTTTGGTTAGTAATGAGGTTCCAATATAAGGCACAATCTTAAACTTGTCAAGTGTCGGAGGCACTTTTTTTTTTCATGTAAAAGGCTCGCAAAAACGAAACATTTTTTGTGGTGCAAAATGTGCCTGTTGTAAAAAACAATATGCCGTTTTAATCCAGTGCTACTCCTCTCAATATCCTCATTTTGAGCTACCGAGCTTGTTTTTTGCTCTTTCCAGACAGTCAACTCTACTGTTTCGGAGAACACACAAGTGCTCACTTGTGAGATAAGTTCCCCTTGTTGCAACAAGCCCTATACAAGAGCGTAAAGAGAGTAATGTGTTCATTAGGTTTTTTCTAATTGCTGTATGCCGCAGTAAAGCGAAAAGCCGAAAAACCACCAAAACCTTAAGATTATGACAAACAACTTTACCCAAACCTTATCGCGCAGAAAAAGCTTCCCTATCCGTATAGCTTTGCCTGTGGTGCTCCTGTTTTTATCGCTGGCTTTTTCTACCAACGTTTGGGCCATTAACACCAAAACCGCCACTACAACTGGTGACTGGAGTAATGCTTCTATCTGGAGCCCGGTGGGGGTGCCCAGCGATACCGATAACGTAATCATCAACAGCGGCAGAACAATAACCGTGGATGGCGACTATACCTGCCGCGATTTGGTTATGGGCAGTGCTACCTCCAGTGCTGCAACCCTAAAAATTATTACAGGCGGTAACAGCTTAACCGTAACCGGAGATTTAGATTTTAACGCCAATAACACCGGCTCAACATACATTATAGATGCAGGCCCGGGCGATATGTTCTTTAACGGAACTTTCTCGCACTGGAGTACCACCGGTACGAGCAACTTTAAAATAGGCGATGGCTCTATGAGTTTTACACCGGCTGTAGCTATCAGTGATGGAAGCCACAACATTATTTTTACCGGGGCAGGTACTGTCAACTTTTACGCTGACTTTTCCGATAACCAGAACAACATGACCTTCTACACCGGCTGTACCGTTAACTGCCATGCCGATTATACCATCAGCGGCAGCAGTATAAACTGGGGAGGGAAAGGAACCGCCAATTTTTACGGCACCGGCACTATTGCCCCTACTGCAAACATTGTTTTCAATACAGTTAACATCATGGGCAGTGCTTCAACCACCCTTGGCTTTTCGGCTACAGGTGCGGTAACTGTTGGTGACAACCTTACAGTTAACTCTACGGGTACTTTTGTAATGAACGATAACTTTCAGCTCAACGGTAACTTTACTAATAACGGTACGCTTACTGCCGGCTCAGTAACTCTTATAATGAAGGGCTCTGGTACCACCCAAACCATTGGCGGAAGTTCAGCCCTTGCCTTACCTACTTTACAAATAGGCAGCGGCAACGGTGCCGATATTACCGTAGCGGTCACTCAAAATACTACCGTAGCTGCACTGGTTTACGCTACAGGCGATAAAAGCCGCAGCGTTACCGTTAGCTCGGGTAAAACACTTACCGTTACCGGTAACCTTACTATGAACCAGCCAAGTAAAGATAACATGGTGCGTTTGCTTTCGGTAGGCGCTGGAACCTGTACCGTAGGCGGTAACCTCGTGTTTACCGGCAGCAACAACAACATTACCCGTATCTGCCGTATAGAAGTAGGCAGCGGCTCGTTTTCCTTGGCAGGAACCCTTACCTGGTTAAGCAACAGTGTGGTAGCTACCGAAGTAATTACGGTAACCACCGGAACGGTAACTTTCAGCAGCTCTATTACTATGGGTAACCGAAGCGGTACTATTTCTGCCACCAGTTCAGGAACCATTAACTTTAACGGCTCTTCGGCACCATCGCTTACCTTTGGCGGGTCTACTCCTCCTGTACTAAGTGCAGCTTATGGCAGTACTATTAACATCGCTAAAGGGCTTACTACCAATACTACTACCCTTACAATGGCCAGCGGAAGCAACATGGTATTTACCGGTACCGGTACTATTACGCCTAATGCTACTATCAATTTTGCCAACTTTACCATCTCAGCTTCGGCTACCGTAACGGCAGCCGGTAACCTTACCGTAAAAGGCAACTGGACCAACAGCGGAACCTTTACTCCTTCTACTTATCAGGTAACCTTCAGTGGCACAGGCACAAAAAGCATTACCCGCAGCGGAGGTGAAACTTTTTATAAAATGGCGGTTACCCAGTTTGGCGCAACCGTAAGGTTGATGAACGATGTGATGGTAACTAATACGCTTACCATGAGCGGCTCGAACCTTAACCTGAACGGTTATACCTTAACCTTAGGTAACAGTGCCGGTGCAGCTTTAAGCCGCAGTGCGGGCCAGGCTTATGGTGGAACTTTCAAACGCTGGTTTCCGACAAGTGCCATTACCAGCACTTCGGGTTCTTACTACGGTTTGTTCCCTATAGGAACCAGCAGTGCTTACCGCTACGTTGGTATTAACAGCACGGTTAACCCTACCACAGCCGGTTATGTTATGGTCACTCATACCGATGGTACCGGTGGAACAAACGTTACTTATACCGATAATGAGGGTTCAAACATTCAGCAGATCGCCAACCAGCATTCAGATATAACCACCAGCGGTTTGGCCGGAGGTACGTATAATATAGAAGTAAAGTACACCGGTCTGGGCAGCCAGGGCAATGTATCTGACTACAAGCTTTTAACTTATACCGGTAGTACCATGGGTAGTTGCGGAACACACGTAACCACCTTAGGCCCTTCCAGTGCCCCAACCGGTAAGCGCACTGGATTAACCATGGCTAATCTTTCGAATGCATGGGTAATAGGAACCAACGATGCAGCCGGAAGTCCTTTATACACTTACGTTTACTCACGCAAAACCGGTGACTGGAATGATGCCAGCGGCACCGGTACCTGGAGTTACACCGCAGGTGGTGGTGGCGCTGCCTGCAGCTGTTTGCCCACGGCCGGAGGTTATGCGGTAATAGAAACAGGCGATGCCATTACTGTTACAGCTACCGATACTATTCAGTTCTTAGACATAAAAACAGGAGGTAGTTTGACTATCAACAACGGAGTAGTGTTTAACGTGACCGCCAACATGAATATGTTTGGTACTGCTACTTTTACCAATGACGGGGAGTTGGATGTAACCGGTGAGTTGCTGTTCAGCCCTTCGGCTTCGCAAACCTTCAGTGGTGATGTTACTGTTACAGGGTGGTTCACCCTCGATTCAGGGGCTACTTATACTCACACCAGCGGTACTTTAACTGTAACCGGTGATATGGAAATAGACGGCAGCATGAGTCTGGCCTCCGGTGCTACTATTGCCTTTTCAGGCACCAACTCTATACTGAGCGGAACAGGTACGTTCACAACTGCTTCGGGTGGCGTTTTTGCCATTACTAACGATAAAACAGTGGCTGAAGGAACTACCCTTACTATTGGTACAACAGGGACCAATACCGATGTTTCATTGGGAGCAAATACACAAATCAACAACCTCGGTTCTATTACCTTGAACGGCAGTATGACGGGAACTGATGCCTCTTCTGTATGGATTAACAATGCTAACTCCGTGTTAAATGTATCCGGTGCTCTGTTATCTACAGGAACATTGGATGTGGCAACCGCACCTAACATAGTACATTATAACGGTACCGGCTCTCAAAACATTAAAGTACCGGTTGAAAGCTATCACTCCCTTTTTGCTTCTAATTCAGGTACGGTTTCGTGCCCTTCCGATATAGTAGTGGATAGTGTGGTGAACATCAGCGGCTCGGTTATTCTCGATGAAGGAGCTTACAAGCTTTACGGTAACGCCAACCTGGTAATGACCGGAACCAGCGAACTGAAACTTACCCGCACTACCGATGAAGATGTTTATCCGGAATTGAGAGGAGATTATTTACTCACCGGTGGAACTGTTACCATTACACAGAATGGTGACAGCGGGGTGATAAATACCGGACCTTACTATAATCTTAAACTAAACGGAACTCACGGGTCTGACCTTGGTGCTGTGAGCACTGTTAGCAATAATTTGGATGTAATCAACACTTCGCGTATCAACAATAACAGCGTGTTAACTGTAAACGGAATGTTTACTCACTCCAGCAGTGCCACCAGTACTTTAATGGATAGTATTGCCGTAAACGGTATTTCTATTACTGGCGGAACAATAAATAACACCGGATACAGTATTAATGTAAAAGGCTCAGGAGGTTGGACACGGAATACCGGTGCCACCTATATTGATTCTACCGGAAGTGTTTACTTTACCGGTACCAGTAACCAAACACTGGGCGGAACAGACACTACACAAAACTTCAATAATCTCATTGTAGATAAAGGCTCTAATACCGTAACGGTTGGCGGAAGCACCACAACTTTATCTGTTGCCGGTAACATGACCTTAAATGCCGGTGTATTTGATAAAGGAACAGCCGCTGCCATCAACATGACAGGCGGTAGCTGGAACAACAACGGGGGAAGCTTTACACCCGGTACAGGAACGGTAACTTTCAACAGCACTACAGTAGACCAGGCTATTCAGGGAACTGCCGGCAGCGAAACCTTCAATAACTTAACGGTAAACAAGTCGGGCTTCAGCTTAGCCGTAGGTGAAAGCATCACCGGGTTAACGTTAAATGGCGACATGACTTTAACTGCCGGAACTTTCAGCGCGGGAACAGCCACGGCTATCAATCTGACAGCAGGAAACTGGACAAATAATGGAGGAACCTTTACCCCGGTGAACAGCGAAGTGCAGTTTACCGGTACCGGTGCACAGGCTGTTAATGGTACGGCTGCCGCACAAACTTTCTACAAACTTAAAGTGAATAAAGGCTCTAACACGGCAAGCATAGCAGGAAGCACTACTTCATTGACTGCTACTTCAGATATAACACTGGCTGCAGGAACATTTGATGCAGGAACGGCTGCTATGATTTACGCGGGCGGTAACTGGACCAACAACGGAGGAAGTTTTGCTCCGGGCGTAGGAACCGTAGAGTGTAACAGCGGTATAGACCAGGCTATCAACGGCTCAGCAAGTTCTCAGTCTTTCTATAACCTTACCGTGAACAAAGCCGGTGGTAACCTCAACATCAGCGGAAGCACAGCAGCGGTTACTATCAGTAACACACTTGCCTTCACCAGCGGAAGAATAGCTACAGGCTCTAACAAAATTGTAATACCTGAAGCCGCTACTGTAACCGGTGCCGGAGCAGGCAATTACATTTACGGTATCGAAGAAATATACATTCCGAATACCACAGCCCCTTCCAGAACATTTCATATTGGAGATTCTGCCGAATACACGCCAGTTTTGATTGAATTTACTGGAACAGTCAGCGGCTCGGGTTCAATGGCAGTTCACTGTCAGTCAGGCGATGACGCGGCTATAAGCACTTCGGGTATTGACCCTGGCAAGAGCGTTAACCGTTCATATACACTTACCAATAATGGGGTGGCCGGGTTTACTTCGTACTCACCTACTTACAACTTTGTAGCCGGTGATGTGGATGGCGGTGCAACTCCGGCCAACTTTGAAATACGCAGATATTCAGGAGGAACATGGTATACTACTACTACAGGCTCGCGCACTGCTACTTCAACTCAGGCAACCGGTGAAACCGGTTCGGGCAGAACTCAGATTGGCGAAAAGGCTACGCTTACTGTGGCTACTCACCCGAGCGATACCAACGTTTGTGATAGTTATGGTGCTTTCTTCACCAGCACCTCCACATCTACTCCGGCTCCAACCATTCAATGGCAGCGTGACCCTAACACGGGCACCTTTGCCGATGTTGATGGCAGTATGGATGGTGGTGTTTACTCTGACTATACTACAAGCACACTCAACATTTCAAATGTAACCGGATTGAACAGCTACAAGTACCGCGCAGTGTTTACCAATATTAACGGCAGTGTAAACTCTAATCAGGCAACTTTAACAACTGCCACCACGCCAAGTATTACCGGTACTACACCGGACAGCAGATGCGATAACGGTACTGTTGACCTTGGTGCGACTGCCAGCGGAGGAACCATTAACTGGTATGCGGCAGCAAGTGGCGGTGCATCATTAGGAACCGGAACAAGCTATACTACACCAAGTCTTAGCTCAACTACTACTTACTACGTAGATGCAACTTCAGGAAGTTGTACCACCAATTCGAGAACTTCCGTTACAGCTACTGTCAATCCTCTTCCAACAGCTTCGGTGGCATATCAGTCATGTGCAGGAGCCAATGGCGAAACTACTATCCGTGTTTCGGGTTCGGGTGGAACAGGGCCTTACACTTACAAGATAAACAGCGGCAGCTTTAACAGCGCTGACAGTTTCCATGTGGCTAACGCTTCTAATCAGAATTACTATACTCAGGATGCTTTCGGATGCCAGTCGAGCCCTGTAAATTACACAGCTACAGCAGTGGTGGCCACACAGATACCTGCCTCTATTGGTACGGCAACCTGTGCATGTCCTTCATCATCTGAAGGCAGGGATGTATATCTGACAGATGCTACCGGAAACCTGATAGCCATTATTAACGATAAAGGTCACGATCTGGGAACTATTACCGCTACAGCATATATCCGCGCCAGCTCGGTATTGATTGCCAACAATCAGGGAGGCAACGATGCTGCCCTGGGCAGAAGTTATGTGCTGGACTTTAACGGTACCGGTCTTACTCCGGCTGTTGAAGTTAAGTTTCCTTTCACCGATGCGGAGTATGACGCTCTGGTAATTGCAGCAGCCGCTACACCAACTACGAATGACGATATTTCTTCTCCTGCCGATATTGGTGATACCCAGTATGAAGGACCGGATGAGGACAGTATATACAACACCGCAGGATCTACCTTGCTGATTTATCATCGTCAGCTTACCAACGGAACCGTATTAGGCGGCAAGTATGTAACCATCGGCCTTTCGGCTAACGGAGAGCACTGGATGGGTGGAGGCGGCAGTGGTTCACCTCTACCGGTAAAACTGGTTTCGTTCACCGCTACTCCTAATCAGGTTTTAGAAGTGGTAGAAACCGAATGGGTAACCTCGCTGGAAATAAACAACGATTACTTTGTTGTAGAAAGAAGCGAAGATGGTATCAACTTTAACGAAGTAGGCCGTTTGGCAGGAGCCGGAAACTACACAGGAACGCTTGACTACCGCTTTACGGACGTGAAGCCTTTCCATGGCTTATCGTACTACCGCTTAAAACAAGTTGACTTTGACGGAGATTTCGATTACTCGCAAATTGTAGCGGTAACATTGGGCAGCCAGACTTCTTACCAGTTGTATCCAAACCCAAGCAACAGCGAAGTAAACGTGGCGGTTTCAAATCCATCAGATGAAATTAAACTGAGTGTGTATGACCTGAACGGCCGTGAGGTATTCGGTCGCACTTATTCAGGAAACAATGCAGTAAGTAAAAATCAGGTGATTGCTTTCCGGGCTAAAGACTTACTGGCAGCCGGAATGTATATGGTGAAGGTTTCTACCAATGGAACCGAGTTTAAACAGAAACTGGTGCTGAACTAACCCTATTCCAATGCCGCTTTAATTAAAAATGCGGCTTAATCCATAATTGATGTGCTGTGTTATATTTGGTTTATGCAAACACCCAG
>CAZBPG010000055.1:0-26011 GCA_964493695.1 uncultured Chitinophaga sp. | reverse complement strand
CACTTAAAACAAAAAAGACCGAAGAATATTCGTCGGTCTTTTTTGTTTACTCAACACAATACATTTTTACTTCTTATCCGTTCCCGGATTCTTCGCAATGTTTTCACGCATGGAAGTGTCGGCCTGTATGTTCTGCATCTTGTAGTAATCCATAATGCCTAACTGACCATTGCGGAAGGCTTCGGCAATGGCAATAGGAATCTGCACTTCGGCTTCAATTACCTTGGCGCGGGCTTCCTGTGCTTTAGCTTTCATTTCCTGCTCTAAGGCAATGGCCATTGCCCTGCGTTCTTCAGCACGTGCCTGTGCAATGTTCTTATCAGCATTCGCCTGGTCCATCTGCAAACTTGCACCAATGTTTTTACCAATGTCGATATCGGCAATATCAATCGAAAGAATTTCAAAGGCTGTTCCCGAATCCAAACCTTTTGCCAATACCACTTTCGAAATGGTATCCGGATTTTCCATTACCGATTTGTGCGAAGCCGCAGAACCGATACTGGTAACAATACCTTCGCCCACACGTGCCAGCACTGTTTCTTCACCGGCACCACCCACTAACTGTTTAATGTTGGCACGCACCGTTACCCGTGCACGGGTAATCAACTGAATACCGTCTTTGGCAACAGCCGTAACCGGTGGCGATTCAATTACCTTAGGGTTTACCGAAAGCTGCACCGCTTCAAACACATCGCGACCGGCAAGGTCAATAGCTGTTGCCGCACGGAAGTCGAGTTCGATGTTTGCTTTATCGGCACTGATAAGCGCACGCACCACTTTGCTGATGTTGCCACCCGCCAGATAATGCGCCTCTAACAAATCGCGCTCAACAGGAATACCCGCTTTTGTGGCAGTTACCATAGCATTTACAATAACCGATGGCGGCACCCTACGGAAACGCATAAACACCAGTTGCAGCAAACTAACATGCACATTCGCAAACTTGGCCGAGAGCCAAAGCGGAATGGGCAGCAGCCAAAACACAATGAGCAATACGAAGATGATAATGCCGGCAAGAACAAATACAGGTAAATCCATGGCTTAGGTTTTAGATTGTTTTACAAAAATTTTATCGTTGGTAATTTTAATTATCTCCACTTCACTGTCGCGCTGAATGTATTCACCGTTGCTGTAAATATCTATTTTATTTCCGTTGAACATTCCTTTTCCGTTCGGTCGAAGTTCGGTAACCGCCAGACCTTTGTCGCCTACCTTGCATTCTCCTCTGTCCAGCACATTCACTTTACCGGTTATCTCGCCTTTCATGGCCAGTTTGTTGCTTTCAATAACGCGGAAGCCCGCAATTACTGCAATAATTACAGCTACAAAAGTAACGCTTGCCGAAATGTTTCCCCATTTGGTTCCGTAGTTGGAATAGATAAGCACTACTCCTATTACCAGTGCAATGCCTCCTACAATACCAAACAGTGTGGTGCCGGGTATCAGAAAAATTTCGAGGAACACGAGTAACAAACCTACCAGTATAATTGCAAGTATTACCCAAAGCATGGGAACGAATATAGAATTAAGTATTAAAGTTGGGGAAGATGATGGGGTGATAAGCAGATGAGTAAATATTCTATAAAACCCATCTTCCGAACAATTATAATGAGGACATCAATTGGCTAACGTTCCGGAACCATTGGCGAACGTTACCCAATGGCTGGCTAACGTTCCGGAATCGTTGGCGAGCGTTATCCAACGGCTGGCTAACGTTCCGGAATCGTTGGCGAACGTTACCCAACGGCTGGCTAACGTTCCGGAACCATTGGCGAACGTTATCCAACGGCTGGCTAACGTTCCGGAATCGTTGGCGAACGTTACCCAATGGCTGGCTAACGTTCCGGAACCGTTGGCGAACGTTACCCAACGGCTGGCTAACGTTCCGGAATCATTAGACTTCTTTCATAATTCCATTCCAATTTGTACTGATTTAAGAACAAAGATTAACGATTTCAGAATGCAGAACTTGCCTGACGGTAGTCAGGTTTTGAGTACAAATACAAGAGTTTTATCGGGTTTTGCTGGTTCCTTTACTTCGCTATAATCAAAAATCGTTAATCCTCAATCGTTAATCAAAGCTTTTGCCAATGAAAAGGGTGAGTTTCAAAGAGGTCTTGTAAGTTGAATTAGGAAAGAGGTCTATTGGTGAGCGTTAGCCAATGGTTGATTAACCTTCTCCTCCAAAAAAATCCCCTCTCCCGCCTCAATAAAAAAGCCGCCTCAAATTGAGTATTGAGACGGCTTCATTTGTTTTTAAGTCCCCTTCAGAGGATTTATGGGTTTACCTCGCAATAACAAACCGCTGGCGCGTAGCCCCGCCATTGTTCAGTATTTCGAAAATGTAATTGCCTTTACTTAACACCGTGGTGTTCAGGTTCAGCGTATTCATTCCTTCGGTTACTTCTTTTTCGGCACTCAGCACTTTCTGGCCCATCAGGTTAAATACATTTACCTGTGCGCTGCCGGTAAAGTCGCTTATAAATTCCACATTCAGGTTATCCTGTGCCGGGTTCGGATACAGGTTAAGCGCAGCCACCTGCTCTACTAAAATTTCTTTATCGGTGGTTTCTTCCGGTTCACCGGCACCGGTAGTTTTAAATGCCGTAGAAGAGGTAGAAACACGAAGCGTATAGCACTGTGTGGCGTTGAAAGCCCCGTTGTAACCATACACCCTTACATAATAAGTAGCAGCCGATTTTGTATTGCGCTTAATACTTTCACTGGTAGTGCCGCTGTTTTGGCCGGTTGCCAGTGTTGCAAGATTTGAGTTGTACAACTTTACATCGTAATCAGCCGGCAGGTTAGTAAGCGTAACACGTACATTGGTATTCGGCTTAACGGTAGTAAACTTGAAATAGTCGTTATCGGCTGAATTGGAAATTAAAGCAGTGATGTCGGTGTTCTGTGCAATTACTTTTGCTGTGCCCGAAGTGTTGTTCGACTCGTAAGCATCGGTGCAACTTGCTCCACCGGTAGTGGTAAACGTAGCGGAGAGTGTAAACGCTGAACTTTCAGAAGCACAAACCGCCTGCACCTGCCATTCGTAAGCCACACCGGCAGTTAAACCGGTGGCGTTGTACGAAGAAGCAGAAGAAGAACCGGTGCTCCAGGTAGTACCTCCGGAAACACGATACTGCACATTGTAACTAACCGCACCGCTAACCGCTGACCAGTTAAAGGTGGCAGTGGTGTTAGCAATAGCAGTAGTAGTTAAACCCGAAGGTGTTCCGCACGAACTGGTACTTGGCGGAGTGCAGCCTAATGAAGTAAGTAAGCCAACTCTTGCCCCACCGGTAGCAAACAACGCGTTCATTCTCGAAGCCTGACCGGCAGAAAACATATTCATGCAGGCATCATCGGTATAATCCATGTAGTTCATAAACATTACGCCCGGTGAAGAAGGAGAACAGTTATCGGTCAAAGGATAGGCAGGACATCCGTAGTTTTCATCCGACTGGTTAGGGGTATCGCCCACCTGGTCGCTGCCGCTACACGAGGTGCCGTCATCGCCCCAAATGTGATACAAGTTAAGCCAGTGACCAACTTCGTGTGTAGCGGTTCTTCCGAAATTATATGGCGAAGCCGTGCCCGGTGTAGTTAAACTGCCCACCGAAGAATACAACACCACCACTCCATCGGTTGAAACGGAGCCACCGGGAAACTGCGCATAACCTAACAAGCCACCGCTCAAATTACATGACCATATATTCAGATACTTGGTAGCGTCCCATGCATTATCGCCACCGGTGGAAGAAGACTTTACACCGTTATTAGAGGAAAACGATGTAGTGGATGTTGCTTTACGGACAATCCCTGTTGTAGGGTTACCATTCGGGTCACGCTGTGCCAGACAAAACTGAACGTTGGTATTAGCTGCCAAACCGGCAAAGGCAGATGGAGTGGAAGATGCATCGGAATTTAAACGGGCAAAGTCCTGGTTCAGCTGGTTGATTTGCGCCTGTACTAAAGCATCGGAAATATTTTGCGCTGCCGTGTTATACACCACATGCACCACCACCGGTATAGTTACCACTGCACGCGAGGCACTATGGTTATTCTGCAAATACTGTTGAGTGTGCTGCTCTATCAGTTCCATCCGGTGTGCTAAATCGGGGTCCAGTTGTTGCTGTTCCTGAAGATACTCCATTGCAGTGCAACGGTGATAAGTTTGCTGGGCATTTACCGAAGTAAAAATGGTAAGCAAACTGATAAATAAAACAGAGGTAGAAATTTTTCTTTTCATGTTTTTGATTTTAGTATCACGAATGTACAGTAATTGTAATCAGCACAAAAAGTATTGTGCACAATTTAATAGTCCGTCACTCAAACGGAATAAGGCACAAAAAAGTTATGTGGTGTTTAGCTTAAACAGCGAAACCAAGGCGAATGACAAAAGCCGGATTGTAAAGTATAAGGCCAGCGTTTACAGAAACACTTTACCTGATAATGGTAATGCTTCCCACACGTAGCACTTTCTTATCGTTCAGGTAAGTAATATTAACTTGATAGACAAAAACAGCAGGGTTTTGCAACACCCCTTTGTAAGTGCCATCCCATCCTTCAAACTGGTTATTGCTCTCGTATACCTTCTCCCCCCACCGGTTGAATATCTTAAGGTCAATGGTCTTAATGCCCACCCCGTAAATCTGGAAGATATCGTTGTTGCCGTCACCGTTAGGCGAGAACGAATTAGGGATATACACCGGTTCGCCACCATCAACTAAAATCGTCATGCTCGCGCTCGCCTCACACAAGCCGTTGTAAGTAATAGTGAGTACATACTGAGTTTGCCTGCCGTATGGGGTAGCAATCGGGTTCGGGCAATCGGTACAGTTTAATCCGGTTGACGGGCTCCAACTGTAAGAAGTAATAGTACTTAACGGATATGGACTGAATGTAGAAGACAGTTGAATACTCTCTCCTAAATTAAGGGTAGTATCGCTCGGAAGAATTTCAGTGGCAGCATTCATTGGCTCAGGAACAACAGCGTTGAGCGTAGTATCGCATCCGAAATTATTTTGTGCCAGCACCACATGGTTTCCGGCTTTCAGGTTATAAAAGTCTCCGGAATACTGGAACAAACCGCCATCCACCGCAAACTGAAACGGTCCGTTTTGAACCGGTTGCCCGAAAATATGCAAGGCACCATCTGCATAGTCCGAACCATAACAGGAGGTAGAATCTGTGCTGATAGTGTAAGTATCGCCTATAGGTGCAGGGACAAAAACGGTATCAACAAGTGTACAACCGTTGTTATCATTTACAATCACAGCATAAAATCCGGAAGCTAAACCTTCAATAGTCGCCCCTGTGGGAGAATAAAAATTTACCCAGTCAGTGGTAGCGGAATAACTGTATGGAGGTGTTCCTCCTGAAGGGAAAGCAGTAATGGTTCCGTTTTGGTCACCCACACATTTTACCTGCGTAACCTGTGTATTAAAGATAACGGCACTCGGTTCATTTACGTTTGCCCCCGATGAAGCGGAGCAGGAATTGGCATCGGTTACAGTTACTGTATACAAACCATAACCAAGACCGGTAATAGTTTGAGTAACATCTCCGTTCGACCATACAAAAGTATAAGCGGGTGACCCGCCCGAAGGATTTGCATCCACACTTCCGTTGCTGGCACCAAAGCAGGAGGCATCAATTGCTATCGGGGTAACCATAATTTGTGGTGGCTCAGTAACAACAACTGTAGTTGAATAAGGGCAGTTGTTACCATCTGTAACTATTACATTATATGTATCAGCGGTTAGGCCTGTCTGTGGATTGCTTCCAGCAACTCCATTCCATGTATAAGAATAAGCACCGGTTCCACCGGTAGGTGTAATCGTGGCACTTGCGTCATTACCGCCAAAGCAACTTACATTTACAATAGTCTGAGCACCAAAAGTAACGGCTGTAGGTTCATCAATTGCATTGGTAGAAGCAAGCGTACAGCCATTAACATCCATTACAGTAACAGTATACGGGCCGGCACTTAAACCTGTGGCGGTCGCACTGTTCAATCCTGAATTATGGCTCCATGAGTAGGTATAACCGGCAGTGGTTGTTCCTCCGCTTACAGATACTGTAATAGAACCGGTAGAGGCACCGCTGCAAACCCCATCTACAATCACCGGTACACCGAATGAAAGCGCAGATGCAGGTTCATTAATTGTATAAGTAGCTGTAGCCGTGCAGAGATTATCGTCTGTTACAGTAACAGCATAAGTCCCGGCCGTTAATGACGGATTTGTAGCCGCATTAGGTCCGGCCGGATTCCATGTGTAATCGGGCACTCCGGTTCCGCCTGTATGAATAACAGTTATTGAACCGGTGTTATCTCCAAAGCATAAAACATCTGTTATAGAAGGGGCATTGAGCATTAAAGCTGCCGGTTCTGTAACAGGGAAAGAAGCGAGTGCGGAACACGAGTTATTATCCGTCACCGTAACGGTGCAACTGCCGGTCGGCAAACCGGAGATATCCTCTGTTGTAATCCCACCGCAACTCCATGCATACGACAAAACGGGAACTCCGTTTGTAACAGTAATATCTACAGCTCCATCAGTTCCTCCAAAGCAACTTATATCTGTAACTACCCCTGTAACCTGTATCTGCGGAGGGTTAACCGGAGTAACTGTGGTAGTAGCGGTGCACAAACTATCGTCCGTTACTACAACCGTATAAGCCTGTGCCGACAAACCAGTGCCTGTCTGTGTTGCCTGTCCGGATGGAGTCCATAGATACTCAAGCATTCCTACACCTCCGCTTGGGTTTACAGTAGCTGTTCCATCGCTGTAGTTAAAGCAACTAGGATTAGTAATATTCGAAGCCCCAAAAGCTAAACCGGTAGCGGGCTGAGCAACATTGTAGGTCGCAGTTGCAGTGCAACCATTCACATCAGTTGCGGTTACGGTATACCCTCCTGCAATCAGGGAATTTGCAGTAGCGGTATGAATGCCTGAGTCGTGGCTCCAATCGTAAGTGAAAGTACCGGTTCCTCCATTATTAGCCACCGTGATTATACCTGTATTGCCATTAAAACATCTCACATCCTGTATAACAGCATTAAGGAAAACAATCTGCTGCGGCTCGGAAACCACCATAGAACTTGTAGCACTGCACAAATTGGCATCATACACCGTTACTGAATAAGTGTTGGCCGCAAGCGAGTTAATTGTTTGTGTTGATAGTCCATTGCTCCAATTATAGGTATAGCCTCCGGTTCCTCCCGAAGGTGTAACTGTAATGGAACCCTGTGTTCCTCCAAAGCACGACTGGTTCTGCGTAACGGAAGTAAAGGTTACCTGTGTAGGTTGAGTGATACTGGCAGTAGCTGAACCTGAACATCCTGTAGCATCGGTGACCGTGACCTGATAACTTCCGGGGGCAAGACCGCTTGCTGTGTTAACATTACCGGTGGCAGCGTTACCGCTCCACAAATAGGTAAACGGTGACGTTCCTGTGGGTGAAGCGGCAAGAATACTTCCGTTATTAGCGCCAAAACACGTAGCGTTTGTTGGCGTAGCAGTAGGAGATATTGAACCGATATTAACCGTAACAGTATCGCGTTTTACACATGCACCTCCGTTCATTGTCACCACATAAGTGGTATTGGCAACCGGTGAAACGTTTACATTCTGTGTGTTCCCCACATTGGCCCCCGCCAAAGTAGTCCATACAAAAGAAGCCGGTCCAGGAAGAATAGTGCCCCCAACAGTTGCAGATAGCGTAACGGAGGCACCTGGACAGGAGTTTATATCCGGTCCTGCAGATAACGTTGAGTTGTCTACCTGTACTGTTACTACATCGTTACCGGCACAGCCACCGCTCGATATGCTTACATTATAACTGGTGGTATTTACAGGATTTGTAGTAGGGTTTCCGATAGCAGCATTTGAAACTGCATTTGGCCCTGTACTAGGCGTCCAGACAATATTATAGTTATTGATATTAGGGGCACAGTAATTAAACCTCACATTCGGGCGGAGTGTTGAAGTGGTTGGAGCGGCTACAGTTCCGCATTGGTCAGAAGCACTAGAAAACGAATAAAGATAACTACTAAAAGCTGTATTTGTACACTCCGCCTTGTTGTTCTGATTTCCGAAAGTGGCAGGATTATTCCAACAAATGTCTATGATCAAATTCGAAACACCATCCCACGCAAACGAATTAGTCAGTGCAATGCCGTTTAACCAACCCGCCTGAGGCTGATAGGGACTTCCCGAAGTATAAACCGTAATCAGATTTTGCTCCCAATTGGTTAAACTATTTACGTTGGTGCAGGCCATCTTAATAGTAAAGTTTTGCAGGAAAGCATTGCTGTTAAACACTGCTATGTTAAATGTAACTGCTTTGATTATACATGCCGTGCCCAGAGCGGCAGTCAACTCGGCTGCTGTATAAAGCATTTGGTTTCTTCCGCTTTTCAAAAAGTTGCCAAACAAAGTTGGTGGCTGTAAGGCTGTACCGGGCTGTGTGATATTACCGGGGCCAACTGAATTCGTAATATTGTTTCCAATACATGGCGGGCTTGCACCGCAGGTTACAGGAAGGATACTGGCATCCAGTTGCACTAAATCACCCGGGCAGATAACAGAAGGGGTTGCAGTAGCTGTTACCGGAACAGCCACACCGTTGAGAGAAATGAGGACGCTGTCGGACCTGGAACATCCACCGGCATCGGTCACAGATAAAGTATATGTGGTATTAGATAAAGGAGTAGCAGTGGGGGTAAGTGTATTCGCATTTGCCAACGTTCCGTTCGGAGTCCAGGCATAAGTATATGAGCCGACCGGATTTACCGTTCCGTTCAATTGGATAGTTTGATTAGCGCAAATCGTTGAGTCGTTCCCCGCATTTACCGTAAAATTAGAGGCACTTACAGTAACAGTGGCCGTAGCTGAAGCGGTGCAATTATCAACCGATGTATAGGTAACAGTGTATGGGGTATTAACTGCGGGCGAAACGTTTACAGTTTGGGTATTGAACCCTCCGGGGCTCCATGAATAAGTCCCGCCTGAAATATCGGGAGTAGCTGAAATTGTTGCCTGAGCACCCGGGCAGATGGTATCACTTGCCATGGTGAGTACCGGAAAAGGAATAATCTGTATAGACTGCGAACTAACATCTGTGCAACCGGTAGCTGACGTGACCGTAATGGAAATCAAATAAGTTCCTGGTGAATTATAAGTATGGGAACCTGGTGTAGCTGAATTGGAATTAGGACTTCCATCACCCCAATTGGTTACCGTTGTAACTGCACCAACGCTATTATTGGTAACCGTAACACTGCCTGTATTTCCACAGATTTTATTTGTATTTAAAGTAAAGGATGAGGTAGGTGCCATCTGGAAAGTACTTCCCGTCCAGTTAAAATCCCACCCGGAATTATTGTTTGAAAAGTTATCAATCAAAATTGCATAGGTTCTTCCTGCTATCACAGTAGATGATGGACAAAACTCTGCTGCAGCGCCCCCTGCACCTGAAGTAGGGCAAATGGTGGCAGACCCGGCCGACATCCCCACCGGTGATGATAATTGATTATCGTAATTGTAGTTACATCTTACAGTATTAGCATTTAGGTTAGCGGTAGCGCAGCCATTGGTAATATCAAACAACGCCCAATCCAATTCAGTGTTTGCCAAAAGCGGGTCGCACTGCCAGGCAAGGGTGCCGTTAGTACCCACACTAAACTGATACCAAACCGAAGAACTGGCACCGAACACAAAACAACTTGGAGTAAACACTCCTGTACCTGCCGGACCAGCAGCCAAAGTAAATGCTGAAAGATCACAAATGGGAGTAGCTGTAGCACAGGTAGTACCGGTAGATGCTGGTGGTGTGGCTGAGTTTACACATAATTGAAAATTCCCATCAGCATTAAAGGCACTTACTTCTATCCAGTATTGCGTACCGGCAGGTGCTGCTTGTGTAATAATAACTGTGCCGCCATTAGTAGCTGAAATACCACAATAGGTAGCTAATCCGGTTAGGTTGGCACATCCTCCCGTCCATACTGCAACCCCCAAGCGTTGCGCAGCAGGTGAGCCGGTGGGCTGAACTGTGATAGTATTTAAATTTCCGTTGGAGATAAAGGTAAACCAAACATCATTAGTCCAACCCGTCTGCCCGCATACAGCAGTACCCCAGTTAGTGGTGGTCGCTGCTATATTGCTGCTGTTAATACAAACATTACCCGAAGCGGGAATGGTTATAGGAATGGCACTCACACAATCATCGTTCAGCGGTTGTGCCTGCATTACAAAAAAACAGAGTGAAGAAAAAAGAAGAAAAGTAAATTTCTTTAACATAGGTTGATTCCTTTAAAAATATACCGCACGATTCGCTTAAATTCTGGTCTGCTTGGTCTGAGGTTATTGATAGCTCGTTCCTTTTATGCTGTGCGTAAATGTAAAATATTTCACATTTCACAAGGCAAACAAAAATACACAAACTATTGATAGGTTTTACCTTGCTTGTGTTGCATGAGTAAGTTGATTTCGTAACTATTTTATCAACAGAACACTACAGCAAATTGGCAAACACCGAAGGAAAAACTCCCGCAACAATGGTAAGCAGAATGCAAACCACAATCACAAAACCGTAGGCCGGTTTAACGGTAAACGAAACTTCTTTCGATTCTTTAGTGTACATGGCAATAATCACCTTAAAGTAGTAATACACGCTTACTATACTTGCAATAACCGCCAATACTACAAGAGCAATGTGACCGGTTCTTACCGCCTCGGTGAAAATGTAATACTTACCAAAGAAACCCGCGAAAGGCGGTATACCCGCCATAGAAAGCATAGCAATTGTCAACGCTGCGGAAAGCAAAGGCTTGGTTTTCCCAAGGCCATTGAAAGCCTCAAACTTTTCGGAACCCACATTAGCCGATACGGCAATAGCTATTGCAAAAGCCGCAATAGATGAAACTCCGTAAGCCAGTGAGTAATAGAAAATAGCATTGTCGGTTTTGCCGTAAAGCGAAATGATTCCTAACATTAAATAACCGGCATGGGAAATACCTGAGAAAGCCAGCATACGCTTAAACGAATCCTGATTAAGTGCAGAAAAATTACCGATGATAAGAGTGAGGGCGGTAACTGCACTCAACACCCAGGCATAAGCCGGAAACGAAGGGATAAAAGCAGCACTGAACAAACGGTAGAAAGCGGCAAAGGCAGCAATCTTGGCTATAGTGGCCATAGTAGCGGTAGTAAGTGTGGGAGAACCTTCATACACATCCGGTGCCCAGAAATGAAATGGAGCAGCCGATACTTTAAACAACATGGCAATTAAAATCATTCCTGCCCCTATATAGTAAAGTGGCGAAGGTTTAACTGAAGCGGCATAATCGCTAATAGAACGGATATCAAACGAGCCGGCCTCTCCATAAATCAATGCAATGCCGAACAACAAAACACCGGAGGCAAAACTTCCCATCAGAAAGTATTTCATGGCAGCTTCGTTGCTCCTCACATCTTTGCGCTTGCTGCCGGCAAGTATGTAAAGCGAAATAGATAGCACTTCTATACCCAAAAAGAACATCGCCATATTTCCGAACGAAACCATCGCCAGTGCTCCACATAAAGTAAAGATGATAATAGAGAGGTAGTCCGAAATTTTCGAATCTTCGTTCTTGTAAAAGTTGCCGCTCAGTATTAAAATGAAAAACGCCAGCAAAATCAGCAAACCCGAAAACGCCACAGAGTAGTTATCTATCATCACCATGTTGTGATAGTATCCCTGGTTTACTCCCCAACTCAGGGCATTCAAACCGAAAATGGCGACCAAACCGAGTATAGCTACCGGTAAGATAAACCTCCGCAGGTTGAACATTTCTGCCAACATGCAAACCAAACCGAGAGTCGATGTATATACGATGGTCTTCATTCTCTATCTCAAAGCGTAATTCAAAATATTATCTAAACTCGGCTGCATCATGGTCATTAGTTGTTTAGGCGCTAAACCTACCTGGAAGATGCCGATAATGATAAACACAAATACCAATAGTTCTTTCCAGTTCAAATCTTCAAAGTTGGCGGTAACGGTATTTGTTTCCCCCAGCATTACGTTCTGATACATACGCAGCATATACACCGCTCCAAAGATGATGGTAAGGCCGGTTACTACTGCCAGCAAGGTGTTATATTCATAAACTCCGAACAGCAACAGAAATTCCCCGATAAACGCATTTGTAGTTGGCAAGGCAACACTTGCTAATACAACTACCATAAAACAGGCAGCAAACTTAGGGGCGACATTTCTGATTCCCCCCAATTGTGAAATAGATAGCGTACCGGTGCGTTGCCATATAATTTCAGCCGCAAAGAAAAGCCCCACCACATTAAAGCCATGCGCAAACATCTGAACCGCTGCGCCTTGAAAACCTTCGCGTGTTAAAGTGAAGATACCGGCAGCAATCAAACCAACGTGTGCAAAAGACGAATACGCGAGCAATTTCTTTAAGTCATCTTGCTTAATGGCAATAACTGAACCGTAGATAACTCCGATGGCTGCCAATACAATTACCAGTGGCGTCCATAAAACTACTGCCTCAGGCACCACCGGTAACAACCAGCGCAGCAAACCATAAAGTCCCATCTTAAGCATAATGCCTGCCAGCAACATAGTTCCGGCAGTAGGTGCTTCTTTATAAGTATCGGGCTGCCAGGTATGGAAAGGAAACACCGGAATCTTAATAGCAAAAGCTGCAAAGAATGCCCAGAAAATAAAGGATTGTTCTTTTCCTGAAAGACTTAAAGCATATAACTGCGAAATGCCGAATCCACCGGTCTGCTGATAAAGATAGATAAAACCAACAAGCATGAACAGAGAACCGGCAAGCGTATAAACAAAGAACTTGAATATGGCGCGGTTGCGGAATTCCTGGTCTTTGTTCTCTCCCCAAAGCAAGGCGATAAAATAAATCGGAATCAAAGCCAACTCCCAGAAGATGTAGAACAGAAATCCGTCCTCGGCTAAAAACACTCCGAGCAAACCAAACTCCATTAAAAGGATAAGCGCATAAAATGCGCGGGCATTTTCTATTGATTTCCGGAAAGTAGTGAAGATGATTAGCGGGACAAGAAAACTGGTCAGCGCTACCAGCATAAAGCTAAGCCCGTCAAGCGATAAAGAGAAACGTATCACAGGATTCGAAATCCAGTCGTGAACATAAGTAAGCGGAACTAAGCCACCGCCTATGAACGGTTGTTTCAGAAAATTGCAGGTAATAAAAGCCACAGCCCCACCAGCCAAAGCGGTATATTTTGCATATCGTTCGCCACTTATATAGGTGAGGAGAGAAAACAGAAGCGGAATAAAAAGCAGGGCCACTAAAATCATAAGCGGGCGCAAATAAGCAGAATTATGTTTCAATTATAAAACCTGCCGAAATGATTTTTGAACGAATTACTAACACCATCCCTTCTTATTCGCAAGCCGCTATCATTCCCGAAACTTCCGCTGTTTTTACTTTAATTCGCACATCTTAATAATGCTATGTCACCCTGAGCGGAGTCGAAGGGTTCTATAAATAATGAAGAAACTTCTCTCCTTGCTTTTTTCGTTCGTGTGGTTTTCTTCTTCCGCACAAACCGGTTATTGGAGCAACAGCGGATTGGTTTCTATTAAAGACGGGGCTTACCTGTCTGTAATTGGCGATTGCTACAATCAGGGCAATGGTATTTATAACAACACCGATTCTGTTTTTCTTACCGGTGACTGGACACATAATGCCAACAACCGTTGTTTCGATTCAATTGCCACCGGTTGGGTGTATTTGTATGCAAACGACCAGCGCATAAAAGGGAATAACGAAACGCATTTCTGGAACTTGATTTTGAAGAATCAGGGCGTTAAGTATGGCGACCTCGATGTATATGTAGACGGCAATCTCGATTTAACCGATCGGGAATTCAACCTGGATACCAATACCGTTTGGGTGCTGAACCCGCAACTCACTTCCATAAAACGCACCACCGGTTACGTATCCGCCCTAGAAGATGGCGGTTTACTCCGCAGAACAAACCAGATACAGCCCTATCTTTTCCCTGTAGGCTCTAATCTCGGAACTTTCCGTTACCGTCCGGTGGAGTTTAAACCGCTTGCTGCAAACGAAAATCATTACAAAGCTCGATTCGCCAATGTTGACCCCAATGCCGATGGCTTTGACAGAAACATAAAGTTCAATCAAGTTTGCGTTATCAACCCTGAGTGGTATCACCGCCTCTATCATATTTCGGGCAACGATTCAGCTGATATAACCATTATGTATAGTGGAAGTGCCGATGGCGAATGGAATGATATTGTTCACTGGCAGAATATTCCGCAATGGGAGCCTGTACTGCAGGATGTCATTCAACCGGGTAATCCATTTAACCGCATCAGCAAATTTACCTGGAACAACTACCACTATTCTCCCTTTGCTCTTGCAACAATTTCACCTTTGCAGTTTACCGGAGTGCAAAGTAATGTTACCTGCTTTGGTTACTCCAATGGGTTTGTTAATACTTTTGTCAGCCATGCCGATACAATTTATACTATTTTGTGGAACACCGGAGATACCACTCAAAGTATCAGTCACCTCGGCCCAGGAACCTATACTGTGGTTTTATCTGAAGCCAACCGTTGCGAACAAACCCTTACCTATATTATTACAGAGCCTACTGCTATTGCTTCTGATATTGTTGGAATTAACGATACCTGTTACGGCTCAACTAATGGTTCGGCAACACTTACGGTAAGCGGAGGCACTCCACCTTATACTTTTTTATGGGACTCCTCTGTCACCACAAAAAACATTTACAATTTACCAGCTGGTCTATATACAGTATTGATAACCGATTCGCAATCGTGCTTTCAATACGATTCAATAACTATTACACAACCTCCACCGGTACCTTACTTAGTGGCAGGGGTCGATACCATTATCTGGAGGTCGGATACTATTCAGCTGAACTCTTTCCTGGGGAATACTTATCACTGGTACCCCGATTATAATATGAGTTGCCTTGATTGCAGCAATCCGCTGATATGGCCCGATACCAATACCACTTATCATCTTACCCTCACCGATGACATCGGCTGTCATTTTTATGACAGCGTAAGCGTAATGGTGCGCGACAAACCCTTTTCCTTTTTCTTTATTCCCAATGCCATTACACCGGATAATGAAGACGGCTACAACGATTACTGGCACATCCGCGATATAGACCGGTTCCCTGAAAATGAAGTTCGTATTATCAACCGCTGGGGCGATGAAGTATTTTTTGAAGCGCCCTACCAGAACAACTGGCGCGGAACCTGGAAAGGAGAAAAACTGCCCGGTGCCACTTACTATTACATCATTAAGATAAGATACAACGGAGATGTAATCAATTTTAACGGACCGCTCACTATAATAAGGTGATATAAGAAACATGAAAATGAAAAGGCTGCTGCTTCTGTTGTCTGTTGTCTGTTGTCTGTTGTCTGTAAAAGCACAGCAGGTAGAAGAGTTTTCTTTGCTCCGCGAGAATGCCTTCATCCTGAACCCCGCATTGGCAGGAACGCAGGGATGGATTCACGGCACGGCTACTTTCCGCAAACAGTTTACAATAATCGAGCAATCACCCTATACGGCTTTGCTTGCTACGGATGGTGAGATAAAAGAAAAGCGCCTCGGCATTGGCGCTTATGTAATTCACGATGTAACCGGCCCTACCGGTAAAACAGCCGGAACGGTTTGCGTGGCTTACAACATTCCTTTATACAAAAACAAATTCACCCCCCGCTTTACAAACGGACGGGCGAACCATGTATTAAGTATTGGCGCTGCTATCAGTGTGGTGCAATATCGCTTGCAGGCAAACAAACTGCTGCTCGATAATCCCGGTGACCCCGAGTTGTATACTTCAACCGGTTCAAAAATATATCCCGATGCCTCGTTCGGTATTTATTACAAATACAAAAACAATTTCTACACCGGTATCTCTGTTCCGCAGATAATGGGCTTAAACATCAATTACCGGGGCAATGACGGCATAGCCATGATTAAGAAAGTGCAGCACCTCAACATTTTGATTGGTGGTAAAATAGAATGGGCGCGCGGCAATTTCAGTATTGACCCGGTGGCTTCCTTCCGCTGGACAAAAGGCGCACCTCCGCAAGGCGATATCGGTTTGCGCTTTATGATGTATAAAATTTTCTATGTCGGTGCAAACTACCGCAGTTTAAACTACGCGGTAATTGAAGGCGGCTTTAGTGTAAAAGATTACTTCTTTGTTTCCTATGCCTACGATTTCAACTTCTCCAAATACCGCAGAGATATCGGCTCTACCCATGAGCTCACGCTCAGTTTCAAGGTAAACAAAAAGGACAGGGTGTGGCGGGGAACAGGTCCGGCTTTGAGGTTCTGATATTTGCTTATTCCTTCCCTTCAAAATCTTTCACCAATGCACCGCGCGGGTCGTAATAAGGCAGCGGCTGAAAATACTTTTTAGCCTCAGCCGAATCAGGCGAAAAAGTAAGAATCCCGACACCCGGTGCGGAGGGCATTATCAAAGTCATGTAAGCAAACTGAAAAGGGTCTGTTGCCACGGCAATTTTTTTAAAGCCGAGTTCCTTAGCCAGTTTAGTTCCGTAAGTAACGTTCTGAAAACTATGCGGTGCCTTCTCTTCCAAAAAAATATGGTTTTGCGGAATCCCAAGCGTATCGGATATTATCTTCATCACCATTGCCTCGTTGTAAGGGGTGTGGATAGCCCCGCCCGAAAAGATAATGTTCTTGGTTACACCCCGGTCATACAATTCCTTCACCCAATTCATTCGGGCTTCCAGCAAAGGAAATTTTGGGGCAGTATCATAAGGATAACCCGGCACAATCACCACATCGTATGGCGCACGGGCAAAATGCTTTTTGTTTGATTTAACTACCCGCTCCTTTAAACCAAAAGAAGAACACAATCCCCACACAACAAATAACAGAAGACATAACTTTTTCATAAAGCAGATTGAAGCCCAAAAATAGTGATATTGATGAACTGCAAGAATCACGGACACTCCGCTCGTGTTGGTGTTATATCCCCGCACTTTGGCGTTATGCCACTGGCAACAAGAAATATCCGGAGGATTGCTTCCGTATCTTTTCTTATTCATATTCTCTGTATAATATTTAATTGCCCCCGACCCGTCAGTTTTCATTAGCAGAGTAAAACAAAATGGTTGCCATTTGCGAGGGTATGTTTGTCATTTTAAATTACCTTCTGCAATCTGTCTTTATAGTTACCGCCTATTGGAACAGTAATGCTACCTATGTGCAATAGATTATTTTCTACCGCTTTTACCTTTTTATTGTTTACTACAAATGCGCGATGCACTTGCGTGAAAAGTTCTTTGGGCAATTCGCTCAGTAGTTTTGTTAGCGGAGAGTAAATATGCAAATGAGTGTTGTCGGTCAAAAAAATATGCGTGTTGTTTCCTTTAGCTTCGCAGTAAAGAATGTCGTCTACATTTACTTTGAGCGTTTTCTTGCCTTGCTTCACCGTAACAAAATGGTTGCTTTCAGCAGTTGCAGCCGGAGTTTCAGGAACTAATTTTTGAATGGCTTTAACAAATCTTTCGAACGAAACCGGTTTAAGGAGATAGTCAATCACACTTAACTCAAATGCTTGCACAGCATGTTCAGCGTAGGCAGTAACAAAAATCACTCTTGCATTTGCTTTGATAGACTTTGCTAAACTAAGTCCCGATAGCAAAGGCATATTAATGTCGAGCAATAATAAATCATAGTGCGCTTGATTTAAAAGTTCCAATGCTTCTACCCCGTCCTTTGCTTCGGCAATTTTTTCAAAGAAGCGTGATTGCGTGCAATACTCCCGCATTATTTTTCGCTGTATGGGTTCGTCATCTACAATTAATACACTGAACTTATTCATTGCTTTTTCAATTTCATGGTTAACAAAACGGAAAATTTTCCGTTTGCTTTTCCGGTGGTCAAACTATAGTTTTCTTCGCCCCAAAGCGATAAGCGATTTTTTACGTTCGCCAAACCCACTCCGCTTTCCTTTTCGTGTTTTGGAAAAGTTTCATCAGGATAAGAATTTTCCAAATAAAACTTCATCTCGTTTCCTTCTACGTTCAAAGAACCAGAAATTTCTATTAACTGACTCGAAATATTGTTGCTGTGCTTAAATGCATTTTCGAAAAACACAATTAGCACCGATGGTATTACGAACAGGTTTTGCGGGGTGTTTTTAGGAAATGAAAACTGAAAAGAAAGATTTTTAGCATGACGAATTTTTTCTAACTCAATGTAGTCATTCAAGTAATTGATTTCTTTTTCTAACAAATTATAGGACGATTCTGAATTGTAAATTTGATGACGAAGAATGTTTGAAAGGCGAATCATTAATCCGGGTAGCGCATCCGATTTTTCCAAAGCCAGACCATAAAAATTATTGAGCGTGTTGAACAAAAAATGCGGATGGATTTGCGCTCGCAAAAAATATTCTTTCTGATTCACCAAGTCCTGCTTCTGCTCAATTTCTTGCTGCAAATTGAGATAAGCACCTCGCGCAATTTTTAATGCCAACGTAAAAGCCGCCAAAAAAATATAGAACGGAAGAAAATTCTGGATCCCAATTAATTTGCCTTGCTCGTTAGAAATATTGTAAAGCCAAGCACTGCCTTGGGTGGCACACAAAAGCAAACCAATAAAACTAAGCAGCGAAAACACATACTGTTTGCGCGACACAAAATAACCGTAAGCAAAATATAGCGTTGCATAGATGTAAGCAACATATACCGCTAAATTGCCTACATAGTTGATAATAATATACCGCCAAGTAAATCCTCTGCCTGCCCAACCTAAACTAAACGCAGAACTAAACAACAGCCAAAAAAGCACGTGTAACCACACGCGCTTTTTCAAGATTTTCAGAAGCAATTCACTATTCATTTTTCCAGCTTATTGACTTGGCTATCTAATTCTATACACAAAGTTAATGGATACATAGGCTTTGTAAGTGGGCATACCAATATTGAAAAACTTGCTTAAAGGATTTTTATCGCCAATCCCCCGGTTCGACATTTGCAACGCGGTTTCTAAGCCATATTGTTGCTTTTTACCAAAGAAACCTCCCAATTTATAGCGCGTTCCAAAGTCGAAGGAATGAATGGTGTAGTTCCAGTTTAAGTCCATTCCCTCTTCTCCATTTTTCAAATTGCCTCGGTTGTTCAATACTTGATAACCCACGTAAGGCGCAATGCCTACATAAAAAGAACTTTTCTTGAAAGGTATAAACTCTACATTGAAAAGTGCATTAAACCTCACTTCTGCCGAAGTTGATTTTTCCTTGTTATTGGTTTTGAACCATTCTTTTTGTACGATATAAAAGTTGTTCATCTGCACAGCAGGGCCTAACCGAACCCGGTTTTTGCTGTAAGGATAATAGTTAGCTGTTAGTTCATAACCCAAGTTGTAAAACTCAGGGATGCAAAACCCGGCTTGCACTGTCCATTTCGGATTTATTTTTTCAAACGTTTTTACAGGTTTTTGTGCCATCAATAACACCGGTAAGAATATTAGAATCAGCTTTTTCATTTTTTCTTGCTTTAGTTGTTAAACACAAATTGAATTCCTTCTATAAAAGTGGGATAGGGGTCTGTGCCGTGTTGTTCGGGATATAAAGCGAAGCCAACTTTAAAACTTGGATACCCCCTTGCTTTTATTCGGTTGTAAAACTCCTGGTGCAGGGCTGGAGAATTGCCAACATAAGTGCCGCTTCCAATGAATAAGTTGACCGGCAAATCGGTCACTTGCGAAGCCACTTCGCGTTCTTTTCCGAAAACATAGTTGTCAATGCCCTGTCCTATGCTGCAACTGGCGGCAATACATTTCTTAAAGAGCGGATTCGTAGCATTATCTAACATAGAATACAACACAAACTCTCCGGCTAATGAATGTCCAAAAAGCATGCTTTGCATTGTATCGCAAGCGTAGGTGGCTTGCACCCTGGGCAGCAATTCTGATTTAAGAAAGGCAAAAAACTTTGGGGCTTCCGGTGTGCCTGTTACTCCTTCACCCGGGTAGTTTAAATCGGTGGAGCGGGCATACACGCCATCGCCTTTTTTGTAATCGAACGAAACCATCAGGCACTTTGGTATTTTGCCACTATTGCTGAGGTCGCTGATGACACCAGCTGCCATATCGCTCCACCAAAAACCATCCAGCACATACACCACCGGAACGGGTGTGGCAGGAAATTGTTTGTCGGGATAAAACACCGTCATAGTATAAGTGGTGCCGGTGTTGGTAGAAGTAATGTCAAACTTTTCACCAACTCCTATTTTGCTCAGTTTATCTTTTTTGCAAGACGCCAAACCAAGTAACAGGCAACATAGAATGGGAAGAATAAAAACTTTGTTTTTCATATTGCTTTTGTTTTGTGATGCAAACATAGTTGGGCAAGCAAGCAATAAACAGTGCGCGTGACTAAAACAGTTGTAATCGTGATAGAAAGATTAAAAAGAAGGATGAAACTTTAACAGTAGCATTGCATCATGCAACTGTGGGCTGTTTGTATTTGGCTGTTTGCGCGTCAGCGCAAAATAAAAGAGATGATTGCTGTAGCACATAATTGATTTTTTAAAGGACGCAGCGAACCGCAAGCGGTTTCAAGTTTAAAAAATTGACAAGGATCATCTCTTTTATTTTGCTGAAGCATAGCCAATGGGCTTCGCCCTTGCATTTGTATTTTGTCTTTCGCCCCTGTTAGGATTATAGCTCCGCGCATTTCAACGGTGCGCCTGCCTGCCTATAAGCATGTTACCAACATTAATTTAAAGTAATCAAAAACATAAGTGCGGCTGTTTGTCCTCCGCTCGCGGAGGTGGCTCGCGGCTTTGCGCGAGACGGAGGTGGATGAAATGCTTAATTGTCTTTCACGGCTCTTTCTCTGCCATATCGTCCGCCAAGGCAGGGGTATTCATCACTCAGGCATCCATATTGTCAACTTAACTAAGGGTATTCAATCCTTATGCTGGGGTATTATCTGCTAAGGCAACCATATCAATAACTTTAACAGGCATATTGAATACTTAAACAGGGGTATCAAACCCTTATCCTTCCATAAAAAATAATTGAGCGGGCGTATTCAATCCTTAAATCAAAATAATAACAGGCGGTATTTATAGTCCTCCCCTTCGGGAAGAATTTAGGTGGAGTTATTTTTCTGTTCACAAAAACAAAACAGAAAAATCATGGAACCAACCTTCACCATCACCAAAACAGAAATCAGTTTTCTAAAACTAATTGCAGCGGGCTACAACGCTTTAGAAGCAGGCGAAAAACTAGGCGCAGCACCCAACACCGGTCGCACCCATGCCGACCACATTCGCGCCAAATTGAACGTCCAGACAATCGAAGGCGCTGCCACACTCGCCATGCAGTTCGGCTATTTCTCCGTTTACGATGTCGAAGTTCGTCTCAAAAACCCCTCAAAACTCCCTATGTGGCCCCTGCCATACAATAACAAATAATTTTTAAGGCATAACGGCCACAAATTGTTCTCTCCTCTCCTTCGGAGAGGGGAGATGCCGAAGGCAGAGGGGTGAGGTGGGTCCTGCATACGGCTTAAACCGTATTGTAAAAGTCATGCCTGCAACTTTCATTTGCATCACTTAAACACATAAACACATTCACACTTAAACACAACTCAAAATGGCAAAACAAAACTACAACTGCACCGAACAAGAACTCTACACCATCTGCGAAACCGCTTGGATTTCCGCCAACCAACACATCGTTCGCTTCGCAGCATTCAAACCAAAATACGACCCGGTATTTATCACAACAAAGCAAGCCGCTATCCTTGCTGCCCGAAACTTACCTGACGAACAACAGCGCAACGCAGCTTATGAAAGTGTTGGCATAAACCTCAAAAAACAAGGGCGCAGATGCTGCGATAAATGGCAAATGCTTAAAAGATACATCGCTGATGCTTTCCGTCCCGATGAGCAAAAACCTATGCTCGAAGCAGCAGGCTACAACTACTACGACAAAGCCAGCAACAACAATTGGGATTCTGTAAAAGGACTAATGACCAGTGGCTCTACCTTTATCACTGCTGCTTTTGCCCAGTTAACTGCTGACAATAACATGCCCCCTGCTTTTCAGGCAGAATTTGATACAGAAAAAGCCGCATTCGAATCAATCCATCATCAATTCATTCAGGCAGAAGAAGAAAGCCGTGTAGGTCAGGACACCAAGATGAACGCTAACAACGCCATCTTTGCCGACCTCATGAGCATGCTCCTTGACGGACAGGAAATTTTCAAAAACGAAGAACCGCTCTACAAACAATTCGTATTTGCCGAAGTTCTCTATCTCGCATCAGGCGCAGGCACAGCTGGGTTCAAAGGTCGTGTAACTTCAGCAGGTACTGACGTAGGTATCGAAGGAGTAAGTGTTACAATCAACGGTAATCCTAAATCTGCCCTCACCGATGCAGATGGCAAATACGAAATCAACCAGCTCGCAGCAGGCAAATACACAATCACCTTTACCAAAGCAGGTTTCGAACCAAAAACCATCATCGACTTTATAGTAAAAGTTGGAACCGTATCAACCCTCAATGTAGAACTTACACCGGTTCCATAATCCATACAAAACACTTTCTCCATCATTTCGAAAGGTTCTCCGCTTCGGGAACCTTTCGTTCATTAATGAACATCCTTCTGCTCACTCTGTTGTGTTGCCCCCGAAGTCTTCCGGCTTTGCTAAGGCCCTGCGGCTTACCCCCCTTTACCCTCCAACAATTATTTTTTTCCTTTCTTGCACAAAAATTAAACCATGCCTAAAATAGATACAGCGCTTACCCGAATGCTCGGGATAGATTATCCGGTGATAATGGCGCCCATGTTTTTAGTGAGCAATGCCAAAATGGTGATAGAAGCCTGCCATGCGGGCATCACCGGTGCCATACCTGCGCTTAATTACCGCACCGATGCCGAATTCCGCAAAGCCCTCGATGAAATAAAAGCCGCAACCGGTAAAGCCTTCGGCATTAACCTCATAACCAACAAAAGCAACATGCGCTTGGAGGAACAGTTGAAAACCTGTGTAGAGTACCGGGTGCCTTTTATCATCACCTCGCTCGGCTCACCGCAGATGGTTATAGATGCTTGCAAGCCCCTGGGCTTAAAAGTGTTTGCCGATGTAATTGATTTGGAATACGCCAAAAAGGTAGAAGCTATGGGTGCCGATGCCATTATAGCTGTAAACAACGAAGCCGGTGGACATGCCGGTCGCATCTCGCCCCGCGACTTAATTACCACGCTCGTTAAACACTGTAAGGTCCCGGTTATAAGTGCCGGTGGCGTTGGCAACGGTGCACAGATGAAAAAGATGCTGGACTACGGTGCCTGCGGAGTAAGTGTGGGCAGCCCGTTTATTGCCAGCAACGAAGCCCCGGTTACACAGGAATATAAAATGGCCTGTGTAACGCATGGCGCCAAAGACATTGTGTTTACCACCAAACTAAGCGGCACACCCTGCACAGTTATCAATACCGATTATGTAAAGAAGATAGGCACACAGCAGAACTGGGTAGAGAAGTTCCTGAACAGCAATAAGAAAATTAAGAAGTGGACGAAGATGATT
Organism: uncultured Chitinophaga sp.; assembly: GCA_964493695.1. Lineage (GTDB taxonomy): Bacteria > Bacteroidota > Bacteroidia > Chitinophagales > LD1 > Bog-950. The sequence goes on along the minus strand of CAZBPG010000055.1, from coordinate 2,370 downwards.
ACGTATTACAAGGGCATGAAGGCACTGGAGAAAGCGGCCTTCGGGGCTACTTACCAAACCATGTGGTGTGCCGGTCCGAGTATTGAGTATGTACATGCCGTGCGGCCGGTAAAAGATATTGCCACCGATTTGGTGCAGCAGTACGTAGCATCTGTGGAATCAGACCCTGCCGTACCTGCGCATTAAATTGTAAATTGCACCCTGTAAATACCATGAATACCATGCGCTATCTTTTTTTCCCCGCTGCTTTGCTGGGTCTTGCCCTAAGCTTCAATTCCTGCAAAAAAATTACCGAAGACCAACTCATCAACGGCCTGTGGCAGGTAAACAAAGTGCTGGTAGATACTTCTACCAACAATTTCCTGAACACTCTACCCTTCTATCCCGATGGCAACGACTGCTGTGCTTACAAACTCGATTTTGAGAAAGACAACACCGTAATAGCCTATTACATTGCCTATAATAACTTCAACCGCATCAGCGCAGGCAACTGGCAAGCCACCGGTTTCAACGAAGTATTTATAAAGGTCGACAGTTTTATTGACGGCACTTTCAAAATCACTCAACCTACGCTCAAAATGCGCAGGCTTACCTCCGATGAAAACCATCTCAAAGTGTATGACGGCACCCCGCTCGATACGGCTAAGACCGTGATTGAAATGGAGAAGATATGATACCTAAATCGCTGAAAAGGGACCTAACGCCAAAACACTTTTTCCGTTTTGTGTTTAGCTCCTTTCAGGGGGATGGGGCTTATACCTCGGATGAAACTGCATAATCGTACTCCGTAGAAAGTCGCGGTCCAAGTGCGTGTAAATTTCTGTAGTGGTGATGGATGCATGACCAAGCATTTCCTGCACGGCACGCAAATCGGCCCCTCCTTCAATTAAATGCGTAGCAAATGAATGACGAAAGGTATGTGGCGAAATAGTTTTCTGCAACCCGATTTTAGCCGCACATTCTTTTATCACCAAAAACACATACATCCGTTTCAAACCTTTGCCTCTGCGGTTTAAAAACAAAAAGTCCTCTTCTCCTTTCTGCACCGGTACGTGAACGCGCACTTCATTCTTATACATGTTGATGTATTTAATGGCCTGCGAACCTATGGGAACCAAACGCTCCTTATCCCCCTTACCAATCACTTTAATAAAGTCAACATCTAAAAACAGGTTAGATATTTTAAGTGTGGTCATTTCGCTTACCCGCAAACCGCAACCGTAAAGCACTTCGAGCATGGCGCGGTTGCGCACCCCTTCGGGCGTGCTTAAATCAATGGAGTCTAAAAGTGCATTTATCTCATCTACCGAAAGTGTATCAGGTAACTTGCGCGAGAGTTTTGGAGCGGTAAGCAGTTCAGTTGGGTTTTCGGAAATAATATCCTCCATCAGGAGGTACCGGTAGAAAGCGCGGATACCCGCAACAATGCGCGCCTGCGATTGCGCATCGAACCCAAGTTCGCTAACAGCTTTTACAAAACCCTCAAAGTGTTCGAGCCTGGTTTCTTCAACATTCAGTTTCAGTTCGGCTGTTTCCAGGTAGTTTACAAACTTGCCTACATCGCGTAGATAAGCTTCAACCGTATTGGCGGAAAGCGATTTCTCTAACTGCAAATAACTCTTGAATCCTTTTATATAACTCTGCCAACTCACGCTCTTTTTTTTCCGAAGATAGAAAAACAGATGTGCTGATGAGATAATTAGATGATGAGATTATGGAATACCATACTTGCGTAGTAAAAAATCGTTTTTACTTTTATAAAAACAATCCTATGCAAAAGCGTTTAACCAAATCAAAAGACAAAAAGCTGTTTGGTGTTTGTGGCGGACTCGGCAATTACTTCGACATTGACCCTACTATAGTGCGCGTAGGGTTCCTTGCAGCCTTCTTCCTGCTCGGCACCGGTTTACTGCTGTACATTGTTTTGGCTATCGTGGTGCCTGACGAAGTTTAATATGCTGAGAAAAAACGAATATCCCGGAGAGTAAGTTCATTTTTTATCCGGCAGTTGGTCTTTTCGCACCGTATACTGGTGTTTTTACCTTCCGTATTTATAGCGGTCGGTAAATAAACGATAACTATCAATCACTGTGTCGGGGTTTTGAATCAATACCAAAGTATTTTGTTTATTCCTCCAAAGGTTGCCTGCCAGCTTTGGCCCGTCTTATGTTCACGTTTCTGTCATCTTCTATCGGTTAAAACACCAGCTCTCTTGCTTTAGTGTTTATAACCTGTAACCTGCAAATCATAGATTTGATTTTTCCCCTGACGCATTAAAATCCTGTCTTGCATAAGTGCCAGATTACTTGGGCGCAATGTAACCATCCGGTAAACCACCTATTTTTCATCTGCGCCAACTGATGCAGATTT
>CAZBPG010000054.1:0-26187 GCA_964493695.1 uncultured Chitinophaga sp. | reverse complement strand
CTTAAAAATGCATCTTGATTTGTCCGAAGTATTATAGAAAAAAGGAACCAAAAAATCGTCCAAAAAAATGCTCCGCGTTTTTGGACAGGCTTGGCGCGAATACAGTCTTTGTCTTTTTCTTACGCAGGGTCCCGAAGCGGAGACCCTGCGGGGACGAAAACGGGACATGGGTTTGGATATTGATATGAGTCAGGGGAATGTGGTTTACCTGACGAAGCGGGATAGCATTGATGTGAAGACGCTGCAAAAAATAGGGAATGAATTGAGGTATAATTTCTGGAAGCATTTTCCGATTGATGACGGTACGAATGCCGCCACGCTTGTGACGGAGCGGGAGAAGCAAATGATTGCGGAGAAGGATAAAGTGATAGCGGAGTTGAATGCGAAGATTGCAGAGCGGGATAAAGTGATTGAGGATTTGAAACAGGATTTGGTGAAGCAGGAGAATGATTTTTTGAAGGAGATAAATTCTTTGCTAAAGAAGAAATAAAGAGGCCACGAATTGTACGAATTAGTTGTTGGTGACTCATCGCAAAGCCAATGCTAAAACACCAACAACGGAAAAGTTGGAGTAGCCAACTCATTTGTCACAGACTGCCATTTTTTTAGCGGTACGTTTTTTTACAATTCTGTGACACTTCTCATTTTTCTATACTGTATTTTCGAAGTATTAATGTTTGCGTATGAAAACACATTACACCATCATCAGAATGTTTTTAGTCTTAGCACTAACAGCTAACAGTATCGTCTCTCGGGCACAAAATACCGTTGAGTATTTAACTGCCAATAACGTAAATGCAGGGTTTGGCGTTGGGGGAAATTTGTTTACGATGCTCACCGATTCTATCTCTACTACACAATTCGGTTTGTTCGAAGTGCCTAAAGGTTCAGACTTGCGAACCCTGTTTACTACCGGTTTATGGTTGAGTGCACGAGATGCTGGCTCAAATCTGCTATGTGCTGCTCAGCGATACAATCAAGACGGTCCCGATTTTCATGATGGTCCGGTGGCTGCCAATTATGATTCACTTTACGATAATTTTTACAAGCGCGTTTTTAAGATTACACGCAGCCAGATAGTGAGTCATCAAAGTTTGGGCAACGTAATTATTCCCACACAAATTGATACGGCTGTTTTGTTCTGGCCCGCTAAAGGCAATGCCTATGTGGCTAATTATTATGGCGTAACTATCAGTAGCCATCTTGCTCCGTATGTAGATGTAAACAACAACGGATATTACGACCCCAATCATGGCGACTATCCTGCTATTTGCGGAGAAGAAGCCGTTTTCTTTGTTTTTAATGATGTACGCGGACCGCATCTTGAAACCGGTGGCATTGCATTGGGCGCAGAAATTCGCGGGCTGGCGGAAGCCTTCTTAGATACTTCTTTCGGAAGTTTCAATTCACCGGTCCCAGAAAAACGCCCCATTAACAACACGGTGTTTGTGAGTTACGAAATAGAAAACAAATCGGCTAACAACCTTTTCAATCTGCATGTGGGTTTGTTTGAAGACCCTGACTTAGGCTGCTATATGAATGACCGTGTGGGTTGCGATACTAACAGAAACCTGATGTTTGTTTACAATGACGGTACTGATGTTGATTGTAACGGTATCACTGGTTATAAAGCATTCAAGGTTGCTAATGGAACAAAATTTCTGAATAAGGAGCAAAGTGTTTTCGGATATTTTACCAACGGAGCAATAGCTGGTCAAAACGATCCGGGCAACAGCGTACAGATAAGAAGCTATATGCTGGGGTACTGGGCTGACGGAACTCCGTTTACCGAAGGTGGCACCGGATATGGCGGAACTACACCCATCCAATATCTTTTGCCGGGAGACCCCAACAATTTGAGTGATTGGACAGACATGACTTCGGGATACACAGCCAGTGACCGTAGAATGTTTGGCAGCAGTGCGCAAGGAATGTTTACAGCCGGTGAAACCAAATTTTTCGATTTTGCTTTTACCACCTCTTATGATTCTACTGCTACGTTTTTAACTATAGTTGACACCCTTAAACGTGATGCAGATGAGATGCAGAGTTTCTATAACAGCCATATTCTGGCTTGCCGCAACCAGCAAACTGTTGGGCTAAGTAGCATAGCAAAAGATGAATTGCAGATTTTAATTTACCCGAATCCCGCCACCACCCAACTCAATATACAAATTGATGAACCCCTCGTTGACACAAAACTAAATATTTATGATGTTACCGGTGCTTTAATACAAACCTGTGCGCTTGCAATCCGCAATTCACAATTCGAAATTCAAAATCTCTCCACCGGTGTTTACATAGCCGAGATAAAAACCAAAGAAGCGAGTGTAAAGCGGAGGTGGGTGAAAATGTAATACAAGATTCCTCACTTCGGAAACCTTCGTTCGGAATGACAACCGGTGAGTGAAGGGCGGCTGTTTGCATTAGGGATAGAGCGTAAAGCCCGCAGCGAAGCGAGGACTTGAAGCGATAGCCCGACCGCGAGGCTTTGCGAGCGGGAACGCCATCCTAATTTTTTATTCCACCAACGTCACCTTCACCATGTTTGCCCTGCCTTTGTTAGATAGGGGCATGCTGCCGATGTTTACGGCAAGGTCTCCGGCTTTAAGGACGTTGTTTTCTTTGAGGATACGGATAACATCGCGGATGGAGGTGTCGGTGCCCACGAATTTATCGTAGTAAAAGGCGCGCACGCCCCAACACATGCTGAGGGTATTAAGCAGGTCGCGGTTTTCGGTGAAGATGAAGATGTCGGCTTTAGGGCGGTAGCTGCTGAGCATGAAACCGGTGTAGCCGCTGAAGGTCATGCCGATGATGGCGCGGGCTTCGAGTTCGCTGCTGATGCGGGCGGCATTGTAGCAGATGGCATCGCTGATGTAGGTAGCAGAGTTTTTATCGGCCTTCTGCTGTTTGTCATATATAATATTGGCGTGCTCGATGTTGGTGAGGATTTTTTCCATGACCTGAATGACTTTAACCGGATGCTTGCCGGTGGAAGTTTCTCCGCTCAACATCACTGCATCGGCACCGTCAATGACTGCGTTAGCTACATCGGTAATTTCTGCCCGTGTAGGATTAGGGTTCTCAATCATGCTGTCCATCATTTGCGTAGCCACCACCACCGGTTTGGCAAATTTGATGCACTTGGCAATAATATCCTTTTGAATCAGCGGCATTCTTTCCTGAGGAACTTCAACAGCTAAATCGCCACGGGCAATCATAATACCGTCACTCACTTTTATTATATCGTCCAATTCTTTCAGAGCCTCAGGCTTTTCAATTTTAGCCATCACCTTCATGTACGAATTTTTTTTGCCGATGATGTTTTTCAAATCCAGAACATCCTGAGGAGAACGCACAAATGAAAGCGCAATCCAATTGGCCCCGTTGGCAATGGCAAACTTTAAATCTTTTTTGTCTTTATCGGTGAGGGCAGGAACGGTGGTTTTTGTATCGGGCAGATTTACGCCTTTGTTGTTGCTGATTTTGCCACCGGTGACAACTTTGGCAATTATCTTATCTCTGCGGTTGGTAGAAAGAACTTTGAGTTCAATCCGGCCATCGTCAATAAGGATGGCATCGCCCGGTTCTACTTCTTTAGGCAAATTGTGATAGCTGATGTATAGCTTTTTGAAAGTGCTGATACATTCTTTATTGGTGATCTCCACTTCGCGCCCCTGCTCCAAAACTTCCATGTTATCGCGCACTTCGCCAATGCGGATTTTAGGGCCCTGCAAATCGGCAAGGATGGCGATGTTGAGATTGTGCTCTTTATTTATCTGGCGGACTTTCTGGTAGCCCTCAATATGCTGTTTATGATCACCATGGCTCATATTGAAACGGAAAACATCTACTCCGTTTCGAACCATGTCTTCCATTACTTCAATCTTGCTGCAGGCCGGGCCGTAGGTGGCAATTATCTTTGTTTTGTTGACGCGTACCTTCATTGTTATGTTTTTTCTACCCACGGTTGAAACCGTGGGCGAAGTTGAAACTGTGGACTATTTAAAACGTTTTGGTGAAATCAATCTTTGAACCGGTTTCTCTTCTTCATACACAAGGCGTTCTTTGCTTTTGATTTTTTTCAAGGGTATTTCTGCCGTCATGATTACCTCGGGAAACTGCTTGATGCCTTCAATTAAATTTTTGAGTTCTTCTTCTTCAAACTTTCCGTGAATCTGCAAAATGTAATCGAAGTTGCTGATTTCGGGCAACAGCACTTCGTTTATATTTTTATTGGCAAAAACAACGAACTGGTTTTTGTCGCCCTCATCACAGCCTTTAAAAACACTGAACTGAATTTTGCGGGTACGGTCGGTGGGTTCGAAAATTAAATCTTTAAGCTTTTTGAAATCGCAAAGTAAAAGCTGGTTGAGGTGATAGCAGAGCTTGTATTCTTTAAGCGAGGTTGCAATGCCTACTAATTTGTAGTCGCTGGGGAGGTCGTTTGTTATTTTTCTTTCTGCCATACTGCTTAACCGGAAGTGAAGATAAAAACAAATTGAGTGCCGTACACTTATTCTGTTCTGTATAGCAATCAATTATAAATTTGGATTTTCAAATCCGAAATGTCAACCCTTCTTCAATCACCCATTGAATTTCTGAAAGGCGTGGGTCCCCAGCGCGGAGAGATGCTGCGCAAGGAATTACACCTGCAAACTTTTGGCGATTTGTTGGTGCATTATCCGTTCCGGTATATCGACCGGAGTATGATTCATAAAATAAAGGAGTTGAATCCGCTCACTCAGTATATACAACTGAAAGGAAAGATTAGCGGCTTCCGGCAATTAGGAACAGGCAGACAGAAAAGACTGATGGCAACGTTCCGTGATGATACCGGTTCGATAGATTTAGTTTGGTTTCAAAGCGTGGAGTGGATTTTGAAAACGCTTAAGCCTAATGTAGAGCTATTGGTCTTTGGAAAGCCCACGCTCTTTAATGGCGAATACAATATTGCGCATCCCGAAGTAGAAATTTTTACCGATGAAATAAAAATAAGTGGTAAAGGGTTACAGCCGGTTTATTCTTCTACCGAAAAGATGAAGAAGAAAAACCTAGACTCCCGAGGGCTAACACGATTGATGCACACACTGGTCGGACAAACGAAGGAAAAAGATATTCCTGAGTTTTTGCCGAAAGAAATTCTTCAACAATTCAAATTGATTCCGAGATATGAGGCAATGATGAATATTCATTTTCCGAAAAATGAAATGCTGCTGCATGAAGCAACCCGAAGATTAAAGTTTGAAGAGTTGTTTCTGATTCAATTGCAGATGCTGAAGGTAAAATCGAACCGGCAGGAAGTTTCGAAGGGTTTTATTTTCGAAAAGATTGACAACCGGTTTGATAAATTCTACCATCAACAACTGAAGTTTGAGTTGACCGGTGCACAGAAAAGAGTTGTAAAAGAAATCAGAAAAGATACACTTACCGGAAGACAAATGAACCGCCTGCTTCAGGGCGATGTAGGCAGCGGGAAAACAGTAGTGGCTTTACTTACTATGCTGATGGCAATTGATAACGGCTTTCAAGCGTGCCTGATGGCTCCTACCGAAATTCTGGCGAACCAGCATTATGAAAGTATTATGGAAGCCTTGCGCGGAATGAACATTGAAGTGGCTTTGCTGACAGGTAACATAAAAGGCAAAGCGAGAAAATTTATTCTGGAGAATTTGGCGGAAGGAAAGATTGACATTCTCATCGGCACCCACGCGCTGATTGAAGAAACCGTTGTGTTCAAAAACATTGGTATGGTGGTAATTGATGAGCAACATCGTTTTGGAGTTGCGCAGCGCGCAGCACTTTGGACTAAAAACGAAAAGCCTCCGCATATTTTGGTAATGACTGCCACGCCCATTCCGCGCACATTGGCCATGACCATTTACGGTGACCTGGATGTAAGTGTGATTGATGAATTGCCTCCCGGCAGAAAACCCATTCGCACGGTTCACCGCACCGATGCCGACCGGTTACGGGTTTTCGGTTTTATGAAAGAAGAAATTTACAAAGGACGACAGATCTATATAGTGTATCCGTTGATAGAAGAAAGCGAAGCGCTGGATTTAAAGCACCTGATGGATGGCTATGAAAGTATTTCGCGAGCATTTCCAAAGCCGGAGTATCAAATCAGCATCGTTCACGGGCGGATGCGAAGTGCTGATAAAGATTATGAGATGCAACGATTTGTAAGAGGTGAAACACAAATTATGATTGCCACTACCGTAATTGAAGTAGGGGTGAACGTTCCGAATGCCAGCGTAATGATTATTGAAAATGCCGAACGGTTTGGTTTGTCGCAGCTGCATCAGCTACGCGGAAGAGTGGGGCGGGGTGCAGAACAATCTTTCTGTATTCTAATCACAGGAAAGAAACTTTCTCAAGAAAGCAAGCAACGGATATCAGTAATGTGTAAAACGAATGACGGGTTTGTAATTGCCGAAGAAGATTTGAAGCTGCGGGGTCCCGGTGATTTAGAAGGGACTCAACAGAGCGGTGTTGTAAATTTGCACATTGCCGATTTAGTGAACGATGTAAAAATTCTGGAGGCCGCCCGTACAACAGCACAAAGTTTGATTGAAAATGATCCTGCGCTTTCAAAGCCGGAACACTCTCAACTACACAATTACATGAATGTAATTTCGAAAGAAAAAATTTGGAGCAAAATTTCGTGATAACAGAAAGTATCAATCCGCCTTTTGGCGTTTTTCTCTGTAACCGGGAGGCAAAACACCGCTCTTGGCTTTACCCGACTTTGCTATTGTCGGCTTCTGCTTTCCCTTTTTCGCTTTCTTTTCGGGGAAGCTATCTGCGTAAGTAGGGCATGCAATTTTGTTCGAGTTGCACGAAGGCGAACAAGCAACAATCGCAACAGCAAAGAGCAACATCAGAAATTTTCGGAACATCGGCATGACGATTTCTTTTCAGTATAGCGTAAAGGTATTTGTTTTTGATTCATCTGAAAAGCTGTTGCACAAAAAATGTTTCCCGACCCGCTTGCATTTTTCATGCAGTTTGGAAAAGAGAAACCCGCAATTATCTTTGTTCAACAAAATTTTTTAATCCATTTAAATTTTCAATTATGAACAAAGGTGAACTCATCGACAAGATTGCTAAAGATGCAAAAGTTACAAAAAGCCAGGCAGGCGATTCTCTTGATTCATTCATCAATGCTGTTGGTGCCACGCTTTCTAAAGGCGGAAAGGTTACGTTGGTAGGCTTCGGAACGTTCTCGGTTTCTAAACGCGCAGCGCGCAAAGGACGCAATCCTCAAACCGGAAAAGAAATTAATATTAAAGCAAAGAAAGTAGCGAAGTTCAAAGCCGGTGCTGAATTGGCGAAGAAAGTGAACAAGTAATTTTCTTTCTCATGAAGATAAAAGCTCCGGTACTGTTTCAGTATCGGAGTTTTGTTTTATACAAAATGCCAATTGATTTTTTACATTCGCCCCTACAAAAAACATTTTAATTATGGGAAGAGGAGATAAAAGAACCGCCAAAGGAAAAAGATTTAAAAAATCGTTCGGCAACAGCCGTCCGCAGCGTGTTAAAAAAACCGGTGCAACAAAACCGGCAGCAGGCAAAAAAGTAAAGGCAGCGAAAGCTGAAAAACCGGCAGCAAAAAAAGCTCCGGCCAAAAAAGTTGCTAAGAAAAAGACAGAATAGGAAAAGTTGTTCCTTAAAAGCGAATGGTGAATAGTTATATCATAACTATTCACCATTCGCTTTTTCTATTTATTCATATTAAGGCGCCAACCGCTTAATCTTCCAGGCACCATTTTCCATTTCGTAAACAATTCTATCGTGCAGTCTACTGGCGCGCCCTTGCCAGAACTCAAAGTAGTCAGCCTTCAAAACATACCCACCCCAGTTTTCGGGTCGCTTAACATCGCCCTGCTGTTTTAATGCCTCTAACCGGTCTTCCAGATATTCGCGTGAGGGTATTTCTTCACTTTGTTCCGATACAATTGCGCTTAAACGGCTTTCAAAAGGCCGCTCGGAAAAATACTTTTCCGAAAGATGAACTTCTATCTTTTCAATGCTCCCTTCAATTCTTATCTGCCTTTCCGGTTTATCCCAGAAAAAAAGCAGGGAGGCAAATTTGTTTTCGGAAATTTCCTGGCCTTTCCGGCTGTGGTAGTTGGTGTAAAAAACAAACCCGTTCTCGTCAAATGCTTTGAGCAAAACAATACGCGAAGATGGCTTACCTTCCTTAGTTGCTGTAGCAAGTGTCATTGCGTTGGGCTCAATAATTCCATCATTCGCGGCATCCTCCAGCCACCATCCAAATTGCTCATATGGATTTGGCGAAATTTTATGCTCAGTCAATTCATGGCGCATATAATTGCGCCTGTTATCGTGTAAATCTTTAGATGATGACATGCTATTTGTTTTCAATAGCAAAACTAAAGATTGCTTCGGCTTTCACCATGATAAATATCAATAATCAGAAACTCTATAACCGAATGTATGTTCAGGCGAACCATAGCACTAATCCTGAAAACTGCCCTTTTGGTTGCTTTCGTTCTTTTCCCTTCATTTACCCCTGATTACGAATAATTTTTGTTGAAAAGTTGCGTTAAGTGTGGTAAGATTTTACCTACTTTGCCCGCAATTTAAAACCGTCTCAAACCACACATCAAAGCATGGCTTTGTTTAATTTTTTAACTCGGGAAATTGCCATTGACCTCGGCACCGCTAACACATTAATTATTCATAACGATAAAGTTGTTGTTGACCAACCATCTATAGTTGCCATTGACCGCAGAACCGATAAGGTAATTGCCGTTGGCACACGGGCAATGCAGATGCACGAGAAGACACACGAGAATATTAAGACAGTCCGTCCTTTAAGAGACGGTGTGATTGCCGATTTTAAAGCTGCAGAAAGTATGATTCGCGAAATGATTGCGATGATTTACGGTGACAAGAAGCCACTGTTTCCCCCACGCTACAAAATGGTTATCTGTATACCGTCCGGCATTACCGAAGTAGAAAAACGGGCGGTAAAAGATTCTGCAGAACAGGCGGGCGGACAGGATGTAAAAATGATTCACGAGCCTATGGCTGCAGCCATAGGAATAGGAATTGATGTGGAAGAACCGAACGGAAATATGATTATTGATATTGGCGGTGGAACCACAGAAATTGCAGTGATTGCTCTTTCAGGAATTGTATGCGACCAGAGTATCCGTGTAGCCGGTGATGAATTTACGTTGGACATTGTTGACTACATGCGCAGACAACACAATATGCTGATTGGCGAAAGAACAGCGGAGATGATTAAGATAAATGTGGGCTCGGCACTTACCGATATTGATTCCCCACCGGATGACTACCCTGTGAACGGACGCGATTTGATGACCGGTATTCCAAAACAGATTATTGTTTCGTATTCGGAGATTGCTCACGCCATTGATAAATCAATTTCGAAAATTGAAGAGGCGATTTTAAAAGCGTTGGAAACCACTCCACCGGAACTGGCTGCAGATATTTTCAAAACGGGTTTGTATCTGACCGGTGGTGGCGCGTTGCTTCGAGGCCTTGACAAACGCATCGGGCAGAAAACAAAACTTCCGGTCCATGTGGCCGAAGACCCGTTGCGTGCGGTTGTCCGCGGCACCGGTATTGCTCTTAAGAATATGGACAGGTTCACTTTCTTAATGGATGATTAATACTAATTAGCAAATGAGATGATTGGAAAATTGGCTGATGTAAATACATGGAGTCGGCTTTCAATTTGCTAATCCGCTAATCAACGCATCGCATGTATAACCTCTTCCAGTTTTTTCTCCGCTATTATCTTTTCCTTCTTTTCATTTCTCTTGAAGTTTTCTGCTTCTACCTGATTTATCAAAACAAACATTACAATGAAGTAACGTATCTGAATGTGGCTAATGAAGCAAGCGGGAAAGTGTACGCCACTTATAAAGGTGTGAACGATTACTTTTACCTGAGAAGATTCAGCGATTCGCTGGTTGAAGAAAACGCCAAACTACGGGCCCAGCTTTACGAATCGAAATATGATACCCGGATTGATACCGGACGCATAAGTGACTCCACTTCAAAAACTGTTCAGCAGTATAACTATATTACGGCACGGGTAATTCAAAATTCTGTTAATCATGCCAAAAACCTGATTTACCTCAACCGGGGAAGACTGCAGGGTGTACAAAGGCAAATGGGAGTAATTAACGGAAGCGGAATTGTGGGACAGGTGATAAGCGTTACCGATAATTACTCTGCTGTAATGAGCGTGCTGAGCAAAGATTTTAAAGTGAGCGCGAAGTTTAAGAAGAACGAATTTTTTGGAAACATGCATTGGAACGGAGTTAACTCGACCACAGCGAGTATGGAAGATATACCTAAACACGTTCCGGTAAAAGTTGGCGATACGGTTGTAACCAGCGGTTTTTCGCAATTGTTTCCGCGCAATGTAATGGTGGGAACGGTGAGCAGAGTGACCATGGAGCCGGACAAGAATTTTCTTGACATCACACTTAATCTCTCCACCAATTTTAATAGCCTGAGTTACGTGTATGTAGTCAACAACATGCGCAAAGAAGAAATTCAGGTGCTTGACACCCTTTTGCCTAAAAGCAATTGAGGAAATTTAATTCAGACTGATTTGAAAACTTACCACATTAGTAATGATGGTTTCTGCCGCCTGGCGGTAAATATTAAAGGTATGGTCGTTGATAGACACAATTATTGAATTGTTCTCTGAATTGTTCTCTTTCATTTCTACCAAATCTCCGGGAAATACTCCCAATTCAAACAATTTTTCGCAAAGTTTGGAATTGCGCATGTCTACTATAAAAGCTTTCTCTCCGGGAGTTAAATGATGCAGGGGCTTCATGTCAGATGCTTAAGTTAAGAGTAATTTAATACAAGCTGCACCTTTTGTCAAGGGGGGAGAGAAAAATATTTAATGTCTGAGGCGATGCCCTCCAAATTCAGGACAATCGCACCTGCTTGCCTTACAGGAAGGCAGCGAAGTTGCAATGACAATCCCGGTGAAAAGAATCACCAGAATCCGCAGGATATTTTTAGTTTGTTTTTGCATATTATTACAACGTTCAGGCGCAAAAATAATTATACGATTGGAACCTCCGAAACGAATTTTAGTTGCTCCGTTAGACTGGGGATTGGGTCACGCTACCCGATGCATTCCGATTATTAAGGAACTGCAAAGGCGCAATTGCATGGTGTTTATTGCCTCCAGCGGAAGAGCGTACGAACTTCTTAAAAAGGAATTTTACTTAACCGTCCGCTGTTTTGAAATTGACGGATACGACCCTGTTTATCCGGAAGGTGAAGGAATGGTTTTGAAAATGGCATTTCAGCTGCCGAAGTTTTTGAGAATAATTGCCAAAGAACAATTACAGATAGAGAAAATTATAGAACGAAATCAGATTGACATTGTGATTTCCGATAACCGCTATGGCTGTTACAGCAGCAAAGCAAAATCAATTTTCATTTCTCATCAATTAAGCATCCGGATGCCGGCTTTATGGAAGTGGATGGAGAGACGAGTGAACCAAAAGAACCACGAATACATCCGTAAGTTTTCTGAATGCTGGATTCCTGCTCCGGAAGATTCTTTTATCTCGAGGCTCACTCAAAATGAAGGCGGATTAAATGTTCGGCACATCGGTTACCTGTCGAGATTCGAAAAGAAAGATTTACCTAAAAAATACGATGTATGCGCTGTTTGTTCGGGACCGGAACCGCAACGGAGTAACCTTGATTACCTTTTTACCCAGTGTTTAAAGAAGAGCAAACTGCAGTCAATTTTAGTTTGCGGAAAAACGGAAGCTATGAGCAAATACTACAAAAAGGATCAACGTTTTACTATTGCCAATTGCCTGACCACCGAAGATTTGAACGAAGTGATTGAACAGAGTGAGATAATTATTGCCCGCCCCGGTTACAGCACTGTAATGGATTTAGCAAAGTTAGGCAAGAAGGCAATTTTTATTCCCACGCCCGGACAAACCGAACAGGCATATATTGCCGATGAATTGATGAAACGAGGAATCGCATTTTCCATGAGTCAGGATGAGTTTAACCTCGATACAGCGTTAAAGGAATCGGAAAATTTTACCGGTTTTACGAACTTTGATTATGATGATACTTTTTTGAAAAATGCAGTTGACACTATTTTGAATGAAGAAATTGCTTAACAGTTTCGGGTACGCCCTCAAGGGAATGTTTCTGGCCTTAAAAGACCAGCAGAATATGCGCATACATTTGACCGCTGTTATAGTGGTAACGGTTGCGGGAATTTTTCTTGGCTTAACTGCCATCGAATGGAGTTTGATTGCTCTTTGTATTGGCTCGGTTATAAGTTCGGAGATGATGAACACTGCCATTGAAACACTCGTTGATTTGGTTTCACCGGAGTTCAACGAAAAAGCAGGAAAAATAAAAGATATTGCTGCCGGTGCGGTTTTGCTTACCGCTATTGTTGCAACGGTGGTGGCAGTTTATATTTTCGGGAATAAAATTTTTAATCTTCTGTTATGACGAAGGGCCTTTCTGTTCTGTTTCTGATTTCTTTCTCCTTTAATCTGTTTGCTCAAGTGCCTTTTGAAGGGACATTGAATGTGTTTTACATCAACGAAAAAAGCACCACTGTTTTGTGCGAAGTAAAAATAAAGGGCAGTGATGTTTACCTGAAACAAAATGAAAACGGGAACACCAAGTACGACCGGTTTGTAATCAATTTACAGTCGCGCGAATTGTTTACTATTTCTACACACGATAGAAAAGTAATCATCAAGTACCATTTGGATTCACTCTTGAGCTACTACGATAGAAATAAACTGAAGGAAGGGTTTTCACTGAATCCGGAATTGAGTTTTAAAAACGCTGACAAGGCAAAAACAGAGGGAGGGATTTCGCTGGCTAAGTATACCGGTGAAACTGATTTGCGAAAAGCCACCGTTTGGGTGGGTGAGTCTACAGCTCCCATCAATTCGCTTGTGCCGTTTTTAAGATTACTCGGAAACTGGAACGAAGCAGATGGCCCGTTTAAAAATCAGATTTTTGAAACAGAGGTAACCGGCAAAGTGAGTAAGAAAGAATCGAAGGTTAAAGTGAGCGTAACGAAAGAACCGGTGGCCAAGGAGATGTTCGTTTTACCTAAAACGTATCTGCTGAAAGATTTTTCGAAACTGATGAATGATGAGCGCAATAACAAGAATCTGAAAACAATTATTCAGACGTTTGCCGAGTTTTGATTCTCCTGCCTGGAGGAGTTAATGTTTCTGCTCCGGTCTCCTCTTTAAAAAATGTTTTCTGAAAAATAAGAATCAGAAACACGCCTACGGTAATTGCCGAATCGGCCACATTGAAAATAAACGGAAAGAACTCATAAAATCCACCTCCCGCCACCGGTACCCATTCCGGTACATGGAATTCAAACAGTTTTACATGAATCATATCCACCACCAGGCCCTGCAGAAATCCTGCATAACCATGTGGCGGGAAAAGGCGGGCAACGCCCATGTAACTGTCAGAAAAAATTACTCCGTAAATGGTTCCGTCAATCATATTGCCTATAGCACCGGCAAGGATCATAGAAGCCGCAGTAATAAATCCCCAATGCGCTTTTTGCTTGATGAGGTAAAAAATAAAATACGTTCCTCCGCCAACAGCTACCAGGCGAAACGCACTTAAAAACAATTTACCCCAGACACCCGGCAGCACCATACCAAACGCCATTCCCGGATTCTCAGTAAAGTGCAAACTAAACCAGGAGGTAACAGCAATTTCTTCGCCCAAAAACATGTGTGTTTTTACCCAGAACTTTGTGACCTGGTCAATGATTAAAATGACAATCACTATAAGAAATGCTTTGTATCCTTTCATATTTATTTCCCGCAGAACTCGCAAATACTCGCTGAAAATACAGACTGTATAGGTGAATTCATTTTTATAATTTGTTTACCTTTCTAAAAATACCTTTCTCAATATCTACGCAATTAAAGTTGACAAGAATAGCTAATTTCTTCTGCGTCAATTTCAAGTAAGTGATAACTTGTTTGTGGTGGACTTCCATTAGAGTTTCGATAGACTTTACTTCAATAATAACCAAATCGTTAACGAGTAAATCTAAACGAAAGCCTACATCAAGCTGTTTGTCATCGTAGTATGCTGGAACGGCAACTTCCCGTTCTACAATCAGCCCTGATTTCATCAACTCGTGTTCCAAAGCGGCAACATAAACACTTTCAAAAAGTCCCGGACCAAAATGAGCATACACTTTAAAAATTGCTCCCCTGATTAGGTAAGAAATATCATTTTCGGTTTTTGTATTCATCTGCGTGTTCAGCGCGTTCTGCGGGAAACTTAATTCAACTCTACTTTTACTTTCAAAATTTCTTCGTTCAGTTCCACTTCATCAAATTCATTCAGTGAATCAACCAGTAGAATTTCTTTGGCGAGAATTTCATTGGCAATATACTCTTTGAATGAAGCCAGCGTTTTCTCAAGAAGTTCATTTTTAACCACCGATACTTTTATGCGGTCGAGCACCTGAAAATTTTTGTCTTTACGAAGATTTTGAACCTTGTTTACAAACTCGCGGGCGTTGCCTTCGTGCTTCAACTCATCGGTGATGGTTACATCCAACGCTACAGTTAATCCGCCTTCGCTCGCAACCAGCCAACCCGGAATATCTTCTGTTTGAATCTCCACATCAGCTATCAATAACTCGAAAACTTCACCATCCAATTGCAAATTATACTTCTGCTCGCGTTCAATTTTTGAAATGTCATCCGTTGCAAATGCAGCTAAGGTATTTTGAATGGCTTTCATTTTTGTTCCCGCTCGTTTACCCAACTCTTTAAAATTGAGTTTTATTTTCTTCTTCACCACACCCGAAGCATCGCTGATGTATTCAATCGCCTTTACGTTCACTTCACTCAAAATGTAGCTTTCCACTTTTGAAAGTTGCTGCTGCATTCTTTCATTCAATACCGGTATCAATATTTTTGAAAGCGGCTGTCGAACTTTTATTTTTTCCTTTTTACGAAGCGATAAAATCAGCGAACAGATTTTCTGCGCCAGTTCCATTCGCTCTTCCAAATCTTTATCAATCCGGTTTTCTTCTGCTTTTGTAAGCAGCGATAAATGAACACTCTCCCATTTTAGCGGAGTATTATTTTTTTTCGCTGCCTCGCGAATATTGCCGGTAAGATTTTGATAAAGCCACTCGCTGAAAAATGGGGACACCGGTGACATTAACTGCGCCACTACATTCAAACATTCGTATAGAGTTTCGTAAGCGGCTTTTTTATCCTCGCTCATTTCACCTTTCCAGAATCTTCTTCTGTTCAAGCGCACATACCAGTTACTCAAATCTTCATCCACAAATTTTTCGACAGCGCGTGCAGCTTTGGTTGGTTCATAATCCTCAAACTGCGCAGTAACTTCTTTTACCAGCGACTGAAGTTTTGAAACTATCCAACGGTCTAATTCAGGACGTTGCTCTACAGGTACAATATTCTGCTCGTCAATTTTCCAGTTATCAATGTTTGCATAGAGCGCGAAGAAGCCGTACGTATTATACAACGTGCCGAAATGCGAGCGCATCACATCCTGCAAGCCGTTCATATCAAACTTCATGTTATCCCAAGGGTCGCTGTTGCGCATCATATACCAGCGCGTAGCATCGGCAGAATATTTTTCGAGCGTCTCAAACGGGTCAATGATATTACCCAGGCGCTTGCTCATTTTGTTGCCTGCTTTATCCAGCAGCAAACCATTGCTCACTACGTTTTTGTAAGCTACAGAATCGAACAACATGACACCCAACACATGCAGCGTAAAAAACCAACCACGGGTTTGGTCCACTCCTTCTGCAATTAAATCGGCAGGGAAATTCTTTTTGAAAATTTCTTCGTTCTCGAAAGGATAATGCCATTGTGCGTAGGGCATGGCACCCGAATCGAACCAAACATCAATTAAATCGGCAACGCGTTTCATTGGTTTACCCGATGGAGAAACCAAAACGATTTCGTCTACTACCGGTTTATGCAAATCGGTTACCTCAACCGATTTCATCAACCCTGCTTTTGCCGATTTTTCGATTTCCGATTTCAATTCAGCAATTGAACCGATACAAATCTGTTCGCTTCCGTCTTCTGTTAACCAAATTGGCAGCGGTGTACCCCAATAGCGCGAACGCGATAAATTCCAATCCACCAGATTTTCCAACCACTGACCAAAACGACCTTCACCGGTGTGCGCGGGTTTCCAGTTAATGGTTTTGTTTAACTCAATCAACCGGTCTTTTACCGCAGTTGTTTTTATAAACCACGAATCAAGGGGATAATAGATAATAGGCTTATCGGTGCGCCAGCAGTGCGGATAGTTGTGTTCGTATTTTTCGGTTTTGAAAAGTTTGTTCTCCAGTTTCAGTTTCAGCACAATCAACTCATCAACACTCATGTGATTTTTTAAATCAGGAATGATGTTGTTAACGCGCAGAATTTCCTTTTGCAGGTGGAATTCCTTTTCCTTTTCCGCATCGGCATAATAAGCATCCTTTACATAGCGGCCTCCGAGCGGAAACACCGGGTCGTTTACTTCGTCTACAAATTTACCTTGCCTATCAACCAAGGTAAGTGAGCCAATGCCATTTTGCTTTGCCACTTTAAAGTCATCGGCACCAAAGCTTGGAGCAATGTGAACTATACCGGTTCCATCCGTAGTGGTTACAAAATCTCCAACTACAACTTTGAATGCATCGCCATCGGTTGGCTGAGTGTATGGAAGAAGCTGTTCGTAGCGGATACCTTCGAATTCTAAACCTTTGAAAACTTCGACAGAGCTTTGTAGTAGTTCATTTTTGTTTTTATCAACACCTCCGCTAAATCCACTTCCATCACCAAATCCAGCCCCACTTCCAAGCCCACCTCCATATCCGGTTCCATCGCCAAATTCAATATATCCTGCATTGAAGTATGATAGTATGCGGTCTTTCGCCAAAATCGCTTTAGCTTGTTTGCCTGTAAACTTATTGATAGTTCTTGCTACAACATACTCAATATCTTTTCCTACAGCCAATGCGGTGTTACTCGGCAAAGTCCAAGGTGTTGTTGTCCAAGCAAGAAACCTTACATCTTCATCATCATTATCAAAAAGGAAATTTGATTTTTCATCGCGAATAACTTTGAATTGAGCTATCGCACTCACATCCTTTACTTCCCTATAACATCCCGGCTGATTTAACTCGTGTGAACTTAAACCGGTTCCGGCAGCAGGTGAATACGGCTGAATGGTGTAGCCCTCATACAACAAATTCTTATCGTAAAGTTTTTTCAGCAACGCCCACAAACTTTCAATGTAGTTGTTCTCGTACGTGATGTATGGATTGTCCATATCCACCCAGTAGCCCATCTTGTCGGTAAGGTCGCGCCAGATGTCGGTGAACTTCATTACATCTTCGCGGCAAAGCCGGTTGTATTCGGCTACGGTTATTGTCTTTCCGATATCAGCTTTTGTAATGCCGAGCTGTTTTTCTACCCCAAGCTCCACCGGTAAGCCGTGTGTGTCCCAACCCGCCTTTCTTTCTACACGGTAACCCTGCAGTGTTTTAAAACGGCAGAACAAATCTTTAATAGTCCGGCTCATAACATGGTGAATGCCGGGTTTGCCGTTGGCGCTTGGCGGACCTTCGTAAAACACAAAGCGTTTATCTTCAGGGCGGCTTTCCACACTCTTCTTAAAAATGTCATTCTCCTGCCACCATTTCAAAATTTCTTTTTCGATGGCGGGCAGACTCAATTGGTCGAATTCGGGATAGCCTTTACTGTCTGGATTCTTGCGGTTCATTACTTCTTAAAAATGAGTGGGCGAAGATAAAAATTTACAGAGGAGATAGACGTAAAGGGCAAGCCAGTCATCAAACATCAGGACAGAAGCCAAAACGTTCATTTTTTGTCAAAAAGCTCATTTTTTTGTTAAAATTGAATTTTACCCACCCCATAGGGTGGGGGACCCCCACCCCTGATAGCCCCCTCCCTCCACCCTAAAGCTGAGACAGCTTAGCTAAAAGGTAAGACAGCTCAGCTAAAAGCCGAATAGCACTTAGCTTAAAGCCAAGAGAGCCGAGCTTAACTGTTAAAGAACTGTGCTTAAACCTAAGGCGGCTCAGCCCAAAGCACAATGCGGGTAAGGTTTAAGCTTAGCCGGCTTACCCAAAAGCAAAGCCCGCTTACCTTTAAGGTAAACGGGCTTTGCTTTTAGCTGAATCCGCTTACCCCTACGCTGTTGCGCTTACTTTTTCTTCAATCCAATCTCAATCAATCTTTCGTTCAGATATTCACCGGCTGAAATAGGCGCATAGCCAATCGGATGTTTTTCGGTAACGCAACTTGGTAAACAATCCAGGCGCATTTCGCTGCGCGGGTGAGTAAAGAAAGGAATGGAATAGCGCGAAGTATGCCATTTTTCGCGTGGTGGATTCACCACGCGGTGAGTAGTTGATTTTAATTTGTTGTTGGTAAGCCGTTGCAACATATCGCCTACATTCACTACCAGGCAACCCTCCGGTGCAGTAATATCGAGCCACTCGTTTTGCCGGTTCAGCAATTGCAGCCCTTCGGCACTTGCCCCCACCAAAAGCGTTATCAGGTTAATGTCTTCATGCTGCTCTGCGCGCACGGCACTTTTGGGCTCGCTCGTGATGGGCGGATAATGAATAGCGCGAAGAATTGAGTTGCCGTTGTGAATGTGCCTGTCGAAATAAAACTCTCCAATACCAAGGTGAATAGCAATTGCCCGGAGCAGTTCGCGGGCACTTCCTTCAAACGATTTAAAAAGTTTTTGCCCCAACTCAAAAAACTCCGGCACTTCGGTCACCGAAAGATTATCGGGATAATCTGCTTTCGGCATCTCCTCGCCTTCCACAATCTGCCCCATTTGCCAGAACTCTTTTAAGTCCGGTGCATCATAACCTTTAGCTGTTTCCTTTCCGAATGAAGTATAACCGCGCTGTCCGGCAAGTTCCGGGACCTCATAGCCCTTTTTGGTTTCGCGCGGCAACGAAAAAAATTTCTTCACCGCTGCATAATATTCATCAATAAGTTCCTGCGGCACTCCGTGGTTTCGTACAGAAACAAAACCAACGTCTTCGAATGCTTTGCCGAGTTCAAAAACGAATTTTTGTTTCTTCTCACCTGCTGCTAAAAACTCGGAAAGATCAACAACCGGAATAGTAGTTAAAGACATACTTTATGATTTAGAATGGTGAAGGTAAAAAGTTTAGACCCTATAGCGAAACAGTAATCCTGCTCTCGACTTCCACCTTAACATCATCTTTGCCATCAAACCATTTCACAAAAATTCCTTTACTCCGGCTGGTTGCCTTAAGAAATCCAATCGCTTCCGTTGTGTCTTTTGCAAACCTCATGTTGCGTTGGGCATAAAAAATGGCTTGTGATTCTATTTCCTGACTTACAAAAATCACCTCTCCCTTTTGTGAAACAGACTTAATCGCCTCTCCCAATTTCTTGTAGTTATGCAATTCGAAAACGTCCGGGGTATTCATCAGCAGAAATTGCATTACCATCAGCACCAGCGACACCACTAAACCAATTTGCATGTTGCGCAACGGAACAGCTCCGCTCTTTTTTACTTTATCGTAAAGAACACCGAGTAACACGCTGAAGAAAAGCGAAGCATACATCACCGAAAAATCCTGAACGGAATAATTCAGAAAGAAAACATGCATCAGGATAACCGGTGTAACACTCAGCCAGATAAACCGGTAACCGTTTTCGCTGAAAATAATTTTCAGTTTCTTCCGGCTGATGGCCAGCCAAACAAATGCCGCCACCAAAACATAAATAACTATGTAATGAATAACATAGTTGTAAAACAGGGTTTTAATCAGCCACAAATACGAAAACATAAAATGCCAGAGCCCCTGATTGATTTCTTCCAGGCTTCCACGGATGATGTACCGGTTAAACATTTCTTCTATGTACGCCCCCACTCCGTTAATTTGAGAATACTGATAAACTATCAGGCGCAGCATAAAAACGGCAACCACCACAGTAATTCCGATTAAGATACGGAAGCCTTTGATTTCGCGAACCTGTAGCAGCGCATAAACCAGAACACCGAAAGCAAAAAATACTCCCAGCCAGGAAGTATAAATCATCAGCGCCAGCACGAGCGTATAAAAGAAAATGTATTTAGGCGAATAAAACTTTTGCCGGATAATCATTTTAAGTGCCGTGTAAACTCCTATGATAAAAAGCAGGTGCACTGCCATGTCGCTCATATAAACATTGCCCTGAAACCAAAGCGTAACCGGAAGGAAAATATAAATAGTGAAAGCCACCACCGCGCTCCGGTAAGGTAAACTTCGGGCACGACTGAAACTAAGCAGGCAAACAGTGAAGTATACAAACAACCCGCTGATGAAGTGAAAAATGAGGTTGAGAATCTGCAACGGCAGCACATCCGGCCGGATATGCAGAATTTTAAAAACAAAAAACGGAAAATAGTACGCAAATGGCGGGTGCGAAACGTAATAGTAGTTCCCTTCCTTATCAATCATTTTTCCGCTTTGGTTCGCGCTGTTGTTAATGAATTTATCAGCAGGATTATTGAAAGTCATCACCGGATTGTAGCCATATTTTTCAATTCCGTTATCGTACCATATCTGCATAATGCGCAATGAAATGGCGGTACAGAATTCATGATGCTTTGAAAGCGGGCGGTTGAGCTGTGGCAAACGAACAGCTACGCTCAGAAGAAAAATTCCGAATAGTAAGGGGAAGGTCCGTTTGATAAAATCCATCGCGCAAATATGCTAATTGAAAATACAAGAATTGAATGGAGAAAAAAGAAATTGGCAAAAGGAAAAGAAAAACACAATTTGCGCTTTCAAAATCAGCCGCTATGTATAATACACTTCTCTATACTGTAGAAAACGGAATCTGTTCTATCACGCTCAACCGTCCGGAGGTATTCAATTCTTTTAATGAAGAAATGAGTGCAGATATTATTGATGCATTAAAGAAAACCGCAAAAGACGAAACCGTTCGCGTGGTTGTTTTAAGCGGAACCGGTAAAGCATTCTGCAGCGGACAGGATTTAAAAGACATTAAAGGAAAATTAGGCGAGCGCAGTCTGGGCGAATCTGTCATCCGCAGATATAATCCTATGATTCTCGGCATCCGCGAAATGGCGAAACCGGTTATATGTAAATTGAACGGAGTGGCTGCCGGTGCCGGTGCATCGCTTGCTCTTGCCTGCGATATGATTGTTGCTTCAGAAACAGCTTCACTTATTGAAGTGTTCGCTAATGTTGGCCTGGTTCCCGACTCCGGTTCTTCATTTTTCCTTCCGCGGCTTGTGGGTTACAATAAGGCGTTTGAGCTGATTACTCTTGCTTCAAAAGTTTCTGCCAAAGAAGCCTTCGACATGGGTTTTGTTTACAAAGTAGTTGCCCCTGAAGAATTAGACAATGCGGTGAATGAACTGGCAACCCGTTATGCCGCAGGTCCTACCAAAACATATTCGCTCATTAAGAAAATGCTGAACAAAGCCTATACCGCTAACCTTAACGAAATGCTGTTGGAAGAATACTACGGACAGGAGTTAGCTGGACGAAGTGCTGATTATGTGGAAGGTGTAACTGCTTTCACCGAGAAGAGGAAGCCGGTCTTTAAAGGCAAATAGTTTTACTCAAACTCCAGCATCACCTGATTTTTCTCTACCGGGTTACGCAACTGCACATTCACTTTCTTAATCTTTCCATCACGTGGCGACTTGATGACGTTTTCCATTTTCATCGCTTCGAGAATTAACAGCGTGTCCCCCTTCGTTACTTCATCGCCCACATTTACCGAAACATTAATGATAAGCCCCGGCATGGGTGCTTTTATGAATTGCACAGCCGAAGAGGATTTGGCGCTAATGCCAAGTTGCTGCAGCAATAAATCGTTTTTGTCTTTAATGCTGATTTCATAATCGTTGCCGTTTACGTTCAGCACCATCGTTTTCTCCTCAGCATTAAAACTGATGAGCGTGGCGTTATAGCTTTTGTTGTCTTTTATAATATGGAAGGTATTCTCCCGCACTTCGATCAAATCCCAGTCAACCGTAGTTCCGTTAAGGGTGGTACCTTCTACTGTAAATTCCTTCTTACCGTTGATGATCGCTTTTATCATGCGGTAAGTTTAGAGAAATCTTTTGATGTCAACTTCTTTCATTAAAGGTATTTGCTTAAGTAGATGTTCTGTAAAGTGATTTGCAAAAAAGGGAGCCAGTGAAATTCCTTTAGTTCCCATTCCATTGAAGATTCCAACGTTGTTAAACTCAGGATGAAAACCAACGAAAGGCCTGCGGTCTTTTACCGTTGGGCGAATGGCTGCTTTTTGGTCAACAATCTCAAACGGAGTACTTAAAACGGTTGAAAGATTTCCAAGTATTTCATTCCTGCCTATTTCGCTGGGCCGGTCATCGCTATAATGCCAGGCGTGTGTGGCTCCAATGTAATAGAGGTCTTTTTCGCAAAGCGGAACAATACCGGCTTCCCCAATTATTACTTTATCGGTATAGAAATTTTCGATTCGCAAAATCAGACATTCGCCTTTCGCCAGTTGAAAGGGAAGAAATTTGAAGTACGGATTGTGAATAGCGTAAGCTCCTTCACAAAAAATAATTTTCCGCGCCCTAATGTCTTTGTATGAAACATTATTTCCGTGAACATTCAAATCATCGAAAGAAAATTCTTCTTCAAGGAAAGCATCTTTTTTGCGCAGCAGGTTTTTGAATAGCGATAAAAATTTATCGGTCTGTAATCGGCTTCCGCCATTTATTTCGAAGCCGCCAAAATCGTTTTTTACTTTCTGCTTATCGACATAAACAATGTTTTCATTTTTCAGGTAAGCCGTATATCCGGCAGAAGCGCAGCGCGCACTCCAGTCGTTCTGCGTTTTTATCGAATCGAAAAGTTTAAAAATGGTTACCGGGTGATAAAATTCTTCTACCAAAAGTTCTTCAAGTCCCCGATATGTTTTTTCTGCAAAAGGAATTATAGCATCCGCCAGCCAGGTTTTTACAAATCTCCTTCCCGTGATGGGATTGGTCATGCCCGAAGCGATGTTGCTGGATGAAGAAGTATTGTGTTTATCAATCACCAATACCTTCTGATTCGCCTGCATCAAAAACCACGACAGCATAGAGCCGGCAATACCCTGCCCTACTATTACATAATCATACATGTGCCGAAAATAAAAGTTCTGCGTTGACGCTTACGAGCAGGTGAGTAAAGTCATTTATCTGAAATACGATAAATCCTTTTTCTCTTTTGGAGGTTCCGATGGAGGGTTGAAATCGTTGCTATCGTCTGGTGAAGCAACACTCTTCTGAATTCTCTTTCTGAAATAAATGAAAAGGAAAACTTCGAACATAATCGCAAACGGCTCAAACATCATGGCGGTTTTGATTCCCTGTTCGTCTTTCAATGCGTCCATTCCATAGAAACTAAGGAAGAGATACACAAACGCAAACATCATCAGAAAGAATGCTGCAAGATAATTCATAATATAGGGCCAGGGAGAAAGCCCGCGCATACGCGCCATGCGGTTAAGCTGGTAGCAGAAAATAGCGACTAACACAATATCTATCATAAACCTGTTTTTAGTTCCTGTTGAATTTTCTTTGGCAATCCGCGTACTACCTCATTGTAACTGTGGTCAATCATCCAGAGCAATTCTTTGCGGGGAATGCTTCCGGTGTCAAAGTAAACACTATTCCACATCTTTTTGTTCATGTGGTAACCCGGTATTACATCGTTGTATTTCTCACGATACTCTTCCGCAAGCTCCGGATTCATCTTTAAGTTACAGCGAAAAGGCGTTTCTGTCAAACTGGTGAGGATGAAAATCTTCTCCATTACCTTGAACACCAGCACTTCTTCACCGAACGGGAACCCTTCGGTTACTCCTTTTTTGGCAAGGCAGTAGTCGCGGACTTCTTCAACATTCATTTTCCTTTACTCATTATTTTGTCGGAAAAGACAGCGAAGTCTTTTAACGATTTTTCAAGATACTTCTTCCTCTCTCCCTGCAAATTCAACTCCTCCACCGGATTAAAATTCTTATCTACAAACTCAAAGGTTGGCTCGCTGCCGTTACCGGCCACCGGTGCATACATCCAGTTGCCTGCACGCTGCACAAAGCGTTTGTCGCCTTCAATAAACGCCACCTGATTGTACTTATACTTCTGCATGGTCTGCTCTTCGTTGTTATACCAAAAGCTTTGCAGCACCGGTAAGTTGTTTTCGCTTTCGCGCAGCAGCGTTCCGCCTTCGTTATCCAAACCGCAGCTGTTCAGTATTTCGTGATGCATAAAACGCGAACTCACATTGTAAGTTTTTGTCTCCGGTTTTTTGCTTTCGTGGTCCAGCCAAAAGAGCGGAACTTTATTTCCTCCATCGGTTACATTGCTGAAATGATACTGCCAGCCCTGGTCGCCAAAGTTATCGCCATGGTCGCTGCAGAACACAATCAGGTTGTCTTTATCCTCATGCATTTCGCGGCAAAAGTTGTTGATGTCATCCCGAATCAGTTTCCAGGCCAGTTGTTGTTTGGTGCGCAGCAAATCTAAATCGGCCTGCTTTACAATGCCTTTATCGTTCTTCAAAAAACTCTGCGACAGAAAATGAAAAAGAATTTTCCACTCATGAATTTTGCCCAGCAGGGTTTTATTCATCAGCGTAAACGTATCGGCAATGTGATACGGATAATGCGTTTCCATCAGATTGATGAACACAAATGTGCCTTGCCCCTTCGCGTTGTTTTCTTCAATCAGTTGTTTGGCTTTGGCAAACGAATCGTGCGAGGTCTTTTGCGCCCAGATAATTCCCTGACGCAAATCTTCGCTCGCCTTATCAAAAAACTGGTCCTTCGGTTTCAAAATCATTTTGCGCACCCGCGGCCGGTTAAGCGCGAGCACCGTTTGCAAAAGCCATTTGTGTTTGGTAGGGGTAAACTGCCAGGTTTTGTGCACCTCGTCAAAGTCCTTACTTACATTAAATATATCGGTGGTTACGCTGTTGGCGGTAACCATAATGGGTTTGTAACTGGCGCGTTTCAGTTTAGCGGCAAGCGAAGGCACCTCATCTTTAAACCAGCGGGTTTGCGAAGTAGTGCCGTGCTCGTGCGGCATCATACCGGTGAACATACTGGTAGTGGCGGGCAAAGTCCAGCAGGCGGCCGAGCGCGCATTGGTAAACTGGGTGCCGTTGTTCTCCAAATAAGGAATTCCTGGGCCTCCATCGCGGTACACGGCATCGTAGCGCAAACTGTCGGCTACTATTAAAATTACGTTGCGTGGTTTTGCCATATCGGGGTGGCGAAAGTATGCGTATAAATGGAAAAGTGAAGAGAGAAATGAGGATTTTATAAGCGAAAATTGCGCAGCTTTAAGTTGAAACGAAATTACCTGTTTGTGTTGTTTATGTCTCTGCCCATTTTTATTTCACGTGCTACCAGTTTCTCTTGCAGCATAAAGTGCAGTTTCGGAACTCCTGCGCGGTGTAAATCTCCGCGTATTTCACGAACGAATTTAAGCACTATGGTAGCCGCCATGTGCTGTTCTTCTTCGCGTTGGGTTTGCTCATACCAGACTCGTAGGCTGCGCCCAAACAGCGAGCAGTAATACCTCACACTCAGGTGCGGATAAAACTGCCGGAGTTGTGTTACTGTTTGGGCCCAGATTTTTTTCGGATGCTGATACGTAGTTTTTCTCAGCCAAATCAATCATCTTTTCCAACGCAATGTTTTTCATCACGTATCTTCGATTTGCTTTTCCACCTTTTTCATGCGCTTGAGAGCGGCATCTAACTTTTCCTTTTCTTTTCCCGCTTTACCGGTAAAGTAAGCGGAATGTCTGGTGCAAATTGTTCGCGCCAGGGGTAGAGAATCTTTCTTGGATTTTTACTACTTGAACCCACCAACTGCGCTGCTTCTGCCATGCTCATTCTTCCCCCTTCAATTTCTCGAACCAGCCATCTGCGTTCGGCTTTGCTTAATGCTTTTTGTCCTTCCATTTTGAGATTTTTTGTCCTCAAATTGTATCAAGCTATTTAAGGAAGGGACAAACAAACTTCGAATCGAAAAACAAAAATCGGATACCGGTTACGAAAAAGAAGTGC
>CAZBPG010000053.1:0-26220 GCA_964493695.1 uncultured Chitinophaga sp. | reverse complement strand
AAGAATGTCCGTCAGGTGTTCCGCACTTACAATGCCGAAATGTATTTTAAGAATGCACAGAAGAACAAAAGCGAAGTTGATTTTAAGCAATCTATCCGGTTTAACTATCTGCAGGAAACCTTCGGCAAAGCCAACGAATGGTTCATGAGCGGCACTACCGATATCAGAAAGACTTTCCTCAAAAATCATTATGCCGGCCTGCTGTTAGACTTTGATGTTTCAAGATTGCATTACGATTCCACGACCTTACTAAGAACTATCTTCACCCCTATGCTTGGCTATGGTTTCAACAATGACGACTGGAAAGCAAGAGGCTACATCGGTGTAGCGGTAAACGGAAAGACTCCTGTGTTTGTAACCGATGCGCATGTAGAAAAGCATTTGTATGAGTACGCGCTTATCCTTTATGCTTCTTACAACCGTCACCTTCAGAAGAACTCGCTTCTTACCCATTCGCAGACTAACAACTTTATAAAAGATACGGTGACCATGACCAACACACCAGTGGGCGATTTGATTTCCGGGTTGAAAGGAACGGTGCAGAATTTCTCTTACAATGTAGCGTTCCACTTCGGGCATATAGATAACATGCCGCTGTATGTAAATGACACGCTTGATATGAAACGGTTCATTGTGATTTACGATAACGTGCGCACGCTCGGTATTCATGGCGAAGCCGGATATAACATTAAAGAATGGCTGCGCCTGTCGGTGCTGGCAGACTACAACATTTTCCAACTTAAACGCGAAGCGCGCGCATGGCACGAGCCAAATCTGAAGGTAACCTTCCGCGCTAACTACATCTGGAAAAACAAGATTGTAGTTGGTCTTGATTTGTACGGCATTACCGGTTCCTATGCAAAGTTGGCCGGTGGGCAGGAAAAGAAGTTGAAAGGCACTGCCGATCTAAACCTGTCGTTTGAATACATCATGAGCAAGCACGTATCTTTCTTTGCAGCGGTGAACAATATCGCTAACATGAAGTATCAGCGCTGGAATAATTACCAGAGCTACGGAACTATAGGATGGATAGGCGCTAAGTTTTCGTTTTAAACTACACCCTGTCAGACTAACGTCAGACAGGGTGTTTCTTTTCCACAATCTTCTCACTCCGTCTTGGCTCTTTTATGAAAAGAGTTATTTTGCACGCGGTCACCTAAAGAACGTTTCCCGGAACATTTCATGGATATATCTTCCTATATCAGCGAGTTGCTTTTTGAGCATGATTGCGTAATCATCCCCAACTTTGGCGGATTTATCTGCAATTACAAACCGGCTGATATTCATCCGGTCCTCAACACCGTTTCACCTCCGTCAAAAGCAATTTCCTTTAATAAAAATCTGCAGTCAAATGACGGATTGCTGGTGAATCACATTTCGAATACACTCGGCATTTCATTCGGTGCGGCAACGGATTTAGCAAGCAACTGGGTGGGTTCTTCTAAAAACCTGCTGAAGAAGAACGAAGATTTACTCCTGAAGAAAATCGGAAAATTCTCGAACGATATTGAAGGTAATCTACAGTTCACTCCCGTAGAAGATGTGAACTATTTGAAAACCTCTTTTGGTTTAAGAACCCTGACCGTTGAACCTATACTGCGAGGAAAAGAAATTGCCTTTACCGAGAAGTTTAAACAGGAAACCAAGCAACCGGTTGCCAAACGCAGAGCATGGAGTATTGCCGCATCGGTACTGCTTGTTGTTTCGTTAGTGGTGTTTGCCGAATTGATGTGGATGGGTGTTAAAGTAAATCCGGTTCAAATAGATGAGGCAGGTATATGCAGTTTGTTCATTAATATCTTTAAACCGGCACGGCCCGAAGTAACACCGGTTCCGGTGGAAACTAAAGATGCTCCGGTAGTAAGTACAACTATACCCGGCACTACTCAACCGGTGGCCGATACAATTACCGGTACACTTCCCGCTGTTGTAAAGGAAGATGTTTATACCCCGCCAACACCTGCTCCGGGTGAACACACCTATTATATAGTAATAGGCGCTTTTGCCGAAGAAAAGAATGTGGAAGCTGCCAAACTGCGTTTACAGCAACGGTTTCCTGATTCGGTAATTTTGGTAGAAAAGACAAGCCGCCTGACCAAACTCGGTTATTCGGTAGGCAGTAATTACAGCCGTGCTAAACAAGAACTGACTACTGCACAGGCAGAAG
This sequence comes from uncultured Chitinophaga sp., assembly GCA_964493695.1. Classification (GTDB taxonomy): domain Bacteria; phylum Bacteroidota; class Bacteroidia; order Chitinophagales; family LD1; genus Bog-950. The sequence continues at coordinate 24,053 of CAZBPG010000053.1, read as the reverse complement.
ATGCCAACTTCTGGTTATTAAAAAAATAAGCAGTAGCTTATGTAAGAAACCAGTGTATCCTCTTTCCCGGATACATTTTTCGGTCATTTTTTCATATGCAAATCCCTAAAGCTCTCTTTGCTATGGTTCTTTACAACAGATTGAGGCAAATGAAGCTATTTGTCGTGGTAGGTCGTGACCTACTACTACAGCTAACTCTACAGGGTGCGATACCACAAGGCAGACCATAGCCCATAGCCCTATAGGCCGCAATCTGAAGCACTATACTGCGACCAATAGCGTTGCCTTACTGCAAATCCTCACGACAACCTGTCACAAATAGCCCTGTTCGTTGCAGTACGCCACGTTTTTAGTCATCCACCACGGCTATCGGGGTTATTCTGCCGCTTCAAACCGTAGTAAATAGAGTTTTTGAATCAAAAAGTGTATGCTTCTGCTTGTTTTTGCAGGCTTTCAAACTTTGTTGTTAAACACGAACCCCTACATATACTAATCAAAGCATCATGCCTGGAACCTATACCACACCACAAAAACCTGCTTTATTTATTAGGTTGTAAGATTACCTGGCGAAGAATGCCTTTAGTTAGGTACTAACCTCTAGTTCATGTACGCAAAAACACAAAAGCCCCTAAACGGGGCTTTTGTGTTTTATATCAATTCGCACATTGCGGGTTTACCTGACCAAAGTTACGTTCCCCGATTTTTCAATCGTATTGCCGCTTGAACAAACTCCGCGAACGGCATATACATAAGTGGCTACATCTGCTTCTTTGCCTCCCGGCCCTGTTCCATCCCATCCATCGTTCAGGTTCTGGCTTTCATACACCAGTTTACCCCAACGGTCAAACACGCGGAAGTATTCTAACTGGCGCAAGCCAACTCCGCGAACCAAAAGCAAATCGTTAAGTCCATCACCATTCGGTGTAAAGGTATTCGGTATGTAGACCATATCAGGCTCACAACCTACTATCCGTATTTTCACCGAATCCATATTCTTACAGCCATGTTCATTGGTAACGGTTACGTATACCGTCTGGCTTTGTGTAGCAGTAAGGAAAGGCCTGCGGCAGTTAGTGCAGGTCATCGGGTCAACGTCCGTCCAAACATAGCTCACATTATCGGGCGATGAAGCATACACCTGAATGGTAGTTCCGCTGGTTACTGTTTGGTCGTCACCTGCCTGCACAATAGGATTCGGGGCTATAACTAAATGAACTGAATCAGTATCGGCTATACAGGTAGTGCTGGAAACAATCACCTGATAATCATAAACCCCTGGTGGCGGAGAAGCTATTACATCTTCAGTATTATCGGCACTCAGGTAGGTAGCCGGTGTCCACTTAAAGGTAGTGTCATTAAATGAAGCATCAATTACCGTAAGATTAATAGGCAACACCCCATCCTGACAAAGCAGCGTATCATACACACTAAGCTCAACATTTACCCTGTCTATTACATATATCTGTACAATACGGGAAATAGTGCAGCCGGTTGAATTTCCACCGGTAACCCGGTAGGTCATAGAATCAGGCGGGAACACTTTCGGGTTTACTGCTGTGCTGTCGGTAATATATAAACCGGGTGTCCAGGTAGCGGCAGTAACACCGGCACCGGCACTAAGTTGCAAAGTATCGTTAGGGCATATCTTAAACGAAATTCCCGGGAAGATAGGCGGCAACTGGTCTACATTCACACGTATAGTATCAGTTGCTGTGCAACCGATGTTGGTAGTCGCAGTAACATAAAGCGTAAGCGTATCGGGTGCCGAGCAAACTACATTCTTGCAGGTATCGCAGTTTAAATAAGTAGGCGAAGGAGAAGAACTCCACTGAAAGTGGTCACCATAAGGAAGACTCAATCCTACATAGTTCCCTTTACATACCGTTGTGTCGTCCGGTAAATTCGGGTAAGGAATTAAACCCACCACTACCGTATCAACCGGATAAGCTACTGTACAGCCTACGCTGTCTGTAAGGGTATAAATAGGGTAATAAGTTCCCACTTGGTTGTAGGTATGAACAACACCAAACGTATCGTTCAATACTATACCATCTCCTAAATCGAGAACACTTGTAACTGTGGACTGAGCGGTACCGGCAACTGAAATAGTTAACGGCACACAACCGCTATCGGGCAAAGCAGTAAAGCTTCCGATAGGTCCACGCACACGAATCATATCAATGTAAGTTTTCTCCGCAGTGCAGCCCGATGAATCCCATGCAATAAGGGTTACATCGTAATCACCGGGGAAGAAATAAACGTGTAACGGATTATAAGCCGTGCTGGTATCTCCGTCTCCGAAATACCATAGCCAGTTTAAGTCTGTCCGATTAGTGCTGTTATAAAACTGAACCGGGAAAGGGGGACAAGGCGAGAAACTGGTGGTTACGTAGAAGTCGGCTATTGGTGTATCAACCTCCATAAAGTTAGGCATCACGAGCGTATCGTAGCAATTTATTGCAGTAGCTACAATCAAGGTAACCGTATAAATGCCTGATGAACTATAAGCATGTACCGGATTATTGTCGGTTGAAGTACTGCCATCTCCAAAACTCCAGAAGCTGGTAACATAACCGTTACCTGATAGATTTGTGAAAGTTACAGATTCTCCAGGGCAAACTGCAGTATCACTTGTGAAATCTGCCAGCGGGTGCTGCACGTTAACATAATTTGTTTTCGTCAGCGTTCCGGAACAACCTCGCGAATCTGTAAGCGTCAGTTGAACTGTATACTGACCTTCGGTATAGTAAGTGTAAACAGGATTCTGAACCACACTGGTATCACCTGTACCGAACGACCATTTCCAGGATGTAAGTGTGCTTAAATAGGAAGAAGATGTGTCTGTAAAGGCTGTGGTCATTGGTCTGCAACCTAAAGTGGGAACACCATAAAAGCCTGGTCTAATACCGTAAGCGGTAATATAATTCAACTTCACAATACTGTCTGAACAGGAATCTGTTGGATTAACTATCAGCTTGACGGTATAAGTGCCGGGAAGTGTATAGGTATGGGTTGGATTCTGTCCGGTACTCGTACTTCCGTCTCCAAAATCCCAAAGCCAACCGCTGGCGAAGGCAGAACTGTCCTGAAAATGAACAGCAAAGGGAACGCAGCCTACAGTAGTATCCGCTGAAAAATCAGCTACAGCCGTTCCTACAGGAATGTCTTTTTTCATAGAATCAACACAACCGGTGGTAGCGTTGCTGACAACAAGGGTGATGGTATAGTCATCTTCTGTGGCGTAAGTATGGGTTGGGTTTTGCTGTGTAGAAGAAGTTCCGTCCCCAAAATCCCAGAACCAGGTTTGCGCTCCCTGGGATGTATCGTGAAACATGATAGTGGTAGCAGCAGTACAGTTATAATCAAAATAAAAGTCTGCTTTAGGTACAACTATTTCAATATATTGTATTCGCATGGTGTCGCTACGGCAACCCTGATTAATTACCGTTAAAGTAATGTCATAAACACCTGTATCAGAGTAAGCATGAGTAGGATCTTGCTCTACACTGTTAGTGCCATCACCAAACTCCCATATCCATAGTGTTTGATTATCAAAACCGGCTGTACTATTAGTGAAATTAACGGGCTGATTGACACATTGTATCAATGGATCGGCTACAAAATCAGGAAGAAGCGTATTGCCTATAACAATGTCAGAACCCAGGGTTACACTGTCTATACAACCTTCTGCGTTTGTGATGATGAGAGAAGGGTTATAAATACCTGCAACAGTATAAGTATGGGTAGGATTTGAACCTGCCCCGAAACTCCCATCACCAAAATTCCATTGATAAGACGTTATTGCAACATCAGAAGTGCTTTGGTTAGTGAAATGAACCGGAGTTGGAGCGCAACCATGTAAAGAATCTACTATAAAAGCTGCATTCAGTTGTCCTATTCCTATGTAGTTGGTAAAAGTGACGGTGTTTACACAACCCTGACTGTTCGAGACAGATAAACTTACATCGTAATTACCGGGGTTAGTATACGTATGGGAGGGGTTTTGAAGATTAGATGTATCTCCATCGCCAAAATTCCAATTGTAGCTGGTGCCTCCTACTGCGGTATTAGTAAAGTGTACCGCCAAAGGCGCAACACAACTCGATGTATCGTTAGCGCTGAAAGTAAAATTGATAGGGGTAGTAATATTAATAGGCACTACTTGTGTGTAAGCATCGGTGCAATTGTTGTAAGTGGCAGTTAAGGTAACTGTGTAGTTACCGTTAGCCGCATAAGCATGAGTCGGATTTTGAAGTGTAGAAGTACTGCCGTCACCAAAATCCCAACTCCACGAATCAGCAAAATTGGTCGAATCACTAAACTGTAACGCAATACCGGTACAACCACTATTAGATGAAACCGAAAAATCAGCCTGAACTACTGTTACTTCTATAGTTTCGGTCGCGGCACTATCCTGACAACCAAAAACATCGCTTACGATTAACACCGGATTGTAAATTCCGGTAACATAAGTCTGAGACGGATTTTGTTGCGCTGATGTATTGCCATTATCAAAATACCAGGCATATGTTACCGCACCGTTCGGGGAAGAACCTGTTCCGGTAAAATTAACCGTAAGCGGACTGGTGCAGGATTGTGTTGGGCTTGCCGTCATGCTGGCAGTAGGACCTGCTCCAATAACTACGTAGTTGGGAATTATCTGACTGGTCTGACAATTATTGCTATCGCGGGCAACCAACGTAACATTAAAAGTTCCTACCTGATTATAACAGTGGTTTACATTAAATCCGGCAACCGGTAATGAACCGTCTCCAAAATCCCATACATATTGCGTAACCGGACTCTCACCCGGGATAGTTTGATTCGTAAAATGCACGGTGTGACAAGGCTGAACACATCCATTGTTATCCGGTGCAGTAAAATTAGGAGCGGCAGGCAAGAACACACGTATCTGCAAAGTTTGCGTATCAGTGCTTCCTCCGTTTGAAATAGCTAAGCGAATGTTATAGATCCCGGGAGACGCAAATGAACCTGTAGGGTTTTGGAGCGCGGAAGTATTCCCGTTGTCAAAATCCCATGACCATGAGGTGGGTCCACCTGTAGATTGGTCAGTAAAGCTGACAACTAACGGAGGACATCCAGACAGTTTATCAGCAGTAAATTGCGCATTAAGCTGGGCATTAGCCGCCTTGTTGCAACAAACAATTATAAAAACAAGTGTAATTATCCTTCTCACGCAGTATATCCGTTTTAAATTAAGATGCCTTCTGTTGTTCTATATGTTGCATCGTGATTAAAGAATTCCTTCGGTTCTTACCTCACTTAAACTGTTATTGAATTCAAATTGTTTCAAACTTACATCAACGCACCCGAGTAAAATACAGGTCAAAATATGTAGAGCATATCACTCCAATAGCTTGCGACAAAGAAAGTTAAAGACAGTAAAAAAGAGAAAAATACAGTCCTGTAGTTCTGTTCAATTACCAACAATCTCAAAAAACATGAACAGTCCGGAGTACTGCCAGCAGTTACACACATTTAACCCCGCCTTATCCAATGCTTAACATCAAACAGTTTTGCGGGTATTAAATTATCATAGATTTGCGCCCCTTTAAAAATTCAGACATACAACCCTGTTTCATGAACAGAAAAATTATATCGCTCCTTGCTTTAGTCGTTCCGGTATTTGTTTTTGCGCAGGTGCCTGTTAATTCCGATAGCATCTATGTTCAGGGGATAACTACAGATTCAGCAGAACAGCAATACTTTGACCAGGAAATTCCCACCATCAGTATCTCTGAATCGGATTTAAAAGACGAAGGAGGCGAAAACGTATCCAGTTCATTGAATGCCTCACGCGATGCCTTTTATAATACAGCCTCTTATGTATTCAGCGCTGCCCGTTTTCGTATCCGCGGTTATGAGAGCGAGAACTTCATTACCTATCTAAACGGTATACCCGTAAACGACCTGGAAGATGGCGGAACTGCCTGGGGACAATGGGGTGGCTTAAACAACGTGTTTTATAACCGCGAAAACAGTGTGGGTTTGCAGACCAACACGTTTGCTTATGGCGGAGTGGGTGGCGCGTTCTCGTTAGATACCCGGGCGTCCAAGCAACGGAAGCAGTTTCAGGTTTCGTATGCCGCTACCAATCGCAATTACAACAATCGTTTAATGGCCACTTACAGTACCGGTATTCTGAAACACGGTTGGGCGGTATCGGCATCGGTAAGCCGCAGGTGGGCTAAGGAGGCATACATTCCCGGAACTTTCTACGATGGTTACTCTTATTTTTTATCAGTAGAAAAGTTTTTCGGCAGCACCCATTCACTCAGTTTAACCATGTTGGGTGCACCGGTTCGTGATGGTAAGTCAGCCGCTGCCACCCAGGAGATGTACGATTTGGCAGGAACCCCCTATTACAACTCTAATTGGGGATGGCAGGATGGCAAAAAGAGAAATGCCGTAGTGGGCAAATCGCACCAGCCCTTGCTGATGCTGACCCATGAGTGGAAGTTGAACAACCATGAAAACATTGTAACCGCAGCGGGTTTCTCTTTCGGCAAGCGCGAACGCACCACTATTGATTTCTATAACGCAGCGAACCCGCGACCCGATTATTACCGTTATCTGCCAAGCTATATAGAAGATTCCATTCAGCGCGACTTAGTTGAACTCGAATTCAGAACCAACGAAAACATGCGCCAGATGGATTGGGCAGGTTTTTATGAGGCCAACGCCATGAACTACGATTCGGTGACCGATGCAGAGGGAATTACCGGGAACACTGTCTACGGCAATCGTGCCCGTTATGTTATTCAGAACCGGGTGGAAGATGCCCGCAAATTCAATTTCTCTTCGGTTTACAATAACTCCATCAATGATCATATAGCGCTTACAACCGGACTTACTTACCAGTTTGAACGCACCGAAAACTATACAGAACTGGAGGATTTACTGGGTGCCGATTTTTATGTGGATGTAAATCAGTTTGCCGAGCGCGACTTCCCGGACAGCATGAGTGTGGCACAAAACGATTTGAACCGCCCTAACCGCATTCTGCACGAAGGCGATAAGTATGGCTACGACTATTTCGTTACCACACATAAAGGGGCGCTGTGGGCGCAATCAGTTTTCAAATTCAACAAGGTTGATTTCTTTTTAGCCGGACAATTCTCTGTAAACTCTTTCTGGCGAAACGGCAAAACTAGATACGGCTTGGCTCCTGATAACAGCGAAGGAAAATCGGTTGCTAAAATATTTGTAAACGGTGGAGTTAAAGCAGGTGTTACTTACAAAATAGACGGAAGAAACTATCTGTTCCTGAATGGCGCATACGAAAACCGTGCGCCTTTTGCTGATGATGCCTTTATATCTCCGCGCACCCGAAACAGTTATGTGAATAATCTGAAAAGCGAGTCTATTTTTTCAGCAGAGTTGGGCTACAACCTACGCACACCTATTGTAAAACTCAAGTTTGACCTGTTCTATACCCAGTTCAATAATCAAACAAGAACCACCCGATTTTTTCATGATGACCTGAGAACTTTCGTGAACTATTCGCTCACCGGTATCAATACGCGTCACTGGGGTGCTGAATTCGGATTGGATGCAAAGATATGGAGAGGATTCAGTGCTACAGCAGTAGCCTCCATTGGAAGATACACTTATATCTCCCGGCCGGATGCGACAATTACTTACGACAACGACCCTGCTTATTTGTCTACCGAAAAAGTGTATCAGAAGAATTTTAATGTGGCCGGCACCCCGCAGTTGGCTACCTCATTTGGCATCAATTACCGCGCTCCGCAATTCTGGTTTGTCAACGTAAACTTCAACTATTACGACTGGATGTGGCTTAGCTTTAATCCTGCCCGAAGAACCGAATCGGCTGTTGATTTGGTGGATGCCGGCTCGGAAAACTTCAGGAACATTGTTGACCAGGAGCGCTTAAAGGGGCAGTTTACCATGGATTTATCGGTGGGTTATTCCTGGCTGCTAAACAACCAGTTTAAGAATATGAAGAAACGTTACTTCCTGGTGTTTAATGCCAGTGTGAGCAACGTAACCAACAACAAAAGTTTAATCACCGGTGGCTACGAACAGCTTCGTTTCGATTACAACGAAAAGAATACCAACAAATTTCCACCGCGGTATTATTATGCCTTTGGTACTACTTATTATATAAGCGTGGCTTTCAGAATGCAATAAAGGACTACAGACGTTAGACACAAGAAATCAGACAAATACAAAAACAAAATCATTATGAATAAAATTATCACCGGTATTATCGCCCTCGTTTTTCTTACGGGAATTTCTTCCTGTTTAAAAGATAATTTTGATGTTCCACCTACCGGAGGTAAAGACCCGGATATCACCGTAAATTTCCGGATTGATTCATTGAAAGCGCGCTATCCCGGTGCCAATTATTTCATTGGTGAGGACCTGGTTATTTCCGCTGTTGTAACAGCGGATGATAAATCCGGAAACTTCTATAAGCAGATTATTATACAGGATACATCGGGCGGTATCGCTCTGTTACTCGATGGCTCTAACGCTTTTAACGATTATCCGATTGGCCGCAGAATCTTTATCAAGCTGAAAGGGTTGTATCTCGTTCAATACAAAGGAATTTTCCAGATAGCGGCCTCTATAGCACCGGATGGTTCTTTCAACGGAATACCTTCCTCTTTGTATGACCGGTATATCCTCAAAGGAAGCTACTTTCATACGGTTACCCCGCGTGCAGTTACCATCAGCCAGTTGAATCCCGGCTACCAGAACCTGCTGATTGAGTTAAACGATGTGGAATTTCAATCGGGTGATGCCGGACAGCCGTACGCTGACGGTTTTAATAAAACATCACTCTCCCGTGTAGTTAAAAACTGTACCGGTGGAACCCTGGAAACCTACAACAGCGGTTACGCCAACTTCGCCAATCAACTTACCCCAACGGGAAAGGGTAAAATGGTGGCCATTTACAGCGTTTATAATACTACCGGTCAGTTGTTGCTGCGCGACCCAAGCGATTTGCACATGGACAGTGTTCGCTGCGGTGGCGGCCCTGTTGGTGGCGGTAACGGCATTATGGGAATCCGGAATCTTTATGGCGGAAGTGATGTAACTGTTCCCTCCGGGAAATCAGTTACCGGTATTGTTATTTCTGATGGTGCGGGCGGCAACTTCGATCCTAAGAATATGGCCATTCAGGACAGCACCGGTGGCATTGTTATCCGGTTCAGCTCTAACCATAGCTTTGTTTTAGGTGATGAAGTAACCGTTGACCTTTCCGGTTTGAATCTCACTTCTTACAACGGACTCTATGAAGTTGAGTTTGTTCCTAACTCAAACGCAACTAAAATTGGTACCGGAACCATTACTCCGCGTATTGCCACTTGTGCCGATGTACAGGCCAATGCTGATGCCTGGGAGTCTACCTTAATTACTATTCAAACTGCAACGATAGGCGGAAGCGGAACAACTTACAACGGAACAAAAACCCTGACCGATGTTACCGGCACGCTGAATCACTACACGCGCAGTGGTGCCACATTCTCCGGCACAACTTTACCAAGCGGCAGCAAAACCTTTACCGGTGTATTAGGCGATTTTAACGGTCCTCAGCTTTCGATAAGAAGTTTGAGTGACGTTCAGTAAACCTGTTTCACTTTAACGGAAAGGCCGGCTATCGCAGCCGGCCTTTTCTTTTTTATAAACAGGCGACTTGCAACCGGTGGGGCGGAATTTGCGTTTAATAAACATTACTTTCGCTTAACAATAAATTAAAGTATCGCGATATAAATGTTTCTACACCGCTTAAGATCAGTCACTCTTCTATTTTTGTTCCCTTTCCTTTCTTGGTCGCAGTCCAGCCAAACCTTTTCGGGAGGTGCCACCGGTGTTATACCCGATGACATGGCCTGGCATACTTATCCGCTGAATATTTCTACGCTTAACTCTACCCCCATTGATACCAACTGGGGTTTTGAGCGAGTTACCTTAAACATTACACATACCTGGGATGCCGACTTAGAAGTATGGCTTGGCTCTCCGGATGGTACGGAGGTTCTTTTGTTTAGCGGGGTAGGCGGGGACGGTGATAATTTTACCACTACGGCTTTCCGCAACAATTACACTACTCCTATTTCCGCAGGTTCGGCACCTTTCACCGGTAATTACAAACCGATGGGTGACCTTGGAACATTTAATAACGGCCAGTCGGGTATTGGAGTTTGGTATTTAAAGATTCGCGATAGCTATCCGCAGGATCAGGGGACTTTGGTTTCGTGGTCCGTTCGTTTCAGTACTAATCCCTCGATTCCGTATCCTGCAATATCCAGCAACCTTCCTGTTATTAAGATAAACACCAACGGTCAGTCTATTCCCGATGACCCGAAGATTCCGGTGGATTTTATGATTGTTGACAACGGCACCGGTAACCGGAATTACAGTAGTGACACGTCTTATGCCTATAAAGGAACTATTGGTATAGAACTCCGCGGCTCTTCATCGGGCAGCGCACCGAAGAAATCTTACGGTTTTGAAACCTGGGATGCTTTTAATAATACTATCGATACTCCACTGCTGGGTATGCCTGCCGAAAGCGACTGGATTCTTTCGGCCAGTTATTACGACAAGACCTTAATGCGGAACGTCCTCTCCTATCATCTCGCGAACCAAACCGGACGCTATGCCTCGCGCACGCGTTATTGCGAGGTCATCCTGAATGGCCAGTATCAGGGGGTTTATATACTGATGGAAAAGATAAAGCGCGATGAAGAACGTGTGGATATTGCGAAACTGACAGAAAGCGATACCTCCGGTGATGATGTAACCGGTGGGTATATTTTGAAGATTGACAAATTCACCGGTAGTGGCGGTGATGGATTCTATTCCCGCTTCTCTCCTTCTAACCCCAGCGGTGATACGATTTACATCCAGTATGAGTATCCGAAAGATACCGACATTAAACCACAGCAGGCTGCTTACATTCAGAAATACGTAGACAGTTTCGAGACCGCTTTGTTCGGTGCAAATTTTCAGGATCCGGTGAATGGGTTTCGGAGATATGCTTCGGAAAAATCGCTGATGGATTATTTGTTTCTGAACGAAATGAGTAAGAATGTAGATGGCTACCGGTTGAGCACGTTTATGTATAAAGATAAGCGAAGCAAAGGCGGCAAGCTAAACATCGGCCCTGCCTGGGATTACGACATTGCCTGGTTTAATGCCGATTACTGCGAATCATTTTTGGTAACCGGCTGGGCTTACGATTTGAATTATGTGTGTGCAGGTGCAGCTGTGCCTGCCTGGTGGGAGCGCCTGCGTCAGGACTCGCTCTTTAACCAGCATTTGTATTGTCGCTGGAATTACCTGCGCTCGAATGTGTATAGCTTCGACTCTCTGTTTGCGTTTATTGATTCCACCGCTGCGTATATTGACGAAGGGCAACAGCGCAACTTTGTCACCTGGCCTATTATCGGTGTGGCTACCTGGCCGGAGCCGACACCACTACCGCAAACCTATGCCGAGGAAATTGCGCGGCTTAAGAACTGGATAAGCGTGCGCTTTGCCTGGCTCGATTTGCAGTTTAATGCTTTAGCCCATCATCCGGTGCCGGTGGTGCTGGGAAACGATACGGCATTTTGCAGCGGAAACTCTTTACAGTTGTATGCCGGAGATTTTGATGCTTATTTATGGAGCACCGGTGATGTTTCTGCCGTTGCCTATGCCACACAAACCGGCAGCTATTCGGTAACAGTTAGCGATAACTTTCAATGCAGCGGAAGCGATGCCGTGAACGTGCAGATACTTCCTCTTCCCGAGGTGAGCATAGGCACCGATACCACTATCTGCGAAGGAAATACGCTGATGCTTGCTGCCGCTAACGGTGTTCAGTATTTGTGGAGCACCGGTGATACTGTTTCTGTGGTTAACGTAAATCAAACAAACGCTTACAGCGTAACCGTTACCGGCAGCAATACCTGCACCGCCAGCGATGGAATAAATGTTGCGGTGCAGCCTTTACCGGATGCAACTATCCAAGTAGTTACATCCATTGATGCTGCCTTTCAGTTTGCTTCGGCTGATACCACCGGTAATACCTCCCTCTGGTATTTCGGCAATGGCGACAGCAGCACTGCCCACCATCCGTTTTACAATTATCATCCCGCTTTCGGTTATTTCCTCGTTACACATATTGTAACCGATGCATACGGCTGCTCTTCGATGGATACTGCAACCGTCTACATTTATAATGTAGGCATAGGCAACATTAGTTCCGATAACATCAGGGTTTATCCTAACCCCGCTAAAGAACAGTTAACCGTGAGCAGTGCTGAGCCGGTTGATGAAATCAGTATAAATGATGTAATAGGCAATCTTGTTCTCAAACAACAAACCAACAACAAGAAACAAGAAACGGTTGTTGTCTCTTCTTTCCCTTCCGGAGTTTACTTTGTTGAAGTAAGAACCGGTGGCAAAACATTTACCGCAAAGTTTGTAAAAGAGTAATCTCCCGTTTTTTATCTTCACGCAAGCATGAAGCATGTTTTACTGGCTTTTGTTTTGCTGAATACCCTTTACTCCCACTCGCAGTCTGCTACCGGCCATATCAGCGGTAAAGTACGCAGCGAAGGCGAAGCGCTTGAGTTGGCCTCTGTGCAGTTACTCAAAACTTCATTTGCTGCCCTGACCGACAGTACCGGATATTTTGAAATAAAGAACATACCTGCCGGTAAATACCAATTACGCGTTTCTTATGTGGGGTTCGAAAACTTTCAGCAGGAAGTGGTGGTGAAAGAAAATGCCTCCGTTGAAATAAATGCGGAACCGGTTCCGCTTACTTCTAAACTAAAAGAGATTGTCGTCACCGGTTCGTTGAAAGAAGTAAGTAAGCTGCAAAGTGTAACACCGGTAGATGTGTATACCGCCAAATATTTTCAGCGCAACCCCTCTCCCACCCTGCACCAGACCCTCGCCAACATGAACGGTATTTTTCCGGATGTAGACAACGGTGTTTCGAACACCACCGATGTGCAGATAAACGGGCTGGAAGGAAACTACACCCTGTTTTGTATTGACGGGGTGCCCGCTATGAACGGACTGGCGGGCAACTATGCCTTGGATGCCACACCTATTGCCATGGTGGACAGGCTGGAGGTGCTCAAAGGTGCTTCTTCTACCTTGTATGGCTCCGAAGCCATTGCCGGTGTTATCAATATCAAAACCCGTAACCCGGCCACCGGTCCCCGGTTTACGCTTAATGCCTTTTTCGATTCTAAACTGGCGGCTAATGCGGATGTAACCGCTGTTGCCCGGCTGAAAAAAGTAAACGCCCTCTTTGCCCTCAGCGGTGCGCAAAGCAATTACCGTTGGGATATTGACAACAACAACTTTATTGATTTGCCACTTGTGAACCGCGCCAACTTCTACAACAAATGGAGTTTTGTGCGACCGGAGAACCGCCTTGCCGTTATCTACGCCCGCTATCTTTTCGAAGACCGGGTAGGCGGAGAAATGGACCTGCGCTATAACGAGCGCGGCTATGATTCGATTTACAGCGAAGCCCTCACTACCCATCAGTGGCAGGCGGGCTTTCAATACCAGTTTGCGGTAAAAGGCAAGCTGCTGCTGATGGCCGATTACAGCGAGCACCGGCAAGAGGCTTTCTTCGGGGCCAATGCGTTCAAAGGTATACAGCGCACCGGTTTCGGGCAGTTGACCTGGAGCAAGCAGGTGGATACCCACAACGAACTGCTGATGGGTGTTTCGTACCGTATGAATTACTACCGCGATAACACCGGTCTTTCGGCCGATACCAACACCGGTGGCAGTAAATTCAACCACATAGCCGGTGTGTTTCTGGAAGATGAAATTTCTATAGCCGGTTTGCACAAACTTTTGATTGGTGCGCGTTTCGATTACAGTTCGGTTAACGGACCGGTGTTTATTCCGCGCATAGCTTACAAATGGAACAGCCGTGACGAAAACAATGTTATTCGCATTGGTGCCGGCACCGGTTACCGTGTGCCCAACCTGATGAACGAGGGCTTTGGTGCCCTCAACGGTTCGCGGCAGGTGGTGGTAGAAGGCACTCTGAAGCCCGAAGTATCGGTGAATGCCAATGCCAATTACACCCGTGTGCAGAAACTTACAGCCGGTATACTAAGTATAGATGCTTCGGTGTTTTACACCTATTTCTTTAACCGCATTGAGCCCGATTACAACGATGACCCTGAACTGATTGTTTACGCCAACAACAAAAACGGGGCAATGGCCAGCGGGTTCAGCGTTTATGCCGATTTTACTTTCAGCTATCCGCTGAAGGTGGGGGTGGGTTTTACGTATACCAACGTGTTTGAAATAGAAATTGAGGACGATGGCGAAAAGGAAAAGGAAATACCCTCGCACGTTCCGCCCTTAACGGCTAACTTTTATTTAAGCTATACCTTCCCCGCCCCTCAGCTTTCGCTCGACTGGACGGGCAACCTCGTCAGCCCCATGCTGCTTACGGCCGTGCCGGACGATTTCCGCCCCACGCATTCGCCCTGGCATACTATACAGAATATACAGCTCACTAAAAAGTTCAACAGCGGGCTCGAAATTTATCTGGGTATCAAGAACCTCTTCAACTTTGTGCAGAAAGAACCTATCCTGCGCCCCTTCGACCCGTTTAATAAAAACGTAACGGTAGACAACCCCAACAATTACAGCTTCGATACCACTTACGGCTTTACCTCTACCGAAGGTATTAAGGGCTTTGCGGGGTTGAGATATACCTTGCAGTAAAACAAAAAACTAATGGCGCGCCCCCGCCAAAGCGCGGGGTCAGGCTGTCCGTTCCAACCTTTTTTGCTTCCGCCAAAAGTGTCATTGCTGTAGGAACGAGGCTCTGCGAGTGACGAAGCAACCCCCAACCCAAATGCCACAAGCAAAAAAGGGTTTCTACTTTCATCCTTCGCGCAAATACAAACAGCCCGCACACTTTGCCCTCACCTCTTTTCATTTCAACCAATCGCTTACACATTTCGTCAATCCCTCTTTCCATTTTAATAATCCCCCTCTTCATTTTATCAATCCCTGTGTCCGTTTTTATAATCCGGGAGCTCATTTTGATAATCCCGGAAGATAATATGGCAGTCCGGGAGGATAATATGGCAGTCCCCGTGAGCATTTTGATAATCCCTGAACGTATTTTGCCCTGTTTTTCCATTTTTACATGGTTTTATAGGGCGTACGCCAATCTTTTTATCAATGCCGCCTGTGTATGAATGTACTGAAGAAGCCAAACTTCTTACCTAAGCAGCTACAGTTCTCATCGGCTGTGCGCCCTTTGTTTTTGGCTTTCCGCAGCTAACTCCGGGCATGGCTGGCTCAGGTAAAGCTAAAAACCCTGTAAGGTTTAAAGTCCTCACGGGGTTTTACCTTTGCCTCTCAGGCTTAACTTACAATATAGAACTAAACGAAGTATGTGCTGCGCTCAGGTTCTTGAGCCAGCTTTGTTTGTAGGGAATTTGCCAGCGGCTTTGCAACTCGGCTTTGGTTTGTATCAGGTTGTTGAAGATAATCGTATCGTCATGCACCTCTCCGCTTTCCACCAGTTTTTCGAACTCGGCACGGGAGATGGCGTGAACTTCGTCCTCCTTTTTATAGGCAACAAGCCAACGGTCGAGAAAATCAGCGCGGAACTCTTGCCCTAAACTGCGCATAAAATGCACCGAAGAATCAATCGAGCAGCCGCCAACACCTACCAGTGTTTCATCGGCCATTAAAATTACAAAGCGGTTGTAAACCAGGCCCCCGTCACCCGAAACTTCGAGCTTGTGGGACGTCCATTGCTGCACAAAGTCCTTTATCTTCTGCGAAATAACCAGCCCCTCATCTTCGTTAAAAGCACGGCTGCTCTGGTAAACCCAAACTTTAGAAAGGGGGGAAAGCTGGTTCTCTATCATTGGTAAAATTTAGTTTATCCGAAAAAATGACAATTCCATGACAATTCTCAGTTGCAAAACCCATCTATATGATACAATCTTGCGCCTGCAAATTTATAAAACATACATGAAGCGGATATTCTCAGCACTTCTCTTTTCTGCCTTTTTCTGCACAACTAACGCACAATTGGTAGCCAACGATTCAGTCGAAATAGGACAGGACAACAAACTAACCACTTTTTACAGCCTTTCTACCGGCCAGAAAACAAACGCCAGCTATAACGACTGGCACCTGGCCATTACCGTTCGCCCTACCCAGTACCCGGGCTCGACCCTTGGCGGAACTACCATACGCATAAACGAAGCTTTCGGAGTTAAAGTATATTATGTACCAAACGCCAATGCCGCGGCTTTCAGTACGGTAGATACTACCGGGTATAAACAATGGACATTACTTCACGACTCCGATACCGCCATTGACGATGGCGCGCTGAACAGCAACCGTAACCTCGCCAACCAGTTCGACTTTGGCTGGGGGCTTTACAGCGGCTCTAACCACAACGTTACGGGCGATTCGCTTTACCTGATTGAACTGCCTACCGGAGAACTGAAGAAGTTCTTAGTGGTAAACCTGGATAAAGACACCGCTTTTAATCTGAAGTATTCCGATATTGATAATTCGAACCTGCAAACCCTGCACATCAGCAAAAAAGAATACCTCGGAAAAGAGTTTGTGTATGTGAACCTTGCCGATAACTACGTGTCGAATAAAGAGCCGTTTGCCCCTGACTGGGATTTGCAGTTTTTAAAATATACCGCCACCGATATTCTGTCGAACCGCCATATTCCCATTGTGGGTGTTTGGCTTAATAAAGGAACCGCAGCCACCAAACGCGAACATCATGATGTGTTGGATAATGATATGAGCGGGCTTAATTTTTCCACTAAGCTCAATGCCATTGGCTGGGCCTGGAAAAAACCGGGCAGTCTTTTCGCGCTGCTTTCGGGCAAAACCCTTTTCGAGAATTTAGAGTTCTATCAGATAGAAGATTCGCTCGCCTATTTTGTTCAAACCAAAGGGGGCGAGTTTTATAAACTGGTGTTTACCCGGTATAATACTAATAACGGGCGAATCGTTTTCCATAAAGAGAAACTGTTTGCCGCCACCGGTGTAGAAGAAACAGAAATAGAAAGCGCGATTAACCTTTTCCCTAATCCGGCCAACTCGGTGCTGAATATCGTGCTTCCCTCCTCTCCCGCTGTGCTGAAGGTAATGGATATGACCGGAAGACTGATAACCGAAACCACGGCTACCGAAAACATCATTCAGTTAAACACGGGGGAATTTGCCACCGGTGTTTACCTGCTGCAAACTACCATTAACGGCAAGGCGTCTGTAAAAAAGTTTATGGTAAACCGGTAGAATAACTTCCTACTCATCCTCCGAATCGAAGCGGTTCACTTCGAGTATGCCATCCAGTTCGGTGAGGCGTTCAGTCAGGTCTTCGAGTTCGGCAGTATCGTGCACATATACCATAATGCGCCCTTCAAAAACCCCGTCTATACTATCGAATGAAATAGAGCGCATGTTCAGGTTCATCTGTCCGGTAATAATATTGGTAATTTTGTTCACCAGCCCCACATCATCAATACCGGTGAGCTTGATACCGGTGAGGAATGCGATCTCGTGTTGCTTGGTCCACTTGGTTTTAATAATGCGGTAAGCGTATTTACTCATCAGTTGCACGGCATTCGGGCAATTGGTCCGGTGAATTTTTATCCCCTCATTAATGGTTAAGAATCCGAAAACGTCATCACCGGGAATCGGATTGCAACAGGGCGCAAACTTGTAGTCAATCTTATCAGCGCTTTCGCCCATTATCAAAAGCTCGGCATTCTTTTGCAGTGTTTGCTTTACGGCTTCATCAATATTTGCAGCCGTTGAAACGTTAGCCGGTTTAGGCAGTTTTATTTTGCCGCCTACCACATCTAACTTGCTCAAATCACTCAAATCAATTTTCCGGTTCGCAATACTGAAATACAAATCGAGCGGAGAAATTACTTTGTAGTAATTCAACAGCAATAAAATATTCGCTTCGCTCGGCTCAATTTTTAAACTCTTCAGTTTACGTTCAAGTGTATCCTTTCCTTCAACCGAAATTTTCTTCTTATCCTCTTTTAAAGATTGCTTTATAACCGACCGCGCTTTGGCCGTTACTACAAAATTCAGCCAGTCTTCGTTCGGCACCTGTTTGTTGCTGGTAAGAATTTCCACCTGGTCACCATTCTTCAGAATGTGGCTGAGCGGAACCAGTTTGGTATTTACCTTGGCGCCAATACATTTTTTACCAACACCGGAGTGAATTTCAAAAGCAAAATCGAGAGCGGTAGCGCCTTTGCGCAGGCGCTTCAAATCGCCTTTAGGGGTAAATACAAAAATCTCCTCGCTGAACAATTCGTGCTTAAAGTCATTCACCACATCCATAGCAGAGGTATCTGTATTGCTCAACACTCCCCGTATTTTTTCGAGCCATTCATCCATGGCGTTATCGGCATTTCCCTCCTTATATTTCCAGTGCGCAGCAAAACCTTTCTCGGCAATTTCGTGCATCCGCTCGGTGCGTATCTGAATCTCCACCCACTTACCGGTGCTGCTCATCACGGTCGTGTGCAGCGCTTCATAACCGTTCGTTTTCGGGTTGCTCAGCCAGTCGCGCAACCTGTCAGGGTTAGGATGGTAGATATCGGTGATAGCAGAATAAACTCCCCAGCAATCGCTCTTCTCCTTATCTATCGAAGCAGACTTGAGAATAATTCGTATAGCGAACAAATCGTAAATCTCTTCGAAGGAAACTCCTTTGCTTTTAATTTTGCGGTAGATGGAGTAAATAGATTTCGGTCGTCCGTATATATCAAAGTTAAACCCGCGCTTCTCTAATTCCTCCTTCAACGGTTTAATAAAATCGTGAATGAACTTAGCCCGCTCTTTCTTTTTCTCCTGCAGCTTTTGTGCAATATCGCGATACAATTCCGGCTCGGTGTACTTCAGCGACAAATCCTCTAATTCGGTTTTTATGGTATTCAACCCCATACGATGAGCGAGCGGGGCATATAGAAAAGAGGTTTCGCTGGCAATTTTCAACTGCTTTTCGCGCTTGAGCGAATCAAGGGTGCGCATATTGTGCAACCGGTCGGCTAGTTTAATAAGGATAACACGAATATCATCATTCAGCGTAAGCAGAAGTTTTCTAAAGTTCTCTGCCTGTATCGAAGAGTTCAAATCAAAAATTCCCGAGATCTTGGTAAGCCCGTCAACAATTTTCGCAATTTCTTTATTGAATATCCGCTCTACTTCTTCAAGCGTAACCTCCGTGTCTTCAACAGTGTCGTGCAGCAGGGCGCAAATAACCGAAGTGGCATCCAGCCCCATTTCCTCACTCACAATTTTGGCTACCGAAATAGGATGCAGCACATACGGCTCACCGCTCTTTCTGCGCATGTCTTTGTGGCTCTCCATCGCCAGTTCAAACGCCTCACGCACCATCTTCTTCTCCTGTAGCGAAACGTTCTTCCGCAACGAACGCAACAGGCTTCGATACTCTTTCAGTATCAGTTTTTTCTCCTCATCAATATCAATAACCGGTGATTCCATGTTCCTAATCTAACAAATAATTTTGCGAATGTGAAGCAAGCGGTAATTTTTACCCTTAAAACACCATTTTTCAACATCTTACATTACTCAGTATACATTTCTGCCGAAACTGTTACCTTGCTTTCGGTTATCTGACACATAAACCTAAAGCACATGAAAAATTCTCTCTTCTGTCTGGTATTTCTGTACCTGTTTTTTCCCTCTTCATCGGTATACTCACAAAACGATGTAACGGTACAAGTAAGTATCAGTCCTCCTTATTCTCCTTATCTGTCTACTTATGCCGACCAGCCCAACAAGGTACTGCTTACGATTATTAATAACACAACCATTGAGCAGGAGTTAAAACTCTGGGTAAAAATATCGGGCGACAACGGGGCAAGTGTAACCACCCGTTCAGATTTTAATCCTTCAATGCCCATAACACTTGCCGGTAGCGCTACGCAATTCATCAGTTTCAACACCGAGGCAACCCGCGATTATTTTGATGCCAATAATGTTGACGTGGTTGGAATGACCAAAGCCGAGTTGATTCAAAATCAGGCTTTGCCTGAAGGGAACTACCAGATATGCGTCCGTGCCCTGCAATACAGTTTACCACACGCACCCAAGTCAATGGATGCCTGCTTTTTTTTCCCCATTGCTTACATTGACCCACCGGTGCTTATGCAACCGACCTGCGGCAATGATGTTCTTCAAACCAACCCGCAATTCATGCTTTTCAGTTGGACACCTCCGGCCACTGCACCGGGTAACATTCAATACGAGTTTACACTTAAGGAAGTTCCGAATACTTTGAATCCGAACGATGTTATTAAGAATAGTGTATTTCCGGTTCTCTTTAACACCACACAAACAGCTAATCCTACTCTTGCTTACACGGTAGCTTTCCCCCAATTAGAACCCGGTAAAAAATATGTTTGGCGTGTAAAAGCTGTAGACCCGACTAACAGCGTTCAGTTTAAAAATGCCGGTTACAGCGAAGCTTGCGTGTTTACTTACAAATCAAATTCCATTGTACCGGTTATTAATCCAAACATTAATGTTACCGAAGTCGTTGCGCCCGTCATTACAAACATCGTCCCACCGGCAGGTGCCGGTGGAGGATTTGACTTTGTTCCAATGGTTACCGAAGACCAGGGTGTCGTTTTTATTCCGCCATTGATTACGCTGTCACAAATCAGCGGACAGGCGAAGTACCGGTACCCCAACGAATCATCAAAGTTTCCGCTTAAAAAGGCAACGGTGAGGTTATTGGTAGGTTACGAAATACATGGTAGCAATGGACAACCAAAACCGGGTTATGGCTTTAATACATCTTCCATTCCCGATCATGTAGCGGATGGAGAGGAACTAGCTGTAACTACTACCGATGAAGATGGAAATTTCAGCTTTAGTTTTCTCGCCACTTTTCCGTTTGGTAATGTGCAGGATGGTTTTACAAGCGGCAGCGGAGAGTTTAAATCAACCGGTACGTTGTACCGGTATGCTTACATAAAAATCGAATACCCTCATGCTGAATTTTACGAACCGGTTTTCCCGAACAAATTTGCACCAACCGGTGGAGAAAATATGGCAGCAGGTGAAATTACAACAACGGTAAAATCAGCCCCCTTACACGTATCTGTTAAAAACGTAGGCGGAATGTTTGATGAGTTAAACAACACCTCCCAATATCTGGCAGATGCTAACGTGTATCTGTGTCGCAAAAAAGTTTACAGCCAATGGCAGAAAGATTATTACCCGGCAGAAGATGGTTCACCTGATAATCAGGTCATCGAAAAACCGGCTGCATTAAACGGTTTGGAAATTGTTGCCAAAGGAAAAACAAACAAGGATGGAGTCATGACTTTTAAAAGGATGGTGAACCATACCAATCCTAACTTTCGTTATTATGTATATGCCGACTTCCCTAAGGACGCCAACGATTTTGTAAACTATTCGCCAAAGTACGGTGCTCAGGAACGTAGCTATACCTGCAATGGTGGCTTCATGTGTACTGAGTATTTTCAGGAATTTAAAGTGGAAAGTAACTTCCCCAGAGTTCACGGATGGCTGGAAGATGAAACAGATGGCAAACGGATTCCCGGATTTGTGTTTCTAAAATCTACTTACATCGGTTTCAACAACGAAAACATCATTCTGAAAAGCTATATGGACTCAAAGGAAATATCCATAGCAGACAAAATGAATAAAGATGATTGCCCTTGTAATGGAATTTCTTCACGTTTGTGTTTTGCCGGTAAGGATGGCCGTTTCGAATTTGCAAATCTTCCGATAAAAATTACCACCGGTAATGTTTCCGCCACCGGTCCTGCAAGACATCTGGAAGCCGTATCAGCCGGTTACGATGAAATAAAATATAAATCGGTCAAAAGCCCATTGCTGGAAGGGCAACAGGCATTTGTAAAACTGAGTATGTCGCGTGGCGCTAAGATAAGCGGCAAGGTAGTAGATGGGGAGACCGGTAAAGGTATAAGCTGCACTTTCTATTTTACAGATGAAGTAGGACACTCCGGTTATACTTTCAGCGATGAAGATGCGCAGTGGGAAAACTATAACAACAATGAAAATCCCTGGGATGCAAATGGGAACTGGGTAGGCCAGAATTATGTAAGCGGTGGCGGCAAGTTCAAAAACTATCCCTCCAAAAAAATGCCGATTTCACAGAAACTTGTTTTCAAATCTGACGGCTATATTACCGATACACTTACTGTTACCATCAACGAAAAAACAGTTGACTTGGGAACGATTAAGCTTTTCACCCTGAAAAGGAGATTGCGCGTAAAAGTGTTGGATGCGGTTACACACAACATTATCAAAGATGCGACAGTTATGTTATCGGAGGTGAAAAAGTCCTGCATGATTGAACAGGGAAGCGGAACTTTCAAAGCACAGGTGCCGGGAGAATGCCCGATAGTTGAAAAAGCGCCCTTAGGAGTTACACCGGTTATCAGTTTTGTAAATGCCGGTGGCCCCGAAAACAATGCTCAAAAATATACTATTAAAGTCTATGGCCCTTCCGGGACCGAGTACGTAGAAACGGAGATTTCAACAAAAATTCCATACGCTTCGAAACCAAAAGAAGTTACGGTTTATCTCGAACCGGGAACCTGTGTTTCGGGCTATGTGTATGCGGGCAAAACAAATTCATCACCGGTGCAGGGAGCCAAAGTGAAAGTGGATATCGTACAATCATGGGGATGGGGCGATTTTCAGTACAATTATGTAACCGGTGAAGTAGAAGCCGCGACCGATGCCAGCGGTAAGTATACTTTACATCGTGTACCCTTGAGGAGCTATGGGGTAATGATGAGGGCTATGAAATCGCAATCACAACTTGTGGGAGATAGTTTCTCTGTCGTTACTGACCCGAAAGGCAATATCAATGCACAAATGGGAGGGAACATTAGCATAGGCATGCCGGGGAGTAAGCCGGTTACAGCACCTAAGCCCTATGCTATCAATCAGGGCGGAGGCGATGGTTGCATACACCACGACTTTCACCTAACTGTCTACAATGACATGGATATCACCAGTCTGATGGGGTTCCCTATTTCGGTAACCGAATTAAACCCTGTAGGAACTTCTTCTGCAAAAATATCCGGTTACTTTGATGAACTTCCCGACAATGCCCAGTTTAAAGCAAAAAGCGGTCAGCAACTATCCTTTACCAATGTGAACATCGTTCCGGGCACGCTAAAGAACACCAACAATGTTCCTGTTTCTCAACCTAGCGCCACACCGGTGGAAACCAATAACAATGAACTGAAGCTATCGGTGTTTGGTGTAGATGGAAAAGTGGAGGATAAAAATCTGGGTATTTATCTTGATAAAACACTCGGTGGTTCACAATATGGTGTAGTGAAAGGAAAAGTTCATTTGTCAGCTACTGAGTTTAATCAAACAGTTGTGGGCTTAACGGATGACCCATACTTGATTTTACCTACCGGTACGGACAAAATGAAGATTCCTGTTTTTAATGCCGATAAAACAGTCAGCAATCCGGCAAGTGTTCCATCGGGTTTTGGAATTTGTAATCAGTATGGAGGTGCACTTACTTTCTCCTTGCCCGGATTTCCTGACCATGCAAAAACAGATTTGACTTCTTCAAAATTTGTATCCACCGGTGAGTTACAAATGGCAACTAAAATAGAAACCAATATTCCGAATGTTACTCCCGCCAATCTCAATCTTGATTTAGGTGTAATCAAGTTGAAGAAAGGAGCTACTCCGGTTATCAATAACTCTCAACCCATCTCATTCAAGCTGGGCACCTACTGGACAATCAACAGCACAGACTGGAAACTGGATGAAAACGGACTGAAGATGAATAAAGGGAAACTGAACACCGGTGTTGAGTTTCCGATTGAAAA
Organism: uncultured Chitinophaga sp.; assembly: GCA_964493695.1. GTDB lineage: Bacteria > Bacteroidota > Bacteroidia > Chitinophagales > LD1 > Bog-950. The sequence continues at coordinate 129 of CAZBPG010000053.1, read as the reverse complement.
TATTGTGGTGCAATACGATAAACTTCTCACCAACAGCACAAAAGTTACCATTTCAGACATGAAACTGGCTAAGGTACATCCGGTGAATATTACTTCCGGACAAATGACCTTTGGTGAAATTTATTACTC
>CAZBPG010000052.1:0-26482 GCA_964493695.1 uncultured Chitinophaga sp. | reverse complement strand
ATGCCGACAACTGTTTTGATGCTCTGCTCTGCTGAGCAGGCGATGCCGACAAATGTTTTGATGCTCTGCTCCGCTGAGCAGGCGATGCCGACAGATGTTTGGATGCCCTCCACCGCTGAGAGGTTAATGCCTGGAGTCCGTTGGATGTCCTGCACCGTCATGCAGGCGAGGTAAACAGTTTATAGCTTCTTATCGTCTTATTACAACTTATCCACTGTTCTCTTACAACCTCCTTGGTTAATTTTACTTCTATATATTTGTCGGCTTTAAAACGAAAACCCTCAAATGAAAAAAGTAGTACTTCTCAGTTTTATGTTTTTGGTTGTTGCGGCTGAACAACTGAATGCGCAGTGCTCACAATGCACTCCTGTTGATTGTTCGGTTCAAAAACCTGCCGGTGGCTTATGTAACCAGGCTCCTGATGATACAGCCGGCACCCCTTACGATGCTGTCATCTCTTTTTACATGCCCCGTGTTTTAACCGACCCAACCACTTTAGCGCAATGCTCCGGTTGTAGTTATGTAGAACTGCATAAGATACGGATAGTGGGAATTCAGGGCTTGCCTACAGGCGTTAGCTCTACTCCCAACCATGCTAACGGTATTTACGATGTATGGGCAGGCGATTCGCTGGGTTGTGTTACCTTTTGCGGAACTCCGGTAGCACCGGGTGTTTACTATATTATAGTAAACCTGTTGGCTGATGTGGTGGCTGTGGGAACCCCCATTGGTAATGTAACGGTTAACGGACAGGCGCAAACTTACCGCGATACCATCGAGATATTCCCCGGCACTTCAGAGTGTCCTCAGTCTTTCTCGCTTGGTACCGGCCCTTGTGTGTTAAAAGCATGCGATTCGGTAAACGTAAATCTGAACGCCACGCTTACCAATAGCAATTGTTCTAATCTTATTTCGTATGCCTGGAGTTTTGGTAACGGCAATACATCGCTGGTTAAAACACCGGGCGCGGTTAACTATCTTACTCCCGATACTTTCCAGCTTTCACTAACCACCACTTACTATACTTACCGCATAAAGAATGTAACTGCAACTATCACCGGTGGCTTTACAGGCGATATTGAAGAGTTGACCGGTCTTTCGAATCCTGACCCTTACATTATTATCCCTTCGCTTGGCTTTAATAACACCGGCTCGAGCAGCGATGTAGATTCAAGAACCTGGAACGGTTTAAATCTGGTAATACCGGAGAACACCTGCGCAGACCCTGTTGAAATTCAGGTATGGGATGAAGATACCGGTCCTCCGCAGCACAGCAACCCGCTGGGTTCGCAGGACGATAACTGCGGTTCTCATTATGTTACACCGGCAGTTCCTAATCAGGTTTCGAGTGTGGTTTCCAATTCAAGTGTATCGGTAACTTTCGATACGGTGGCTACTTCCAGTTTAACCGAAACAGTAGATGTGATTGTTTTCCCTCATCCACCGCTTCCGGTGCTTACCGCCTCGGTTGACAGTATCTGCAACGGAGATTCAACTACGCTGTCTTTAGTTTCAGAAGTTCCGGGCTACGGCTTTAACTGGTATTTGAACGACACTACAGAATTTTCTACCACCGATTCGTTCCTGATAGCTAAACTTCCCGGTGTTTATAAAGTGAAGATTACAAATATAGTAACCGGTTGCTCAGAGTTTTCAGCACCTTATCCGGTGGCTGTAGGTCAGGCCCCTCCCGCCAATGTCAATATCATTTATACCGGCACACAGGAGTTTGTTTCTCCTTTCCCTTCCAGCGGCTTTGCAGTTGACTGGTATTACAACGGAAACTTAGTGGTGGGCCAGAACGGGAAGTTCCTTCCTTACTTAGGAAACGGCTTGTATACTGCAGAACTTTACAACATCAATTTCCCTTTCTGCCGCTCAGTTGCGGGTCCGGATTCTATTGTTTCGGATATTAACGATATGGTAGATAATTCCATTTACGATGTAAGTGTTTATCCGAACCCGAACAACGGTAAGTTCAGGGTAAACTTCAGCAGCGACCAAACACAGGATATCAGCCTGGTAGTGTCAAGCACTATCGGTCAAACAGTATCTGAAAGAAGATTTGATAGGTTTACCGGCACCTTTAACCAAGAACTTGATTTAAGCGATTTGGCGAAAGGAGTTTACTTGGTAACCATCAATACCCCAAAAGGCAGACATAACAATAAAGTGGTTGTTCAGTAGAACAGCCGCTTTATCTTAAAAATTTGTGAATAAGTTTTGTAGTTAACTCAATTGATTATTTATATTTGTATCATTACATTAAATTATAAACGAAAACAAACACATGAAAAAAGTAATTTTTACACTCTTCTCTTTCTGCCTTTTGTATGTTAACTCCAATGCGCAGTATTGCGGTAACACAGGCGCAGGATCCGGTCCAAACCAATGTACTCCATCGGGAACATTAACTGAACCGGGATTAAGCCCAAACTCTGACAGTTTACCTCCGCTTATTAATGGAGTTGCTTCAACTTCAATAATCCAATTTAAGAATTTCGATACTATCGCTTTCGGTGGTCAGACTTTAACTATTCAGTGGTTAAGAATTGATTCTATCGGAAACGCACCATCAGGAACCTGCTGGGCAACCAACGTAGCTAATAATACATGGAACAATCAAGTAGATGGATGTATCCGTATCAATGGAACACCTTGTTCTACTCCCGGTCAGCACAAACTTAAAATTATAGTTACGGCTAATGTGGGTGTTCCTATTCAAACCGATGCTGATGCCGCAGGTTTGAAATATTATGTAAGAGTCAAGAACAGCGGTGATGCAGATACTCAAGTGGATACTTCTACCAATAATGCGTTTGTAGCTTACGGGCCGGCAGCAAGTTGCGGTAACGCAATCAACGATGTTAATGCCAGCATCAACAGCCTTACTGTGGTGCCGAATCCATTCAACAATAAAGCGGTAGTTTCTTTCTATGCTGATAAAGCAGGTGAAATGACGGAGAGACTGACCAATATGATTGGAAGCGAAGTTCACAGAAAAACATTGGAAGTTAGAATGGGTGAAAACTCTTCTATGATTGACAGAAACAACCTGCCTGCAGGTGTTTATTTCTACTCTGTAAGCGATGGTAAGTCAGTAGCTACCAAGCGCGTTGTAGTTTCTGAGTAATTACTGTTGAAAACTTTAAACAAAAAGTCCTCCCATATTCGGGAGGACTTTTTTGTTTTACCCCCGCGAAACATTCGCAATTGTTTAACCTAAACCAATCACATGAAAAAATTAATTTTTACACTTTGTATTGTTTCAGTATCTGCTTTTATGATGCAAGCCCTTGCTCAATCCTGTGGAGTCACCTCTTCTTGTACGCCACAAGGAGGCCCTGCTGCAGGAGGCTTTGAAGACCCGAACAGCACGCCATGCGCTGTTCAGGGTACGGCTTATAATCACGCCATTCAGTTTACCATGTTTTCTGCTTTCAACTTTCAGGGACCGCAAACAGTAGATAGTATTGAATTTGTAAGCATCGAAAACCTGCCATGCGGTTTATGCTGGGCAGTTAACCGGGCCGATAAAAGATATGCGGCTAATGTGGATGGCTGCCTGAATATTAGCGGAACAACCACTGATGCTGCCGGACAGTATAAAATGGCTTTGACTCTTAAGGCCTGGATTAACGGGCAGACTACAGGATTAACTATTCCTTCAAGTTTAGTAGACCAGACAGGAATGCAGATATTATTGCGGGTACAATCTGCAAGCGGAAGTTGTGCCGCAGCAGATACTTCTGCAAATGCCAACAATCTTACCGCTACCCAAGGCGGCTGTCCGAACGCTGTTAATGAACTGAACAGCGGTGTGGCAGTGTTAAACATTGTGCCTAACCCGATGCACAACGAAGCGGTGTTGAGTTTTGTGGCTGAAAAGAATGCGGACTATACTATCCGTATTACCGATATAACCGGTAAAGAAGTTTCAGTTAAACAATTAGAAGGAAGAACAGGAGAGAACCGCGTGACTATTGAAAGAGGTAATTTACCGGCCGGTGTTTATTTTGTTTCTCTGAATGATGGTAAGAATTCTGTAACGAAGAGATTCTCGGTTTCGGAGTAAGAGACCATTAGTTTTTGATTTTTACACGAACGGACCTTGTATTTACAAGGTCCGTTTTGTATTTGGAGAAACGGCCTGTAACCTTTCAAATATAGAGGCGTAATAGACGGTAAGAAATCAATCTTGCCACATGAAAACGAATTCAATTCTCTCTAAGCTTACAGTTGTTGCAGCAGGACTTATGCTTTTCAGTTCGTGCAGTAAGAACGAAGATGTTGTTCCTAATAACATCATGGCTTACCGTAACGACAACAGCCAGACTCAGATTTTAGACATGAGTGCAATCAATACCGACATGGTTTTAGAAGACCGTGTAAATGGAGTTGATTATACAGTTTCAAATAACATTCAATTGAATGCCGGGCTTACCATTAAACCGGGAGTTACTGTAATGTTTAAAGACGGTGCCGGGATTCAGGTAAACGAGCAGGGCTGGTTAACTGCCATAGGCTCTAACGGAAATGTGATATTGTTCACCTCAGAAAGCGGTAAGCGCAGTGCATGGAAAGGAATTACTGTTTTGAGCAACAACGCTAGAAACGTAATTTCTTACTGCAAGATTGAACATGGCGGTGCGGCTAATGAATTCGGAACAGGTAACATTATTATAGGTTCGGGAACAAATACCGGTGAAACAGAAATAAGCCACAGTGAAATTACAGCCAGCGGAACAGACGGAATCGTAGTTTCAGAAGGTTCAAAAATCAATGGTTTTAATGCCAACAAAATTCACACAAACTCGGCTTTCCCGGTGAGTATGCATATCACAGATGGCATAAACCTGATGGACGGCAACCAGTTTGTAAACAACGGCAAAGAGTTTATTAAAGTAACCGGTGACGGAACCTCAACCATTACTAAGCCAATCAATTTGAAGAAATTGAACGAATCGTTTCTGGTAAGCGGAATCATTACAGCCGGAAACAAGTTTTGTATTGCTGCCGGAAGCCGTGTTTACATCGATAACGGATCGGAGATAATTATTGACGGAACAACCGGTCTTGGTTCGTTTTGTGCTGTAGGTACGGAGGCAAGCCCAATTTCTATTGCGGCTATTTATAACGGAACCGGTATGTGGAACACCATTCGTTTACGTTCATCAGCCTCAAGCGATAACAAAATTGAATACTGCACTATCAGCGGAGGTGGCGCGACCAATGGCAGCAATGCAGAGGGGATGATTAGTGTGGTAAATGATGGCGATGGTTCAAGTAACATCATTATTCGTCACAGCACGATCATCAACAGCGCGGCAATAGGTATTTATATTCAAAGTGAAGGTTCTGAATACAATTCTGATATCATTTCGGGAAATACTTTCTCGAACAATGTGAAAGGGAACGTTCACATTGAATAACTACAAGGCTTACCAAAGATTTAAACCAAAGGGCCTCGCGTAATGCGGGGCTTTTTTGGTTTTTGTGTGTAGATATTTCTGATACTTTTGCCCGCTCTATGAAAATACAGTATTCACTTGTAGTTGTTCTGTTGGTTACCCTTTTTTCCTCCTGTAAACAGGATTTTGACATTACATCCGATTACAAAGAAATACCGGTGGTCTATGGTCTGCTCAATCATCAGGAAAACACGCATTACATCCGCATTCAGAAAGGATTTTTAATTGACGGTAATGCCTTAGTGGCAGCCGGTGTAGCAGACTCTGTTTATTATCCCGATGTGCTTACCGTAAAACTTGTTCCATACTTTAATGGCAATCCAAGCGGCACTCCGTTTACATTAACCCGTGTGGATGGAGATAATTTGGGATTGCCTAAAGATTCAGGAACGTTTGCCAACTCGCCTAATATACTTTATACATTCAACGGAGCGTTGGATGTGAATAAAACTTACCGATTAGAAGTTAGCAATGGCGATAACGGATATAAGTTTAAGTCAAGGAAGAACGAAGACAGTTTGGAGATTACACTGGTTAAAGATTTTCTGATTATAGCTCCATTTAAGAAAGGAGATAAAATCAGCCTTCAGAATGAGCCTTCCGCCTATTCTATTAAGTGGTACGATGCGGAGAATGCAGGTATCTATGATGTGAACGTCAGGTTTTTTTACAAGGAGTATAAACTGTCTGATAACTCTTTGTACCGCGATACATTTGTAGATATTCCTTTTTTAAAGTCGTATCTGGTTGATTATGCTTCGGGGCATATCAACGTGGTGGAGTTTACCTCCAGCCTTGTTTTAAATTATCTGGCGAATAACATTAAGTCAGACATAGAAGTTATCCGTGAATTCAATACGCAAAAAGGAATGCAGTTTATGTTTGCAGCTGGTGGAGCCGAAATGGCTAAGTTCATGAAATCGCAGCAGGCACAAGGTGGTTTAGCATCTAATGAAACATTGCCGCCTTACACGAATATTGACGGTGGTGTAGGCCTTTTATCGAGCAGGTATTTTAAACAGATGGATAGTGTGCTGCTTACAGTTGGCGGATTAGATTCACTGGCATGCAGCGATATTTCGCGCGGGCTGCGGTTTAAGAACCACAGCGGTGTGGTTTGTCCTTAACTCCCGATTTCAATTTCTCGAAAAGAATATCTTCGTCCGAAATTTTCTCCGTTGTTCAACAAGTTTCTGAATCTTTTTAGGAAAGAAGAAGAGGTGCCGCCTTCAGCGCTTACCGATTACAGTGCTATGGTGGTTGATTTTCACAATCATGTGCTGTTTGGTATTGATGATGGAGCGAAGAGTATCGAAGATTCCATGCTGATGTTGCGCAACTTCGAAGCGCTGGGCGTAAAAAAAGTGATTGCATCGCCACACAGCATGGCAGACGGTTACATTAACAGCAATGAGAAGATATTACAAGTGAGAGACGAAGTAAGGGAGGCGATTCACAAGAACGGGATCAATATTCAGTTCGATGCCGCTGCCGAGTATTACATGGATGAGTTGTTTATGCAGAAGATTGAGCAGCGCGATTTGTTGACGGTTGCTAAAAACTATGTGCTGATGGAACTTTCTTATCTGTCTAAACCCAATAACACCGGAGAAGTGATTTATAAATTGCAGGTGGCAGGCTATAATTTGATACTGGCGCATCCGGAACGTTACCCGTACTATTATGAAGATAGTTTTGCCGATTATAGAGATTTTAAAGACCGAGGAGTTTACTTCCAAATCAATCTTGGCTCACTGGTGGGTAAGTATGGCGGACAGGCAAGGTACACTGCCGAGAAGATGATTGATGAAGGCATGGTGGAGTTTGTGAGCAGCGATTTGCATTCGGTGCCTCAGTTTGAAACGCTGCGCGAATGTTTGAAATCAAAACATCTTGAAAAACTTCTTTCTTCTGATAAATTGCGCAACAAAACACTCCTGTAATTATGCCTTTTATAGAAACCGGTTTCCCGGGACTGAAAATTTTTGAGCCAAGGGTGTTTACTGACAGCCGCGGTTATTTTTTTGAAGTGTTCAACGAGCAGACTTTCCACGATGCCGGAGTTGATGTGCATTTTGTGCAGGACAACGAATCGAAATCGCAGCGTGGAGTTTTGAGAGGGTTGCACTATCAGTTAAATCCTATGGCTCAGGCAAAGTTAGTGCGGGTGGTGGAAGGAGAAGTGCTGGATATTGTTTTAGATATCCGTAAAGGTTCACCAACTTTTGGTAAAACCTATTCGCTTTTGCTCACCGGTGACAACAAAAAGCAATTGTTTATTCCCCGTGGATTCGCACATGGCTTTTCGGTGATTAGCGAAACGGTTATCTTTCAGTATAAGTGCGATAATTTTTATTCGAAGGAGAGTGAGGGCGGCATTATGTTTAACGACCCGGTATTGAATATTGACTGGGGTTTTGATTTAAGCGAAGCGATTGTTTCGGACAAAGATAAGGTGCTTCCGCTCTTTAAGGATTGTGTAAACAATTTTGTGTTTCAGCCATGAGCAAAATTTTAGTTACCGGTGCACACGGACAGTTGGGAACAGAGCTGAACTTTCTCTCATCGCTGTTAGAAAATCATTCGTTTGTTTTTGTTGACCGAAATGAATTGGATATAACAGACCTTGATGCTGTAAGCGATTTTTTTTCGAAAGAGAAATACTCCGTTGTAATTAATTGTGCGGCATATACCGCGGTTGACAAAGCACAAACAGAACAGCAGTCAGCCTATGATGTGAATGTGAAAGGGGCAGGTTTCATGGCAATGGTGAGTAAAGAAAAAAACGCAAAGTTTATTCACTTCAGTACCGATTTTGTTTTTGATGGAACCAATTCTGTTCCTTATACAGAAGAGAGTTATACCAGACCTCTTTCTGTTTATGGATTAACTAAACTGAAAGGAGAGGAGATGGTGCGTGAACTCAATCCTGATTCCATTATCATCCGCACCAGCTGGGTGTATTCTTCTTTCGGAAACAACTTTGTGAAAACTATTTTGAAGTTGTGTAAAGAACGGGAATCGCTGAATGTAATTTTCGACCAGACCGGTACGCCTACCTATGCGCGTGACTTAGCCGGTGCAGTGCTTAGGATGATTCAACACAAAGACTGGAAGCCGGGTATCTATAATTACAGCAACGAGGGTGTGGCAAGTTGGTACGACTTTGCAGTAGCCATACGCGATATTGCAGGGTTGAAGACAAAAATACTTCCTATAGAAACCACACAATATCCTACTCCGGCTGAGCGCCCCAAATACAGCGTGCTGAACAAAAAGAAGATTAAAGAAACTTTCGGAATTGAAATTCCGCACTGGAGAGAGAGTTTAGAGAAGTGCCTGCCTCTGATTAAATGAACTATAAAGAGATAGATATTAAAATTCTTCTTGACATTGCTACCGGTGCCGGTGATGCCATTATGGAAATATACGCGTGGGATTTTGCAGTGGAAACTAAAGAAGATAAATCACCGCTGACCGAAGCCGATAAAAAATCGAATGCAATTATACTTGAGGGATTGACGAAGCATTATCCTGATATTCCTTTTATTTCAGAAGAAACAAAACTTACTCCTTACGAAGAGCGCAAGAACTGGAACCGCTTTTGGCTCATCGATCCCATTGACGGCACTAAAGAGTTTATAAAGAAGAACGGAGAATTTACCGTGAACATAGCTTTGATTGAAGACGGTGTGCCGGTAATAGGAGTGGTGCATGTTCCGGCTCAGAATAAAACTTATTACGGAGTGAAAGGCGAAGGCTCGTTTAAAGTAGAGAGTGGAAATCAGAAATCAGAAATCAGAAATACAGTTCATTACTCGGATAAGGTTAAAGTAGTTGTTGTGGCAAGCCGTTCACACCTCAGCCCCGAAACAGTACAGTTTGTAGAAGACATAAAGACGCAAGGCAAGGAAGTTGATTTTCTTTCTTCGGGCAGTTCGCTAAAGTTTTGTCTGGTAGCAGAAGGGGCGGCTGATGTTTACCCACGTTTTGGTCCCACTATGGAATGGGACACCGGAGCTGCTCATGCCGTGGCTTTATATGCCGGTAAAAATGTAATCAACTTAGAAACTAAACTTCCTTTGGTTTACAACAAAGAGAACCTGCTGAATCCATTTTTTGTTGTGCAGTAGCACTACTCCTTAGTTTAGGAACGGCAATCTGCCAGGCAAGATTCATTTTCTTCATTCAGAAAGCCAGATCTACCTGGTCATATGTTCAAATAGTTTTTTCCCGTCTATTATAAATCAGAATACACGGACTTCCCTTACTATTCTCACACGATTAACGCTGAACCCCAAAGAGAAACTGCTGATATACGAAGTAAAAGTTGCTTGGGAGCCGCTGTGTCGGTGCCAGCCGAAGAATTTCCGATGGTAAACGATACCGAGGGGGCTGTTTTGGCCGGAAGAAAAAGTAAATGCCGCCACGGCTTCTTCTGTTCCGTCATTTATTATTTTAGCCCATAAAATGAGGAGCATAGCCTGCGTCCGCTGAAAAAACAAACTGTAGCTGTATGAAAATTTCGATAGTAGTTGCCATTGCCGATAACAATGCCATTGGTAAAGACAACCGTTTGCTTTGGCGCCTGCCACGCGATATGCAATACTTTAAAGAGGTAACGTGGGGGCACCACGTAATTATGGGACGCAAAACCTGGGATGGTATTCCACCAAAGTTCAGCCCGCTGCCCGGTCGTGTAAATATTATTGTAACCCGCCAGAAAGGGTTTGTGTGCGAAGGCTGCAAAGTAGTGGCCAGCGTAGAAGAAGGAATTGAGTTTGCCCGCCAGGCAGGAGAGCAGGAACTGATGATAATTGGCGGAGGAGAAATTTACCGTCAGGCATTACCTTTTGTTACTAAAATATACCTTACCAAAGTGCACCACACATTTTCCGAAGCGGATACTTTCTTTCCGGTGCTTAGCCCGGTAGAGTGGAATATACTCAACAGCGAATGGAACATGGCAGACGAAAAAAACGAATTCGACTTTGAGTTTGTGGTGCTGGAAAGAAAGCAGTAACATCTGTTTCCTTCTCCTTTAGGAGAAGGTGCACGAAGGGCGGATGAGGTCAACTCTCTTTCACCGCATTAATCAATTGTTGCAAAACAGTTTTACCGTCACCAAACAACATAGAAGTTTTTGGGCGGTAGAACAGCGCGTTATCAATACCCGCATACCCAGGCTTCATGGTACGCTTATTTACTATTACCTGTTTGGCTTTTTCCACTTCTAATATGGGCATTCCGTAAATAGGCGAAGATTTATCTTCATTAGCGGCAGGGTTTACTACATCGTTAGCCCCCAGAACAATCACTACATCGGTAGAAGAAAACTCCTGATTGGCATCTTCCATCTCCAGCAGTTTAGGATAAGGCACATCGGCTTCTGCCAATAACACATTCATGTGTCCGGGCATTCTGCCCGCCACGGGATGAATGGCATACCGCACATCCACACTTTTTTCTTCCAAAGCTTTCTCCAGTTCGTGGCAGGTATGCTGCGCCTGTGCCACCGCCAAACCGTAACCCGGCACAATAATCACTTTCCGGGCATAACTCAGCGTCATGGCAGCATCGCTCAGCGATATTTCTTTATAGGGAAGCTGCTCTTTACTTTCCGCATCGGCTATACCTCCTGCCGTAAACGAGCCAATGATAACATTGGTGAGAGATCGGTTCATGGCACGGCACATGAGCAGGGTAAGGATAGAACCGGCAGAACCGACTAATATTCCACCGGTAAGCATTACATTGTTGTTATACAAAAATCCACCGCAGGCAGCCGCCACACCGGTAAACGAATTAAGCAGCGAAATTACCACCGGCATATCGGCACCGCCAATAGGCATGGCAAATAGAACACCGTAAAGCATACAAAGCGTTAGCTCCAGATAAACCATGTTAGCAGGCACTTTGCCAAACACAATTAGCGCACCCAGTACCGCAATACCTGCGAGTAAACCAATATTGATAAACTGCTGCAAGCGGAAAGTCTTATCGCCAATACGTCCGTTCAGTTTCCCCCAGGCAATCATTGATCCCGAAAAGGAAACCGTACCTATAACCAAACCAGCCACTATCGCCAGTAAGCGAAAGTGCTCGCCCTGCTCCACATGCTGAATCTCGAGCAGACTGATAAGTGCCGCGCAGGCACCGCCCATACCGTTAAACAGCGAAACCATTTCAGGCATCTGTGTCATCTGCACCTTTCGCGCAGCAAGGGTTCCTACAATGCTGCCTGCTGCCAATCCTGCAAATATTACCGGTAGGTGTTGGAGATGATTTCCGTTTTTATCCTGATAAAGAAAGATAGTAGCGAAGATGGCAAGTGCCATACCGGCAGCAGCCAATAAATTTCCTTTCCGGGCTGTGTCGGGATGGCTCAATTGCTTTAACCCGATAATAAAAGTGAGAGAACTGACGATGTAAGCAATAGAAAGTAAACTAAAGAGCATTTTCTGTTTCCGGTTTATTTACTTTTTCTTCTTAAACATTTCGAGCATACGGTCGGTTACTACAAAACCGCCCACCACATTCAGCGTTCCTAAAAACACTGCTAAAAAACCGAGTACCAGTGCCACAAGGTTTCCGTCATCTACTTCACCCATCACTATAATAGCTCCAATCACTACAACACCGTGTATGGCATTGGCTCCGCTCATTAAAGGTGTATGAAGAATAGATGGAACTCGGGAGATAACTTCAATTCCTAGCAATATCATCAGCAATACGATGTAAATAAGTTGTTGGTTGTCGCTGAGTAACTGGAGAATATTATCCACTGGTTGGGCGGGTCAGGAGTTTAAATTTCAATTCAGATTCAGTTCTTTGATCCGGTCGTTGACTATGTGGCCGTTATGCGTCATGCAGGTTCCTTTTATCAAATCATCATCAAAGTTTAGGGCGAGGTTTCCGTTGGCATCAATCATCAACTTCAAAAAATTCAGCAGGTTTTTGCCAAAAACTTTACTGGCATCGGCAGGCATGGTAGATGGCAGGTTTGAATTACCGATAATAATAGTTCCGTTCTGACGGACTATTTCATTATCAATAGTGCCTTCGCAGTTTCCACCGCTTGATGCAGCAAGGTCCACAATAACCGAACCGGCTTTCATCGTATTTATCATTTCGGTAGTTATAAGCACAGGTGCCTTTTTCCCGGGAATCTGCGCTGTGGTAATTACCACATCTGCTTTAGCTATTGCCTCCGCAATTTTCTGTTGCTGTTTCTTTTTATACTCTTCCCCCTGCTCCACCGCGTAACCGCCTGCTTTCGATGCATCGGCTGCGCCTTCCACTTCAATAAATTTTGCACCAAGGCTTTGCACCTCTTCCTTCACAGAAGGACGTGTGTCAAAAACTTCCACCACCGCTCCCAATCGCTTTGCCGTTGCAATGGCCTGTAACCCAGCTACGCCTGCTCCCAAAATTAAAACTCTTGCCGGAGGTATACTTCCTGCTGCCGTTGTAAGCATAGGATAGAATCGCGGATAATTAGAAGCTGCTACTAGCACCGCTTTGTAGCCTGCAATATTCGCCTGTGAACTGAGTACATCCATACTCTGTGCACGCGATGTTCGCGGTATCATATCTAACGAAAATGAAGAAACATTACGATCAGCATAAGCCTTCATTAAAATATAATTGAAAAGGGGCTGAAACATACCAATGTGAACAGCTCCTTTTTTGAGTTTCGAAATTTCGTTTGAACTAAGCGCCTGAATACTGAGCAAAATATCGGCTTGAGTTAAAACCTCCTCGCGGGTCTTTATTTTCGCCCCTTCTTTTTCGTAGTATTTATCTTTGGCAAAGGCCATCATGCCTGCGTTGGTTTCCACCCATACTTCCGTCTTCATGCTTACCAGTTGGGCAGCCATATCAGGTAATACCGCAACGCGGTTCTCACCTTCCTTTTCTTTCAGTATTCCAAGTATCATAATACTTAATACGTAAAATTCGATTGCGAGTTTAAATAATAATTCGATATGTAAGTAATTGCTTTGGCTATTTTACAATATGATAACTCTCAAACAGTCCACTTTATTGTTCTATACAGGGAGAAAAAAGTAGAAATATGAGGAAAATCATTCCACCAGGAAAGTCCCGAAATCGACTACCTCGCCTTCCCGCCTGTCGAGTTTTGCCACCTGTGCAAAGTCAACGTTGTCCCAAACTTTAGTTTGAAAATGAACGAGATTGTCCTTGAAAAGAAGAATATACAGGTCAGGAAGGTTCTCAAATCCCAAATCGTGATTGGCAATATCGGTGGGGAAGAAATGGATATGCGCTTCACCGTTCGCATCGAGTGGTGCATGGCCCAGGTAATCATCATCAGTAAAAAGGTCTTTATCGTACAAGCGGGCAGTGTATTCATCTCCGGTAACCGGGACATTGGTGCCGCGCTGAACAAATTTTACTTTAACGGTTAACTGTATCTCCGGTGTCCAGTTGTTGAGGATGTTTAAAAATTCTCCGTACATGTTACTTGATTTTTAAGAACTGCTAAGTAGATGATTTTTTCGGAAGTATCACAAACCCCCAACAATTCCGGTTTAATATAAATTTTCATCTTCGCTATACAAACATTATTACATGAATTCAGATGCAGCTTTACTCGCAAGTACTTTTCAAAAAGTTCGCGACCTTACCAAATGGTATTTTAGTTTACTCAAAGATGCAGACCCTTACCATCAATGGGAAGTGAACGGGCAAAAACTGAATTCAGTAGCCTGGTTAGCGGCACATTTGGTTTGGGCGGAAGATTTTCTGATAGTGCGTGCTACCGGTGGCAAAGGATTAGGCATAGAATGGTTAGAATATTATAAGTTGGGTAGCGATGGAAGCCTCCACGAAGAGAAACCTGCCATGAAAAATTTGCTTTCACTTTTAAAACAGGGGCACGAAAACGCCACAACGCATCTTCTGGCATTTACAGATGAACAGTTAGAACAGGAAAATCCGCTTGGCTTCGGTTTCGGTGGCGATAATACCAACCGCATGATGATTCAGCACTGCATTCGACATGAAGCCATGCATGCCGGTCACCTGAGCTGGCTTTGTAAAATAAACGGAGCGAAATCAGTATAAATCCCAAACCTGAAACATGAAACACAGCCCTCTCTTATTTCTCATTCTGCTTACCGCATCCTGCAATATGAAAACTCAAACCAAAACTTATACGGCTGAAGAAACTGCTGCTGAATCGAAAAAAGTTAATGAATTCCTGGACAGAAAATATGACGAAGGCATAGAGCGCAATCCTGAGCAAGCATCTTCGCTTGGTTTAAAAACCGGTTACGATAGTTGGAGCGATCGCAGCGATGAAAACGGAGATAAAGAACTTGCCATTGCAAAAGCTAATCTCGATTCACTCAAAAACAATTTTAATCTCGATGCCCTCGATGCGCAAACTAAACTGAGTGTGCGGATGTTCGAAGAAGATATTACGCGTTGGGAGGAAGGGAAAAAGTTTCGTCACTATGGTTATGAGATTACGCAAATGGGCGGCATACACAACGACCTTCCTGCTTTCCTTATTAATGTTCACCGCATTGATTCGGTGACTGATGCCGAAGCATACATCAGCCGTTTAAAAAAGTTAGACAAGGTATTCGACCAAACGATTGAAAATTTAAAAAAGAGCGAAGCGCTAGGTGTTATCCCACCTCATTTTACATTCAAGTATGTAGAGGAAGATTTAAAAAACTTCATTGCGGCCTGCGGTAAGAAAGATGCTTCGAATGTTCTTCTGACAGATTTCACAGCCAAGGTTGAAAAGCTTAGAACCGATAAATCGGTAAAAGGAATGCTCGCCAATGAAGCCGGTGAAGTTCTTCGTACAACCGTTAAATCATCTTATCAAAAGCTGCTCGATTACTGGACTTCCATTGAGCAAAAAGCCAAAATAAAAGGCAACAACGGAGCCTGGAGTTTACCTAAAGGCGATGAGTTCTATGCCAACCAGCTTCGCTTTCATACTACTACTGACTTGACTCCGGAAGAAATTTATCAGACCGGTTTAAAAGAGGTTGCGCGCATACAGGATGAAATGCGCGTGATTATGAAACAGGTAAATTTTAAGAGTGATTCTCTGCAGGAGTTTTTCGATTTCGTACGCAGCGATGCGCAGTTTCAGTACTCAAACGATGCAAAAGGAAAAAAAGAAGTATTGGATGATGCTAACAGATACATTGACACCATGCGCGTTTATCTTCCGCAGTTGTTTGCCACTTTACCCAAAGCACCGCTTGTGGTAAAACAGGTAGAAGCCTTCCGCGAAAAAAGTGCCGGTGGTGCTTTTTACGAGGACCCGGCTGAGGATGGCTCACGCCCCGGTCGTTACTATGTGAACACGTACAACATGGCGGATGAACCAAAGTATCAGATGGAAGCACTCACATATCACGAGGCTATCCCCGGTCACCACATGCAGATTGCTATTGCGCAGGAGTTGAAGGGCGTTCCTAAATTCCGCAGACATGAGTTCTTTACCTCCTATATTGAAGGGTGGGCTTTGTATGCAGAGAAGTTGGGAAAAGAAGTAGGCAAATACGAAGACCCTTATTCTGATTTCGGAAGACTGAGTATGGAAATTTTTCGCGCTGCGCGGCTGGTAGTTGATGCCGGCATACACACCAAAGGCTGGACACGTGAACAGGCGATTGACTATTTTATGAAAAACACCGCCAACGCCAAGGGCGACATTGAAAAAGAGATTGAGCGTTACTTTTTGTGGCCAGGTCAGGCAACCGGTTACAAAATCGGCATGATTAAAATTCTTGAGTTGCGCGAACACGCTAAAAAAGAATTGGGGGATAAATTCGACATCCGGCAGTTTCATGATGTATTGCTGACAAACGGTGCTGTTTCTTTAACTACGTTAGAAGAGTTGGTAAACAATTGGATAGAGGTAAAGAAAAAAAGTGATTGACAATTGCAATTACTTGCCTTTAGCTTGCTTCTTTTCTTTGGCTTTCTTTTTTTTCTTGACAAACAACTCACCCGGCTTATCAAACTCCTGACGGTAAGACAAGCCTATACCTGTACGGTTGGTGTTACGTGAGTTGTAATAATCGTAGTTAGTCCGGTTAAAGGCTTTTGCACTCCAGACACCATCTGGCGTAAGCGCATACTGAATCTGAAAATCACCGGTGGGTATTACAGAACGGGAACCGGTATTCCCGCTAGGGTCAACTGTAGAAGAATTCCCGAAATCAAGATTTCCCCCCGCGTTGATAGTTAACCGGTTATTCAACAATCGTTGTTGTAAGGCAAGCTGCAATTCTCTTCGCGTATCAAAAGTATTACCGGCAGAAAGATTACCGGAAGTATTCAATTGGTCGTATTGCCGGTAACCCAGATTAATATCCAGGTTTTGCAATGCGCTGTTACCGGTATAGCCAAACAAATTACTCAGGTAGTTATTCAACCGGGCAGAAAGAAACTCACTTACTGTATTAGCTGCCGTAGAGCCCGCATAGTTACCCGAGCCGAGGACATCACCAGTGCTACCTGAAGGCAGGAACCGGTTCATTACCAGTAAGCCGAATACCTGTTTGTTCAATTCTGCCTCGCTGGTTTTAATCACATTCAGCTTTTGCTCTACATAAGTTTTTACGCTGGGGTCAAGGTCTATTGCCTGAATATTAAACGCAATGGCTGGCTTTGATAAAATACCCGATAGGTTCAGCATCAGTCGTGTTGTAATACGGCTGCGCGATGCCGTTAAAGCGGCATCGCCCATTACCTTCTGGTCGTTCTCATCAAACAAATCGTTAGTAGAAGTGCGCAACTCGTAAATGGCATCCACATTTATCGCAGCCTTGTAAACATCACCGGCAAAGTAGATAGAGCCGCCCTTGTTAATCTCAAAACGCTTATTAATAACATTCTGCAAAGTGAACAGGTAATTGCCCCGTTCAATTTCGTAGTTACCGTAAATAGTCATGCTGCCTGATTTGGGCAATTCAATTTTCAAATTGCCTTTGCCGTAAGTTGTAAGTACATCACCGGTTACCGGGTCCAGAATAATATCCAGTCGCGCATCGGATGTAGCTTCGAGTTCCAGAACGAAATTAACTCCGTTTAGTTTAAGCTTTGGAAGTGCTGCGGCAATAGTGGTATGTTCCTTTTTAGGGTCGGTAAACTTGTAGAAACTATATTTATTGGTTTCGTATGAGGTGGTAACAGGTAGCTTACAATAGGTCCCCGGCTTGGTAATTGCATAGGCCCGTATGACCGGACTGTTGATATCGCCCCTGAAAGTTACATTACCTGCTCCGTAAGCTTCTCCATAAAAGTTGGGGCTGTGTTGTGCAGTGGTGTTAATGAATTGCGCATTAGGTGTAGTTACTTTTAAATCGAGCGCAAACTTGCGGAAGCTTTCATGGTTAATTCTGCCGTTGGCATAAATAATGTTGTTCTTAACATCAAAAAGAGAAAAGTCGCCAAAGTTGAAACCGTGCTCATCGAGTTTGGCATTCAATTCTGTAATGTGGTAAGTGGTATTAAGAAAAGAAACCTTTACCGTATCGTTACTAAGATAAACATCACCGGAGAGTAACGGTTTTTTAAGGGTTCCGTAAACGCTTGCTTTTATCCTCGCAAAACCCCTGCATTCTTTTACATACTTGTCAAAAAAATTGTAGTTCAGAAAACCAATACCCACACGCGGGGCATCTACATCAATCTTTAAACCGGGATGTTCTGCATCTATAGAAACATAACCACGCGCTTCCAGTAAATTATTTATACTCTTTACCGATGCATACACCAGTATTTTTTTCCCTGTTTCATCCAAGCTCGATTCCAGGTTGACATCACCAATCAGCTCTTTGCCCAGCGTAAACTCATTTACTACAATGTCGGCAAAAAGTTTAGGTTTATAGAATACATCTTCCACTACTACTTTACCGTTCATGGCTCCGTGCAGGTCTTTCATCTTCTGCGCAAAAATTCCGGTAAAGTCGCTTACGTCTGTATTATCGAGCGTTACCTTAAAAGAAGTAGATGTATCGCCTTTCAGATAGCTGGTGACGTAAATAGTCTGGTCAAAGGTTTTAAACACCAGGTTATTAGTGGTAATTTTTTTGCCTTCAACCCAAATACTGTTGTCAGGTAAAAAGTGCCAGTTGTAGTTTCCCAGTTTTACATCTGATGGTTCTAAACGAATATGTGCCTTACCGGTAAGAGGGGTAAGAAACGCAGTAACATTAGCGTAGTTGTACCGTTTTTTATCCGCCACCAGCACATCGAAGCGAATGTCTTTGTTGGCCTGAGTTTTCGTGGACAGCATAATGGTGTCCATCATTAAACTATCCTCGTTGTAAACTTTATCAACCGTTGTTTTAAAATCAATATCCCCTTTCTCAAAGTTTGAATTCACATCAATTCGTTTGGCATTGTAGTCGCCAAATTCCATTTCAGGAATAAAAGCAGTGAGGTTTACCTGGTGGTCAACGCTATTGAAACTTCCCCGCACATGTGAGTTGCGAATGAGTTTAAAGCTTGGGTGAGCAATTTGAGTCAGGTTGCCCGGTTCAAATATTCTTATATCAAGTTTAAAATCCTGTGGTGCTATTCTGGCAGTATCGTTATAATCTTCGGTAAAAGTATATTTAGTAAAAGCGATAAGTGCTCTCGGCAGTTCGGTCAGGGTAAAATTGCCATCCATTTCGGCTTCGGCAAAATCTGAGTTTATCTTAATCTCCTTCTTTTGATCGGGAAGAAGTTTGGCATCGAGTGTAAGGTATTTTATCCGCGCCCTTACTGTGTCGCGGCTAATGACTACATCGTTTAAAGAAACAGAGCCGATAATATCATCTGCTTTTGCACCGGTGATGTCTGATTTAATTTTTCCGTAAACGCGGATATCGTCTTTAACCAGATTCAGATTCTTCAACACCATTCTCCTTACATCAGCATCAAACTTAAACTCCGGTTTTGCTTTCGACAGGTCGGCACGGCCGTTAAAATCCATGTCTAAGTTCTCGTCATGAATCTGCAGCAACCCGTTAAAAGATTTGCGGACGATGTATCCGTTCACCTGGATATCGCGGTAGTCGTACCCCTTTAATGTAAGGCTCGAAACGTTTGCTTCCAGATTAGCGCGCAGGCTTTCGAGCGTTAAACCACCGCCATCTATTTTACCTACCAGCGAAACTTTGCCAAGATTTATTTCATCGTTAAAAAATTTGCCGAGGTTAAACTCATTCAGAGCGAGGTTGCCTTTGTAGGCGGCCTTGTTCTTCTTTTTATCGTACTTAAAGTTTACATCGGTAGTTGCAGAGCCGAGAGAAGTCACCAGTTTTCCGTTCGATACAAAGTCGGTAACGAATCCATCGAGCGAGCCGGTATAGTAAACCAGGCCCAGGTTTTTTAAGTTCTCGGGCAATTTCAATGCAGGATAAAACCGTTTGATGTCTTCTACGGTGGTGGCGATGCGGTTCACCCTTACGTTCAGCGATGTTTCGTATATATTCGGCAGGCCTCTGGTATAAAAATCTCCTTTAAACAGGGTATTGTTTCCTCCGCGTATTTCGATTCCGCGCCCCTTTAGGTTGTTTACCCGTCCATCAATTTCGCCATTAATAGTAAACCGGTTGTGCTCCACTTTATCTAATTTCCGTACAAAGTAGTTGAGGTCTTTGAGCGAAACTTTTGTGTTCGCAAAATCGGCCTTAATGCGCATGGCATTCACAAAATCTTTAAAGTCGTGATAAGCGGTAAAGCGGAAACTCAAATAATCCTGTACCTCGCTGTTCGTTGTTTGTAGATGGAGTTTCTCCAGCGTAATGTCGGTGGTGGAAACACGGGCCAGAGCGGTAATGTTGAGTACTTGCAAACCGCAGCGCTCTTTGGCCGAAAGGTGGGTGAGTTTTGCAATAATACTGTCGCCCACAATACTTCCGTTCTCCGCAGTAATGTTGATGTCTTTTATATCCAGGTGTTTATAATCCATTCCCTTCGCGAGAAGGGTATCGCTGTTGTAATCTTCTAACCGGAAGCGGGTGTTGGTCAGCGCAAATTCATCGAACTTTACATTCAGTCCGCCCAGCATAAACTGTACGCGCATAATGGTACTGTCGGGCGGGCCGACCGGTCGTCTGGTCAGCTCTATCAGTACATCGGCACCATCCAGTTTTGCGTTGTTTACATCAATCACTTTTTTATCGAGCGAAAGCTTATTCAAATCAATAGCACAGGAAGCAAGCAGCACTTTTACATTGGTGTGCGACTTATCGTCCAGATAATGAAAGTCGGTTTTGTTTAACTGCAGGGCATCTAAATCCAGGTTCCAGGTAAATTTTGTTTTTGTGGTAGTGTCCGGGTTTGCTTTGTTTGAACTGAACGCCCTGAACACTTCGGTGATGTTGGTTTTGCCGGCTGTGTCGCGGTGAATATGCACCACCGCATTATCGAGCAAAACCTGACTTACATTTATTTTTTTATCGAGCAGATCGAAGACGTTGAATTTTATTTTCAACCCTTTCGCGCTGATGAGTGTATCTCCGTTAAGGTCTTCGAGATAAAAATTGACGAGGTTAGCATTGCGGAAAAAGGAAATCTCCACGCGCTCGATAGAAACTTTAGTGTTCAGTGTGCCGGAGAGAATAGCCGTGAACTTTTGCGCAATAAAAGTTTGCACCTTAGGGTAGCGCAAGGCTACCACCAGCCCGGCAGCAAGCGAAAACAGCACAAGAAAAACAATAAGGGATATTCTGAAAACTTTCTTCGCCAAACGGTTGCTTTAATTCAATTTAAACGCTGATAAAATTTTTTATTCGATTTTCGCCCCATGCCTGTCACCATTCTTGCTATCGAATCTTCCTGCGATGACACCTCTGCTGCTGTGGTCAAAGATGCCAAAATTCTTGCCAACCTGATTGCCGGTCAGCAGATTCATGAATTGTGGGGCGGTGTGGTACCGGAATTGGCTTCGCGTGCGCATCAGCAAAATATATTACCGGTAGTTGATTTGGCGATGAAACAGGCGGGTATTTTGAAAGAAGAAATAAGTGCCGTGGCCTTTACACGCGGCCCCGGTTTAATCGGTTCTCTATTGGTAGGGGTGAGTTTTGCCAAGGCGTTTGCGCTGGCCTTAAACGTTCCGCTGATTGAAGTAAACCACATGCAGGCGCACATACTCGCGCACTTTATTGACAACCAACCTTCGTTTCCGTTTTTGTGTTTAACCGTTTCGGGCGGGCATACGCAACTGGTGCTTGTTAAGGATTTTTTGCAAATGGAAGTAGTGGGCGAAACACTGGATGATGCTGCCGGTGAGGCTTTTGATAAATCGGCTAAGCTGCTCGGACTGCCTTATCCCGGTGGGCCATTGATTGATAAATACGCCAAAGACGGTAACCCCGAAAATTTCTTTTTTCCCGAGCCGCAAATTGCGGAACTCGATTTCAGTTTCAGCGGTTTTAAAACTTCGGTGCTTTATTTTTTGCAGAAAGAAGTAAAAAAGAACCCTGCATTTATTGAAGAGAATTTGTATGACCTGTGCGCCTCTATTCAAAAAACCATTATTGATATTCTGCTGAAGAAGTTAGAGAAGGCGGCAAAAAAATACGGAGTAAACGAAATTGCCTTAGCCGGTGGGGTTTCGGCCAATGCTGAATTGCGCAAGCGGTTTGAAGAACTGGGAAAGAAGAACAACTGGAAAGCACACATCCCCAAATTTGAATACTGCACCGATAATGCCGCCATGATTGCCATGGCTGCACACTACAAATTTTTGAAAGGCGAATTTGCCCCGCAAGATACGGAGCCGCTGGCGAGGTATAAGCTGTAGCGATTGAACTTATTCCTTGTTTCGGCTGAGCCAAGACGAAGCACTATACCCCCGCTATCGAAAACGCCTGTTATGGGCCGGATTGCCTTTCAATCTGTTCAAAAAAAGATTCAGGTAATAAAAGTCCAACAGTCAATTTTCAATCAATTCATCCGAATTTGCTTTTTAGTATAGATATCAGTGTCAGACCCTGCACCGGTTTCTTTGCCCGAAAACCAAAAAACAATGTCTCCGTTTTCCCAATATTCCCAAAAACCGTCATTTCCCTTATACTTCCATCCTCCGTTAGAGGCCTGTGATTTTTTCAATACTTCTCTTGTAAAGTTTATTTCTTCCTGCGACATATTTCTGTAAACACCTATCTCTCCATTCTCATACTTTGAAATTTTGAACGGCACTTCCATAAAACCAAATTTTTCATTCGATTTAAGCTCTGTATAGTTATCGCCCCACCGGTTGGTTTTCTTCTCTCCCTCTGTATATCCGGTTATTGAAAGAGAATTTTTAGCCGCGCTTTTTACGGCCTCTATGTCTTTATTCTTAACAGCGATTGCCAGTTTGGTAAAAAAATCAATATTGCAGGTTTTATACAGCCCGGTAAGTTCAACCGGTTTTTCAACGGGCCTGCGGAATGCTACAATTGTATTATTACCCATATTCAGTTTCAGTTCATCTTTCGTAAGCCCGGCTATATCCCATTCAGCTGACTGTTGTTGGTTTGTTTTAGGGTTTGAAAGCACAGCACTTACTTTGGATTGTTCATTATTTAATGCCCATGTGCCGTTGAATTTGGTTAATTGATTTGCACTAAACGGGTTGTATGAAAGTTTCCCTCCGGGCATAAACTCGATTTCGGCACTGCGGAACGAAAAAGTTGCCTGCATTAAAAGGGTGGAATCGAGCTTTGCTTTATTGGCAATTTCTTTAAACTCCCATTTGCCTTTCAGCAGTTCGGCTTTTTGTGCATTTACTGTAAGCGTTATAAAGTTTACAATTAATATGGCTGTTATTGTTCTTAACATTTTCTGTTGTTTGTTTGATTAGTTTAAGTTGTCCTACTTGTGTGGCTTTTCGGTGGCGCCCCGTTTTTGAAATGGTCGCTGGTCTCCATTTATTAGTGGTTGGTGTCTCACCTACCGATAAGAAAAAGAAAAAAATTGAACCATGTGCATTTCATCGGTTCAAAGAAAAGAATAATCAGACAAACGTTGCGTGTTGGAAGAGATTGTGTAAGAGGGGTTGATAATTTGAGGAGGTAAAGGCACAAGAACGCTACCCATTAGCTATGCGGCATTCTTGCGCCAGTTGGTGATAAATGCAGGAACACGAATTATATCAAAATACAAGCAGCCATTAATTCTGCGAATTACACGAAAAGAAAATCGCCCCCGAAAATTCGGGGGCGATTGTTTTATTCGGTCGTGTCTAAAAACTTTAATTATTGTTTGTACCGGCTGCCAGGGTGAGGATATTGGGACTGAGGTTGGTGAGCTGCAAATTGGATTTGGTAAAATCTAAGCCTAAACCTATGACCGGACCCTGGTATACAATGCCCATGTTTAAATTGAAACCGCTACTGCAAGGGTTTGCGGGAAGGTCGGTTGTGCAAAGCACTGCATTGCCGTTTTTGGCCAAGAGATAAATTTCGAGGTCAACGGGAATGGGGTTGGGAATGGTTAAAGGGATAATCAATGAGCCGTTACCGGGGATGTTGTATTCCTCCACATTGAAATCGGGAGGGGCGGTGTTTGACTGGAGAACAAAGGGATGGTTTTTTTCGGCACCGGGAGCGAAGTGAGCATCTACTTCGGTTTGGGAGGTGTAATTTTCTTTTTCGACTTTGATGTTGTAGTTGCCCGGTTTGATTTTTACGATTGAAACCTTGCCTTCGGCATCGGTATTTTTGGTGTATTTGACTTCGTTGTTTTGAATGAGAGAAACAACCGCGCCTTTGATGGGGTTGCCTTGTTCGTCTTTAGCAGTAGCGCGAAGTTTGGTGAAGGTTTTACCGAGGTCAATAATTTCGCGGCTTTGGTGATACTGCCCCCACCATTCGGAATTTTTGAAGCGAAGTGTGTTTGCCATGGTATCTAACTGCAAAGCCAACAGGTTATCCATAATATTTTTAAGGTTTAAGTCGGCTTGCTTTTTTGCACTGGAACGCGAAACGATAGCAGCGCGGGAGTCGTTGATGGCGGTCATGTAAAGAGTAACCAGCGTTGCTGTATCGGTAATGTCGGTACCGGTGACACCGAAGGGCACAATGTTTGGTTCGTGGAGAGAAGCTAACTGACGGATGCGGTCGCATTCGGTGGCGCATTGTGTTTTTGATAAATCTTCGAGATAGCTTACTGAAAATTTTGCCTGTGCAATGAGGTCTTTGTCGGGCGGGGTAAGAGAAGCGGCATAGGCCACGATAGCACTTGCCAAAGGATAGGTGTGCTGCATCATAGATTCGCGGATGCCTTTTACATTGAGGGTGACACCCTTGATGGGTTTATCGCCCAGGATGTTGTAGCTCTGCACAATAACGATTTTGCCTTTGACAAGGGCTACTGTGGGAGCGAACTGAGGAATAGAGGCGGTGGCGGCAACGGATGCCGGAGTTTCGCAGAAAGTAACGGTGGTGCTTGCTGCGGTTAGCTGGTTGATTTTTTCCTGATTCATAAAGAGTTTTTTTAACCCCCAAACCCCTTTGCCTCATCCGCCCTTCGGGCACCTTCTCCTAAAGGAGAAGGAGAACTGAAAGGAAAGACAACTGCCGGGGCTTAGAGGCAGGTGAATAATTTTTATGAAACGAATGTGTGACGGGGGTGGGGGTATTTGGCAAGAGGGGAGTGAAAAATGTTTTCCACATAGAAGCGCAATTCGGCAGGGTTGCTAAAGGTTGAAGCGCCTTAAATCGTAAAAGACTTTAGGGAGGTCGCAGAGTTCGTAGTCGGGGAAGTTATCGCGGATTCTATCTATGATATGTTCGAAAGGGGGAGATGGGTTTTCGGTATCGGTAAGTTGGTTGAGACGGGCGGCTAAATAGTTGCGGATGATGGTATCGAAGTGTTCATAAATGAGTTTGTAAACCGCCTTATCAATGGCTAAAAGGAGGTTGAGGATTTCTTCGGGCGAGCGATTTGCGCGCACCATTTTTTCGATGCTGAGGAGTTGGCCGCCAGCGCGATTGGCGCGCCTGTAAAGGGTTTTGAGGGTTTTGGGTTTGTTGGATTTTTTCATGGGGAGAGTGGTTAGGGGGGTATATTCATTGGGGAGGTTTAAAATGTGACAATGTGACGATATGAAAATTAGACAATTAAAATACAAAAGCAGTTGCCTGTGAAACCGGGGGCTTTGCCGGAGAAGCGGAGGGCTTTACCTGTGAAGCAGAGACTGTTGCCTATTAAGCCGAGGTGCTTACCTGCTTTACCGAGATGGTTACCGGACGAGCCGAGAGGCTTACCCAGCGTGCCGAGATTGTTACCCGGAGAGCCGAGATGCTTACCCAAGGAGCCGAGAGGCTTACCCAAGGAGCCGAGATGGTTACCCAGCGAGCCGAGGGGCTTACCCAGGGAGCCGAGATGGTTACCCAGGGAGCCGAGGGGCTTACCCAAGGAGCCGAGATGGTTACCCGGAGAGCCGAGTTTTTGAAAATCTGCCGAGTAGGGGGTGAAATGTGAGGAAATTGAATGATTTTGGAGAAAAAATGATGTTTTCGCCCTGTAGGGGTGGTAGCTTGGTAGTATATTATTGAATGTCTACCCTCACACCACCCCAGCGGGGTGGCACCTTGTGTATTGTTTTCTTCTGTTCCTTTTTTGAAAAAAGGAACCAAAAAACTTTCCCAAAAAATGCTCCGCGACCTCATCCGCCCTACGGGCACCTTCTCCAAAAGGAGAAGGGAAATGGAATAACCTCTGTTTGGAGGGCTTGGCGCGAATACAGTCTTTAGATTTTTGGGTGTGTTTTAAGTGGAAGGTTTTTGGGGTTGACCTTCGCCATCTCTTTTGCGACTTGAAACATCTGACTGTGCTACGCACCAACGCAGACCTGCCTAAGTCAAAGCACTACGGCAGGCAAGGCTACCGAAGTTTTTCTCCGGCTCTAATAATATTTAACGGACGGGAAGAATCTTCGATTTCGGAAGGCCGCAAAAGAGGGGTGGGCATTAAAGTCCGTAGTTGCTTGGCGCAAGCTTTGCTTCAAACTACGGACAGCGGGG
>CAZBPG010000051.1:12151-26501 GCA_964493695.1 uncultured Chitinophaga sp. | reverse complement strand
CCTCCCGCTAGCGTTCATCCTGAGCCAGGATCAAACTCTCCATTGTAAAAGAGTTAGATCCCTTTTCGTTGATGTATACCTGCCTTCGCCTAAGCTAGGACAGGTAAAAAAAGAAAAGAAAAATAAATAAATATGATAAGCTATGTTACCTGTTCTGGTTTCCAACAATTTGCATTGTTGGTTTTGTTCCGCACTTAGTGCGGAACGCGTCTATGTTTCTACCAATATTTCAAAGAACTTTCCTTTGGTAAGCGATATTCAGCTTACTGAAGACTTGTGATTTTATCTCTTTTTAAGAGGGTAAAACCGGTTTTTTAAAGAACAACTATTTTCAAACGGGGCGCAAATATATCTTTTTCAATTTCAGTGTACCAAATTTTGGAAGAAATTTTTTTAAATTTCTTTTTCTCCTGCCTCATCTGCCCTTCGGGCATCTTCTCCTAAAGGAGAAGAGAAGCGGAAAACACTCTGTTATTGGGCGATAATTTCTTCTGTCTTCTTTTCGGAAGGCATCAGTTTACCTCACCTGTCCTTTTCGGACATCCTCTCCAACAGGAGAGGAAAAGCGGAATTAAATCCACCCGGTTTGCCGTAATGTTTGTTTTATGTAATCGCTGTCGCAGCGATTTTTTGGAACGGGTGGCGATACGTATTTTGTTTCGCTCTTGTTACCCTTTGGGTTCCAGCCTCATCCGCCCTACGGGCACCTTCTCTGCCTCATCTGCCTTCGGCATCTTCTCCTAAAGGAGAAGAAGAATGGAAGATATTTGTTTGGAGAAGGAAAGATGAAGACTTCTGTCTGTTTCGATGGGAAGTATTGAATACTTCGCTTTGTTTCTTGTCTTTAAATTTCCCTTTTGCAACTACAAAGAACGTTCACTTTTTTTGCTTAGGGAGCGCAAATATAAAGGCGGTTTTCGTTTTTGCAAATGATTGTATAAATATTTTTTAGTGCCCCGGCTGAAACCCTTTGCCGGTGCGGGTTTGGAGGTGAAAAAAAATTAAATACAAACAGCCACCACCTCGGGTCTTCGACCACCTCTGCCAGCGGAGGATTACCCGTGCCACGGTTTTGAACCGTGGCACGGGTTTCATTTCTGACACGTAAAAACCCCGAATGGGTTTGAAACCCTTTCGGGGTTGGTAACGCCTTAGTAATACAACTTCACCCGTATAGTAATACTTGCGGCAGTGGGGTTACCCGGGTTGTAAAACACCGCATAAGGTATACCGGTGGTAAAGCCCAGGTCAAGGGCTATTTCATCGGTAGTGGTATCGGGCGGTATATCGGTTTTGATGGCACCAAAGGCATCGGGTGCCGAGTTAAAACCAAACTGTACCATACTTACATTACTGGTACGGTTGATAATAACTATGCGGGTATTGTCGTCCATTTGTACCGGTACATCGGCATTGTGATATTGCCCTGCGCCAATAAGAATTTCTTCATCCTCATCCGGTATGGGGCCGCCACCGGTGTTATCGATGGCGCGCGAACGCAAGTAATAACCGTGCAGCTCCGGATTGTTGGTTACATAAAACTTCATCACCACATCTATCTTCTCGGTTAAAAGTTCCATAGCCTCTTTAAACAACCGGTCCACCTGTTCACCGCTGGCAGCGCGCTCATCACGGGCATCAAAGGGTGCTTCCAGTTGTAAAAAGTAAGCAGCCACCGCAGTGCCCAGTTCATCTACATCGGTATCGAGCACCCCGAAATCTACCAGCAGTGTTTTGATAGGGTCGGCAATACTATGCACCCGTTTCATATCTACATACAGGTCATTGTCGCGGGTATTAAACGTCTGAAGGTCGCTTCGCTGAAACTCGCACTTAACCCGCAGCACCGGATTGGGCGAAACAATAGTGTAGTAAGCAGCACAGGCAGCGGCTACCTCAAAGCCTTTGTCTTCTACCTCTTTTCTAAGGTCGCGTTTTAACTCCGTACTACCGGTAATAGGCGCACTGGCATCTTCTTCTTCTTCCAGTATCTCATCTATTTTGGCGATGAATGCCGGTTGAAGAGTAGACGCAATAACCGGAGTGGCGGCAAGCTCCGAAGCTTTTTTGTTCAGAAAGGTTTTCACTTTCACAAACATGCCTACGTGTTCACTTTGACTGTCGTCCATAGCAATTGATTTAGGTTAAAGAATAATTTTTTGTAAACCTATAGCGGGGCGCACGCAGCACAAAATTTTTGTCTTTGTTCCTTAAAATATTCCCAAAAAGTTTCCGTTATGGAAACTCTGCTTTCCGTTATGGAAAGAGAAGTTTCTGTTATGGAAAGAGAAGTTTCTATTATGGAAAGACAACTTTCTGTTATGGAAAGGGAAGTTTCCGTTATGGAAAGAACACTTTCCGTTATGGAAAGGAAAGTTTCCGTTATGGAAAGAAATATGGTTATATGAAGTGGTATAAATACAGGTTTGCGCCCTATAACAGATATTAGCTATGGCATAATTGCCCCGGCAACTGAATTAAATCACCTTTCAATACAACTACCCATGGGAAGGAATAACCCAAATGAAAAATCGGTGCCCCACATGGGCAAAATAGTAAGCGAGTTACTGGCTAAGCATGGCCTGAACCAGGCAGACCTTGCCCGAAAGCTGGGTTGGAAGGAACCTGCCGTTACCAAATTGCTTAAAAAGCGAAACTGGAATATGTTTGAACTACAGGAAGTGGGCAAAGCAATAAACGAAAACCTGTTTACCTTTTGTTACCCTGCCGCTGCCGAACCTATGCTGCCCGCCAGCCAGGTAAAGGAAGCACTGGCGCGCATACAGAAGTTGGAGGACAAGATTAAAAAGATGGAAATAGACTATAGTTTACTGGAAGCTAAGCATGAAGGCGCACTGGAAGGGATAGCGCAAATGAAGAAGTAAACCTGCAAGCCAACCCGCCTAACCGTCATTGCTGTAAAGGAACGAGGGACGAGTGACGAAGCAATCCTTCCTTTTACTAAAGTGGGGATTGCTTCGTCAACGCGCAAAGCCGCGTTTCCTCGCAATGACGGTTTTCTTTTTTTACTCCCTCCCCCCACCCTCACACCTTAACACCTTCGCACCTCCACACTTCAGCAACCCACACTCCCCCTGTTCACATTCTTAATTCTTAATTCTCAATTTTTAATTTGTTTTACTGCATGAGTTTATTCACCAAACTACAAGCCGCCCGCACCGAAGAAGACGTAAAAGACGCTTACATAAAAGCGCTGGGCTTAAAGGGCTATAGCAAAAACCTGATTGATATTCAAACCAAAGAAATCTGGTTCGAAGCCAAGAACAACTCCGCCCTTAGCAGCTACGCCATGTTCACCCAACTGATGCACTATGTGCAGCAGGCACTCAACAAGGGCGAACCCGTGCCGCAGTTCTTAGCAGTGATAGACACCAAGAAAGCGGCTATCATGAAAAGTGCCGATGTAATTCCCTTCCTCGAAAAGAAAACCATTAAGTGGGGCAAGAGCGCGAGTAGTTACACACCCGAAGCCCTCGATGCCATTAGCGCGCACATAGGCACCCACTTTGTAAGTTTCAAAATAGAAACCCACGAGCAGGAATTTATAGACACCGTAAAAGCCGCCATTGCCAAAGGCGATATTATACGCATACAAATTACGCCTGATAACCTGAAACAGGTTTTCGATAAATGGGTAACTATGATTGGGCGCGAAATAAAAGACGTGCCTGAAGAAGACTACGCGCTTCTGTTTTTTGCCGATGTAATGAGCGATGGCACCACCGCTACCCACGATGACCTTACCGCCCAACTGCTGCACAAAGGCACCGCCCCTGTGTTTAGTTTAAAAGGCAAACTGTATGAGCTAAACAACAAAGAGGGCTACCGGCAGTTTTGGGCTATTTACCACCGCCCGCCCAAAGCCGAATACCGCAACTACCTGCTCGAAAGGCGCGATAGCTTAATACCTATTGACGAGCGCAGCTTTAAAGGCGCGTATTACACCCCGCTGAATGTGGTGGATAAAGCCTACGACAAACTAACCGAAACCCTGGGCACCAACTGGCAGCGCGATTATATAGTGTGGGATATGTGCTGTGGCGTAGGCAACCTGGAAGTAAAACACAGCAACCCGCGCAACATTTACATGAGCACCTTAGATAAAGAAGATGTAGATGTAATGCTCGCCACCAAAACCTGTGTAGCTGCTACGCGCTTTCAATACGATTACCTGAATGATGATATTACAGAAGATGGTGAAATAGATTACTCGCTCACCAATAAAATACCGCAACCTCTGCGCGATGCCATTGCCAAGGGCAAAAAGATTTTGGTCTTGATGAATCCGCCTTATGCGGAGAGTGGAAGCGGTATAGGAATGGGGGAGAAGAATAAAAAGGAAGTTGAGCAAACAAAAATTAATGCCTTAATGAAAACTCAAGAATTGGGTTATGCCAGTAAGGAACTCTTTGTTCAGTTCATGGTGCGTATTGCAAAAGAAATTCCTAATGCAACGTTAGCTATGTTTAGTACTTTGAAATATGTAAACGCACCTAATTTTGAGGAATTTAGAAAAGAATGGAATGCTAACTATTTAGATGGCTTTGTTGTACACAGCAAATCTTTTGATGGTTTAAATGGCGATTTTCCCATTGGCTTTTTAATATGGAAAACAAATCAAAATGCAGCGACTAAAACTCCAATTACAGAAATTACTGTTGATGTTTTGGATAAGAAGGCAAACCCAATTGGTGAAAAGCATTTTTTTAATCTACCGAGTAAAAATTTTTTAAACGCATGGATGGAAAAGTCGAAAACGAATAATGAACTTGCGTTACCTTTATCAAATGCCATCACAGTTTCTAAAAATCCAAGAATGAAAATGTCATGTGACGGCATGAAAGGTTTTTTATTCGCGGGTAATAATGATTTACAAAACGCATCAACCGGTACATTAATTACTTCATCAATATACACAGGACGGAATGGAGGTGGTGTTTACTTGGATGATAAAAACCTTTGGCAAGCCGCCATTGTATTTACCGTTCGCAGAATAATAAAACCAACCTGGCTCAACGACCGCGACCAGTTTTTACAACCCACCGCACCACTAAGCCAAGAATTTAAAAGCGACTGCTTAGTATGGATGCTGTTTAACGGCAGCAACCTAACCGCCAGTGCTAATGATTTAGAATGGAACAACAAAAAGTGGAGCATAGTCAACCACTTTATACCCTACACCGAAGCCGAAGTAAACGCACCGGGCAGGTTTGAAAGCGATTTTATGGTGCGGTACTTGGCAAACCTTCCAGGTTTTAAAAACCTGGAAGGTTTATCGCGCGCTGTCACGCTGAGCGAAGTCGAAGCGCCTTACCCCCAATACGCCAACCAACTCAGCCCCGAAGCACAAGCAGTTTTACAAGAAGGCAAACTACTCTGGCGCGCCTACTTTGCCCATACCGACACCCGCAGCACCCGCGATGAACTAAAACTAAACCGCCCCGATGTAGGCTGGTATCAAGTCCGCAAAGCTTTAGAAGCCCGCAACAAAAGTGGAGATTTTGCACCTGTAAGTTTCACCGCCTTTAAAACTGCGTATGATGCGCTTACAGAGAAACTACAACCGATGGTTTATGAATTGGGGTTTTTGAAAATATAGTATTGATGCCGAACCCAGAGGGTTCGTAAATAAAAAACCGTAATCAAAAGCAGATGACTTTCTGAGTACAGCCCAGGGCCTTGACAATCAATTACGGCAGGGCAATAGTAGATAAAAAAAGACATAGGGAATAAGCAATGCTTATTCCCTATGGGCGGCCACGTACGCGACCTGGTCAATGCCCGTTCTTCTGTGTCGCCACGGGTTCTCCGGCTTTGCGGGAACTGTGGCAAGAAGGAAATGACGTTTTTCTTTTTTTATTTTGTGAATGATGCAAAGAGGCGGCAGGGTAAATATTTTCTATGGATTTTAGAGAAGCGTTGGCGAAGTCACTATTAAGCGAGCCGGATAAACGGCTTCGCGAAGCCTTTGATTTGTTTGCACAGGATGAAAAAAAGGCACGCAAACTTTACCCCGAATTGAGTAACAGTTTTGATGCTATTATAGAAGAAGAGCGGGGGTACCTGTTTAAAAAAATGGGTTCAGCCGAAGGCGATTTTATGGTTCCTGAACAACAGGGTTACCTTGAGTTGGCCAAGCGGCTACATCAATTAGAAGTAGGTGAATCAATCTTTATAAATAAATATGAGTGGACTTCAAAGAAGGGGCCTTCCGAAAAACTCAACCGCATTCATCGCAGAACCGAAAAAAGATTCTGTACATCCGGAAACCGGCACCGCCATGGCTGGACATTTACGAGGTATGTTTAAGTTGCAACGTGTTTGCACCGTAAGTGTAGAAACGATGAAGGTGGCGAGGGAGATGGAGAAGGCGGATCCCCGAAGGGGCGTAATATACTGAGCGAGGGGCATCGCCCTTCGCGACTTTGCCCAAATAAAAAACCGCATTTTCTTTTTGCACCTGTTTATACCTGTATATTTGAAAAGATTAATGACTATCCGGTTGTTTACCTAAATCAAAGCGCGCTGTCATTCCGAACGAAGGTTTCCGTAGAGAGGAATCTTGTATTTCCTCTGGAAGAATACAAGATGTTTCACTTCGCAGAGCCTCGTTCAACATGACAACATCATAATGGCGTATTTTAGGTATGAATGCGGATAGTCATTAAAAGATTTACATACTCATTCAATCTACAGCTATGAACAAAATCTTCTCCCTCTTACTTATTGTTTCTTTATCTGCTTAGCTGTAAAACAGTTTATTAAGCAGTAGGGGTTTGCTTTTCTAATTCGCCTTTAAATCAGCTACATCCTTTTTCAACTCCTGCATTAACTGCAGAATGTTTTGGTAACTCATGTCGTTGCCTTTGTTCATGTAACTGATGTTGAGCACCGCTTTCCAAACCTCCAACACTTCATCTACCTTAATGGGATAAGCCGGATAGGAAGTGTTATCGCTGCGCAGAATAAGCGTCCCGTTTTCTTCTACCTGATTAAACACACGTTTGAACACAATGCCATCGTGTTTGGAGAGGATGATGTAGGTGTGCCCGTCTTTAATCAGTTTCCAGTTATCAATGTATTCGCCTACTATAACCGTTCCCGGTTGTATGGGCAGCATGGAGTCACCTTTAATTTCGAAAGCGCGGTAAGTGCCGGCAGGTAAAAACGGCAACTGGAATTTATTCAGTTCCTTAATAAAAGTAGGGTCGGCATAACCGGTCAGGTAACCGGCACTGGCTTTGGCGGGAATCATTTCAATGTTCTCCTTATCCTTATCGTCAACCGTAATGGCTAACACGCGCAGGTTCTTTCCGGTTACATCGCTTTTGAGTTGTTCATCGGTAAAGAGGGCCACCTTTTCGGCCTGGCGCAAATCTTTGGTAATAAGTTCGTCAATCGAATATTTGAAAAGTTTAGAGAGGTCGTAAAGCACTTCGTAAGTAGGCCGTGCACGACTTTCTTCATACGCGCCAATCAGCGAGCGCTTAATGTTTAGTTCCTCGGCTAAATCATTCTGTGTCCACGATTTTGTTTTGCGCAAAAACTTCATGTTGGTTGCTATAAAATCCATAGGATAAATTTTAGGGTTCAAACATAAGCAAAAATATTTAGTATTTTAGTTAGTATTGTGTTTGTGCAGACCCAAATCCTTCATCTCGACCTCGATTCCTTCTTTGTTTCGGTGGAAAGGCTGTTCGACCCTTCGCTAATCGGCAAACCCGTAATTGTTGGCGGAACCAGCGAGCGCGGAGTGGTGTCGAGCTGCAGTTATGAGGCACGGCAATTCGGCATACACAGTGCTATGGCAACTTCAAAGGCAAAGAGGCTTTGCCTTCATGCCATTTTCCTGAAGGGAAGAATGAATGATTACGGCACCTATTCAAAAATGGTGACAGATATTATTGCCGACCGTGCTCCTTTATTTGAGAAAGCTTCGATAGATGAATTTTATATAGACCTGACCGGTATGGATAAATTTTTCGGCACCTATAAATGGGCATCGGAATTACGCCAGACCATTATTGCAGAAACCAAACTTCCTATTTCGTGGGGGCTCAGCATTAATAAAATGATGGCTAAGATGGCAACTAACGAAGCCAAACCAAACGGGCAATACATGATTCCTTTGGGAAAAGAACAGGAATTCCTCGACCCGCTACCGGTGGGTAAAATTCCGGGATGCGGAGAAAAGACGGTGGAGTATTTAAACGGCAAAGGCATTTATACCATTTACGAATTACGGCAGTTTTCGCGCGAAGCACTTTTCAACCTGATGGGCGAGAGCGGTGTTGGGTTATGGAACCGTGCACACGGAAGAGCCGGTACTACCATACAAGCTTATCACGATGCCAAGAGCATGAGCAGCGAACGCACTTTTGATAAAGACAGTGATGATGTGGAATGGATGAAGAAAGTGATTATTGCCCTCACCGAAAAGTTAGCCTTTGATTTGCGCGGTGATAAAAAGTTAACGCGCTGCGTATCCATCAAACTTCGTTACAACAATTTCGAAACGCATACCAAACAACTCGCCATTCCCATTACATCGAATTCGAAAGTGCTGACTGAAAAAGCCCTTCATCTGTTTGATGAGTTTTACAACCGCGAAAGAAAAGTGCGTTTAATAGGTGTAAAGTTTTCGGAACTGGAAGAAGGCGCATATCAGATAAATTTATTTGACGACCGCGAAAAAGATATTCTGCTCTATAAAGCCATTGACGAAATGAAAACAAAACACGGCAGCGATAAAGTAACGCTGGCGCAAAATCTTAACATGGGTAATGTAAAACACAACGACCCGAAAGCGCAACTGGATAAACAGGCGAAGAAAGAAAGGAAGAAGCAGTAGGCAACAGGCAAGAATGCAATTGAAAGAAAAAAATATCTTCGAAGAGTAATAGATAAATGAAAGTCAAACTTCGCTCAGCTGTTTTTATTTTTCTTGCTTTCTTACTTACAACCGGTGCCGTTACCGGCCAGTCGGTGCCTGCTGTCGCATCTACCGCAAAACCTAAAACAGAATCACCTGCCGTGCTTTTCAAAAAAGCATTGATGAATGTTTTTATCGCTTACAAGGAATCGAACTTCTATTCTATAAAAAGCAGCCCCCGGACTTACAATAACTTCTGGAATTACCAATACACTTACGCTACTAAACTGAAAATACCGGGAGAGAAATTTAATATGCTTTACAGTTTCCCGTTTATCGGCTCACCGCTCGATTTTGTTTCGGTAATTAAAGAAGCTGATGCTTACGATGCTTCTTTCGCCACCACTTACAAAGACTTTGAGAAAAAACTGATGCAGAGTTTCCCCGCCAGCGAAGGATGGGTTTCTTCCTGCATCCCGAACAAAGAATCAAAGACACTTTCTGATCTGGAGTTTAATCACGACAGCTACGGCTCTGTTGTTCTTGATTATTCCAGGAACCCGAAAGGCAGACATATTCTTTACCTCCGGTTTCTTTTATATTCCACCTGAAGTTTTTCTACCTTCATTCAAAACATAGCTATGGATCCGAAAAATGTAGTTAAAGAATATTCGAATGGTGAGGCAACTATTGTGTGGCACAATGCGCTGTGCAAGCACTCAGCTAATTGTGTGCGCGGCTTACCCGAAGTTTTTAACAGTAAAGCCAGCCCCTGGATAAACCCCACCGGTGCCGGTACCGAAAAGATTGTTGAACAGGTAAAGAAATGTCCCTCCGGTGCACTTTCGTTTTACATGAATGCTGATAAGAAATGATGAAAAAAATCTTCATCCTCTCCTGTTTATCACTCAGCTGTCACATCATTTTTTCTCAGTCGGCAGCGCAGCTGCGCTGCGACCGGTTCGATAAGGGAATGAACTTATCTAACTGGCTGGAAGCCTACTGGCAGGGTGGCTGGCCTACTGCCAACGGCTACACCCGCGATGACTTAATGAAAATGAAGGAGGCGGGAATAAAATCCATTCGTCTGCCCATCGGCTTTGCTTCGGTTACAGATACACTGGCACCTTATACCGTTGACACCACACATGCGCTGTTTGCCCGTATTGATTCGGTCATCAGCTGGTGCGATGATCTTGGGCTTAATCTGATTATTGACAACCACCACAACTGGGATATTTTTAATCAGAACTGGCGCAGTAAAATTGACCGGTTCGCTCACATGTGGAGCGCGGTGTCGGCACATTACAAACACCTGGACCCGGAGCGTTACACTTTCGAGCTGTTGAACGAGCCGGCTTTCGGTATAGCACTCGACTCGCTCAATATTGTCATGAGCCATGCCATTGATTCTATCCGCCAGCACACCACTACTCACTCCATTATTGTAAGCCCGAATTTTTCGAGCAACGGTGCAGCTTTTGCATCTTATGTTCCGTTTGCCGATACCAATTTAATTTACACCTGGCACAGCTACGACCCTTACCAGTTTACGCATCAGGGTTTTAGCTGGGCACAGCCGCCCATGCCCAACGCAGAAACTTTCCCGGGTGCTTACGATGCCGGTTTATACAATGCCTGGAGTACTGTAATCAACTGGAGGAATACTTACCAAAAACCGGTGTTTTTAGGCGAGTTCGGCACCGGTGTATTTGGCGATGATGTCAGCCGGTGTAATTGGTTAGAAGTTTTCGGCACTAAGATTGATTCGTTTGACATGCCCTGGTTTTACTGGGACTGGCGTTGGGATTTTTCACTCTTCCATTCTAATACAATTTCAGAGGACAGTGTAATCCCCTGCTTTAAACATACCCTCCACCTCTATGGCGATACTTTGGTTTCTTCTGTTCCAACTCTGCGCGAAGAAGAACTGAAAGCGAAGTTATTCCCCAACCCTGCATCTTCGGCCACCGGTTGCAATTTATTGGTGAACGATGCCGGTGAGGCCCTTGTAGATATTGATGACATTGCCGGTCGAAAAATATTTCATTCAAGCTTTTACCGGCAAACCACTTTACCGGTAGCTTTATTCAACAGCGGTATTTATGTGGTCAGTGTGCAATGCGAACATAAATTAGTAAGGAAGAAACTGGTATTGGACTAGGAATATTACCGCTATCGTTCTGCTCAAACTTTTTACAAATCTGTTACCGCAAAAATACAAAGCCTCCCAGTTGAACCGGGAGGCTTTGTATTTGTATTCTGCCTTTATCCCCTCTCCTTCGGAGAGGGTTAGGGAGAGGTAGCTTTACTTCATCAAGGTAACCGTTCCTACTTCTTTGCGCTTGGTGCCGTCAAAGTAAGTTACCTCCAGTTGCCATGTATAGGTATCGTAAGGTGCCGGTTTGCCGTCAACGGTTCCGTCCCATCCGTTGCTGCCGGTTATACCGTTTTGCTGGGCAGCATTCACATACACCTGTTGTCCCCAGCGGTTAAACACTACAACATCTAAGTTAGTAGCTCCCAGCACATCGAACTCAAAGCGGTCATTCATACCATCACCGTTAGGCGTAAAGGCCGTAGGTATAAATGCCGACAGTTCGTTGCTTACATAGATGGTAATAGTATCGGTAATAGTGCATGAGTCTTCGTTCATTACCGTTACCGTAAACAAGGTAGAAGTCCTTGGCAGAGCATAAGGGGTAGAGCACATGTCCGGGTCACCACACAGGCTGTAATCTATCAGCGAATCAGGAGTCCAGATATAAGCAATAATAGGCACAGTAGAAGTTGCGGTAGCAATCAACTGCGTTTGCATACCGGTCAATATCAATTGCTCGGTAACGGTTAAGCTAAGCGTCATTTCGCTTGGCGACAGAATGTCGAAAGCGCTGGTTCCCTGACAGCTGTTAGCATCCGTTACCAGTATTACATAGTGGCCGGGCGCCAAACCAACATACACGTTGGTATCCTGCGTAGTACCGTTAAGCTGGTATACATACGGTGGAAGGCCACCGGTAACGGTAGTTTCCACTATACCTGTGGCTGTATTAAAGCATTTGCTGGCTGTAGCTACAGTAGTAACTATGATAGGAATCGGTCCGATCAGTGAATCAGTTGCTGCCGAAGTACAACCGTTGGCATCGGTTACCGTTACGGTATAGCTGCCTGAGAAAAGGTCAGAAGCCGTTGCGGTGGTTTGTGTTGGTGTTGTGTTCCATGCATAGGTGTATGGTGTAACACCCTGTATAGCCACTACCGAAACACTTCCGTTCTTGGCACCGCTGCACGTTGGCTTATCCATTAGCAGCGTCAGGTTAATCTCCTGCGGTTGGCCAATGGTAAAGTCTGCCGTTTTCTCGCACTGATTGTTATCCATTACCGTTACGGTATAACTGCCTGCGGCCGCGTTGCTCAAATCCTCCGTTACCTGGGTGTTGCTCCAAACATAACCATAACTAGGTGTGCCACCCGAAACGGTAACATCTACTGAGCCTGTTGCTGCTCCAAAACAGTTAGCATTAGTTACTACACCCGTAATGGCAATTTCGGTTGGTTCTCCTATATCAAAACTGTCCAGCGTATGGCAACCGTTCGAGTCGGTTAGCAACAATACATAATGCCCTGCTCCCACATTGCTGCGCAGCGAATCAGCATTGAAATCATCCCACAGGTACTCATAAGGTTTAGATCCTCCGGCAGGGAGAGAAGTAAGCGTTCCGGTTTTGCTACCGAAGCAGGTAGCATTGGTTCCGGTTACATCCAGTGTTAACTCCAGCGGTTCTTTCACAATGTAAAGTGAAACCACTGAGCAGGCATGGAAATCGGTTACCGTAACAAAATAAGTTCCACCTGCCAACTGTCCGATATCTTCGGTTGACTGTTGGGTTGACCAAAGATAAGTATAAGGCAATGTTCCACCGTAAGCGGTAATATCAATGAATCCGTTGTGCAGGCCAAAGCAGGTTACATTATCAACAAAGCCCGAAGTAAACAGTGGTCCTGGTTCTGTCAATTCAAACGAGTCAACCAGGATACAGCCGTTGGCATCAGTAATGGTAATCGAGTAAACACCAGCCCCTAAGTTCGATACATCTTCTGTTGTTGCACCGGTATTCCATGCAAATGTGTAATTAGGGGTTCCACCGGTAGCAATCAAATCAATGGAACCGTTCGTATCGCCAAAACACAACGGGTCATGTGTTACTACATTCGTGCTGATGTTAGATGGATTGATAATAAGAACTGAAGTAGTTGCTGTGCAATTGTGATCATCGGTTACGGTTACCACATAAGTTGCTCCGGCAAGACCCGAAACATCTTCGGTGGTTGGGCCATGGTTCCAGGCGTAGCTATACGGCAGTGTTCCGCCCGTTACGGTTAAATCAATAGCTCCGTTATTCGCATTAAAGCAACTGATTTGAGTAATAGCTGTAGAAATCACCAACGGATCCGGTTCTGCAATAATTACGGAATCGCGTTGAGTACATCCGTTGGCATCGGTAATTACCACATAGTAAACTCCACCGCTAATGCCGTTAATGTCTTCACTTATCAGGAAGTTAGACCAGAAGAAAGTGTAAGGAGTAACTCCGCCACTCACGGTTAAGTCAGCCGATCCGTCACTGGCTCCGTGGCATAGCACATTTGTTGCCATTATAGATGAAATAATATCTGTAGGTTCTGCAATAGTATAGCTTGCAGTAACTGTGCATGCATTGGCATCGGTTACAGTCAGCGTATAAGTTCCTGCTGTAAGGTTCTGAATATCTTCTGTAACGTCACCGTTGCTCCACGCAAATACATGTGGCAATACCCCTCCCACTACTGTAGTATTCACTTCTCCATCGTTACCGCCAAAACAATGAACATCGGTAACAACACCGGTCAAAACTAATGCCGCAGGTTGTGTAATGGTGGCAGTGGCAGTGGCAGTACAGTTATTAGCATCTTTCACAGTTACCGTGTATGTACCCGCAACCACGTTTATCAAATCCTCCGAGTTGCTCAGATTGCTCCAGTTGTAATCGTAAAGGCCGGTACCGCCTGTTACTGTTAAATCAATCGCTCCGGTAGCAGCTCCGTTGCAAAGCACCTGTGTAACCACGGTAGTAAGAATCAGTTCTGCCGGCTCGGTAATTACGACTGAATCTCTCTTCTCGCATCCGTTGGCATCGGTAATGATGACAAAATAAGTTCCGGCTGTTAATCCGTTTAAGTCTTGAGTTGATTGGAAGGTATTCCATAAATAAGAATAAGCCGGAGTTCCTCCGCTTACCGTCAGGTCAGCTACACCGGTCGAAGCACCGTAGCAAAGGGGGTTGGTTCCCGCTACTGAAGAAGTAATAGCGGTTGGCTCACTGATGGTATAAGAAGCAGTAATCGTACACGCATTCGCATCAGTTACCGTTACTCCGTAAGTGCCTCCGCTCAGTCCGTTGATGTCTTC
The DNA here is from genome assembly GCA_964493695.1 of uncultured Chitinophaga sp. GTDB lineage: Bacteria > Bacteroidota > Bacteroidia > Chitinophagales > LD1 > Bog-950. Next base: position 12,159 of record CAZBPG010000051.1, on the reverse strand, counting down.
CGTAGTTA
>CAZBPG010000051.1:0-12051 GCA_964493695.1 uncultured Chitinophaga sp. | reverse complement strand
TCTTGCGTAGCTCCTCCTCCGGTCCATGAATAGGTGTATGCTCCTGTGCCTCCGGCTACTGTCAAGTCAATCGCTCCTGTAGCCGATCCGTTACAAAGAACGTTCGTAACCACTGTGGTCAGTATCAATGCTGCCGGCTCGGTAATTACGATTGAATCACGTTTCTCACAACCGTTAGCATCAGTAATAATAACGAAGTAAGTGCCTCCGCTTATGTTCGTTAAGTCTTGTGTAGACTGGAAAGTATTCCACAGATATGAATAGCCCGGTGTGCCTCCGCTTACACTTAAGTCGGCTGCTCCGTTACTTGCTCCATTGCAGGTTACGTTCGTTCCCGCTATGGATGATGTCATACCTGTTGGTTCGGTAATGGTGTATGTTGCAGTTATTGAGCAGGCATTGGCATCTGTTACCGTTACTCCGTAAGTGCCTCCGCTCAGTCCGTTGATGTCTTCCGTAGTTACACCACCGGTCCATGCAAAAGTGTAAGGGAATACTCCGCCCTGCACCGTAATGTCTATCGAACCGTTTGCTCCGCCTGCACAGGTTACGTTTGTAGTAGTGGCATTTAACACCATCCCTGCCGGTTGAGTGATAGTTACACTCGCTGTTGCGGTGCAATTGTTACCGTCTGTTACGGTTACACTGTAGATACCGGCTACTAAACCGCTTGTGTCTTGCGTAGCTCCTCCTCCGGTCCATGAATAGGTGTATGCTCCTGTGCCTCCGGTTACTGTCAAGTCAATCGCTCCTGTAGCCGCCCCGTTACAAAGAACGTTCGTAACCACTGTGGTCAGATTTAACGCAAGCAATTCGGTGATTACAACCGAATCTCTCTTCTCGCATCCGTTAGCATCGGTAATTATGACAAAGTATGTACCTCCGCTCAGGTTCGATATATCCTCCGTAGATTGGAAAGTACTCCAAAGGTAAGTGTAGCCTGGCGTCCCCCCACTTACGGTTAAATCCGCTGCTCCATTGTTGGCTCCGTTGCAACTCACATTGGTTCCTACTATGCTCGAAACTATAGCCGTTGGTTCATTTACCGTATATGTTGCAGCAATTACACAAGCATTCGCATCAGTAACAGTTACGCTAAAAACCCCACCACTTAACCCGGTGATATCCTGACTGGTCGCACTATTCGTCCATGCGTAAGTATATGGAGTGACTCCTCCACCCACAGTAATATTTACTGCTCCGTCAGCCGCTCCGTTACAGGTTACATCTGTAACCACACCGGAGAGTGTAAGGGCATCAGGCTCAGTAAGAGTAAATGTGGCAGTCGCTGAACAATTGTTATCATCTTCTACGGTTACTGTATAAGTTCCTGCCGTTAATCCGGTCTGGTCATCACTCGTAGAAGAGTTACTCCAGATGTAAGTATTATTACCTGCACCACCGGTAACAGTAATATCTATTGCTCCGTTGCTTCCTCCATTACATAAGATATTAGTAGTAACTCCTGTAATAATCAATTGGTCAGGTTGAGTAATTGTGACACTTGTTATCGCCTGACATCCTTTTGAGTCATTTACAATCACCACATAGTTACCGGCTGTAAGCCCGGTGAGGTCTTCAGTGCCCGCAAAGTTGCTCCACAAATAAACGTATCCTCCGTTTCCACCGGTTACGGTGAGGTCAGCCTCACCATCATTTCCGCCAAAGCAACTTACGTTCGTTCCGGCAATAATTGCCCCAAGCAGTGCCGGCTCACCCACAACAATACTGTTCGAAAAAACACATCCATTGTCATCTGTGGCTGTAACCGTATATGTATCAGGGCCCAATCCGGTAAGATCTTCGGTAGTTGCAGCGTTGCTCCATATATATGAATATGGTTGCACCCCACCGGTTAAGGTCAGATTAACGGTACCGTTACTTGCACCGTTGCAAGTTACGTCTGTAGCAGATAAACTTCCATTAACAGGCTGAGATGGCTGTGAAATAGTAGCACTAATGGTAGCGGTGCATAAATTGCCGTCTGTAACAGTCACTGTATAGGTGCCTGATGTTAATCCCACATGGTCTTCAATAGAAGGCAAACTGTTATCCCATGCATAGGAATACTGACCGGCACCTCCGTTTACTGTCAAATCAATTTCACCCGAAGTATTACCGGAACAAAGTACATCTGTAATAACTACCGACAAGGTTAACGCTGCAGGCTGCGTAATAACTGATGTGCTGGTAGTCGAACATCCGTTGTCATCGGTTACCACAACAGTATATGTACCTGCCGTTACACCTGATAAGTCCTGTCCTGTGCTGCCATTACTCCACAAGTAAGTATAAGGCGTTGTTCCCCCATTTACGGTAAGGTCAACTGCACCCGTGCTCGCTCCGTTGCATAACACGTGCGTTAAACCGGTAGAAGCAGTCAGCAAAGCCGGTTCCGTAATCAACTGTGAAACGTTTTGCTGGCAACCATTATTATCTGTCACAGTAACCGAATAGGTGTTTGCCTGCAATCCCGAAACATCTTCTGTAGTTGCACCATTACTCCATGCAAATACATAAGGTGGAACTCCACCACTTACAGTTATATCCACCGAACCGGAAGCATCATTGAAACAATCAAGATTCTGGAATGTCGCTACGTTAAGGAATAAAGGCAGCGGCTGAGTAATTGTTGCGCCAACTGCTGCGGAACAACCCTTTGAATCTGTAATTGCCACGTTATAGGTTCCGGCTGTAAGCCCCGTAATATCTTCGGAAGTTGCACCGTTACTCCACAAGAAACTGTAAGAAGGATTCCCACCGGTTACAGAAACATAAATTGCACCTGTTGCACCACCACTACATAAAATATTAGTTACAGAATCAATTTGCGCCTGTAACAGCAGTGGTTGTGTAATAGTTACGTTTACAAAATCGGTACATCCCTTTGAATCGCGAAGAGTTACCACATAGTTACCTGAAGCGAGACCGGTAAAAGTAGGTGACGATACAAACTGAACACCATTAATTGAATATGAATAAGGGGGAACGCCACCCGTAAGTTGTACAGTAACTGTTCCATCCACACCTCCAAAACAAGAAACCGGTGTCTGCGAAACTAAACTGGCATACACAGCATAAGCAGTATCTATGAAAATAGAGGATGAAGTTGTACACGCGTTGAAGTCGGTGACTAAAACGTTATATGTTCCGGTAGCCAATCCGCTAAAAACATTTCCGGGTTGAGTTGGGCCACCATTTAATGAATAAACATATGGGGTAACTCCACCTGATGCACTCACCGTAATGGTGCCATCAAATACATTATCGCAGCTGGCATTCACAGGGGTTGCAGTGTGAGTAAGCACAGGTGGTTCATTCACCACCACAGGATATGCAGGTGTCGATGTACAAGCTAATGCATCCTTAACAAATACCTGATAAGTTCCCACCGTTAACCCCGCTAATATGTTGCTCATTTGGTATGTAGCCCCGTTATCACTTGAATAAGTATAAGCAGGGGTGCCGCTTAATGCAGTAACAGTTATTGACCCGGTATTACCCCCGTTACATAACACATCCTGCACTAAAACATTATTTACAACCGGCAACGGTGCTACCGTAACTGTTGCCGCACCCAAGAAGCCTGTGTTTCTTATACAGCCATTTGCATCCGTAATTTGCTGGATTGCATACGTAGTAGTCGAACTTGGGAAAACCTGAATAGTATCTCCGTTAACTACATTATTCTTTGTAAAAGTATTGGAACCATCATTATAGATAACTGTAAAAGGAGATGTTCCAATAGTAAAGTTAAAAGTAAGGGATGTATCAACTCCGCTACAAACAGTAACAGTGCCATTTATACTACCGTTTGGAAGAGGATTTACGTTAACCGTAAACGGAGTACATACAGTAGTGTTACAAAGACCTTCTGCCCGCAAATAGTAAGTGGTTGTAACAGTAGGTGAAACGGTAATTGTAGTACCGGTACCTTCCGAAGTTCCCCCGCAACTTGATGAATACCATCTCCATACACCATTAACCCCCAAATGTCCGCCAATTGCTGAAAGATTGGTTGAGTTGCCTATACATATCGCAGAAGAACCCGAAATTGACGAAGCCGCTACTGATGAGTCGTTTACCGTAACTGCAGTAAAAGCACAATTGGTCGTATTACAGGTTCCTTCTGCACGAACGTAATAGCTTGTAGACGATGTTGGCGTAACCGTTATAGTAGTTCCTGTACCCACCGAAAGCCCGCTTCCGCAGCCCCCTGCATACCATGTCCAAACTCCACCCGTTCCCAGTGATCCACCAACTACTGTAAGGTTTGTTGAATTCCCTTCGCAAATTGTAGTAGTTCCCGAAACAGAAACGGGGGCGGTGGAAAGAGTATTTACGGTAACTAACTGCGAAGCACAACTGGTAGTTGTAGCACAAGGAGTAGGACCTTCTGCACGTACAAAATAAGTAGTGTTTGAAATTGGGGACACGGTTACCGAAGTCCCGCTTCCAACAAAAGTTCCTCCACAACTACCGCTATACCACTGCCAAGTTGCACCGGTTCCTAAAGAACCTCCTACAATACTAAGTGTGGTGCTAGCTCCATTACATATAGTGGACGTTCCCGAAATGCCTGTGGGTGCCACCGATGGCTGGTTAACTGTAACCGATGCAGATGCACACGCAGTTAGAGTATTACATGGTGAAGGATCTTCAGCACGTACAAAATAAGTCGTTGTACCTGTTGGCGACACGGTAACTGAGGCTCCTGTTCCAACCAGAGTTCCTCCACATGAGCCGCTATACCATCTGAACACCCCGCCAGTTCCGAGTGAGCCACCGTTTACAGTAAGCAAGGCGCTTTGTCCATTACATATGATAGAAGAAGAAACCGTTACTGAACCCGGTGCTGTTGATGCAGTATTAACAGTAACCGTTACAGACGCACAGGTTGTTGTTGTAGCACAAGGAAGTGCTCCTTCAGCTCTAACAAAGTATGTAGTACTTATAGCAGGAGAAACAGTAATTGAAGGCCCGCTGCCAACTAAGGTACCTCCGCAAGAACTGCTGTACCATTGCCAATTTGCACCTGTACCTAAAGTACCACCACTAACTGTCAAAGTTGTGCTTCCTCCGTTACAAATTGTAGAAGCCCCTGAAATACCTGTGGGCGCAACCGATGGCTGATTAACCGTCACTGTTTGTTGTACACATGATGTATTTCCACAAGTACCTTCTGCCCTCACGTAATACGTAGTTGTAGTAGATGGGCTCACGGTAACCGAAGCACCGGTTCCAACAGATGTTCCCCCACAACTTCCGCTATACCAGCGCCAACTTGCCCCGGTACCAAGTGACCCTCCATTTACACTTAAGGTAGTACTTTGCCCGTTGCAAATTAGGTTTGTACCGGAAATAGAAGTGGCTGCCGTAGAAGGTGTATTTATTGTAATGGTCACAGTATTCGATGCAGCCGTACCTCCGCAAGCATCAGTTACCGCCCTAACGTAACACCGAGTGTTGCTAAGTGTTGGTGGCGAAACTGAGGTGCTGTTTAAATTTACATTAATAGCAGGTAACACACAATTATCTAAGTAATACCAATCATAAGTATACGATCCTCCGGAGAAAGCAGATCCGTATCCGCCTATTGCCGCCAACCCCGAAATAGCAGAAGGTGTAGTTGTTCCACAATACGATTGGTTTGGACCAATTGTGGCTTCGGTTAAAGGAGAAACTGCCTGAGCAACAAAGCTTACATCAGCTAAACCACTACCACAAATATCTACTAATCGTATTTCAACGTTATCTGTTGACTTCAATACATAACCGGCAGCTAACCCTATTTGAGTAGCTGAACCTATACAACAACCGGCATTTGCTATTTGACTCCCATTAACATACACCCGAATGTTATCATCTGACCCGTTTATATAAATTTTGTAAAGCCCGCAAGGAAAGCCGGTCCTCCTAGCCCGAATAGCAAAATTATCGTTGGGTACCAAGGCTCCTCCTCCTCCAGCTCCGCAACCTACCCATCCTGATGCGTTTGATGGATTTGATGCCGCACCCCATCTTGAGGTTGTAACAAAATTCAAGTTATTATCTACGTAATATCCATATCTGGCATTTGTATTTGGAATGGATATATCCGTAGTAGCAAATGCTTCCACGTTCCATACATTGCTTCCCGAGCCGGGATCTCCTGCTGGCGCGCATGTTTTGTATTGTAATACAGCAGACCCTTGTCCGGCAATCCAATTACCGCATACTCCTGAAAATGATTTTGTATTTACTCTTATAGTTCCCGAAAAGGTCGAAAACCATTCTGCAGATGTTGGCCTGCTGGTATTAGGACATCCTTCACCTCCAGTCCAGGAATCTCGAATAGGCGTTAATGAGTTGTTATATGGAAGCGTAGTGGAGGTCGTGGAAAGAGTCATATCCCATAACCGTCCTAAATTTGATGAACCGGTTGTATAACGAAATGAGTAAAAATTATTATTAGCTACGTTAAAATCAACATAGGTTCCACTTCCAACGCTAACATTCTGCCATGCAGTAGATGGATTAAGGGTTCCTCCTTCGTTAAAAGAACTCAATCCACATTGGGCAAATATCTGCTTTGAAAAAAGCAAAAGGGAAAAAACTAAAAAAGCTGGAATAAATTTTTTACGCAAAGTAACAGCGCTAAAGAGCAAAGGTTTATTCATAATACTGAATTAAAAATTTGTATTTGTGTGTCCTACTTTTAAGCCAAAAACCCCTTGCCGAAGAGGCAAGGGGTGAATTGGTTTTTATTTCATAATCGTTACCGTACCACTTCGATCTTTGACTATTCCGTTGAAGTAGGTTATTTTCATTTGCCAAACATAAGTATCGAACGGCATCGTCTTACTATCATCCTTACCATCCCATCCATTGCTTCCCGTAATTCCATTTGTCTGGTTTTCGTTCAAATAAATTCTGTGCCCCCAACGGTCAAAAATCTCTATCGAAATATTTGTTGCTCCCAGAATATCAAACTCAAAACGATCATTCAATCCGTCTCCATTAGGGCTGAAAGCAGTTGGTATAAATGCCGAAGGTTCAACTTCTACAATTATTGTAGCCGTATCTGAAGCGTAGCATGAATCTGCATTCATTACGGTTACAGTAAACACAGTCGTATAAAGTGGTGTAACATTCGGATTAAAGCAATTGGTTGGGTCGTTGCAATTATCAAAATTAAAAATAGAATCAACTCCCGGTTCCCACATGTAATGAATGATAGGCGAATTTGGAGAACTAGCATTTGCAATCAGAGGAGTTGTCATTCCCTGAAGGATGACAATTTGAGGCGCCACAAGGTCTACTGTTACAGGAACCGGTGCTAAGATGTCAAAATTCTGAGTTGCTTCGCAACCATTTACATCTCTAACCGCAATAACATAAGTTCCAACTCCCAGGTTGGAAAACGTATTAGACGCCTGAATCACGCCATTCAACTCATACACATAAGGAGGATTACCTCCTGTTACAGTAACAACCACAATACCGGTTGCGGTATTATAACACTTCGAGTCTGTAGGGTCTGTGGTAATAGTAATTGGATCTGGATTGGTTACTGTAGACGAAACTGTGGCCGAACAGTTATTAACATCAGTAATCGTCAACTCATAAACACCTGCGCTTAAGTTCGTGGCCGTAGCACCCAGCTGCGAAGGGGATGTATTCCAATTATATATGTATGGCGATGTTCCTCCTGTAACCTCCACTGAAATAAAGGCGTTATTTGCCCCAAAACAAACCGGATTACTAATTGACACAGTTGTATACATTCCATCTGATTCTTCCACGACAAAAGTAGCTGTCTTCACACATCCTCTGCTATCAGTTACTGTAACATGATATGTCCCCGCGGTAAGCCCTGTAACAGATTGGGACACCTCGCCATTTGACCAGGCAAAAGTATAATTCGGAGTTCCACCTGTTACAGTAACAAGGATTGAACCTGTGTTAAACCCATTGCAGAAAACATTAGTTACTACTCCTGTTACCACGATCTCATTAGGTTCAACAAGCGTAATAGTGTCAAGAGTGTGACACCCGTTTGAGTCTGTTAACAAAACTGTGTACTTACCCGCAACCAGCCCCGTTTGAGTTGAATCAGGAACAAAATTATTCCACAAATATTCGTATGGTTTCGTACCTCCTGCTGGTATAGCTGATACAGTTCCATTGTTACCTCCAAAACACGAAACATCTGTTCCAACCGCTTGAACATTAAGAATTGCTGGTTCGGCAACTACATATAAAGAAACTGCCTGACATGCGTTTGCATCTGTTACCGTTACATAATAATCATCTCCTGAAAGACTACCGTTATCCTCTGTGGATGGCCCGTTAGACCACTCAAAGTAATATGGCAAAGTTCCCCCATAAGCTGTAATGTCTATAAAACCATCATCATCACCAAAACATGATACATTCTTGATAAACCCTGAAGTAAATATCTGGTCAGGCTCAATCAATTCTGTTGAATCAACTTTTACACAATTTCTTGAGTCTGTTATAGTGATAATATAAACCCCTGCAGGTATATTAATAAGGTCTTCGGAGTTTGCACCATTGCTCCAGCTAAATGAATATGGATAAACTCCTCCAGAAGGTATCAGATCAATTGACCCATTAGAATCTCCATTACACAATGGATCTTTATCGATGAAACTGGTGTTAATTGCAGTTGGAGTTACTATAATGGCAGTGGTAACAGCAATACATCCGTTGCTATCAGTTACCGTTACGGAGTATGTTGCTCCGGTAAGGGACGAAATGTCTTCGGTTACTTCTCCGTTACTCCATAAATATGTGTAGTTTGGTGTCCCTCCGGTAACCGTTAAATCAATAGCTCCATCATTAGAATTAAAACAGGAAATCTGTGTTACTGTTGTTGAAAGTAACAACTCAGTTGGCTCGCCAATTGTAATCGACTGACTCTGCTGACATCCGTTATTGTCAGAAATAATCACGTTATACACCCCTCCGCTTAAACTACCTATGTCTTCTGACGTTTCAAAAGTTGACCATAGGAATGAATAAGCAGGAGTTCCACCGGTTACACTTAGGTCAATAGAACCGTTTGAAGCGCCAAAACAAGTAGCGTCTGTGCCGACTACGGAAGCAACAATTGGAGTTGGTTCATTTATTACTTGAGTAATAGTCTCTACACATCCGTTACCATCCGTTACCGTAGCAGTGTAAGTTCCTAACTTAAGTTGGGCGATGTCCTCAGATGTTTCTCCACTACTCCACGCATACGAATATGGTGGAACCCCTCCATTAGCAGTAATATCAATTGCCCCAGAAGAATCTCCCGCACATAACAAATCGTTATAGGTGGCTATGTTTAAAAACAAGGAAAGCGGTTGAGTTATAATTGCTGCCCCGGTTGACAAACAACCTCTTGAATCGGTAACTGTAACTGTATATGACCCAGCAACTACTCCTGTTAAGTCTTCAGTAACAGCACCTGTATTCCAAGCGAAAGTATAACCAGGTGCCCCTCCGCTTACAGAAATATAAATATCCCCTGTTGATGTTCCGTTACACAAAACATTTTCCACAGAATCTATTGCAACAAGAATAGGAGTTGGAGGGGCGATAGTCACATTTACAGTTTCAGTACACCCTTTAGAATCACGGCCAATAACAATATACGTCCCAGCACTCAAACCCGTGAAAGTTCCGGATGATTGGTATGTAACACCGTTGAGGGAATAAGAGTAGGCAGGTATGCCCCCGTTTACATGGACAGTAAATGAACCGTCTGCAGCACCAATACAAGATACATCTTCCTGACTATCTATTGCTACAGATATAATATATGAATTATTAAGAGTGATACTCGTTGTGTCTATGCAATTGTTATCGTCATAAACGCTCACTATATACGTCCCAGCCCCAATTCCATTGAACACATTTCCGGGTTGAAGGGGGCCTCCGTTTAAAGAATAGTTGTAAGGAGGAATTCCGCCAACAGCTGTTACAGTGATAGAACCATCAAACACGTTAGCGCAACTTGCGTCTGTTCCAGCAACAGTTTGAGTAATATCTGTAGGCTCTCCAATAACTACAGGCGTTCCATAAGCTTGAATACAACCAAAGTTATCCATAACAAATACACTGTATGTTCCTACAACCAACCCCGTAAAAATATTAGATGCCTGGTATGTAACACCGCCATCTATCGAGTAGGTTAATCCTCCATTACCCCCCTGAGCATTAATTGTAATCGTCCCGGTGTTTCCGCCATTACACAATACAGAGGTTGAAGTAACCGAGTTATAGGTAATAACCGGCACTACTGTAACAGAAGCCCCTCCGGTAAATCCGGTTAACCTAGTGCAACCGTACACATCAGTAATAGAAGTAAATGAGTAAATAGTTGGACTCAAAGTAGGAAATACAGTAATCGGGTCTCCGCTATTCAATCCGATTGCCGAGAAATTACTCACACCATCAGTGTAACTAACATCGAATGGCCCCGTTCCGGGATTTAAAGCGATGTTAATGGTAGCAGATGTTCCGGGACATATAGTTTGGCTAACCGGTGACATACTTGCATTAGGACTTGGTCTGCCAACTACAGTAATAGTATTTGAATAAGCAGAATTTCCACATTTGTCAGTAGCCTTTCTTCTGACAACATAAGTTGCACCCGGTGGCACTAGGGTACTACTGTTCCAGGTTAAAGTGGAAATGCCTACCGGGTTAAAGGTCGAGCCTCCATCAGTAGATAACTCCCAATCATATGTAAATGAACCGCCATTTGCAAACCCTACTGCCCCCCCACTTGCTCCACTTAGGTTGGTAAAATTACCTATAGCAACCCCTTCGCATACGCTCGAATTATCAACAACACCGCCAATGCTACCTCCGTTAACTGCCGGCATAGTCTGAATATTTAGCCCAACATTAGCCAAACCTGAAGTGCAATAATCAGTTAACCGAACTTCTACTTCGTCAGTTGAACTTAAAACGTAACCACTAGGATTCCCAACTACACCACCAGAAACACAACATGTTGCATTATAAATTAATCCTCCATTTACATATATCTGAATATCATCATCGTGGGCATTATCAGAAATAGTATAAAGCCCGCAAGGAAAACCCGTTCTTCTCGCACGAATTGCAAATCTATCTTCAGGCACTTGACAGCCAGCCCAACCTGCAAAGTACGAAGGACTTGTATTTGCCGCATATGCGTTAGTAGTAACAAAACTCAAATTGCCATCTGCATAATAACCATAGCGTGCTGCCGGAATCGGAATCGCAATGTCAGCCGTAGCAAAAGCCTCAACATTCCAAACATTTACACCTGGGCCAGGATCAGAGGAAGGAATACATTCTTTATATGCTAAAATCGCAGATCCTTGACCTGGCACCCACCCGTTACAAGTGTTATTACCGGTGTTCCACGCATGTGTATTTACAGCAACTACTCCGTTAAAAGTTCCTGACCACCATTCTGTAGATTGAGGTCTAACAATCGCAGGACAACTGCCTCCTGTCCATGGATCTCTGATAGGTGTCAAAGAGTTGTTATAAGGCAACACCCCTGACGCAGTAGACAGAGTCATATCCCATACGTAAGGAAGAACTGCAGAGGTGATAACATACTCAAAGGAGTATATTCTTCCAGGTACAGCATTGAAATTTTTATAGGTTCCGCTACCGACACTGACATTTGTCCATGTAGCAATAGGTGTGGCTGTTGCGCCTGCATTGAATGAGGCAATTCCACATTGTGAATTACCCTTTTGAGCAAAAAAGAATAAAAGAGCAACTAAAGGTAAAAAACGTACGGTGTTGTTGTCAGAGAATAAACTTTTTCTCATGCGTTATGAGTTTAGGTATTTAAAATGATGTATTAGTTATGCACGTAAAAATCGCCCGCATAAATTACGGGCAACTGAAACTTGCGGCAAAATAAGACGGAAAAGGAAAATCCCAAAAAAAAATGAAGATATTTTTTAAAAAAACCTTCGGAATCAATATAAAACAATACTAGACCTCTTTCATAATTCTATGTTATAGATGGCGCAAATAAGGTTGAGTCTC
>CAZBPG010000050.1:0-27162 GCA_964493695.1 uncultured Chitinophaga sp. | reverse complement strand
ACGTTCCGCTGGCACCGGAAGTTTTTCGGGTGGCTCCGGAACACGTTCCGCTGGCCCGGCTTGTTTTTAAAGAACGTTTACTACTCTTTCCGCTCTGCCTTCTGCTGCTGTCAACTGCCAACTGCTACTTTATTATCTTCTTCCGTATCCCTATTGCTACTGCATGTTTCATATTCTTCGCCTTCAGTTTGGCAACTATGTTAGCCGTGTGCGTGTCGATGGTAGCTTTGCAAACGTTCAGCATATCTGCCATCTGTTTGTTCGATTTTCCATTTGCCGCCAACTGCAATACTTCCACCTCGCGCTCCGATAAACTCTGGCTATTATTTAAGTGTGTCTTCTTATCTATAACCTGCATACAAATTACAGTTTGTTAGCCCGTACGGGCTATCCCTATTTATAATGATTTTTACTCTTTTTGTTTTTACGCGCGTGTAAAGCAAAAGAGTATTGTACCGGTGTGCAACAAAATGTTACCGCCACTGGTGTTTTTGTTATAAGCACCGGTGTTTTTGTTACGGGCAAAAGAAGACTACGACTAAAAAAGGGGGAATCTGTGCCACTTTTTTAAACCGGGGCACCGGTAACCGGTTCGGTTTTTTGAAAAGAATATTTAGTTTAGTCACGTAAAACCACCACCCCGTTCCGGGGTAACCGGAACCGCCCCTCCTGTCATCCTGAGCGGAGTCGAAGGACAAGGGGGGCAGCCGACCGCGTGCCGCCATAGCTTTAGACGCTTACGCTATAGCTTCAGCGACAGCGTGCGGTGGCGCAAGGCGGGGTGGTGATGAATAAAAAAACATGCCTCTTATCCACAACAAAAAATCGCTACTCGAAAACCGCAGAACACTGCGCAACAACCCCACCGGTGCCGAAAAAGTATTGTGGCGATATCTAAAAGGCAGCCAGCAGGCAAACCACAAATTTCGCAGGCAGCACAGCGTAGGCAATTACATTCTCGATTTTTATTGCCCCGAAGAACTACTCGCTGTTGAGTTAGACGGAGCAAATCATTTTACCGAAGAAGGAAAAGGAAACGATAAGGAGCGTGATGAGTTTCTTGCTTCTTTAAACATTAAAGTATTGCGGTTCGAAAACAAACAAATATTCGAAAACATAAAAGAAGTGTTGGGAGAAATAAAAAGGAGTTTTAAAAATAAATAAATAAACACCACCCCAACTCTGGCCTTGCCGGAGTTCGCCCCTCCTGATTCAGGAGGGGCAGCCGAAGGCGGGGTGGTTTAATTCAGGAGGGGCAGCCGAAGGCGGGGTGGTAAAAATAACAACCACCCCCTAACCCCCTCCTTTATTAAGGAGGGGGAGCCCGTAGGGCAGAGGTGGTAAATCGGGGGTGAGGTAAAAAAGAATTTACATTGATACAGATTTAAGAGGATATAGAAATTGCCACTATGAATAAACACCTTTTACTTTTCACTTTTTACTTTTCACTTTCCACTTGTCTTTTCGCCCAACCCGGTGCGCTCGATTTAAGCTTCAACCCGGGCGCGGGGGGCGACAGTACTATATGGACAGTTGCTATGCAGCCCGATGGAAAAGCGCTGATAGGCGGGTGTTTTACCACTTATAATGGCATGCCCACAAACCGTTTAGCCCGATTAAACCCCGATGGCAGCCCCGATACTTCTTTTAACACAGGAACGGGGGCCGACAGGAAAATACACGCTATTGCCTTACAACCCGATGGCCGGATATTGGTAGGGGGCGATTTATTGACCTACAATGGCGATTCGGTTTTTAAGTTGGTACGCCTAATGCCTAATGGCTTAAGAGATACTTCGTTTAATACCGGTTTAGGTTTTGGCGGTGGAATTAAATCGCTGGTTATTCAGCCCGATGGAAAAATACTTGTTGGAGGAAACATGATTTTGTTTAACGGACAATCTATTAATCAAATTACCCGGCTTATGCCTAACGGAAGTGCCGATTCGGTGTGGCAACCCGGGTTGGCTGCCAACGGAGCAGTTTCCTGCTTAACACTGCAACCCGATAGCCATATTATTATTGGTGGCTCCTTTACACAATATGACGGACAGATATGCCTGCGTATAGCCCGCGCAAAACCTAATGGAAAAGTTGACAGCACTTTTAACACAGGAATTGGCGGAGCTGGTGCTAATGTTGATGCTATAGCCTTGCAACCCAATGGCCAAATACTATTGGCCGGCCAGTTTACACATTACAACGGAACACCCGAGGCGCACATAGTACGGGTGCATTCGAACGGAACCATTGATTTTTCGTTTATACAAAATAGTGGCGCCAACATGCCCACTACATCGCTTAAATTACTGCCATCAGGCAATGTTTTGGTAGGTGGCGAATTTAGCTCTTATCAGGGCAAACCGGCCGGGCGAATTGCTTTGCTAAACCAACAAGGCATAGCCGATAGTTTGTTTAGGAACAACTCCGGAACAGGGGCGAATGACCGAACACTCGCTATAACCACCCAGCCCTCTGGAAAAATTCTTATTGCAGGCGATTTTACTACCTATAACGGAACATCGCGCAGCCGCATCGCCCGCCTTTACAACTGCCTAACCCCGCAGCCCGACAGCATTTACGGAACCGGCTATGCCCCTTGCAGCGGCACACCACAAACATTTTATGTGCAACCGGTTACCGGTGCCACTAAATATGAATGGACTTTGCCCAACGGCTGGACCGGCAGCAGCGACTCAACTTCTATTATAGCCACCGGCACCGGCACCGGTGGGGTAATTACCGTTAAAGCATTTACCGATAGTTGCGGGTGGAGTTATGTTACTTCAAGAGCCATTGCCACCATACAGCCACCGGGGGTAGATATTTGCCTGGTTACCGTTGATACCCAAAGCACCCACAACATTATAATGTGGGAGAAACCGGTTACTACTTTAATCGACAGCTTCTGCATTTACCGCGAAACCGCTACCAACACGTATACCAAAATTGCTTCGGTGGCTTACGGGGAGCTGAGCGAGTATCACGATACAGCCGCTAACCCCAACGTTACCAGCTACCGGTATAAACTTTCGGTGCTCGATACCTGCGGGGCTGAGTCAGCCCTAAGCTCTTACCATAGCACTATTCACTTTCAAAACCTGGGCAGCGGAAACTTTCAATGGACTTTCTATCAGATAGAAGGGGCTTCCAATCCGGTGATGTCTTTTAATGTTTACCGCGATAACCTTGGCAATGGCAGCTTCTCCGTTATAGGTAATGTACCCGGCACCAACGCCACCTTTTTCGACAATACTTTTAACTCTTTTGCCAACAGCGATTATGTGATAGATGCCAACTGGAGCATCAGCTGCACACCTACCCGCGCAGTAAATACTACCCGCAGCAACATCAAACACAAAAACGCCATTGATGCGCTGGCGGTAAATGAAGAAGAAATACTAAAGCAGATAGAAGTTTATCCTAACCCGGCACATCAGGAAGTTTATGTCCGGTTTCCCGAAACAGTTCATGTGGAAAGAATAGAACTGCTGAATGCATTAGGCCAAGTTGCATTTTACCCCCCTCCTGTTTCAGGAGGGGTGCCCGAAGGGCGGGGTGGTAATGTTTCAGGAGGGGTGAGGGGTGAGGTAATCTCTCTCGAAAATCTTCCCAAAGGAATTTATATCTTAAACATTGAAACCGGTGAGGGTATTTCACTTAACAAGAAGATAGTAATACAATAGAACGCTTATCATCATTATTATCATGATAAAATTGATTTTAAATCAGCGCTGGTAATGACAATCACCTTTCATCAGCGTTCTATTTTGCTTTTTGCTTTTTGCTTTTTACTTTTTGCTTTCCCCTCTGCTCAGCACTACTCCTTCCGCAACTACACCGTTGCCGATGGCTTAGGCAGCAGCAGCGTTAACCATATTTTTCAGGATAGTAAAGGGTTTATCTGGTTTGCCACACAAGGCGGAGGTGCCGGTAAATTCAACGGTAAAGAGTTTATTGCCTATACTAAGCGCGATGGGCTCATCAACAACGATGTTACCTACATTACCGAAGACCGCACCGGTAACATCTGGATTGCCACAGCCGAAGGGGTATCGAAGTTTAACGGTACCAACTTTACTAATTACAAGCTGACCGGTGGGGTGGTTTACTGCATTTATGCCGACAGCGCGAACAAACTTTGGTTCGCCACAGCCGATTCGGGAATACTGGTTTTAGAACCTTCTGCTGTAAATAAGGCGGCTGTTTCTCCCCTCTCCTATTTTAGGAGGGGTGCCGAAGGCGGGGTGGTAAATATGGACTTCCCTTCAAACGAAACCTACACCATCACTCAGGATAAAACGGGTAACTACTACTTCGGTACCGGTAACGGTATCTGCAAGTACAATCAAGGAAAAATTACTGTTGTCGGTAGCCCCAACGACAACATCTCGAACAAAACATTCTTCTGCTCACTTGCCGATGCCTCCGGCAATATCTGGTTCGGCTCCGCCACCGGTGATGTAGTGGTTATTCATCCCGATAACCGGTTAGAGATAATTAAGCCGCCATCCGAAGTTCAAAACGACTTCATCGGCAGTATAGCGCAGGATAAGCAGGGCAACATCTGGCTTGCCACCGGTCATGGTTTGTTGAAATATAATGGTAAAGATTTTCAGCTCTTTTGTCACCGCGAAGGGCTGTCCGTCAATACTGTTCAAGCCATCCTTTGCGATTATCAGGGAAACATCTGGGCAGGAACCCTCACCGGTGGGGTTAACTTACTCAGCAGCGAAGCTTTCGTGCATTACACCCAGCAGGACGGGCTGACTACCCGAAACATTACCGCCATTTGTTTCGATACCACAACCGGTACAACATACCTGGGTACCGAAGAAGGTTTGTTTGTTTATTCCGGCAATAAATTCAGCCGTGTAGCTATTCCGCAAGTAAGCAAAGCAAACATCACTTCCATATCAATGGATGGGAGCGGTCAGTACTGGCTCGCTGCACAGGAAGGCATTTTTGTGCTTACCAAAACAGGAGGAACGTTGCGGTTAAAGAAAATCTATACCGAAGTAGCCGGTAAAAAAATAACCAGTACGCAGAAAATAATTCACGACAGTAAAGACAATACATGGATTGCCGCTTACGGTTCCGGTGTTTTTCAAATCAATAAACCGGGTGAAAAGGTTTTCGATAGACAAACCGGTTTTACGAGTGATAATGTTCTAACAGTTTTTGAAGACAATCAACACAATATCCTTTTCGGAACGCAAGATGCAGGAGTAATTAAATATGATGGAAGCAGTTTCTCCTCTCTCCTTCGGAGAGGGGCCGAGGGTGAGGTGGCTGTTTGGTCAATCGCAGAAGACCCAACCGGCACTCTATTTTTCGGCACCGGTGAAACGGGTTTGTTTATTTACCGCAACGGAGAAACAAAATACCTTACAACAAAAGACGGACTGAGTTCTGATTACATCCCTGTTCTTTACTATGATAAAAATGAAAACTGCCTGTGGCTTGCCGGTGAAAAGGGATTAGATAAACTTGTCTTCGATGCCGGTTACAATATCCAGAACATACATACCTATAAAGAGCAGGATGGTTTTAGTTCCGTAGCCATTAACCCCAACGCTATTGCAGCCGATAAAAACGGAACACTTTGGCTTGGCACCGTGAATGGGTTGTGGCAATACCGCAGTCCATTCGATTTACCGCACACTACTCCCTCTAAAATTCAGCTCACTGCTATCCGGTTGTTCTATGGCAAAGAAGATTTAAAAAAATATTACACAGCAAACAATTCTCTTGAATTACCCTACAATAAAAACCACCTCACCTTCAGTATTCGTGCGCTTACTGTTTCAGATGTTTCCTATACTTTTAAACTGGAAGGGCAGGATGAGGATTGGTCTGCACTGACAGCAAACAATGAAATTACTTACTCAAACATTACACCCGGCAGGCAATATACTTTTCGCGCTAAAGCAATAACCGGCAATGGTATCGAAAGCGAGGAAACAGTTTCTTTTACATTCACTGTCAACCCGCCCTGGTGGAAAACATGGTGGTTTTATCTCCTAACAACTGTAACACTTGTTACCGGTTTAATCTTCTTTATTAAAACACGTGAGCGGGTGTTACGTGAGCAAAACCTGAAACTGGAAGCAACTGTTCAGCAACGCACCCAAACAGTTGAAAAAATGCTTTCGGAAAAGGAAGTGCTGCTGAAAGAAATTCATCACCGGGTAAAAAACAACCTGCAAACCATTTCGGGTATGCTCATGCTGCAAAGCATGGAACTGAAAGATGAAGAAGCCAAGAAAGCAATTACCGAAAGTCAAAGCAGAGTACATTCCATCGCCCTGGTGCATCAAAAACTATATCAAACCGATGGATTAGAGAAAGTAGAACTGAAAGGGTTTGTCTCCGACCTCACTACTAAAATCAAATCGTTGTATCCATTGCAGTCGAAAAATATCTCTGTGCTTGTTCAAATGCCCGAAACGTATATTCTGATTGATAAAGCAATTCCACTGGGTTTAATCCTTAATGAACTCATCACCAATTCGCTTAAGTATGCTTTTAACAAAAGTAACACCGGTGAAATACGAATTGAATTGAAAAATATGGAAACAGACATCAGGTCGCGCAAAGTGAAACTGACTTATTGCGATAACGGTACCGGGTTCGACTACGAAAAAATTTCCGAAGCATCTCCAACTCTTGGCATAGAACTGATCCAACTTCTATCTGAACAAATAGGAGCTTCACTCAATTATTCCAATAACAATGGAAGCGAATTTGTATTTATATTCGGCATCAACATTTAACGGTAATATAGCTTCAGTAAAAAAGTAATGACACCACTCAAAATAGGAATAGTTGAAGACGATCTGATAGTTGGTAAAACTATCTACGTCATGTTGCAGCAAATGGGTTATAAACCCGTTAAGGCAGTGCGTAACTATAACGATGCTCTTAAAATGCTTAGCAATGAATCCCCCGACCTGCTTTTAATCGATATCATTCTCGACAGCGAAAAAGATGGCATTCAGTTAGCTGATACGGTAAACAAAGAGTTCGGTATCCCGTTTATTTTTCTCACAGCCAACAGCGATACAGCTACAGTTAACCGGGCGAAGGAGGTTAAACCCTATGCCTACCTCGTTAAGCCCTTTTATGAAAATGATCTTTATAGCTCTATCGAAATTGCTTTCAATAATTTCAATCAACAGAAAAAGCTAACGGATTCTGCCGTTCAATCAACAGCCAAACTTGCAGGCTCTATTTTTATTAAGGAGGGAACTGTGTTTAATAAAGTTGAGTTGTCCGATATCATTTACCTCGAGAGCGACCACGTTTACCTCAACATTTACACATCCCAAAAGCAGTACATTGTTCGTTCCAAACTTGAAGATTTCGTAGCCGACTATTCGAGTGAGCCTTTTCTTCGGATACACAGAAGTTACGCTATCCATTTAAAACATTTAGAAAGTATTAATGAGTTATCAGTAGAAGTAAAAGGCAAGGAAATTCCTCTTAGTCAGAACTATCGTCAACAACTTATGGAAAAGATTTCTTCTTTAAAGTAGTTTGTAAACTGCCAATAAGGCTCACTATAATTTTAGCATCACTTAAAAAGTTCGATAAATTGACCTGAAAGGGGACAAGCCAGAGAGGGTTTCAGCGAAAACGCTGAACCCCTATTTTGTTGCAAAAATTCAGGGGTGACGTATGAGGTGACGTCACAATATGGTTTGTATTGAATACATCCGCTTGTAGTATGCCATCTTGGGATACGTCACCGGTCGCCCAATTTGTTTAAAACGTTTCTACTATAGCTATTCCAACTCGTTGTTTAATTTGCTGCACCCCGTTATTTATGTTCTTCTATATTCGCCCCTCAATTACCAGGAAATGACTACCGAAAACATTAATGAAACCAGGAACCGTCTCGATGCTCTGAGGCGGTATCTTTGACTACGATAACCGCAAACTGAAAATAGGGCAGGACGAGAACACGACCACCCACCCCGATTTCTGGAACAATCCGAAGAAGGCCGAGGAAATACTGAAAGAGATTAAACTGAACAAGTTTTGGGTGAATGCTTTTGATGAGGCATGGAAAGCCGTGGAAGATGTAACCGTTATCCGCGAGTTTTACGAAGGCGGTGAAGCCACCGATGCCGAATTGAAAGAAGCCTACAACCACGCGCTTGCCGCAGCCGATGATTTGGAGTTCCGCACCACGCTCAACCAACCCGAAGACCAGTTGTGCGCTGTGCTCGAGATAAATGCCGGTGCCGGTGGCACCGAAAGCTGCGACTGGGCGAGTATGCTGCTGCGCATGTATGTAATGTGGGCCGAGAGCCACGGGTTTAAAATTAAAGAGGTAGACCGCACCGATGGCGATGTGGCGGGTATTAAGTCGGTATCGCTCGAAATTGATGGCGATTTTGTTTACGGTCACCTGAAAGGCGAAAACGGAGTGCACCGGTTGGTGCGCATCTCTCCTTTCGACAGCAACGCGAAGCGGCATACTTCGTTTGCCTCGGTATTTGTTTACCCCATGGCCGATGATACTATTGAGATAAATATTCCGGCTTCGGAAATGGAATGGGCCACCTTCCGCGCCAGCGGTGCAGGCGGACAGAACGTGAACAAGGTGGAAACGGCAGTGCGGGTAAAACACCTGCCCACCGGTTTGGTGGTGAGCTGTCAGATTACGCGCTCGCAGCACGAGAACCGGGACCTGGCGTTAAAGATGCTGAAGTCGAAGCTCTATGAAATAGAAGTGCAGAAACGCAACGAGGCCCGCGATAAGATAGAAGGAACCAAGATGAAGAACGAGTGGGGCTCGCAGATTCGCAACTATGTGCTGCATCCTTACAAACTGATAAAAGACAACCGCTCGGGTTACGAAACCGGAAACATTCAACCGGTGCTGGATGGTGAACTGGATGAGTTTATAAAGGCTTACTTACTGCACGCTACGAAGAAGGTATAGAAATACGGTAGCCACGAATTGCACGAATTACACGGATAATACATTCGTGTTTGCCTTTAATTGGTGTAATTCGTGTAATTAGTGGATATCACTTCTAAAAAAGTTTCAGCAGATACCGCAACTCACTTACTCGTTCGGTTTCCTTTTTCTCTTCTGCAATGTCCATCAAATAACGCAACTGTTCTTTGAGGATGCTTAGGTTATCGGAAGGAATAAAGAATTCATCCAGTTGTTCGGCATCGAGCTTGTTGATGTAATCTTTTATTTCGTTACGGGAGAAGATAGAGCCTTTGTTGATGGGATTGATGTAGAACATCACTTCGCGCTCTAAGTAAAGCTCGGTATTGAAATCAAAGATTGTTTTCTTACAAAAGGCGAGAATGTAATGCCGCATCAGGGTAACGCCATACACCGGCAGGTTTAAATCATTGGCGAGAATCTGATAGATAATACCCACACTCATCGAGCAGCCCTTCCGGGTCTCTAACACATGGTTAATGCAGTAATCAAAGTAATCTGACGAAACCTGCTGCCCTTTAAAGCTGTGATAATTGTAGAGTACCTGATTGAATATCTGCACCTGCTCGAGCGGGGTCTGGTTATAGTTCAACTCGAGCCAGATACTTTGCCGCATCTTCTGCAACCGGATGCGCACATCATCTATATTGGCATCGGGGTAAAAGTATTTGCTGATTAAAAACGAACCGGTGAGCAGGTCGGGAGATTCTTTGCTCAGCCACAGTTTGAACTCCTTTACTAAAGAATCAAACTGAATGCCGTGAATAATTTCTTCGAGGCGCTCGTGTGTGATGGGAGTTAAATCGGCTGTCCAGGCTTCTTCCAGCGCAGGCACTACATCAATACCGAAACTCATTAACTTATCGTGAACGTGGCGGAAAACTTCCTGGTCGTTGTCATCCAGCAGTTTAATCAGCGCATTTATTTCACGTTCGTTGCTCATTCTTTCTTTTTCCGTCCACCCCACTTCTTCTTTCCTTTATTGGTAGGGCCCTGCTCTCCTATTATCATTTGTATTTCTTCGAGCGTCAGGTGTTCTGCACTTTTATCTTTCGGTATCTTATAGTTGTCTTTGTCTTTCTTTATATAAGGACCGTATCTTCCGTTCAGTACCTGAATGCCT
Organism: uncultured Chitinophaga sp.; assembly: GCA_964493695.1. Taxonomy (GTDB): domain Bacteria; phylum Bacteroidota; class Bacteroidia; order Chitinophagales; family LD1; genus Bog-950. Next base: position 17,068 of record CAZBPG010000050.1, on the reverse strand, counting down.
TCTGCTTCGAAATTAAGAATCAGCTTTGCAGCGTCCTTCTCCGCTTTCTCACGAATGAGTGTGAGTGCGTCCTCTAAATTAATCGTATACGGGTCTTTGTCCTTTGGAATTGAAACAAACAACTTATCGTTTTGAATGTAAGGACCAAAGCGGCCGATGCTTGCTTTTACATCTTTGCCGTTCAGTTGCCCCAGTGTACGAGGAAGTTTGAAAAGCTCGATAGCTTCTTCGAACGTGATGGTTTCTAAAGACTGGTTAGCGCGAAGTTTTGCAAAGCGTGCTTTCTTACCGGTTTCTTCATCGGCTTTGCCAATCTGCGCCATCGGACCAAACTTACCCATGCGCACAATCAATGGCTCGCCCGAAGCAGGGTCGGTTCCCAACAGCCGCTCACCGGATACGCGCTCTGCGTCTTTGGTGGTTGTTTCCACGTTCTTATGGAACGGCTTATAAAAATCACCAATCATTTTACTCCACACCTTCTTGCCTTCCGCTACTTTATCGAACTGCAATTCCACATCGGCTGTAAAATTGTAATCGAGAATGGTGGCGAAGTTAGTAACCAGGAAGTCGGTTACCAGCAAACCGATATCAGTCGGGAAGAGTTTGTTTTTTTCTGCACCGGTGATTTCTGTTTTTGTTTCTCCTTCAATCTTACCGCCTTTCAAAACTACTACTTTGTATTTGCGCTCCACACCTTCGCGTGCTTCTTTCAACACATAGCCGCGTTTCTGCACAGTAGAAATAGTAGGAGCATAAGTAGAAGGACGGCCAATGCCGAGTTCCTCTAATTTCTTCACCAAACTTGCTTCCGTATATCTTGCAGAAGCTTTCGTGAACCTTTCAGTAGCGGTTAACTCTCTTAAGTCAAGCACCTGCCCTTCTTTCACCGGTGGAATCTGCGCTTCTGCACCTTCATCCAGGTCTGCATCTTCATCCACTCCTTCATTATATACCTTCAAAAACCCTTCAAACAAAATCACTTCTGCTTTTGCCTGAAGCGTTTCTTTGTTTTTGTTGTTTACAATATCAATAACGGTCTTTTCAATCTGCGCATCTGCCATTTGCGAAGCAATGGTGCGCTTCCAAATCAAATCATATAGTCTTTGCTCATCCGGTTCTGCATCTACAGTAGAATTTTCGATGTGTGAAGGACGGATGGCTTCGTGAGCTTCCTGCGCTCCGGCACTCTTGGTTACAAAATCGCGGTGCTCGTAAAACTCCTTACCATACTTACTCTTAATTTCTTTCGATAACGCTTTGTGTGCAGTTTCAGACAGGTGAACAGAGTCTGTTCTCATATAAGTGATGTGTCCGTTCTCATACAAGCGCTGCGCCACACGCATGGTATTGGAAACCGACATGCCTATCTTACGCGAAGCTTCCTGTTGTAAGGTAGAAGTGGTAAACGGTGCAGCCGGTGAACGTTTGCCCGGTTTCTTTTCAATAGCATTTACTTTAAACTCGGCATTGGCAACTTCTTTCAAGAACTTCTCCGCCTCAGCTTCTGTTTTAAAGTTGCTTCCCCGCTCTGCTTTAAACACCGATTTCTTTCCGTTAGCATCGGTAACAAAAAAGAAAGCAACTACTTTAAAAGATGCCACCGGCACAAAGCCGCGAATCTCTCTTTCTCTTTCAACTATCAAACGAACAGCAACCGATTGCACTCTTCCTGCGGAAAGAGACGGCTTTACTTTCTTCCACAACACCGGAGAGATTTCGTAACCCACTAACCGGTCGAGCACTCTGCGCGCCTGTTGTGCGTTTACCAAATCCATATTAATAGTGCGGGGATTGGCTACTGCTTCCAGTATCGCTTCTTTGGTTACCTCTGTATAAGTAATGCGCTTTGCCTTCTTAGGGTTCAACTTCAACACATCACACAAGTGCCACGAAATGGCTTCTCCCTCGCGGTCCTCATCCGTTGCCAGGAAAATCTCCTCGGCACCTTTCGCTAACTTCTTTAACTCCTTTATTACTTTCTCTTTGTCTTCACTTACTACATAGTTCGGCTCAAATCCGTTTTCAATATCAATATTCAAACCGCTGTCCGGTAAGTCGCGAATGTGACCGTAACAGGATGTAACAACATAATCACTACCAAGAAACTTATTTATAGTTTTTGCCTTTGCCGGTGACTCAACGATGATGAGGTTTTTGCTCATGCTTATTTTTTAATGAGGCGCAAATAAATGTTTTTGGAATCAAACCAACAAACACCTACTTATTACGTTACCCACTTCATTTTGTTTTTTGAATAAGGTGGAGATACAACAGAAGAATTATCTTAGCGCAAAAATTCACCGTTGATGAAATTGAATTCGCTCACAGCCATCTCTCCTATTGACGGACGTTACCGGAACAAAACAGAAGAACTTGTCGACTACTTTTCAGAATATGCTTTGATAAAATACCGGGTGCATGTGGAGATTGAATACTTCATTTCGCTCTGCGAAATTCCTTTACCTCAACTGGCAGACTTTCCAGTAAAACATTTTCCATCGCTTCGCGATTTACTGAAAAACTTTTCACAGGCCGATGCACAAACCATTAAAGACACTGAAAAAGTAACCAACCATGATGTGAAAGCAGTAGAGTATTTTCTGAAAGAAAAATTCGATGCTCTTGGGTTAGATAAATGGAAAGAGTTCATCCACTTCGGATTGACATCGCAAGACATTAACAATACTTCTATTCCGCTTTCCTTTAAAGATGCCAACGAACAGCTTTACCTTCCGTCTCTTAAACGTTTAATAGCACAACTTGAAAAACTTGCAACAGACTGGAAAGACATTCCGATGCTGGCGCATACACACGGTCAACCGGCTTCACCAACTCTTTTAGGAAAAGAGATTTTTGTTTTTGTTGAGCGGCTGAAAGAGCAACTTCATCTTTTCGACCAGATTCATTACAACGCCAAGTTTGGAGGGGCGACCGGCAACTTAAATGCACATCAGGTAGCTTATCCAAATATCGGGTGGACAGAATTTGCCAATGATTTTACAGAAAGAAGGTTGCACCTGAAACGCAGCCGCCACACTACTCAGATAGAGCACTACGATAATCTTGCGGCACACTTCGATGCCATGAAACGCATCAACACCATCCTGATTGATTTATGCCGTGATGCGTGGACTTATATTTCGATGGAGTATTTCAAGCAACGCGTAAATAAAAATGAGGTTGGTTCATCTGCCATGCCGCACAAGGTAAACCCTATTGATTTTGAAAATGCAGAAGGCAACCTCGGTATTGCGAATGCGCTCTTCGAACATCTTTCTGCCAAGCTTCCCATCTCCCGCTTGCAACGAGATTTAACTGACTCTACTGTGCTTAGGAATATAGGAGTACCGGTGGCGCATACTTTAATTTCTTTCTCTTCTATCGAAAAAGGATTATCAAAGTTGTTGTTGAACGAAGATGCAATCAATAATGATTTAGAGAAGAACTGGGCAGTAGTGGCTGAAGCTATTCAAACGGTGTTGCGCAGAGAGGGCTATCCTAAACCTTACGAGAAGTTGAAAGAGTTAACCCGCGGCACCGGTGGTATTACTAGAGAGTCTATCCACGAGTTTATCACCAACCTTGATGTGAGTGAAGAAATTAAGACCGAACTCCGGAAAATAACACCGCAGAATTACACCGGTGTAAAGTTTAATATCTAGCGAACATTCACTCATTTTTTTACAGATACCAATCCATGTATTTTTATGCAACTTCGCGCTTCATGCAACAGGCGGCTATTACCGATTCGGTTTTGACAGAAACACTTTCTTTTGAAGAGTATCTTCAACTGACCGATGATATCCTCAAGGAAAAGATTCCCCGCACAGGTATTTATACAGCCGATAACACCTTTCGTTATACCCGTTCTAATCAGGAGCGAATGAAAAAGGTGCTTGATAACATTGTGCTTAACCAAAAACTATACAACCTCCTTTCTGACCTTCCCGAAAAATGGATTTGGCTGGTAATCAGCGAGCCTTGGTGTGGAGATGCCAGTTGGGGTGTCCCTGCATTGTGCATGATAGCTTCGGCTTCCGATAAAATTGATTTCCGCATCTTGCTGCGCGATAAGCATCCCGAAATTATTCAGGCATACCAAACGGCAGGTTCTGACTCTATTCCTAAACTTCTTTGCCTGCGCAAGAGCGACCTGAAAGTATTAGGAACCTGGGGACCTCGTCCGAAACAACTCCACGAAATGGTTTTAAAATTCATAGACGATCCGGCTTTCGATTATCGCGAAAGTGTGCGAAAATTGCACGCCTGGTTTGAAACTGATATGACCAAATCAACTCAGGAAGAAATAATTGATTGCGTGAAGGAATGGAAAGAAAAAATTTGATACTGTATTAAATCTAAAATCACACTTCTAAAATCTTAAAATACAAATGGCAGAAATAACAAAGACTTCAGAAATCAGGTTCAAAGTCGGTTTAGACAACAAGAACGTTCCGCTGGATATTAAGTGGATGGCAACCGATTCTAAAAACAACGAACTGCGCGATTGCAAAAGCATAATGATTTCCATTTGGGACATGGTGCAGAAGGAAACCTTGAAAATTGATTTGTGGACCAACGATATGACCACCGATGAAATGCACTCGCATTTTTTTCAAACTCTGCTAAGCATGAGCGAGTCGTATGCAAAAGCAACCGGTAACCCCTTTGCAATAGAAGAAATGAAAAAGTTCGCACAAGAACTGGCTAAGAAAACAGCCGATTGGGAGGACAGAAAAAATTAGCATCAAGCCGCTGGTGGAAGCGGGACAATCTTAGGAGTATCTGTTTTAGAAATGATGTACTCCGATAAATCCTCTATAGGCTTGGTTGCAGTTTCGTTAGTGCTGGACGGACATTCTATCATTACTTCTTTACTTTTATTTTTTTTCAAAAAACAGTTCCTCTTTCCGGAAACAACCTATTAGTTAAAAAATGATACGTAATGCAGCCTGTTGAGTTTACTTTGCTTCCATGTATATAACAAAACACATTTTGTTATCCCTGTAAAAAACCGGTATAAGGACTTGACAAAAGTCAAGTTAAAGAGGATGGTTAAGATTACTACTTTACAAACTTTTTCATCAAAGTTTGTTCTTCATTCGATACCTTGAGCAAGTAGATTCCGGAAGGAAAATCAGCGATTGGTAGCTGGCAATCGCCAGCAAATTTACGTTCAGTCACCTTTCTTCCGGCAGCATCAAATATTTCTGCTCGATAACTACCGGAGCCGGAAGCCATAAACGACAAGCCGGTAAGGGTTTGCACTATCATGATTTCTTTTTCTAAGACATCTATTGATGTTGCAGCGTCCACGCGTATAGTAAGCGTATCCGTCTCTCTGCAACCAAGTTGATTTTCAACATCCACCGTTATCAGGTATTCTCCTGCCACCGGATACTGATGAAACACATTTGGAGAAGCTACCGCTGCACTGTCTCCATCACCAAAGTTCCAGAAATAGGAAACCGTGTTGGTCACCGGTGTGTAAAAGAATGCATTCTGACTGTTAAGTTGATAGGTAATGTCTGCCACAGGACATGAATCAATTACAAAGAATGCAGAGAAAGTATCAGCACAAAGGTGGTTTGCCGCGACCAGTGTTACCTCGTACTCTCCTCCTGTAGTATAAATTTTAACTACCGGATTAGTATCAGCTGAAAAAGTATTATCTCCAAAACTCCATTGATAACTATCTGCATCAGTCGAGAGATTGACGAAAGAAACTTCCAGTTCGTTTACTATAAAGCTGAAATTGCTCACCGGATGAGATATTACTTGCGTCTCAAAATTCTTCTCCTCCCCTTCTGCTATTACGTAATTCAACTCTTTTACCGAAACCGAAACCGTTCCGATATCAAGCCACATTACAGTGATTGAACTATTATTATTCTCAACAATACTTCCGTTACCGGTAATACTCCAGCAATACTTACTGCCTGTTGTATTTACTACAGAGTAAGTGGCCATGGTACCGGCACAAACTATCGTATCGCCTGTAATACCGGAAGTGGCAGGTTTCAGCAAGTCAAAAAGAAACTCCCGTGTGTATTTGTAAATGGTATCGTTCAAGTGTGATGCCAGCAGTTCGGGTTCATGTCCGTAACCAACCAGCGGGTGAAGTACATTAAGGATGCCTGCATTGGTCAACCGTTCATGAACAGGAACACTACCGTAAACCGGGGGGAAAACCGGTAACTGAAAAGGATATCCATACACATAAGGAACCAGAATGTCCTGATCACCATGGAAAGAAACAACCGGTGTATTCTCCGATCCATCAATAAAAGAAGTATCCATAATAGCCCCCCACTGGTTCACTATGGCTTTAATACGCGGAATATGATGATCGAAATCTGTATTACCCGAACAATCCAGGCACCCTAAATCATCCGGTTCTAAAAGACTTCCGTAAGAAGATGCGGGCCTTTCTGAATCATTCGTAAACGCATTTGCAAAAGCACAAAAGCATCCGGCACTGGTACCGGTAAGTATAACAAGGGATGTATCAAATTTAAACTGCGGAGCACGCTGACAAAGATAACGGATAGCCGCCCTCTCGTCCTGCACTCCACGGTAATAAGCGCGAATGGTGCTGTTCGTGTCCAAAGGATTTAAACCAATACGGTAGTCAATACTGGCCACCGCGTAACCGCATTTGGCAAAGTAGTCGCAAAACTGAGGAATGACCGGTTCGCTCCTCCAACCTATGGTAAAGCCACCGCCAAACTGAAACACGATAAGCGGACGGTTACTTAGCGTATCACCAGTAGGCTCGTAAAAATCTAAATATAAATCCTGCGGCTGAGCCAATAAGCCATATGGTGTAGCTGTACCGAACTTGAATGTGGTGACAGTAACCTGATGAAAAATGGTATCCTGATAACGCAAAGAATTGCAGGACTGAGCAAAAGCAAAGATTGAATACTGAATAGAAAATACAAGAAGTAAAATTCTCTTCATGATGATAAAGCTAAAAACAAAATGCGGAAGTTGTTACTTCCGCATTTTGTCATTTGCAACTAAATCAGAGAACTTACTGCTTTACAAACTTAGTATTGAAGTTGCCTCTGTCTGTGGTAAAGTTCAACAGATAAATTCCCGGGGCCAGGTTATCTAATCTGATGTTATGCTGATATGTTCCTTTGTTTTGCATTTCGTTCAGTACGTCCAGTACTTTTCTTCCGGTTAAATCAATCACCGAAACTTGTGTGCGTGTTGGCTGATTCAACTCATAAGTAACATTGAGCACATCATTAGCCGGATTCGGCTGCACCGAGAAACTCATCAGCGATGAAACATTATTGATGCCCACACATATCACGGTGTATTGATCTGAAGTATCCACACAACCATTTTGTGTAACTACTACTGTATGGTATTCACCTACATCACCGCAGGTTACTGTGTCTAAATCTGTAGTTGTTGGCTCCAGAGTATAGCTGCCGTTTGACTGTGATTGAAACAGCCATTGGTAAGTAGCATTGGCAGGACCTGCCTGCAACACGGCAAAGCCGCCTGCACTTCCCAATTCGGTGATAGTGGCATTAGGAGTAACATTTACAAACACAGTAGGCGGATTCGATGAACTTCCGTTACAGTTGTTTTGGGTTACGGTCACATTATAAGTTCCTGTTGAATCTACCGCGATAGTCTGTGTGGTTGCACCGGTACTCCATAAGTAAGCTGAATAACCGGAACCGGCATCTAAAGTAATTTCATTACCACTGCAGATAGTTTGAGTACCCGCAGGAGAAATACTCGGAGATGGCAGTTGTGTTACAGCAACAACTATAGGGCTTGTTGATGCGCCTTCACAACCATTCTGTGTAACAGTTACATAATAACTTCCTGCTGAAGAAACAGATGATGTTTGGCTATTGTCTCCGTTGCTCCAGGAATAAGAGGAATAACCTGAACCGGCATCAAGAGTAACGCTGCTTCCGCTGCAAATGGTTTGTGTACCGGACGGTGTAAGACTTGGAACGGGAAGCGCGTTGATAGTAACTACTACACTCGCAGTACCTGTACAAGCATTATTATCTGTTGCAGTTACCGTATAAGTATCGGATGAGTTTACATTAATATCTTGTGTTGACTCATTAGTACTCCAGGCATAAGAAGCATGCCCGCTTCCTGCATCTAAATTGATTACGTCTCCCTGGCAACCTGATGGCGGATTAGCCGGAGTAAGATTTACAGTTACCGGGAAGTTTCCAACATTCACCGTAGCAGATGCCGTACCTGTACATGCTCCCTGCGAAACAGTAACCGTATAGGTGGCTCCTGTACTTGCCGAGAATGATTGATTGCTCCCGCCACCACTGCTCCATGAGTAAGAAGTATACCCTGAACCTGCATCCAGTGTAGTGCTGCCTCCGGCACATAAATTCAAACCATTTGATGCAGTAATTACAGGAGAAAGGCTGCTGCCCGATACAGTAACGGTAATTGTATTGGAAGTTCCGGTGCAACCGTTCAATGTAACGGTGCAATCATAATTTCCGCTGGCCGTTACAACTTTTGTTTGTCCTGTTCCTCCCCCGCTCCACGCATACGCTGAATAACCTGCTCCGGCATCAAGTGTTACACTACCGCCTGTACAAAAACTTACAGGTCCATTGGCTGTAATTGTAGGTGAAACTGAATTTACTGTTACGCTAACCGTATTGGAAGTACCGGTGCATCCGTTTTGGGTAACAGTACAGTCATAATTACCCGAGGCATTGTACGTAGCTGTCTGGCTGCTTCCTCCCCCGTTGCTCCAAGCATAAGCAGAATAACCGGCACCGGCATCAAGTGTCACGCTTCCGCCCGCACAAAAAGTTGTAGGTCCACCGGTCGTAACTGTAGGGGCTGGATTATTGTTCACAGTAACAGTGACTGTGTTGGTTGTTCCGGTGCATCCGTTCTGAGTAACGGTGCAGTTATAGTTACCGGTTGAGTTATAGGTTGCTGTTTGACTTGTACCTCCTCCGTTGCTCCAGTTATAATCTGAAAATCCGCTGCCCGCATTCAATGTAACACTTCCGCCCTGACAGAAAGTTACAGGCCCATTGGCGGTTGCTGTTGCAGAAACCGTAGTGGAGGTAACTGTTTTGGTTGCTGTAGCCGATGCGCAATTCGCATAAACGGTAACCGTATAAGTTCCGGCACCTGCAGTAATAGTAGAGGTGGATTCACCGGTGCTCCATTTATATCCGTAATAGGTTCCTCCGCTGATGCCAAGTGTGGTCGTTGCGCCCGAGCAGACTGAACTTGCACCGGTAATGGTAGGGGCAGGCACCGCACCAACAGTGTGTGCTGTGTTGCCGGTAGCCAACGTGTCCACTATTATGCAGGTACCATCAAGATTTTCGACACGAGCCCAGAATTTTACACCAAAGGCAGAAGCATCCTGATTTGTGAGTGTTACGGGAAAGCCTACCGTTGCATTGGCATCAATATTAATAGCGAGCCTGTATTGCCCGGGAGCATCGTAACTGGTTCCGGTAATCCGAATGCAATTGGTAGAATTTCCATTAAATGTGTTGTTAGTAACATTAGTGCTCCAACATAACCCGCAGGGAAGGTTACTCACGGAATTCACTTTGACCCAGTTGAGTGTGCGGTATGCCCCCAGGTAAAAAACCTGAGCCGGAATTTGCATATCTACAACATGGGTATACGGGACTCCAATTTCTACACAGGGGGTACTGTCGTAAGGAGGATAAAAACCTAAAGCGGGATACGGCCCACCGGGCATGCAAATACCGGAACCCGAATTTCCGCAATACTGCGCGTTAAGATTTGATGAAAATAAAAAGGCGAAAAACAGAACTACCGTTAGGTGGTAAATCTTTGGTTTCATGTGTGGTTTGGTTTTGTGTGTCCACGAATATAAAAACCACAATCAAATAAAAGGAGGCGATTTTAAAATGTGGAAAGAATGTGTATCTGATGTTAAGCAGGAAAAGAAACCTAATGAATCATTGCTTAACAAACCTTCCCGAAAACCTTCTGCCATCAACCTGAACAGATACAAAGTAAACGCCCGGATAGAGTAAGGCAGTAGATACTGTATTGTTGCCTGACTCAAGAAAGATTTCCATTACTACTCTGCCTTGTACATCCAGCACTTCAACCTTCATTCCGGAGGGAGACATATCTACAGGTAAAACAGTTATCTCATCTCTGCAAGGGCTTGGAAATATTCGCACCTGTCCAATATGAGTTGCCTCTTTTATACTGCTGGTACTGCAAACACCGGATGTGTCAACATTCAGCACATCATCAAAAAAGTAATCAGGCCGGGCATCGGGCTGTAGCGGATGAAATTGAACATTGCAAAGCTGGATGGAATCCACATGCCGCATATAAAGCCCTGCTGCCGGTAAGGTATCACCAAAGATAGTTGCCTCCGGTCCGCCATTAATGTTTTCAGGAACCACAAAACCTGGGTCCACCACAGGATGCCCACCGGGGAAAGTAATGTCAATATTGCGCAGACGGATTTCTTTAGCATAGTAACCCGGTATACCGGTGACAGAACTGGTAACATTGGTAGAAGCTGTTGCGGTAATATTCCGCAACTCTACATTGCGTAAAAAGCCAACACCCGGTACAGCAGCCGTGTCTGTATACTTCCGTCCGCGGTTGCCAAGGCGAATTGAAAAAGGAACCTTAATACCGGTCATAGTTACATTTTCAATCAACACATTTTCCATACTGCCTCCGTCCACCACCGATAGGTTAATGCCGCATTTGGCAGGAATGGCAGCCGTAGTGCTTAACAACACCGTTATGTTTTTGATATGGACATTTCTGAAAGCACCGTGGGTTTCGGTTCCCAGTTTAATGGCGCGGGAATAACTCATCACGGTACAATTACTGATGGAGATATTTTCACTCGAAGAGAGTGAAGTGGTTTTAATGACTATCGGGTCATCATTACAATCGGCAAAGCAGCTATCTACAATTACATTTTTACAGCCATCCATGTTAAAACCGTCACCATTGCCAAGGTTCTGGTTTACAATTCTTACGTTCTTAATCAGGAGCGTATCAACGTCCTTATTGTGCATCATCCAGAAGCCGGAATTAAGGAGGGTTACGCCTTCGTAGCGAACATTAGTGCAGGAAATAAAGCGAAACCCGTAAGGTTTGTTATCGCTGTCTAACAGAAAATTAACCGATATGCCGTTGCCCTGAAAGGTCCCCTTACCGGTTATGCCGATGTTATGCTGACCTTCGGCATAGAACACCGAACGCTGTGTATAGTTGTCGGTATAGCTGCGGATAAGCGGAAACACATCCGGATAATCTGCCGTGTTAGGCGAACCGGTGATAGTGGCACCGGAATCTATTTGTATGAGCACATTACTTTTCAAATAAACAGTGGCTGTCAGAAAATTACCGGGCGGCACACGGACAATTCCTCCACCGGAACTATTGCAGGCATCTACCGCTGCCTGAAAGGCAGCGGTGTTCATGGTACTACCATTACCTACGGCACCATAAGTAGTAATGTCAAAAATCTGTGCGTTCGAACAAAGCACACTGACTATCAGCACAACGGATAGTAAGGTTCTCATCTTTTATTGCAGAACAACAATGCGCGAAATACTCTGCATTCCGGTGGAAAGCTGAAGAGTATAAGCCCCCTTTGCCAGTTTCAGTTTCTGCGCATCTATTTCAAACCGCTGGTTTCCCTTTTGTAACTTACCGGTAAATACTTCAGTCAGCTTTCCGGTGGCATCGCTTAACCGGATAGTAATATTTTCATTTCGAAGCAATTCAAAGGAAACAGTAGTTGAACCGGCAAACGGATTCGGAGATACTTTCAGCTCGTTGAGAAAATCCTGTTTACCCAGCTCGTTAATCGCATTCGGGTCAACGGCTGCAATTTTCTTGATGGTAAAATGGTCGCGGATATTGCCGTAAGCATCCAGATGTCTGCCGTCTAACCGGTTACTGTCAATATCCAGTACAAATGAACCTATACAGGTATCGCATCCGTATTCTGCAAACATATAAGGGTGTTGAAAATTGGGCGCATCATCCGTACTACCCGAATTTCCACAAACCACATACACTGTTCCCTGATTAGGATAAGGCCCCATAGTATATTTGAGAAATGCCTGCCCCGTTGAATCAATTCCGTTGGTGTTCTGCACAAAATTCAGAAAGTTAATATCCGCTGCATCGCCATACGCTCCCTTCACCAGGTAACTTCTTTCATACACATGGCTGTGTCCACACATCACTAAATCTACTCCATATTGTTCCCATATCTCCGCAAAATTCTCGCGCATGGCTTTCATGTAAATTTCCCAGAAGGCACCGGCATCGTGCGAACCATCGGTGTATGGAGGCTGATGAAAATACACCACCACCCAGGGTTGTGTGTTGGCTGCCAAATCCTGATGCAACCACTGCGTCATAGGCGAAGTGGTGAAAGTAGCGAACGGATTTACACCGGTCCAGTCATCGGCAGGATTAAACACTGAGCCAAGTTCTGAGTTGAGTGCAACAAAATGTACATTGCCGTAATCATAAGAATAAAACAGTTCATGACCGGTTGCCACACCACCGGCTTCGCCATTGGTGTATACATCCACTAAGTCTAAGTAAGGCCCTGTTTGACTTAAAGGAGCCACCGGTCCTGTTACAGGCGAAACACTATTATAGTCATGATTTCCGGGAACCGGTTCAAAGGGAAGATGTTTCATTAGTTTCTGATAACCGTAAACCGAATCGAAAACTTTTGTCAGGTATTCCGTTTCGGTGCCGTCATCGTAAACATTATCGCCCAACCATAACCACAGGTCCGTTTCTTCTCCATCGAACGGGTACGAATCACGCACCTGCTGCTGCTTGCTGTTGCCTTTACCAAAGTCGCCAATAGCCCAGGCGCGTACGTGCGTGGGGGTGCCGGTGACAGGAAAAGTTTTGAAGGTATGAAGGCTGTCGCCCCCTTCGGCAAAAGCATTGTCGTTATACACCGCATAGTAATAGCGGGTGTAGGGTGAAAGACCGGTGAGCTTAACGGTGTGCTTAGTGGTAATGGCTGTATCGGTAGCTGTAAGTGTAAGGCTGCTAGGGCTGGTGCCGAACATTACTTTAGCAGAGCAAAGCGAATCGGTCCTCCATTTTATTTTAATACTGTTAGTGGTGGGGCTTTGCAGATACGGGCCTACCGTAACATTAACCTGCGCCACCGCAACTTTAAGAATACAAAAGGCAACAAAAAGCAATAAAGGTTTTTTCATGATTCAGCTGTTTTTAAATTTTGAGCAACGAAAAGTAATTAAGTTTTTATGGAAGTGAAATTAAGGATAAGAAATTGTAAACAACAATAAACAGGAGTATCCCCGATTGTTGTATCCTCCTTGCCGATAGCGCGGGGAGCTGTGCCCGACAGTGTGTCGCCTACAAAGTAACGGTGGGCAACAAAAGAGGGGCATGTGTTTGCCCCTCTTTAAACTTATACACCGGTACAAGTATTTATCGCATTCCCTTTAAGCCTGCTGTTTCTGTTGCCGGTAGGCGTAAGCCGCCACGGCAAACAGTAACCCTATGGCTCCCCCATCTATTGGTGCACCAGGGCAAGCTGGCAGATATTGCCCCTACTGTTCTTAAACTAATGGGCATTGAACAGCCACCGGTAATGACCGGGGTGAGTTTGTTCTAAGCATTCTGCAAACCGAAGATAGGTTCTCTTAAACTCGATACCTTGTCTTTCAGCCCCGAAAGGGCTCCGTCAGGTTTGAATACTAATACAAAGGCTGTTACGGTTATTATTGGTTGTTGATTTTGCTACCCCTGCCGGTAGGGCAGGGTTAATCCACCATGGTTAATCCATGCTTTTACCAACGGACAGGGTGAGTTTCAAAGGGTCTTTTCGTCTGCCGGGGCATTTGTTTAATTAAAAGCCTATCTGCAATGCCACATAAGCAGCATTCATACGTTTTATTTGTTTTAGTGTTTGTAAGTGAAACACCGGACGATTCTGATACGCCAAACTTATTTTGGCTTTGTTGCCCACTAAAAGGAAGTTAACTCCGGCATCAAGGTTTATCATCCAACCGTTTAGTTTTTGCCAGCGCGAGTTTTGAACTGCCGCATAAGGTTGAATGGTAAAACCCGATTTGCCGAAGTAATGAGACGGCAGCATGTAAGCAAACATGCCATACAAGGTATGCCCTGTGCCCATTAGCGGAAATGCATTGCCCGGACCATTGAAAGAAGCTAAATCGGGATTGGTTTTGTTTGCCGGGTTCATGGCGCCTACATTGCGTATGTAGCGCGGGCCGTAGTTGTAATAGGTGTAACAAACATAGGTGGTAAAGCAATCATCCTTACTTTTCGACAAGGGCATGTCGGCAAAAAAGTCAACACTGGCATGTATAAGGGTGTGGAACATTGTATCGGCATCGTTGCCTAAACTCCAGGTGGCTTTGGGCTGCACTTCGAAACCGGTGCCTATGTTTACTACCTTCTTTTTACTGAGGTATGTTGTATGGTTAAAGGGCAGCAGGTTGCTTTCCTCATCTAAAAACTGATACATAAAGTAGCCGCTGTATTGCAGCGATTTGCCAACCGGTGTAAACTGGGCATCTTTAGTAATGGTGGTGCTAATGTTTGCCGAGCTTACAGTAAGCGGGTCGGAAAGTATGAGCCGGTAGTCGAGTTTGTAGATTTTGCCTTTTACATAAACACTTAGCTTGCGGAGCAACTGGTCGGTTACATCTAAGGTAGAGAACTCATACTGTGGCGGGTCGGGCATTAGCCCCCCTGCAATAGAGGGGGAAGAAAACCGGGCATGGCCCGACCAAATGGTAAGCCCGCCACCTACCGATAAGTAGCGCTTAACGGGTGTAAACTCCACCACCGCATCGTGAAAAAAATCGCCCAGCTTACGGGGCGAAAGCGAGTTGAAACTGTTAATGCCAAACTGGGTATAAATAAGCATCCACTCAATGGGCTGGGCATACACCTGCATACGCAATCTGCGAATGCCTATATCGAAGGAATGGGGGCGGGGCTTGTTTTCGTATAGGGTGCCCGGGTTGCTTTGGTTGTAGCGCATCCATACCTGGCAAACCAAACCAAACCTTAGGTAGCGGCTACCGCTGGCGTTCCATTTCCAACGCACTTCGGGTATTTCGAGCGGCATTTTTACTTTAGGAATGCTATCTGATGCCATAAGGTGCGAGGCACCCGGTAACGCCAAAAAGACTATTATGCAAATTTTAATTGTTGCTTTACTTGGCATACCTTATTTAGGGTTCTGTTATAACTAGTTTAGCCAAAACGCTTTTCGGCTAACGCGGGTTTGTATTTATTCCTTAACTATCTTATAACTGGCTATGCTATGCCCGGTGGTAATTTTTATGTAATAAACGCCCAAAGCAGCCTTGCTAATATCCAATTGCTCGCCTGTAGACTTTTTCTCACTTAGTAGTTGTTCTCCCAAACTGTTAAACAACTCCACTTCAAAGTCCTCCTCCAGATCGCTCCTAAAATGTATGATCCCCTTATTTGGATTGGGATACACAGTGATAATACTAGACTGGAATTCAGGTTCTGAACCTCCGCTAACAACTTCATAGAAATAGCGCTTCAACGAATTTTTCAACCATGGGCCTCCGCCACTTTTTACTGAATAGTAAATAGCCTCCGGATTATTATCTCCGTTATATAGGTACTCCGTCAGAGTGCTTTGTGCCCCATTTACAACTGTTGTTTCGCACGTACCTGGAAGCCAGTTCGGAAGAACAAAGGAATATGCTTTAATCAACTGCGGAACAAAAGAATTGTTAGAGTATTCGTAATGAGTTATTGTATCAATAATAGCACTGCCTCCGCCACCATACTTGACTTTAGTTTCGAGCTCCCATAAGTTGCCATTTTTCTTTAAACTGAAAATATTTATCGGCTTGGTTGAAGTGGTAATCCCACCATAAAAATACTCAATTGAGTCCTTGCGAAATTCGCTCCAACCATTGATCCCTTGGGCAGTATCTACTGTTACACTTACCACTCTGGCGTTTAAGTCATACGAATAGCGTTCGCGGGAGTAATTCTTGTAAAATCCGTTTTGATATAGGTAAATAGCCTTTGATGCAAGAAGGGAGTTAACATCATAAAGGTACTCTTCTAACGCTATGTTTATCTGGTTCACAGGATCGGCTATTTCAACCTGCGAAAGTTTGCCGGTTACCGGTGAGTAAGTGAAATTTTGAACTTCTTTAAAAGTGGTGGTGCTATTAAGGGAGTAGTCTAACTCAATGCGTGTGATACGCTTGGCGATATCGCGTACCACAATAGCGCTAGTATGATAATCTAGTATGTTATCCCCATCTGTATCCTGATAATAATTATACTCGTCATAACTATGTGTTCTTTTCGGGGCATTGATATCTAAAGTGATTTCACCGTATAACTCTGCTTCAATATTAAAGGAATCATTTGCAGCAGTATTATAGGTGTAAGTAGTAGAATCCATTATGTAATACTGCATTGTACTTTGGCTATATGAATAGGATGATTCTGCTAACCTGCGTTTACCTCCATAACTTCTTTCAGCGTTCGGTATAGATAAGTGCCTATTTAAATTATATAACTTTTCAAGGTTAGTAACTTCACTATTGGTGACAGACTTAATGTACTGCGATTTTGCCTCTATATGTATTAAGGCAAAGAATAATAGCATCGTCAATGCTATTGTAACACTTCTGGTTAACTTTTTCATTTAGTTAGGTTTTAGTATTAGTGGTTGTGTGTTAATGTTATGTGCATTACACTCACAGGTTTGCACTTATTGTGGGAACAGTTTTTCCCGTTCTGTGAATGACAACTGCCTAGTTAAGTGATATTCGCTCCCTTTGCTTTTTCCTGTGGCTATCTGCGAGTAAATATTTAAGTTTTCGGTTTTACCGGATTCATCTAAATCGCGTTTCCCAACTATATTGTTACTTATTTCGTACAAAAAAATATTGTGTAGCTGCTGATAAGTATATGGCTGGTTGTAAGTTGTCAGCATAAAGTGGACTAAATAGTTCGTACATTTAATGTGGGATTG
>CAZBPG010000049.1:0-27176 GCA_964493695.1 uncultured Chitinophaga sp. | reverse complement strand
GGGAATGGTGATTACCAGACGGCAGCCAACTGGACGCCGAACCGTGGTACTCCGCAAGCTAACGACATCTTGGTCTTTAGTCCTGCCGGAACAATTACCGTTACCAATGTACCTACCCAAACTATCGGTAAATTACAGGTTACAAGTAACACCGTAGTCCTTCGGCCACAAACAGGAGCAAACAGAACCTTGACCATTAACACAGCTGCCAATGATGCCATGACGGTTGCCGCCGGCGCTACCCTGCAAATTGAAGGGCTTGACGAAGCAACAGACCGTACTTTGACGGTTACCCTGGCAAATGTTACGGGTCTGATTGCCGAAATTGACGGTACATTAAGGGTTGCTACTATGGGTGCGAATAACACGGCACTAGGAATTTTCTCTAAAGGAGCAGCATCCACTTTGAACTTTAACAGCGGAGCGCTTTACGACCATGCGGTAAACGGACAAGCCATCCCAACAGCTACTACCTGGAATATTAATTCTACTTGCCTGGTAACCGGAAGCCCGGTAACATTCAGCACCATACCCACCGCAGCATCTTTTGGGCAAGCCTTCGGCAATTTCACTTGGAATGCCCCGGCACAAAGTGCTACCATGAACTTTGCAGGTGCCTTGGGTTCGGTGTACGGTGATTTTACCATTACCAGTACCAACAACCAGATTCTATCGCTTCACACAACTACACTTACAACCTTAGTTGCCGGTAACCTCATTATCAACGGTGCTAATGCTAGATTTGTACCTTGCACCAGTGGCAGTTCCAATAACGTTACCCTAAATGTTACCGGCAATTTTACTATTTCAAATGGTACATTTGATTATTCAAACAGCGCAAGCACCGGAGGAACCATTTTCAACCTTACGGGTAACTATAACCAAACAGGTGGTACGGTAACCGTTACGGGGACTAGTGCCACAAATTCCCGCCTAAACTTTGCCGGTACCAATCCCGGCCGTACTTACACCCAATCCGGAGGTACGGTATCCAACGCGCGCGGCTATACCGTCAATGCCAATGCCTTCGTTACTTTAAACAACAACATTACCGTGCCTGCAATCCGTACCTTTGGCATGAACGGTACCCTCATCATGGGTGCCAACCTCGTAGACGGTGCCGGTTCTTTTTTGTTGGGCAACAACTCTACCTTAAGCCTTGGCCACGCCCAGGGGATTACCACATCGGGTGCAACGGGTAATATTCAAACCACTACCCGCACTTCACTTGGAACCGCCACCGGTGTCAACCTCATTTATACCGGTACCGGTGCAGTTGCTACCGGTGATGCCATGAATGCCACCATCGCTAACCTGACCACGAATCTGGCAACCGGCACTTCAACACTTGCACTAGGCAAGGCGCTAACACTGAGCACCGCCCTTACCCTCAACCAGGGTCTCCTTACCCTCGGCACTAATAACCTTACCCTCGGCACAGTTGCCACTGTTCAAGGCAATACCCCTTCTGCTACCAATATGGTGGTCGCAGAGGGTACCGGTTATTTTATCAACACCTACCCCGCCGGAATCTCGGCACCTTTTACCTTCCCTATCGGTGACAATACCGGTACTGCGGAGTACTCACCGGTAAGTATCGGTATAACAAGCCCCGCTTCTCCTTCTGGTGTTATCAGGGCACGCTTGACCGATGGCAACCCCGCAGGAACTACCAACCCCTACCTGAGCCGCTATTATACTTTCGAAACTTCCATCACCGGCTATACCTATAATATGTCATTCAGTTATCCGGCTGCCGATGTTGTCGTAGGTCCTGAAAGTGGTATTAAAGCCGCCCGCTACGATGGTACTACTTGGACTTCCTTCTCCAGCTTGGCTTCAGGAGGAAACATGACTATTTATTCAGGTTTGAATGCCACCAATGCCCCCTTGACCAATACCAATATATATGGTGGTAATGGCGCATACACCGCCGGTACCTATTACCAATCCATTGGCAACGGCGACTGGGAAAATGCTGCCACCTGGCAAACCGATACCGACCCTACCTTTTCTTCTCCTATCCCGGCAGGGGCTGCACCTACCAGTGGAAACAGTGTGTATATTGAAATAGCTGCGGGGCATACGGTTACCATGACCGGCAACAACAAAACATTCACCATCAGCGAACTGTTTGTTAACGGAACACTCAAAGTTCAGACTACAGGCACACACACTTTTACAGGCAACATTAATATAAACAATGGCGGTACTTACCAGCACGACCGCGAGGGCGGTACCATACCCATTGCCAACTGGAACAACGGCTCCACCTGCCTGGTAACAGGTGTTACCTACGGGGGCGCTATAACTAATTTGAATCAGGAATACTATAACTTCACATGGAACTGTCCGGCACAGGTTGGACCGATAAACATGGGCTATACCGCAATAGCTTACACCATCCGCAATAACTTTACAGTTACCAATACAAACATGGGATCCCTGTCTATATCTAGTGCAGCCAGCAACACCCTTAATATTAACGGGAACCTGAGTGTAAGCAACGGAACGCTTACCCTTGGATATACCTCCGGAACTCAGACGGTAAACCTGTTGGGAAATGCAACTGTCAATTCGGGAGGGTATCTGTACTTTGCCCCTTCCGGCGGTTATACCAATTTGTATTTAAAAGGCAATTTTACCAACAACGGAACGGTGAACTCTGCGCTCAATTCATCCAACCAAATCTTTTTTGTTAAAACTACTGTGGGCAGCCAGATTGTTTCAGGCAGCGGAACATGGATAGGGGGTATTCTCGGTGGATTCAAAAACTTTACGATTGATAATTCAGGAGGAAGTACTCCGGCAGTTGATTTACAATGCGATCTGGTACTTGAAAGTGGTTTATACCTGCTGAATGGCACGCTCGGCTCTACCAATTCAAAAACACTGACTCTGGGCAATGGAAGCGCCGGGCAGACAATGACTATTAATGTGGGAAACTCTACCACAACAGCACCCGGAGGAAGCATCCTTTCGGCAACGAATGTGGACTACAACATGGATCAAATGACTTTGACCATGAATTACTACAACCTGCTGCCTGATGCCGGCTATACCACCGGCAAAGAAATGCCTTCCGGAACAGCGCTTCCGCCGACAACAGGTACCGTTACCATTGCCAATACAAATGGATCCGGAGTTACATTAGGGTTTGATGCAACAGTATTTACCCTTACCCAAAACGTCAATACCATTTTACACCTCAATGGCAAGAACCTCAGATTAAGAGGCAACCTTACTTCGGTAGCAGCACCGGGCGGATTAAATTCCAGTGTAGCCGGCTCCAAACTCACCGCCATAGGAATAGTTCAACAAATTTTTATTTATGGCAACCAGACATTTTCAAGTGTAATTACCCGCCCTGACCTGGATGTTTATAACAGTGTAACAGGAGGTGTGTACAATAACAGTGTCGGGTATGTGAAAAATGTAACGGTTTACCCGAACAGCTATTGGTATCCGTTTGATAATTCCGGATTATTTTATGTGTCCGGAAATGTGGTGAACAATGGTACGGTTATCAGCGATGTCAGCCGGACTACCAACTACCTCACCTTCGACGGAACTACACAACAGACCATATCCGGCGGCAGCGGCTCATGGGCAATTACCGGTGTGGGTGGCGGGCCTAACCGTTTCCCCGGATTCCGGATTAACAACTCATCCGGCGCTACTCCTTCGGTGGTGCTGAACCAGAGCATGGCATTAAGAAACATTCTTTACCTGTGGAATGGTTCGCTGGGCACTTCTAACGGTTCCACACTTACTATCGGAACCGGAGAAATACAAACCTTCACCATGAATGTAGGTAATAATTCACCGGCTACACCCGGCGGCAGCATAGATAATTCACTGAATGTGAACTACAACCTTCAGAATTACACCTTCCAAGCTAATTATTACACACTGTCGCCTGATGCGCCTTACACCACCGGTAAAGAATTGCCGGATTTAACTGCTACGCCACCAACTGGCGGAACTATAACTTTTGCAAACACCAATACAGGAGGCATTACGCTTGGCAACCATGTAACCGGCAGCGGTGTAACCATTGGTGCAAATGCAACACTGAACATGGACGGTAAAACTTTGCGCATGACAGGTGCATTTACAAACAGCCACACTGCTGTAAACACCGGTGGTTTGAACGCAAGTGTTGCCGGCTCTAAACTGCTGTTTATGGGTAATGTTCAGCAAAATATTACCCTCAATAATCAGGTATTCTCTAGTATAATGACAAGACCTGATTTGGAAGTCAGCAATACCTTTTTTAACGGGAGTACTACCAGTGGCGCAACCATTACCGCCGGCTCTACTGTAGGGGGCTATGTGAACGATGTACTGGTAAATACCGGCGCATATCTCCAGATTAACAATGCCACTACGCTGAATGTGTTTGGCGATGTAACCAACAACGGGTTGATTTATACAAGCGGGGCAAATACTACTGCCTTATTTGCCTTGAATGGAACAGGAGTACAAACTGTTTCCGGTACCGGTAAATGGGCACAGATTGTAACTTACCCGGGCGACAACAGATTCCCGGGTATCGCTATTAACAATACATCCGGAACTACTCCCAATGTGTTGTTTAACCAAAACCTGATTCTACAGAATCAACTTTTGCTTTGGGGCGGCGAATTAGGCGGCACAGGTACCCTTACACTCGGTACAGGTACAACCAATACCTTAACCATGAATGTGGGTAATAATACTGGTGTTGGTTATCCGGCAGTTGTTCCTGCCGGAGGGCGAATTGCAGCAGCAAAGACAGTAACTTATGACCTTGCAAACCAAACCTTTAATGGCAATTATTACAACCTGAACCCCGCCGGCGGCTATACTACCGGCAAGGAACTGCCATCCACCGCTACGCCTGCTTTACTTGGAGGAATGGTAACTATTGTGAATACAAATAGCGCAGGAGTAACTTTGGGCTCAGGGGCAAGAGTTTATAGTTTTACAATTAATTCAGGAGCTACGCTGAACATGAATGGCAATACGCTGATAATGACCGGCACTTTTGCCAACAGCGCTGGAGCAGCAAATACCGGTTTGAATTCTGCCGCCGGTTCCAAGCTCTTGTTTGACGGAACTACATACCAGACTATCAGTTTGGGTAACCAGACATTCAGTTCGGTAATTACCCGTCCCGATTTGGAAATAAGCAATACATACTTTGCCAACAGCGTTGCCAGCGGAGCTGCCATAATAGCAGCAGGTAATATCCGCCACCTGATTGTAAACGCCAACTCGTATTTCAATCCCTTAGGCGCTTTCCAGGGACTTAGTGTTACAGGTGATATCACCAACAGCGGAACAATATTTTCTTCCGGAATAGCTGCACCATCTGCCAACCAGTACCAAATCTTTATGGATGGTACCGCCCAGCAGACTATCGGAGGTACAGGTAACTGGCTGCAGGTAACGACTAATGCCGGTACGGGTGTATTCCCGGGCTTTACCATTAACAATACTTCCGGCGCTTCTCCGGCGGTACTGCTGAATAAAAGTATGTCGGTTGCCAACTGGATGAACCTGACCAATGGCTCTGTAGGTACCGGCAACGGCTCTGTTCTTACTTTGGGAAGCGGGAACAGTTCAACACTCGGCGTTACCAGAACATTCGGCTCGCTGAACCTGACTACGGCTTACAACCTGCCGGGTGTAACCTATAATTTAACTTATGGGCTAACTGCGGCAGCCACACCGATTAACACAGGGACTGAATTTCCGCCGTTGGCAAACGCCGATTATAAATTGGGCACTGTAACAATCAATAATATTACTGCCAACGGAGGGGTTATCCTCACCCAAAACAGCAGGGCTGCCACTTTCACGATGGCTACCGGTACCCTCTTCAATGCGCAGGCATATACCCTAAGTATTTATGGGACACAGACTATGAACGGAACAGCCACCATGAACCTGAGCGACCCTGCCGCCAAACTGATTTTCAACGGAGAAGCAGCACAGACATTGGTCGGAACCATGGCTGCCAATTATACAAGCAACTTCATCGCCAACCTTGAAGCAAATAATCAGGCTTCTTTAACACTGCCTTATACACAAATTGGTAACGGCACGAACAACGGAGCGCTTACCATGACACGCGGACAATTGATACTGGGAAATGTAAACCCTGCTTTGGATTTATACGGCACGGTTTCATCCAGTCCTATAGCAACACTCACCAGCGGAGGAACTACTACCGGAATCCGTCTGAGGGGCTCTGCCGGAAATGCCGGAGAAATTTATCTGACCAATTACCTCAATGGCGCTCCTGCGCAAACCATCGGTACATTCGAAGCAAATATTACCGGCACCAACCCGCGGATTAATATTTACGGTAACCTTAATATCGGAACCACCTTCACATTGACCAGTGGCGTAGTGAACATGGGCAATTATGCAGTGGGTTACACTACAACTACTACTACACCTATGCTACCGGCAACACAAGCAAGCTGGTCGGGCTACTTTGCCTTTAACGGCTTGGGTTCAGGGCTTGTCTGGACCATGAACTCAGTGGCAGCAGGCACTTACCGCTGGCCCATCGGTCCGGCTATTTCTACCGGTTGGCGACCTGTTACTATTCAAACACTGGCAGGGGCTTCAAACCCCGCATCAGTACGGTTGGGTTACCATGGAATTATTGCGGGTTTAGCTCATTCAGCTACTGATATTAAAAATGATGTAAACAACATTCGCAGCAATTATATTGCTACACTCAGTTTACAGGGTAGTATAGGCACCCCGAATATAACGATGGAATACCAGGATGCTGATTTTAATACTACCCCATCTGCAGCTTCGGCTGTTAACTTATGGTATTACAACATGCCTCCCGGAGCGGGAACTTCTATCTGGACCAGCACCACGCCTCAAACCGGCAATGGCACCAATGGTGCCAATACCACCATCACTAAAAATGGAGGTATAACGCTTACCTCCGGTAAAACAGTACCGATGGTATTAGCCGAAACCAATGACGATGCCGGCGCTGCAAGTAATGTGTTCTACTGGACAGGCACAAGCAGTACATCATGGAATGGTGCAGTAGCCAACTGGAATCCCAATCCATCGGCAGTCGCCAACTCTCCCGGTATGGGAACCAATGTGGATGCTACCGTAATTATTCCTCAGGTAACTAACCAGCCAACAGCTACCGGGCTTACTTTATCATTAACCGACATTACAATTGGTTCGGGAGCCGTATTAACACTGGCTACCACCACCTCTATGACCGTTAAAGGTAATTTCTATAACAATAACTTTAACGGTGTTTCAAATGGTTTGACCTATACAACAACGGGAAGCGGTGTAACATACACCGGCACCAGCAAACTGATTGCTCCCGGTAACTATTACAACCTCACCTTCAGCGGCGCTACTACTCCTGTTCTTTCTCCGGTGGGAACCATCAGTGTTGCTAACACTTTTAGTCCGAATAATACCAGTGTAACCTACACAGGCAGTACCATCGCATTCAGTGGTACCGCATCTCAGACCATCCCCGCTTTCGACTTCTTTAACAATGTACTGTTTACCAACACCGTTGGAATAACCTTCAGCGGAAAGACTACTGTCTATGGCGATATGACTATCAACTGTACAGGATTTGCAGATGGCGGTCAGCAGATTGTCGGGGCCGGTTCAGGAAAAACACTGACTCTGGCAGCTGGTAAAACTTATACCGCCACCTATACCGGCGCTAAGGCAATTCCTGATTTTGATACTTACAATATTTATGGAACAGATGCAACGCTTACGACCATGTACTTTAACGGCGCTAACACCGGAACACAAGACATTCCTGCTGCCGAATACGGCGCTGTGGTAATTACCAACGGAGGCACCAATGCCAAATCACTTGCCGGAAATACTTCCATGCGGGGCAACCTGCTGGTAACCTCCGGCGGTTTGAGTGTAGGCGATAATGTATTAACGCTTTATCGCACCCTTACCAATAATGCGGTAACCTCCACCAATGCCAGTATCACTACCGGGGCAAGCGGTAAGATCCTGTTTGCAGGCGGACTTTTTGCCCACACCATTACCGGAGCAACAACCGGCACAATTAGCTTTGGTAATATAGAGCTGAACGATGGCATGGGAGCCACTATGACCAATACCGCTACAACTACCGGTATAAGCAATATCGGTAACCTGACTGTTACCAATGGTACATTTACCATTGCAAATCACACCACCTCATGGAATGCTTCCGGAAATATTACCATTGCCGCACCGGCTACGCTTTCCTGGACTATGCCAAGCGGCGCTGCAACCCGCACGGTTGGCGGTGATGTAACGAACAATGGTACATGGAATGAAGGAGGTGCAATTGTTATCTCACAAGCCGGACACCTTGAAAACAACGGACAATTCACTGCTTCAACAGGAACACACACCTTTACCGGAGCAGCTAAAGAATTCAGAGGTACTAATTTTATTGCTATACCAACATTTGCGCTTACCGGAACCTATACCAACAAACTCGCCGGCTCTATGACTACCGGCAATGGCGGACTTAGTTATATCCCTGTGGGCGGATTAAGAATTACTTCTTTGACTGCTGTTACAGGTACCGGTACGCTTACCCAAGGCACCAACGCTTTGCTTACATTGGCTGACGATGCTTTATTTGCACCAACCTTAGGGGCAACGGCATCCGGCAACACGGTTGCTTACCTGAATGGTGCAACACCGCTTTCCGTAAAAGCAACCACCTATTACAATCTGCATTTTGTACCGGCAGTGGGATCACCGGTAATAAACCTGACCACCGGAACCACTACGGTAACCAAAAATTTATGGTTTACACCTATATCCACTACCACATTCAACGATGCAACATTTAACCTTGTAGGCGGCACCGGCAGCTTTGAGGTTACTAATGCGAATATCATCAACTTTAACTTTACCAATACCGGCGCTGATCCCTTCCCAACCTTTGCTTCTTATGCCCTGCACAAAGCATATACCGGTGGCGGAACTTCATCAAATACCACCTTTAACCTGACTGCCACTAATTCGGCGCAGAATATTCCTTCGGGTTATATCTTTGGCAACCTGAACCTCAACAGCCAGGGAACCAAAACCGCCCAGGGTAATTTTACTGTACGGGGTAATCTTTCTTTAACCCATGCTACTGGTATCTTTAATAACGGCACCTATACTGCAACGGTAAACGGTGGTGTTTCTACAGCAGCATTAACTAGCCATAGCGGTACAGGTAAAATTTTACTTACCGGCGGCGACCAGTCACACTTCATTGACGGAGCAGGGCGCTTCCAGAATCTCGAATTAGATGACAATATGGGAGCGGTTTCTACTGCTACTACCTGGGGTGTCAACGGCAATCTGGCGCTTACTAATGGTATGCTCCAGTTATCCACTTCAACCGTCACCCTCAACGGAACGGTCTCCTATGGTACGGGAACCTTTGGCGGAAATACGGTGGTGAATTCTACTTCTTCCTTAAGCATTACCGGCACAGGAACATTGGGAGAACTACGCTTCCACCCCGATTACCAAAATATTGGCACTCTGACATTAAACAGAACATCAACAGGCATCGTTACCCTCGGTACCAACCTGACACTGAACACAACACTAACTGAAACTTCCGGGCTGTTGCGTTTAGGGGGTAATATCCTGACATTTAACACCGCTGCAACTTCTTCAGGAACCATTTCGGCTACCAACATGGTGGTTACCAATGGTACAGGAGAAGTCAAAAAAATATTTAATACAGGCGTGGGAACAAACTTCACTTTCCCTGTGGGTGAAGAAACCGGAACCGCAGAAGCTTCTACGGTTACACTTACCAGTTTTGCAGCACAGGGCGCTCCAAGAACTATCGGAGTACGGGTGGTAGATGGCATTCATACAGCCATGAATACCCCACCCCCCGCACAAAGCAATTATGCTTCCCGCTACTGGGAATTCAGCGACGGTCTCGAAGGAACAGGTTATATTTTAACTACTGTTACACTGAATTATCCTTCTGCTGATGAGGCAGGAACTATCAATATAACTAATGACCAGATAAACCGGTATGATAACGGCTCAACGAAATGGTTTGCATTGCAGCCGACCACTACGATGAACAATACTACAGGAGTAGCAACCTTCACTTACTTTGACCAGAACAGCGCTAAGTTTGATAATAACGACTACACCATCCGCAACAAGGCGGCTGACACCTACACATGGCAGCCCACTTCCGGCACAGAAGACTGGACAGTTCCGGCAAACTGGCTGCCTGCAAGGTACAGTCCGGCAGCAAATGATATTTTGCTCTTTAACCAGGGAGGAAGTTCTGTTGCTAACAATGTGCCCACTCAAACCATTGCACAGTTTTTAGTAAGCAACAACACGAATATCACTCTCAGAGCAGCTTTAACTACAGGTAATACACTCAGCATCAACGGCGCCACTGCAACAACAAACCTAAGCGTGGCAAATGGTTCAACCCTGCAAATCAGCGATGACTTAGCCATAGGCGCCATGACACTCAACTACGGCGCTGTAACCGGTCAGTTGGCTGACATTTCAGGAACTATGACCGTAAACTATAACGGATTATATACCCCAACAAACAGTACTACTACCTTTAGCGCTACCGGTGTTTACAACCATAAAAGAGATGCGGGAACAGTACCTGCCGGTAAGGCATCGCCTACTTTTGTCAACTGGAGTGCCGGCTCTACCCTGAATGTAGAAAAAGTGAACAGTGCGCTTACCATTGGCGCTCCCAATGGTGATGCTTTTGGTAATGTAATATGGAATAGTTTAGGTACCGGAACATTGTCCAACACAACAAGTACCGTAAATGGCAACCTTACGGTTTCTCAGGGTACGCTTACCATCCCCGGATTTGTGTTTACTATAACAGGTAATGTGGTGAACAATGGTATTTTGAATACTTCAGCCGCCGCTTCAACACTCAATATGGCAGGCACCGGAGTACAAACCATTTCAGGTACCGGTGTATGGAACGCCGGAGTAAACGGAAGTTTGCAGGCATTAACGGTGAACAACACTGCGGGAGTGAAAATGAACAGCAGCTTTGCTGTAAGAACGGCTCTTACGCTGACAGCGGGAGCGCTTGGCTCTGATAATAGTTCTATACTTACCTTTGGTGCAGGAGCATCGCTGACCACCACCCGTACCAACGGCTCTATCAGCGCCGGTTTGAATGTGGATTACAACCTGGCGAGCATCCAATATAATGTAAATTACAATGCGGCGGCTGCTCAAATTGTTTCGGGTAAAGAATTGCCGCCTACTTCCTATACAGATTACCGTTCCGGTACGCTTACCATTAACAATACAACAGGTGGAGCAAAATTGGGTACAAGCGCCAATATTGCCGGCTTGAGCATTGCAGCAGCAGGAGTATTGTTTGATTTGGATGGCAATACTCTCGGCTTGTCAACTACTTATGCCAATAGTGGAACAGGCGCTAACGGTCTTATAGCCAATGCTGCCGGATCAAAACTGCATTTCTATGGAAATGTACTTCAAACATTTACCGTAGGTGTTTACCAGGGTTCAGTGATTGATCAAATGGAGGTGAGTAATACCAATGTATCGGGCGCTAGGTTAGGTGCGGCTGTAAATGTGGGAACTCTGACTATAAATAATACAGGCGTACTCGATTTGTATGGATATAACCTCTCCGCTTCGGGTAATGTAACCAATAACGGCACACTGATTTCAACAACTGCCGCCTCAAGACTGACGATGAACGGCGCTGCGCTGCAAACCATCAGCGGTTCTGGTGTGTGGACAACCGGCACGGCAGGACGATTGAATAATTTTACCGTAAACAATACTTCCGCTTCCACACCGGCGGTAAACTTTAATGTAACTACAGCTATTCAAACGGAACTTTACCTTCAGGATGGACAACTGGGAGGAACCGGCACCCTTACACAGGGTATCGCCAGCGGAACATTTACGATGCGCCGTCATGACGGCTCTATGGCAAGTGGCTTCAACAATGCATTTGATATAACAGGAGTTACCTACAATGCCTATTATGGAAATAGTCTGGCTCCGATAACCATCACTACCGGAATTGAATTCCCCTACGCACCTACTTATACTATTAATAATTTCCTTGGTCAGTTTAGTGCAGCCGGCGGTCAGGTGAACCTGAACGATCATGTCGCATTAGGAACAAGCGGCGTATTGACACTCTCCAATACTTTGCTGGTACTGGGTACAAAAGACTTCACCGTGAACAACCCCGCAACCGGTGGTTTCTCTATTACCGGAAGTGTAACAAATATGGTAGTTGCCGATGGTACAGGGCAATTGAAAAAAGCATTTAATACCGGTGCAACGGGCGCAACTGCGTTCCCTGTGGGTGATATGGACGGCTCAACCGATTACAGCCCATTCTCTGTTACATTCAGTGCAAACAGCATAGCAAGAATCCTGGGTGTGCGTGTAACAGATGCCGTTCACCCCCAAAATACAGTGAACGGTCCGCAAACCGACTATGTAAGCCGCTACTGGACTTTCACTGATAATGCAGGAGGTACCTACAGCTACAGCGCTTCTTCTTATACCTATTCTACGGTAGCGCCTACTGATTTAAATAACAACTCCGCCAACTTAAAGGTGAACCGTTGGGATGGCTCGAACTGGACGCAACTGAACTCTACAGTTTCAGCGCCTACCGTTTCATCTTCAGGCACCTTCAATGAAACCAGCGGAACGCTCGGCGGTAATGATTTCACCCTGAGAAATAATCCTTACACTGTTTACACCTGGCAGCCGACCACCGGCACAGAGGATTATACCCTCGCCACCAACTGGAGTCCGAACCGGTTTGTTCCGGCACCTACTGATGTATTGCACTTCACCGAGGGTGGATCTTCTACAGCCAACAATGTCCCGAGTCAGTCTATCGGTAGAATTCTGGTTTCTAACAATACCACGATTAACTTAGTGTCAACTGCCGCTAACCAGATTCTGACACTTGGTAACAATGCTTCTCCGGATACACTGCTGACGATTTCTCCAACATCAACACTGAAGCTGGGTTCTGCAGGCGCCAACCGGCTTAACCTTGCTTTTACTACGCATACTTCTGTTGCAAAAACCAATATTAAAGGAACAATTAATATAGATGCTAATACCGCATTTAACAATACCTTAGACTTTACCAACCTGACGGCAGCGGCAAATGTGATTACGGGAACCATTAATAACAATGGCGGCGCTGTAACAGCTACTACCGGAACTACTACTATGGGAGTAAATTCGGTTTACAACCATAACCGCGATGCAGGCGCTATACCGGCTCCGACATGGGATGCAACTTCTCTGTGTAACATTACCGGAGTAACGGGTACAATGCCAACCGGTATTACCGGGCAAACCTATGGCAAGTTTACCTACAACTGCGACGGGCAAACAACAGGATTGAACATGAGTATCAGTACAGCCACTACCTTTAAAGGCGACTTTACAGTAATCAGCACCGGAAGTCCGACTGCCTATATGACCAATCTGACTTCTGCCAACGGAGGAGCGCTGACTTTTGGAGCATCAGCGGCTGCTCCGGCTGACTTTATCATGCAGGGCGGGAAAATCAGTTTCCTGAATGGCAATTATAGCCCTACTTACACTTTCTATGGCAACTTTAACCAGACAGGAGGAGAAATTACAGGAAACACAGCAGTAGTAGCAGGAGCAGTAACCTGCAATTTTTCAAACAACTTATCGGATAAAACTTTCACAGGAGGTA
The DNA here is from genome assembly GCA_964493695.1 of uncultured Chitinophaga sp. GTDB lineage: Bacteria > Bacteroidota > Bacteroidia > Chitinophagales > LD1 > Bog-950. The sequence continues at coordinate 13,399 of CAZBPG010000049.1, read as the reverse complement.
TTATCAATGAAACCGATAATTTAGTGTTTAATGTAAGTAACGGAGTGGCGGGTGCAAAACTTACATTGCTCACAGACTTCCCTTATGTAGGAACCGGCAGAACCATGACCGTAAGCGGTACGCTGTACTGCCAGAATAAGGTAATTTCCGGTGCGGGGCTGTTTACCCTTTCAGGAGGCGCCATTCTTGCCACAGGACACACAGAAGGACTTGCAGCAAATGCTGACGGAGCTTATGGTACTGTTCAGGTTGGCGGTACAAGAACCTATACTACAACTGCCAACTACATTTACAACGGTACGGCTGCTCAGATAACAGGAAGCGGTTTAACCGGTGCTGCAAACCTGACCATTGACAATACAGCAGGCGTTACTATCGGAAACCAGACGAATGTAGCTCAGTCTGTTCCTGTTTCCGGTACACTGACTTTGACTAACGGCACATTTGATATTGCCGGCGCTTCGGGTGCGCTGAACTCACTTGGGCTGAACGGTCCTGCCATTGCGGGAACTCCGACTAATTTAGCTTCGGGTATATACTCCAATCTGAGTTTTGGCGGAAACCAGCAGCCAATCAGTATTCCATCCAGCATCAGCAATCTGAATGCGCTCTCTTTGAACAATACGAATGTTTCGCCGAACATCACCATGAACAGCAGCATTACACTGAATTCGGCAACTATTGGTCTTACGCTCACAAGCGGACGGTTGATATTGAATAACTATAACCTGACCGTTCTTTCCACTCAGACAGGAGGTATTAACGGAGCAGGCAGCGCTACCAATATGGTGGTAGCTGATGGCAGCGGACAGTTGAAGCGAGCTATTCCGGGCGGATTGACAGGAAATAATAGTTATGTATTCCCTGTCGGGGATGTATCGGGTATTTCGCCAAACAATACCGGACCGGATTTTTCACCAGTTACTTTGAACTTTACTGCTACTGATGCCAGTCCGGCTTACCGCCTGATTGGTATCCGCGTTACCGATGCGCAGCATCCGGACGATGCATCTGCTACAGATTATATCAGCCGTTACTGGACATTTACCGACAGTGAGGACGGAAACGGTGTCTATACTTATACAGGCACCTTTACCTATTCAACCACCGCAACATCTGATTTGGTGGGAACCTATGGCAGTGTTAAAATCAACCGATGGGACGGTGCTGTTTGGGTTCAGATCTTGCCAACCACAGGTAGTTCCCCGACCTTAATAATTACCGGTGTTACCGAAACATCTTCACCGCTGGGAGGAATGCAATACACCGGCAGGGTGGCGCCATCAGTAACCTATGTATGGCAGCCTACTTCCGGTACCAATGACTTCCAGGATGCCAATAACTGGCTTCCGTTGAGAAGTTTCACTGCACCAACAGATGTGCTTGAGTTCTCGTTGGGAGGTACTTCAATTGCGAACAATGTGCCCACCCAAACCATTCAGGGTATGAATGTACTGAACAGTACCAATGTAACCTTTGAAGGACAAACGGGCGGAGCAAGAATCTTCACAGTTGCTGGTCCTGCTTCAACTACCAATATCTCGGTGGAAGCAAACTCTACCTTCCAGATGGGTGGTACAGTACAGCTTACACTTACCATGACCGGTAATGCCAATCAGGCAGCGAATATCGCCGGTACATTCAATATCAATGATAATGGAACATTCAATAATACACTGACAACAAGCGGAGTGGCTTCCAATGTATTTACAGTTAGCGGAACACTCAATAACAACGGCGGTGTTATCACCAGCGCTGCTGCTGCCAATTTAGTATTCTCTGCTACCGGAATTTACAACCACAACAGAAATGGTGGAAACATTCCGAACAGTGTGGCTGCACCTTATGCAACATGGAATGTAGCATCCAACTGTAACATCACCGGAATCACTACCGCTAATCCGTCAACTTTCCAAGGTACTTATGGAAATGTAAAATGGAATAATACCGGACAGACATCGGCTAATGGACAGGTTTCAGGACCAATGACTATTAATGGGAAATTGACTGTAACAGCCGGACGGCTCTGGGGGGACAATGGTACTACCCAATGGATTTCGGGTAATGCTACCGATACTTTCTCCGTAGCAAATGGCGCCACTTATAAAACCACCCGCTCTGCCTTACCATTGCTGCCTACCTTTAATGGGAAGAAGGTAAAACTGGCGGATAGCAGTATCGTACTTTTTGGTGCAGGCGCTAGCCATAACATTCCATATAATCCGACTAATTTGGATACACTCACTAATTATGGCGTGGTGGCTATTGAGACAAATTATACCAAAACCTTCACTACAAATGTTTCGCTGGATGGTATTCAGATTCTTTCTGCAAACGCATCATGTATTTTGGCTGACGGCGGCAACCTGATTACCGGCACGGATGGCAGTAAGGGTACTATTTATATGGCAGGTTTAAGTCAATTTACATTGACCAATAACACGAATGCCAATCCATTCCCTAAATTCAAATACAACCAGATTGCTTCTACTGCGGTGGTTAATTACAATGGTACGGCATTTAACCAGAACATCCGCGACTTAAAAGCGCCCGGATATGGTTTTGTGAATATCATCACTAACGGCGGAGTAAAAAGTTTAACAGGAGAAACCTGGTTCCAGAATACACTCACTGTTAATGCGGCTGCCCAGAATACCACATTCAATCTGAATGGACAAACCATGCGTACTGTAGGAGTAGCTACTCCGCTGGCCATGGGTACAGCATCGGTATTTACCGGAAATGCTGCCGGCTCAACCATTCACAGCGATGGCAATCAGGCGGCTACATTAGAAATTGAAGCTACCACCGTTACCGGGGGTAAATTAGCCAACCTGATTTCATCCAATACGAATGCCTCCGGTTTGTTGCTTGGTAACTTTATTAATACTACCGGAACGGTATGGACAGTGGATAATGTTACGATTAACGCTGGCGCCACCTTTGCGGTGAACCAAAAAACGCTGAATATTAATAATATCTATACCAATAATGGAAATCTGATAGGTAGCCAGGTAAGTTCTACCATTGCCTTTACCGGCACTGCTCCGCAAACTTTCAACATCGGCACCTACAATGTCAATATGCTCATGGCATTGACCATTAACAACCCAGCGGGGGTTACACTTACCGCACCGGTGAATGTTACTACCCTTACGCTGACAGATGGTATCTTGTATTCTTCAGCGGCTAATCTGCCTACGGTATTGGGTACTGCGGTGGCAAGTGTTACAGGAGGTTCCCCAACTGCTTATGTGAGCGGTCCTTTGGCGCGTACGCTGCCGTTAAACCTTCTGACACCGGCAACATACTCCTTCCCAATCGGTAAAGGAATATACAATGCATTTGAACTGGTAAATCCTAAAACAGTAAACAATCTTGCTTTGGTGGTTATTCAGGCGGAAGCGTTTGATGCCAATGCCGGAGGTACGCCAGGGTTTGGCGTTAGTTCATTAGCTACCAACCGCTACTGGCAGGCATCGGTTACAGCTAATTCCCCAAATCTGATTCAGCCGGGTAATCTGCGGCTGACAGAGACCGGGTTAATTCCCGGCGATCTGATTACCAACAGCGCTACAAAAACAGGTGTTTACAACCTTATGTCTTCTGTGGTATCGCCCCCAACTATTACTTCTAACGGATATCCGCCGGTTTCTTTAGGTTATTTTGTATTGGCTAAACCAGGTACGTTGCCCGGCGGCACTTATACGGTAGGTACATCCGGAAACTTCTTCTCACTGACCAATGCGGGTGGTTTGTTTGATGTGATGAATGCAGCCACTGTTCAGGGGAACATCACTGCCAATATCATCAGCGATATCACGATTGAAAGCGGCTCGGTGGGACTGAATCAGTGGACGGAATCACCTGCAAACAGCAACTATACTTTGACTATTCAGTCAAGCGCGGCTACACAAAGAATTATTTCAGGAATGTATAGCGGCACAAGCAGTGCCGATGCCGGATTGATTCGTTTGAATGGCGCTGACCGCGTTACTCTTAACGGTGGCACAGGCGCTAACCGATACCTGTTCTTCCGTAATTATGGAACAGGAAATTGGAATGCCACACTCAGTTTGATGAATGATGCTAAACAGAACAATGTCCACAATTGCATTTTTGAAGGAGGCATTCCATTCATTGCTGCCGGAAACGGAAAAGATAATGGCGTAATTTATATCGGACCGGCTGCTGTAACAGGAAACGACAATAACTCATTTACCAATTGTGAAGTCGGCGATAATACAGATGCGGTATCTATGGGCTATGCTTACATGACTCCGATTAACGGATTTTATGCACTGGGAACAGCAGGCATGGCAAATGACAGTATCACTATTTCGGGCTGCAATATTTACAACATAAGCGGCGCAGCTAATTCAAGCACCAGCCCTACAGGTATTTATGTCGGCACCAACAATGGCAGCTACTGGAAAATAATAGGCAACAGCATTTATCACAATGTCACACCTCCCAACTCGTATGTATTGGGAACGCCTACCGGTATCAGCTTTTTACCAGGTACATCTTCTTTAAATGATACCATCACCGGCAATTTTATCGGCGGCGATGCCAGTGCACTATCGGGAGGATCTATTTCAGGTACATGGACAACCAGCGCCACAGATCCCTTTGGTTCAACTTTTTATGCTATGAAAGTAGGTATCGGAAACGGCGGAACAGGAAGCACGGTCAGTAAAAACAGAATAGGTAAAATAAGCTGTGTACAGCCATTCTGGGGAATCAACATGAGTTCAGGTTCTGCGGCGATTGACAGTAATATTATTTCCAATACCTCTACCAACATAGGAGGCAATTTCTGGGGGATCAATATATCCGGAACCGGTATAGGAAGTGTTACAGTAACCAGAAACCGTATTACTGATATTACTTTGCCGATTACGGCTCCATCGGGCGGTGTGCATGATTTCAGAGGAATCTCCCTGAGCGATGGCAATACTTCCGGGTTTACCATGGCGATTGGAGGTTCCAATGCTGCCGACGGTAACCTGGTGAATAACATCACTAATACTTATACCAATGATAACCTGTCCACACAGGTTACTGAGTGTATTTACGACGGAGCTACTAACAACTCTGTATTGATTGGAAACAATACGGTATCAAATATTTCTGTAACCGCCGGAACCATTATAGGTATCCGTGCCAATAACTGGGCATCTGGCGCCGCGGGCAATGTGGTGAACAACAGCGTGTTTAACCTTAGTTCCGGAGCTTCTACACCTACGCTGACCTCAGATATCGGAAGAAATACTGTAATAACAGGTATTTATCTTCTCGGTAATCCTCCTGCATCAGGCAACACGGTGTATAACCTGAGTTCAACCCATGCCAGCGCTGCGGTTGCTGTAACAGGTATATTCTGGCATCCGGTATTTGCCGGCAAAGTGCTGGAGCGCAACTTTGTTCACTCGCTGAACATAGCCAGTACGGATGCTACTGCCCGTATGCTGGGTATTGGAATCGGCGGACCCAATGGAGCATATATCCCCGGTAATGTTGTAGCTTCCACTGTACGAAACAATATGGTGCGTCTCGGTATTAATGGCAGCGGAGTTTCTATTACCAACGGCATTGTGATGGAAGGTATCCGCAAAGACGGTAATTCTGTTGGTCATAGTATATTCAATAACAGTGTGTATATCGGTGGAACAGGAGTTTCTACCAACAACTCTCAAACCAGCGGTTTGCGCAGAATGGTTTCAGGAGCAGATGATATCCGTAACAATATTCTGGTAAACGCCCGATCCAACAGCGGCGGTACCGGTCAGCACTATTGCATAGACATCGGTGGCAGCAATGCAGGACTGGTGCTGGATTACAATATTTACAGTAATTACAACACGACACTGAGCGCCAACGGAACAGACGGGCATCTCTTTTTATATGCCGGTTATCCGGTAAGAGACCGTTTGCCTGTTTGGTTTATATCTCCCAATGTATGGGGCTCGGATAATAATTCCGGCTATGGCGATCCGAATTTTGTAAACCCAACTGCCGGAACACCCAACCTGCATCTGAACAATGCCACTCCTGCTGAAGGAACCGGCGTACTGATAGCAAGTATTACAGATGATATTGACGGAGATGTAAGAGCAAGTTACACACCTAATGATATCGGTGCCGATGCAGGCAACTTTATTTCTCCGATAGCCAACTCGCATGATGTGTTCCCTCCGAGGGTTTATTACACTCCATTGATTGACCAGATTGCTTGTACATTAGGATTTTATAATCCTGTACTAACGGCAACAATTACAGATTCAATAAGCGGAGTTCCTACTACCGGAACAAAGGTTCCGCAGGTTTGGTATCGCAGAACAACCGGCGGCTTAACCAACTGGACGAAAAATGCAGGTGTTTTACAATCAGGAACAGGCAACAATGGAGTATGGGAATTTACGATTGACTATTCTAAGATAGTACCGACGATTACCCCTGCCGTAAACGATGAATTTGAATACTATGTGGTTGCGCAGGATCAGGCAACTAATCCGGTAAATCCAAACATCGGATTCAACACAGAGTATTACAACAATGTGGCGGTGCATACCAATAACGATGTATTGCTTCAGGCATCCGCCATGCCTAATCCATTTAGTTTCACATTGGTAACACCCATGTCGGGAACGGTATATGTAGGTACAGGACCCGGTACTCCTCAGTATCCTACTTTTAATGGTGCAGGTGGCTTATTTGAAGCCATCAACAGTAAAGGTCTCGACGGGAATCTTACAGTAATTGTACAGCAGGCAAGCATTACAGAGCCGGCAGCCCCAACCATTCTTAATACGGTCAGCTACTGCTCCGGACCTTTTAACATTTTGGTAATACCTAAAGACAACAGCAACACCTATACTGTAACAGGTAACACGGTAGCGCCCGGTCTTATTGCATACAGCGGGGCAAGTCATATTACATTTGACGGTAGTGTAAACGGAACAGGTAAGTTCCTGAAATTTATAAATACCAATTCATCTTCAGCAGTATTTTACCTGAGTGATAATGCAGCTTATGATACCATAAGAAATTGCATATTGGAAGCTACAAATACAAGTAATAGCTCAGGTATCTTACACATTGCAGGCGCTGCAAGCGCAGGAACAGGTAATAGTTATCTTCTGTTTAATAATAATAATATTGGTGGAACAGGATTCTCAAGAAATGTTATTCTTGCAAGCGGCTCGGCTGTTTCTCCCAACCACGATGTAACCATTAAAGACAATAATATTTTCAATTATGGCGGGGCTTCTTATTCGCAGGGTATTGCTAATACGGGATCATCAGGAAACAACTGGAGCATTACAGGAAACAGTATTTACAATACTTCAAATCCGAATGCGTTGTTAGTGGCTATTTATTTCCCGCTAAATGGAACTCCTGTTAATAATCTGAATATTTCAGGAAACTACATTGGCGGAACAGGACCTTTAGCAACAGGTACCCAAACGAACAGTTATAACAGTACAGAGTCCTATGGGATATTTGTGAATGCAGGCACTACCACTATTTCCAAAAATACCATTCAGGGAATGTTGTTCTCTCATACATCTAACAGTGCATTCGTATGTATGAATATAGGAGGCAGCACTACGGCGGTTATTGACAGTAATGTTGTTGGCGGAAGCGGCATCCAGGTTAATGGTAATGTGGCACAACAGGGATATATCTTTGGAATAAGAAGTACCACCACTTCTACATTAACTGTTACAAACAATAGCTTTACCGGTTTATATTGTCTTGGGGCAAGTATACTTGGTCAGGGTTCGTATGTTCAATGTATCACTCATACAGGCACCGGCAATGTAGTTATTACAGGAAATACAGTTAATGGACCGCAGAATACAGCTATTGCAGCAACCTCTACATCTTCTTATGCTATTCGTGTTGCTAACCCCAGCGCTACTTTGGTTACAGGGAATATTATTTCTAATAATTACATACTTGGTCCATGGGTGCAGGCGATCACCTCAGCTAATACCGGAGGTCTGAGAAACAGAGGCATCTCTGTATCAGGAAAATTGAGCGGAGTGATTTCGAAAAACCGGATATTTGATATGTACACTAATTCGAGGGTTTACGGAACACATGGAATTGAGTTGTTAAATAATGATGCCGGAACATGGACAGTAAGCAATAATCAGCTTTCATTTGGTTCACGTGGTGGTGTTCGCGGTGTAAAAACAGGAATTGAAGACCGAATGTCGGCAGGTTCAACTCTTAATGTTTTCTACAATTCAATATATATAACGGGAACAGAAGACCAATCTAGTAACAGTGCTCCGTTCAGGCGGTTAACCATAGACGGCGAAACACTGAATATGAAGAACAACATCTTTATCAATGCGAGAACGGGCGGCACCGGCATTCATTATGGCATTACCAGTGAAGGTGCGGGATATGCCACCGGATTTAATTCGGATAATAATTTCATAGCATCAAGAGATGTTAACACAATTGGAAACTGGGGTGGAACTTCTACTGATTTCAGCACATGGAAAAGCAGCAGCGGAGGCGACAACAACAGTATATCGGCGCAAACTGTTGTATCAGGCAATTCAAGTCCCACGCAGGTTCGCGCATCTGAATTGTTTATTAATGAAGACAGTAATCTGCATATTAATATGGCACCGCCGCTTACTCCTTATCCGTATTACTTTATTGCAGGAAATGGTACTCCGGTTAGTATTACAGATGATTACGATGGGAATGCGCGCTCAACCGGCGCAGCACCTGTTGGTCCCACGATGGGTATTGACGAAATTGCAGTTTGTTCAGGCGCACCGGCGGTTGCCAATATTACCGCTTCGCCACAGGGCATTTGCAATGTGCCCGGCAGCAGTACGCTGACATTAGACTTGGCTCCACAGGCAGGATTTTCTTACCAGTGGTATGAATCATCTGTTTCGGGAACAGGTCCGTGGACACCGGCTACCGGAGCAAATACATACGGATACTACACCACTCCGGTTCTCAGTAGTACCATGTGGTATTACTGCGATGTAACCTGTAACGGATTAGGAGGAAGCACTACATCATCTAATTCATTGAAGGTTCCGTTTGTTACTAATACACTTGCTGCAACTATTGACGGGGGCAGCGGTCCTGTAAATGTGTGCAACACGGCAACAGTTAGCTTGGTAGCAACAGGAGGATTTGATACCTATACATGGAGTTCGAATCCTGCAGGATTCAGTTCCACTTTATCTAATCCGACAGCAAACCCGACGGTAACTACTACTTATTCTGTAACAGGAACCACAGCAGGATGTTCTTACATTACATCGGTTGTGGCAAGAGTGCTGAAAACCACTATTTCGCCGGTTAGCGCTGATGTGAATTTAGGAGGAACAACAGGCAATCTGACCGCATCTTCTACCTTCAATGTAGGAGCAATTACTTACGCATGGTCACCTTGTACCACGCTCAACACTACCACCGGCAATCCGGTACAGGCAACACCTACAGGCACTACTACCTACACGGTAACCGCATACGATGTAAATGGCTGTACGGCTTCGGCTACTACAGTGGTGAGAGTAACGGATATAAGTATTCCAGGGTCAGGGTACACAAAGGTTTCTACCCCGGATGCTTATATTTATTCTTACTCTGACGGTGGAGGGGTATTTAAGTCAATGGCTGGTGCAACAACACTTGCAACTAATGCGGGTATGAGCAATTCAAACTATTCAATTGATTTAAGCGCACTTTCTCCGGCATTTAATTTCTTGTTCCCGGGCGGTAATTCATATAATGTATTTGGGGTAAATACTAATGGATTTATTTATCTGGGAGCAGCTCCGCCGGCTAATACTACCCAACCTATTGCATCCGCTGCAACTTGTGACGGAATTATTTCCGGTTGGGGTGTACCGTTGCAAGGCAATGGAAGCGGTACTATTTCTTATGTAGTGGGGGGCACCTCACCTAACCGTACGCTAACAGTTCAATGGAATAATGTACAATTTGTTAGTAACGCAGGTGAGTATTTCCGTATGCAAATCATATTATATGAAAATGGCGGCGCTAACGGCAACCGGATTGATTTTATTTACTCAGACCAATCTTTTCAACCCGTTAGCGGCCAGGTAGGAAATGTTCAAATTGGAATAAGAGGCGCAACGAATACAGATTTCCTTAACCGTACCGGCGGTGGCGGCGGCGGATTTGGTTGGTATCCGAGTTTAACCAGCACAGGAACTGTTAATACGCAAGGTGTAAACTTTGTTGGAGGACTTTTTGCCTCATATATTTCAGGTGACAACCGGATCACTTATACTCCTTCAGGATGTTTCGCTTCAAAAACTACTGTTACTGCATCCGGTACCACCAATCTGTGTACCGGCGGCAATGTGGACCTTACGGCATCGCCGTCGGGGGTGTCGTACAAATGGTATAAGAACGGAACACAAATTGGTGGCGCGACCAATCAGTCAATCACCAATGTCAATACAGCAGGGCAATATGTGGCAGTAAGTACAAACATAGGCGGCTGCGGCATTCCTTCATACATTACGGAAGTAACAATAAATTCTAATGTAACTCCGTCTGTGAGTATTTCAGCCAATATATCACCATTGTGTGGCGGTTCCGGTGTAACATTTACGGCAACACCGGTAAATCAGGGCTGCGCTCCTACATACCAATGGAGGGTAAATGGTTCAGATGTACAGGTTGCCTTAAACAAACAGATTTGGGCAGCTCCTACACTGAATCCATCAGATGTGGTGGATATGGTGATGACTTCCAATGCACTTTGTGTAAGTCCGGTAACGGCAACATCTAATACGATTACTGTATTGCCGTCTCCAGGGCTGGTTATTACCGATCCGCCGGCTGTGTGTTATCCCACTACAGTAGATATAACTTCTGCATCAGTGGTAGTGGATACTAATAGTATCGCGGGGAGTTATTCGGCATACCCCACTCAGACGGATGCGGTAAACAATACCAATGCCTTGCCTAATGCGGCGGCAGTAACTATGGGTGATTTGGGATTAGGTCCGCTGGGTGGCACAGCGCCGGTTTACCTGAAGAAAACCGCTAACCTTGGCGGGTGCTATGATATAGATCCGGTGAATGTAACGATTAACTATTGCTGCGGTAACCGCCAGTGGACGGGAGCTAGCAACACCGACTGGTTTAATACAGGAAACTGGCAGGGAGGGCTTGTACCTAACTTCTGCGATACAGCGATAGTGCCAACACCATTGGTTAATTATCCGCATTTGCCGGCAATAGCTACTCAGGATGCAGTTTGTGCAAAACTTATTGTAAACGGAGGCGCTTCTCTGACTATAGATGCCGGATTTGGTTTTAACTTCAATGTTTATGGAAGATTAATCAATAACGGTATTATCAATACAAACGGGCAACTTGTGCATCTGCAGGGAATAGCCGGCGGCACACAAACGCCAATGACTGTTTCAGGAACCGGAGACTTTACGAGCGCCGGATTATCTGTTGATCACGCAACAGGAACTAATTATCAGTTGTCAACTGCAGCAGCTTCGGGCAGCGGATATTTAGCCAACCTGAGTATTGCAGCAAATAATTCGTTCGACATGAATGGTAATAATTTAAGAACTAAATTATTAACGCAAACCGGCGGACTGTTACAGCAGGCAGGAACTTTAACAATAGAAGATGCAGCAGCTACAATGACTTCTGCTACATTCAATGGCGGTACAGGTACTACCATTTTCGATCGCTTCGCAGCGGGTAGTCAGATTGTTCCATCGGTTACAGGTTATTATAATCTTGTTCTGCAAGGTTCAGGTAATACGGTTACACTGGGCAACGGAGGCAATATCGGGTGCAATAACCTGACTATGCAGGGAACGGGCTTTATGACTACCAGTAACACAGGATATACATCAGTAGCCGGCAACTTTACGTTGGCAGGCACGGTTGACCTGACTATAAGTCATTGTATAAACAATCCGGTGTCCGGCACATTCTCAATGACGGCGAACAACCCGATTACTATTACCACACCCAACACGGCAACACCTAACGGAAGAGCCATCAGCGGATTTGGTGCATCACTTACCTTCCTGAAGAAAGTGATTTATAACAGTAATAGTGATCAGTATTTGCTGGCGGGCAGTTATGTTGATTTGGAAGTGTCCACCGGTACAGGTAACCGCAACATGCAGGATGGTAATGCAACGGTAAGCAACAGTGTTACAGTATCAGCCGGTATCATTAACACAATGGCTAATAAAGTGGTGATGAGCAATACGGCTACCCTGAGTGAGTTGCCGACAGCATTTGTGTTAGGAAGAATTGAAACCACCCGGAACATTGTAGCAGGCAACAATAACACATGGGGCGGATTGGGTATTGAAGTGTTACAGCCAAGCATAACCACCAACAATGTGCTTTGTTCAAGAGTGATTGGAACAGAAATTCCGGTGGGTTGCGCTAATGGAAGTATTTACAGATACTATGAGTTTACGCCTAACAACATTACCGGAATCAATGCAACAGTAGTGTATCACTATTTTGATACCCCTTATGAGTTGAACGGATTTGTAGAAAACTACCTGTTTATTTACAAGTCAATAGACGGAGGTATCAACTGGACAGAACAAACCGGCACAGTAGATATTATAAATAATAAACTGACTTTGACCGGACAGCCCCGTTTAGGATATTATACTGCAACAGCGCCGTATCCGTTAGGTGGAGTGGCAACACCCTACAACACGATTGTCTGCCCCAGCGCACCCAAAAACTCAGTTATGCTGACTGTAACAGGCGCTAAAGGACGCACTTATGAATGGCAGCAATCCACAGACCAGGTTACTTGGAGTACAGTGCCGGGTATAAGCAATCTGAAAACCTATACGGCTACGCCTACAGCGCAGAAAACGTATTACCGGTTTGTTGCTCATGCAACAGAATGTTGGGATGTGGCAAGCAATACGGCTATTGTAGAGAAGAGTCCGGTAACGCCGATAACCCTGACTGTAACAGGGCAGACGGATAACAGCATCACCTTGAACTGGTCGCCGACAGGAATCGGAAACTATACTATAACCTATGACGGATCCTCCAGCGGTACAATCACTAATGTAACACCACCCAAGACCATTTCAGGACTGGTAGCCAGCGGCAATTACGATATTACTGTAACACAAACCGGCGATAGTCTGCTGACTTGCCCTGCCAGCGGTGATACATTGGGAGTAACCACTTTGTGTGCTATGCCCACAGGCATATCCCTCAGTTCTCCTGCAAACAAACAATTGAAAGTGGACTGGACAGGACCAGCGGGAACTTACCGTGTTTATTACCGTGAAGTGACTATACAAAGTTCTTATCTTTATCAGGATGTAACTACCGTTAGCAACTCCGGAACGGTAACCAT
>CAZBPG010000048.1:0-27315 GCA_964493695.1 uncultured Chitinophaga sp. | reverse complement strand
TGTTGACTCTCAACGCATCCTATTTGCGCTTTCTTTTTTATTTAGGTATGCAAACGGACAGTCATTGTAAATATGATATTTATCAGCCGGGCATTTTTTCGAAAAACAATTTGCGAAAAATTTGGTTGAAATATAAATAAGCGTAGTTTCGGCCGGTAATTGAATATACACTAATTATTTTTCTTTAATCTAAACACATGACTATGCGAAAGCTATTACTTATTCTCGCAACAGCAGCGGTGCCTTTTGTAATGAAAGCGCAGATGCTTACTCCTACGGTTATTGCCAGCACCGGAGGGTTTTCAAGCAATGCCAATGGCAGTTTATCTTACACCGTGGGTGAAATGACGATGGTGCAAACCTTCAGCAACAGCAACAACATTCTCACCCAGGGTTTTCAGCAACCAAATGATAACGTTACAGGTTTAATAGACCTTACACAGGACGAATTCGGTTCGTTCGTAATTTACCCTAACCCTGCAGTAGATAACCTCTTCTATGGTTTCCAGTTGCCGGAAGAAGGCAAGGTGCAGATTACTTTGTACAATGCCATAGGTCAGAAGATTTCAGATGTGTTCAGCAACAGCTACGACAACGGCAAGCGCGTGGAACAGCTGAATGTTTCGCTTTATGCGGCAGGGGTGTATGTGCTTACCATGAATTTTGTTTCGGATAAGGACGGCAAGGTTCACACTACTTCTAAAAAATTTCAGGTCATCAATTAAATCCCATTTAAAAACTCAATTAAATTTAAACACATGAAAAAGTTATTACTAACTCTTGCCATGTTCACCATCCTGACGATGGGAGCTATGGCACAAGCCCCCGGATTGATGAATTATCAGGCGGTGGTTCGTCAATCGAACGGAAACCCTGTTGCTAACGGCACCAACGTAGCTATGCGCTTTACAGTGCATGACGGCTCTGCGGGAGGTACAGTGGTATTTCAGGAAACAACAACTAAAGCGGCTAATCAGTTTGGTTTAGTAACGCATCAAATAGGAAATGGTGTGGCAGTTACTGGAACTGTTGCCGGTGTAAACTGGGGTAGTGGAGCTAAATACTTACAGGTAGAAATTGATCCTGCAGGCGGCACCAGCTATGCCGATATGGGAACTTCGCAATTGGTAAGTGTTCCATACGCCTTGTATGCAGCAAACTCACCTGCCGGTGCAACGGGTCCTACCGGCCCAACCGGCCCTGCAGGAAATAACGGAGCAACAGGTCCTCAGGGCCCTGCCGGAGCAACCGGTGTGGGCGTAACGGGTCCTACCGGCCCAACAGGTCCAACTGGCTCTGGTGGTGGAGCAACCGGCCCTACCGGTCCAACAGGTCCTACCGGAGTTGGTGTAACAGGCCCTACCGGCCCAACTGGTCCAAGCGGAGCTAATGGTGCAACAGGTGTAGGAGCAACTGGCCCTACCGGCCCAACAGGTCCAACAGGTTCTGGCGGTGGAGCAACCGGAGCAACTGGCCCAACAGGTCCAACAGGTGCAACCGGTGCGGGTGGAGGAGCAACTGGTGCAACCGGACCTACCGGTCCAACAGGTCCAACAGGCCCAACAGGCCCAAGCGGAACTAATGGTGCAACCGGAGTTGGCGTAACAGGTCCTACTGGCCCAACCGGCCCGAGCGGAGCTAATGGTGCAACAGGAGTGGGAGTAACAGGTCCTACTGGCCCTACAGGTCCTGTGGGTGCAACCGGAGCGGCTAACGCAAACGGAACGCTGAATTATGTTTCGAAATTTACAGCGGCTACTACTTTGGGCAATTCGCTCATTTTCGATAACGGCACAAATGTAGGTGTTGGAACGGCCACCCCAAGCCAACCATTGGATGTAGTCGCTCAGGGCGGTGGCTTTACTAACGCACGGGTTGGGGGAAAAACCGGAAGCGGTGGAGGAACTTTAAGAATCGATCGCTTATCTACTGGAGCAAATAATTACCTGGCGTTTACTAACAGTGATGCATTAAGCTGGACTCTGGGTTCGGTAAATACCAGCAACAACGATTTAAACCTATACAATTGGAATGGGGGCGGTGCAGAGGTAATGCGTTTTACAACAACCGGTTTAGTAGGTATTGGAACTACAACACCAGGTGCCAAGCTTCATGTTACAGGAGGCGACTTTTTTGTAGAATCTAGTGCTGGCAGTATCCGTTATGGTTATTCAGGGGCTAATCAATGGGTTTTTACAACTATGAATGGTGGTGCCGATCTTCAGTTGGGATCAAGTACCAACGGTGGAGTTAGTAATGCAGTTAAAGTTTACTTAACGCAAGCTGGAAACGTAGGTATAGGAACTACCAGCCCTAAAGCTAAGCTTCATGTGCCATACACGGGTACATCCACAGCATCTTACGTTGTGTTTGAAGATAGTTTAGGGGCTATGGGATACGACTTTAACGATGATGAAGCAGTGGTAAAAATTGAAGCAAATGGTGATGCCTACGGTTTGCTGGTAACTAAAACCGGTTTGGACGATGCTGTAATCTTCCGTAAAACTAATGTAACCTCAAGCACTTCAACATTAAGAGTGGAAGGCGATTTGTCTGGTGGTACTCCAACTTTACAGGTTAATGCACTCAACAACCTGGTTGCAGCAGACTTTAATGGTTCCATTTCTATAAATGACGGCACCCAAGCCGCTGGTGCGGTGTTAACTTCAGATGCAGGAGGCAATGCAAGCTGGGTTCTTCCTTCAACTACTACCGCAATTCTTGACGTTACCGGAACCGGAACGGTTTGGACTCATCCGCTATTAGGTACTACCACCGTAACCTGGGATGCTACTACAAAAATCCTAACCTTTAATAACGGATCTGGTGGGTTTATGGATGTAACCATGAGCAACTCTGAGGACATCGATTATAGTGGTCAAACAGTGCACCAGTCTTTTTCGCGTGATGTTGGCAATGGTGGTACTTTAACTATTGATGGCGATGATCAGACATCGGGTTATGCCCGCGGGTTTACCGTTCACGGAGTAACTGAAACGGGTACTCACCACGGGTTTTTATTGCAGTTATCGGGTTATGGAAATACTTTAAGAGGAACGGTAACATATTATTAATAAGTTTTTGGGCAGAGGTTCCGTCAGCCGATGGAATCTCTGCTAAAAACTAAAAAACATTGTCATGAAAACAAAAATCAGAACAATTGCGTTCGGCTTGCTCATTGCTTTGTTACCGTTTTCTGTAAAGGCGCAGGGTAACGAAAAAGATGAGCAGTATAGGAAAGAGCATCCATCTGTGAGTACACCGGCACCTGCTAAACAAAGTGCGCAGGAGTGGGAGAAAGACAAAAAGTATGCTGCCGAACACCCAAGCAGTAATGCAGCACACCTCGAACCCGCTGAAGTAAAAGAGCAGAGTTTAAAAAGGGATGAAATGTATTCAAGAGGAGAGTTAAAAGCACAACCGGTTCCTGCTACTGAAGTAAAGAAACGTGGTTCTACTCCGGTAGTTAAGCCAACAGGGAAAGAAGCAGGACGCTCCAAAACCGTTGAACATGCAAAACGCACCGGCCCAACACCGGTAGTTCGCCCGACCGGCAAAGAAGCAGCGACTTACAAAGCTGTGGAGCATAAAAAACATACCGGCCCGACACCGGTGGTTCGTCCAAGCGGCAAAGAAGCCGAGCGAAACGCAACGAAGAAGCAGTAGTTGTTTCTTTTACTTTACATGAATTACAACGCCCCGGAGATTTCTTCGGGGCGTTTTTGTTTCAGGCAACGCGTTGCAACATTCCGGAGAATATCTGCAACAATCTTTTTTTGCTGGTTTGAGGCAAAACATTTACTTCGCCCGAAATTTACACACTATGAACAAAATCTACTTCTTATTCCTGATGGCGTTTTCAGCAGCAGGCCTGAACGCACAAATGCTTACACCTACCGTAATCGCCAGCACCGGTGGCTTTTCTTCAAACGCCAACGGCAGTTTATCTTATACCGTAGGCGAAATGACAATGGTGCAGACCTTCAGCAACAGCAGCAATATTCTTACACAGGGTTTCCAGCAACCTGACGAAAATGTGACCGGTTTAATTGACCTTACTCGGGATGAGTTCGGCTCGTTTGTGGTTTACCCTAACCCGGCAGTAGATAATTTGTGGTTCGGTTTCCAGTTACCGGAAGAGGGTAAAGTGCAGATTACACTTTACAATGCCATCGGCCAGAAAATTTCGGATGTATACAGCACCAATTACGACAGCGGCAAAATGGGCGAGCAGTTAAACGTTACCATGTATGCAGCCGGTGTATATATTCTTACCATGAATTTTGTGTCGGCTAAAGACGGCAAGCTTCACACTACTTCCAAGAAATTCCAGGTAATCAATTAATCAGCATTTTAATTTTTCATTTTTTCAAAAACAATCACATGAAGAAAATTGTCCTTTTTCTGAATGTGCTGATGCTTGTTGTTGCAACGGCTTCTGCACAAACTCCCCAACAAATGAATTACCAGGCGGTAGTTCGCAACTCTGCCGGCACACCGGTAGCTGATAATACACCCGTAAAACTCCGTTTCACCATCCATGATGGTTCTTCGGGAGGGCCTTCGGTTTATACAGAAATATTAACCACCACCGCCAATCAGTTTGGTCTGGTGAACGTGCAGATAGGCAGCAACGGTAACTTAGCTGTGGTGAACTGGGGTTCGGGTTTTAAATTTTTGCAGGTGGAAGTTGACATTAATAACACCGGTACTTATTTCGATATGGGAACCACACAATTACTCAGTGTTCCTTATGCCTTATTTTCCGGAAGCGGCTCAGGCGGTGCTACCGGAGCAACCGGACCCACCGGACCGACAGGCCCCGCAGGCAATAACGGAGCTACCGGTGCAGGCGTAACGGGTCCTACAGGCCCCACCGGACCTACAGGTTCAGGTGCAGGCCCTACAGGCCCCACCGGAGCAACCGGCCCTGCGGGAAGTAACGGAGCTACAGGCGCTACCGGTGCAGGAGTAACCGGCCCAACCGGTCCTACAGGGCCAACGGGCTCTACAGGTGCTACCGGTTCGGGCGGAGGAGCTACCGGAGCTACCGGCCCAACGGGTGCAACCGGCCCAAGCGGCACGAATGGAACCCCCGGTGCTACGGGAGCCACAGGTGCTACCGGTGCTACCGGAACAGCAGCGTTGAGTGGCGGTACTGCCGACTATGTGGCTAAATGGACGGGTGCTGCTACCATAGGCCTTTCGCAGATACGCGATAACGGAACCGGTGTGGGTGTAAATGCTGCGCCTAGTGCTACTGAGCGTTTGCTGCTTTCATCAGGAACATTATCCGGTGTGCGTATCAACAAAGGCACTTCCGCTTCGGGAACTTACGGTGTAAGAGTGCAGTCGCAGAACGATTCGGCAAATGCGTATTTAGGATTTAACGCCCTGGCTACTCAGTTTGGCGGATGGCTCGTAAACACTTCGGGTGTATTGGGCGTTGCCGGAAGAGCGGGCATTGCCCCGGTAATGGGTCTGGGTTATTCCGGTGCCGGTGCGGCAGTGGTTGGTTTAGGTACCAGCGGAAGCGGTGCAATTTTCCAAACCCTTGACAGTTCGGGTACCGGTGCTATTGGTGCTATCGGGGTATATCAGGGAGCACAGGTGCAGTCGGTAGGTTTGTATGGAACCAACCTGGGCGGTGGCAGTGCACTGGATACCGCTTACATGGGGGTATATGGCGACTATGATGCGGCTAATCTTTTTGGTGCCGGTGTCGTGGGAATAGGTTATAACGGAAACTCAGGTTTAGGCCAGGCAGATTATGGTGTGTATGGCTCGGCAGGTACCGGTGCCAATACTTATGCGGTGTATGCCAGAGGTAATACCGCCACTACCGGTACTAAATCGGCTTCGGTTCCTACTTCTAAAGGCAATCAGTTATTGTATGCAGTAGAAAGCCCGGGAATTTGGTTCGAAGATATGGGCAACGCACAATTGAACAACGGGTCTGCCAATATTCAGTTAGATGCCCTGTTTTTAGAAACTGTAGTAATTGACAAGGCACACCCTATGGTGGTAACCGTTACCCCACAAGGCAACTGCAAAGGTTTATATGTAGTGCCCGGCACTAACGGTTTTGAGGTAAAAGAACTGAGCGGAGGAAATTCGAATGTGTCGTTCAGCTACCGCGTAAGCGCTAAGCGGGTGAACTATCAGGACCACCGCTTTGGCTACGATGCAGCGGGCGGTTCGGGCGATACCAGAGGCAACAACAGCTATGTGACTCCTTTCCCTATCGAAGAGAATGTTTCTTTACAGCAGTCGGCAGCGGCTAAACATGCGGTTGTTAAATCAGTAATACAGGAGCGCGCTAAAAAGCAATTGAATAAAACAGCTAAGCAGCGTTAGGCTTAAGATTCCACCCTTTAATTCCGTTTTCGGTTAAGCCAACACGGAACTGAGAACCGCGGCAATAAGATGCCGCGGTTTTTTTATGTGGGTGGCAACCCCGAAAGGGTTTGAAACCCTTTCGGGGTTTGAAAAAAATATTTTTAGCGGTTGACGTAACCTTTTTCAAACCCTGCCGTTTACTCAATTACCATAGTGCTTAAGTTTAAAGAGTCGGGGGTCAGGGCCCGGCTCTTTTCTTTTTGTACCTGCCCCAACAGAACGGCCGTGTCCCTAAAACCTGACGGTTCCATTTTTCCCCTCAAAATTCTTTCTTTAAACAAAACAGGCTCACAAGTTCCCCATTAATTTCACTTAAAAGCTTTGCTGATTTGTATGATTAAGAATGTTCTTGAACTACTTAGAATGGACCTCTTTCCTGATTCAATTTACAAAACCTCTTTCAAATTCTCCCTATCTATTGGTAAAAGCATAGATTAACCATTGAGGATTAGCGATTTTTGATTAGCGAAGTAAACAGCCGGCAAAAACCTTTACAGTTCTTGTATTTGTATTCAAAACCCGACTGCCGCCAGGCAAGTTCTGCATTCTTAAATCGTTAATCCTTGTTCTTAAATCATTACAAATGTAGAATGGAATTATGAAAGAAGTCTACTGATAATATGAAGACGGTATTACTCCTCCTAAAAGCTTCTGGAGGCAACCGAAGGTCGGAGGAGGAAAAAAATATCCCATTCCACCTACATTTTTCATATAACAAGCTACAACTTTTTACATATAACCACCATCTTTTTACGTATATTCAATAATTATTTACGTATAATTAATGTAATTTCCCGAACGAACAATGTAACTTCCCGTATAAACATTATATTTTTACAACAAGGCAACTACACTTTCTGTTAATCAATTGTATTTTTACATATAAACACAATATTTTCACGTTCGTTCAAAAATATTTCCAATAATCATTACCTTCACACTAAATTAAATCCTTAAAACCATGCTCTTCTGCAATCCCCAAAAAATGTTCGAGCTCCGCGGCATCAAAAAGCCCCTCACCTTCATGACCCAAAACGGTTTTTCATACAATGTCGCCTGGCGCTACTTCAATGGGCAGGTCACCCGCATCGACCTCACCCACATCGAAACCCTCTGCATCCACCTCAACTGCACACCCAACGACATCATCGAATGGCATCCCGATAAAACTGTCCCCGAAAACCCCGCGCATCCCCTGCAGTCCCTTCGCCCCAAAACCGACAACCCAACCATCACCCAATTACTCTCCGATTTCCCCACCGATAAAGTAGACGAACTCGCTGATGCAATCCGCCACCTCAAAAACTCTTCCGACAAATAATTGCATCGCTGTTTTTGTTTGAAAAAAAATTTATCACCTTTATGCGGGCATTACAATTCGCACTAATCTAAACCCAGAAGTATGAGAAAAGTAGACATAGTAAGCAAAATAGCCGATGTAACAGGCGTTCCGAAAACCGATGTGCTGATAACACTCGAGGCTTTTTTTAAGGAAGTAAAGAACCAGGTAAAAGCCGGTGAAAGCGTTTATGTAAGAGGGTTCGGAAGTTTTGTTCCGAAACTGCGGAAACAGAAAATAGGCCGCATTATCACCCGCAACGAAACCGTGGTTATTCCCGCGCATTACATTCCGGCCTTTAAACCTGCCAAAATTTTCCTGGACCAGGTGAAGAAGAATTACAAGCCGGGCGATGAACTCAAAGAGGAAACCAAATAATATTTTCCCGATACAAATTTACGAATAGGTTTGCGGCTCGTTCGTAAACCTATTTTTATTCAATGCAATAGAACGCTGATAATCATTATTTAGCTGATTTAAATGATTTCAAATCATCCTCGATAATCATGATAATGAAAATAAGCGTTCTGTTTTTATTTATTCTATGAGCAGAAATCAAATTATAATAGTTGCCTCCTGTGCCGTGTTATGTTTAGGTATTTATCTTTTTGCCGATACTAAAAAACCGAAACCCGAAAAAACTGCCGAAGGCGCACCCAATACCACACAGCCCGAAGGCGGGCATGCACACGAAGCCCTGGATATTGAAGTATACCTTGCCGATGTAAACGGAAAAATTGCAGATAAGGCAACGAAAGAAAAAGTTGAGAAACTGCTGGCTGCCGGTTCATACAAGGAACTGATTGCCGAGTATCAGAAACTCGATAAGCCTCTGGCAATCGCTTACTACTCAATTAAACTTGCAGAAGAGGAAAATAAGGCGGAGTCCTTTGTTGCCGCGGGCGATTACAACACCTTGCTTATGCAGACTGCGCCCGATGAAAAGGCAAGGAATTTTCTGAATGCCAATGCCGTTTCCTGCTATCAGAAAGCGGTGGGTTTAGATTCTTCCACCAATAACCGGATACGTTTGGCTGGTGCTTATATGGAAAGCGGAGACGCTCCGATGCAGGGAGTTTCTATTTTACTCGATATTGTTCGCAAGGATTCTACCAATGTAGATGCGCTGCTGATGTTGGGCCGTTTCGGTATTATTTCGGGCCAATATGACAAAGCCATTGCCCGTTTAGAAAAAATTCTATATTTGCGCCCTCAAAATTCCGAAGCGTTGTTGTTGCTTGCAGAAGCCTATAACAGCCAGGGAAACAAAACAAAGGCAATAGAAATGCTGGAGCGTTGTAAGAAAACGGTGAGTAACCCGGAGGCGAAGAAGGAGATTGAGAATTATATACAGCGTATTAAAAAGCCTAACGGCTAAACATTAAGAAACAATAAAACACGAGCCATGCCTTGCGGAAAAAAGAGAAAACGTCATAAGATTGCTACGCACAAACGCAAAAAACGTTTGAGAAAGAACCGTCATAAGAAGAAGTAATTCTTCGCGTTGATGCGCGGGTGCCTTCACTCACCCGCGCATCGCTAACGCTTTACACTTTCCTTTCCTTTACCGGACCTACCTTACCGTATTTTCAAACATCCTGCCCCGTGCGGGATTAAATTATTTATTGTGAATAAAGAACTCATCATTAACTCGAGCCCCGAGGGCTTTGATATTGCTTTGTTGGAAGACAAGCACCTGACGGAACTTCATCAGGACAGAAACAGCAACCAGTTTACGGTTGGCGATATATACCTTGGAAAGATTAAGAAAGTAATGCCCGGTTTGAACGCAGCATTTATTGAAGTCGGTCACGAAAAAGATGCGTTTTTGCACTACACCGATTTGAGCCCAAACATTCGCTCCGTAATGAAATTTGCAGGACAGTGTGTAGCCGGAAACGTTACACCCGAGCAAATGCTCAGCAATTTCGAAATGCAGAAAGAGATTGTAAAGACCGGAAACGTTAAAGATGTGCTGCAAAACAAAAACCATTTGCTGGTGCAAATTCTTAAAGAACCTATCTCCACCAAAGGCCCGCGATTGACTTGTGAGATTTCTTTGGCGGGGAGATTTTTGGTGCTGGTTCCGTTCAATGATTCAGTAGGTGTTTCTAAAAAAATTGATTCGGCAGAAGAGAGAAGAAGATTGAAAACTCTGGTAGAAAGTTTAAAGCCGAAAAATTTCGGAGTAATTATAAGAACGGTTGCTGCCGGAAAGAATACAGCAGAACTCCATCAGGATTTGTTGCAATTGCAAAACAAATGGCAGGAGATGATGCGTAACCTGAAAGGTGCGGTGCCGGTTGCAAAAGTATTGAGCGAGATGAACAAAACCACGGGCATTTTGCGCGATTTGCTTTCTCCCCAATTCAACAAAATTGTAACCAACGATGTAAAGCTGGCAAAGGAGGTGGAAGATTACATTACTCAAATCGCTCCTGAGAAAAAAGATATTGTTCAGCGTTATACCGGAACTGTTCCAATCTTCGACCACTACGGAATAACCAAACAAATTAAGGCATCGTTTGGCAAAACGGTGAACATGCCAAACGGCAGTTACATTATTATAGAAAAGACGGAAGCTTGTCACGTTATTGATGTGAACAGCGGTCACCGGTCAACGATGGATGGCAATCAGGAAGGCAATGCGCTGAAAGTAAATATGGAAGCGGCAGAAGAAATTGGCAGACAACTTCGTCTGCGAGATTTGGGAGGCATTATCGTGATTGATTTTATTGACATGAAAAATCAGGAGAATAAAAAGACACTCCAGATTAGAATGAAGGAAATAATGGATAGCGACCGTGCTACGCACACCATTCTTCCGCTTTCGAAATTTAACCTGATGCAGATTACCCGCGAACGCGTTCGACCTGAAATAAATATTGCCACTGCAGAAAGTTGCCCGACCTGCGGAGGCACCGGAGAGATTACTTCATCGCTCTTGTTGTTAGATGAGATAGAAAGCGATTTAACCCATCTGTTGACTACTCACGCAAAACTCACTTTGTATTGTCATCCGATAGTTGGAGCTTACTTACGTAAAGGCTTTCCTTCGCTCCGCACCAAATGGTTCTTCAAACACAAAAAATGGATTTCGATTCAGGCGAACGAAAATCTGGGTATTACCGACTACAAGTTTTTTGATGATAATGATGAGGAGATAAAGATTGATTGAAACCCCTCCTAACCTCCCTTGATGGGGAAGAATTAAACAGCCGTTAGCAACTGAGCAAACTTCCAAACGTCTTCAAACTTATTGTAAAGAGGCACCGGTGCTACGCGGATTACATCGGGTTCGCGCCAATCGGCAATTACTCCGGCTTTGGTAATTTTTTCAAATAGCTTTTTGCCATTCTTTTTTGTTTGAATAGAAAGCTGGCAACCGCGATGTTTTGAATTGGAAGGTGTGATGATTTGGAAAGCAGTTTCTCGGTTCTCGTTTCTCGTTTCTTGTTGAAGCAGCCAGGCTAAGTAACCCGTAAGCAATTCGCTTTTCTTTCTCAATGCCTTCATTCCTGCTTTGTCAAATATTTCGAGCGATGCTTTGTGCGCTGCCATAGATAAAACAGGGGCATTGGAAATTTGCCAGCCAGCCGCACCAGGTTGAGGGGAAAAGTGCTTTGGCATTTTGAACCTTGTTTTTTCATCGTTTCCCCACCAACCAGCCAAGCGCGGAAGGGAAAAATTCTTCGCGTGATACTCATGCACAAAAACTCCGCTTACTCCACCGGGACCGCTGTTCATGTATTTGTAAGAACACCAGGTTGCAAAGTCAACATTCCATTCGTGCAGATTCAACTCGACATTGCCGATAGCATGCGCAAGGTCAACTCCGAAAGTTATTTTGTGGTCACAACATGCTGCTGCAATTTTTTTTATTTCAAAAAGCTGACCGGTGTAATAATTCACCGCGCTCAACATTACCAAGGCGAGTTCATTTTTGTGTTCGGCAATTTTTGAAATGATGTCTTCTGTTCTTAAAGTAACTTCTCCCTTGCGCGGCATTACTTCAACAATACAATCTTTCGGATTTAAGCCATGCAGTTTTATCTGTTGTTCGATGGCATAATAATCACTTGGGAATTCATTCGCCTCAATCAGAATTTTATTTCGCTTTCCTGAGGGGCGGTAAAACGAAATCAGCATCAGGTTTAAATTCACTGTGAGCTGGTTCATTACTACTACTTCGCTTTCTTTCGCTCCAACCAACTTCGAAATTGATTTTGAGAAAAAGTGATGATAGTAAAGCCAGGGATTTTTCCCGTGCAAATGCCCCTCTACTCCAAGATTTTTCCAATCCTCTAATTCAACCTTCAAATGTTTCTCTACTGATTTGGGTTGGAGACCTAATGAATTACCACATAAGTAGATTGCTTCTTTATCATTTAATTTCGGGATGTGAAATAGCTTTCGATAAGCGCGTAGCGAATCTTTTTTATCGAGCGAGCGGGCAAATGCTAATGAGTTCTCAAACTTCATTTCTCAAATTTTTTCTTGTCGAGTTGCAGCCAACTCAAGGCATTTTTGTAAAGCAGCTTGTCCTTTATTTTTCGCGAAGCATCGAGGGCTTCTATTTCTTCACCGGGAGTTGCTTCGCCAAGCGGAAAGGGATAATCACTGCCGCAGCAGATTTTATCGTCACCAATCAGATCAATCACGTACTGCAAAAATTTAGTGTCGTGAATCAGTGAGTCTACATAAAAGTGCCCGAGGTATTTGCGTGGGCTTACATTGTTGTCAAGAGCGGTTAAATCGGGACGAACATTAAAGCCCTGTTCAATCCTGCCAACTGTAGAAGGGAAACTTCCACCGCCATGCGCAAATGCAATTCGCAGCTTCGGAAACTTTTCAAATACACCGCCAAAAATCATAGAGCAAATGGCGCGGGAGGTTTCAGCGGGCATGCCCACCAGCCATGGCAGCCAGTATTTACTCATTTGTTTGGTACCCATCATATTCCAAGGGTGAACAAAAATTGCTAAGTCCAGTTCCTGTGCTGCCTCATAAATGGGAAAGAACTGTGGCTCGTTTAAGTTAATGTCGTTCACGTTCGAGCCGATTTCAATGCCTACCAAACCAATTTTTTTGCAACGCTCCAACTCTTTAATCGCTACATCAGTATTTTGCATCGGCACGGTTCCAAGGCCGATAAATTTTTTAGGATAACGCTCCACCACTTCAGCAATATGGTCATTGAGAAAGCGGGAGATTTCGTAACAGTGCTCCGGTTTCGCCCAATAATTAAACATAATGGGAATGGTAGAAAGCACCTGCACATCAACATGTGTATGCTTACAATCTTTAAGGCGTGCCTCCGCATCCCAGCAATTGCTTTCAATTTCCCGGAAGAACTCATCATCCTTCATCATCCGCGCGCAACAGGTTTTGTGGTGGTCAAGATGAATGAAGCCGCTGTAGCCGAATTTTTCACTCCACCGGGGAAGATGCTCTGGAATTATGTGCGTGTGGATGTCAATCTTCATTCCCGCCAAACCTAAATAAAATTTTGGTGCAGAAAATTTCTAATAGTAGGTGTGCGTACACTGGTAACTTCCACCGTTGAAAGTATAATTCAACTCGAAAGTTATGCGGCTGTAATTTACATCCCAAATGCCCTGACCGCTGATGGTAATTCCACCGCAGTTCTGAGTGTTTATCTCAACAATATTGCCCTGATTACTTTGGTCGGTCCGGATATAGGCATACACGGTGCACAAACCCCCAAGCATATTGTTTATTTCTATTTCGCTGGGATTGGAAGAGCTATGTGTAATGAAAGAAGTATAACTGGGAAAATTTGATGAGGAGCTATAGCATGACTCGGTCACATTCCACGATTTAAAGTTGGCCACATACTTTTCGTAGGCATATTGAATGCAATCTGTTCCTTCATATCCATCAGCACAATAGCACCTTCCGCTGTTACATGCCTGTCCGACCGGACAAGATACGTTTTGGCAACTCTGTCTTTCGCAGGCAGAAATGCTTACGAGGAATGCGGCAACTAAAAATATTTTTGCAATCTCTTTGGTCATCATCAATTATTTGCGAACGAAAATAAAACAACCATCCAATCTGCCATGAGAAGTCTATGTGTTTTTGCAATAATGTTATCTGCGGTGGCTTTAAATGCGCAGCTCCCGGCAACTTTCAACCCAAGTGATCAGCCAGCTGCACCGGATTATTCCTTAGAAAAAAACTGGAGCGCCCTTCCTTTCAGAAAAGATGCCGCTGACAAAATTCCGAATGACGAAAAATGGATAAACGATTCGCTGAAACCGGTGGATGTATTTTACATCTATCCTACTATTTATGAAAGCGGTGAAACGTGGAATGCAGATTTGAGCAACAAAGCACTCAACAAAATAATTGATTCGAAACCGGTGCAGTATCAGGCAAGTGTGTTTAATGCAAGCTGTCAGGTTTACGCTCCACGGTATCGGCAGTCTATTATTAAAGCCTTTTACGACAAAGAGAACGGACCTAAATCGTTAGCCTTTGCTTATGAGGATGTAAAGAAGGCATTTCAATATTATCTCGACCACTACAATAACAACCGACCGTTTATTGTTGCTTCACACAGCCAGGGGAGTCATCACGCGCGCAGGTTGCTGAAGGAAATGATTGACTCCACTAATCTTCGAAACCGAATGGTTGCTGCGTACGTGATTGGTTATGCTATTGATACTGCGATGTATAAAGTTTTGGAGCCTTGTCGCAACGAAACTGAAACCGGTTGTTACATTACCTGGGCGGCATATAAAAAAGGGTATGTGCCCGATGGAATTGCCTTGTATGGAAACGTTTGTGTAAATCCACTCACATGGACAACTTCCCTGGAACCGGCCGGTAAGGTTTGCAGCAAGGGGGCCATCCTGCTTAACTTTAATAAAAAATATACTGGCAACGTTTGCACCGAAATTCATGATAACTATCTATGGGTGGAGAACACCCTGCCGATTGTGAGCGGTATGAATGTGCTGCACATTGCTGATTACAATTTGTTTTGGTACGATATACGCGAGAATGTGAAAAAACGAATTGATGCGTTTTTGAAAAATTAAAATTGAATCAGCTAATTCGCAAAAAAGTAAATCAAAAATTATGGGCGATTATAATCTTGGAATTGGTTCACGCATTGAACATCCCAAATTCGGCAAAGGAGTGGTGGTGGACATGGATACTGAGTTCTACTCTATATGGTTTAAAGACGGGAACTCCACGCGCGGTATTGCGCGTGAGTTTGAGGGGCTGACAGTGCTTGAGAAAAGCGCAGCAGACGTAGTGCCTATTACGTTGGAGGATATAAAACGAGCTATCCGCGAAGTGGTGGATGAGAAAAGCGATTTGCAGGAGATTGTACCGTTGGCTAACCGTTGGAATGAGGGGATGCTGATTATAAAATCAGCCGATGCAAGCATTCAGGCAAAAGAAATTCCGATTGAAACTTTCTTTCATAAAATAGTGATGTTACGCGACCGGCTGCGGGTATTAGAGCAAAACATCAACTCTCACAAAGTTTTGACGGATGAAGAGAAAGTTGACCTTCAACAATACATTACGCGTATTTACGGTTCGCTTACAACGTTCAATGTTCTTTTCAAAAATACCGGTGACCAGTTTAAGGGCGCTGGGGGTGAGAAGTAGATATTACACATCAAACCCTAACCGTTGTTTTAACGTTTTTGAAAGTTCCGGCAGTTTATTTCGTTCAATCATAAACGAAGTGAGTTCTGCAAATTCCTTAAAAATGTAATGACTGTTTAGTGCCCCTTGCAGATAATCTTTGCCCGTACTGCCACCGGTTCCGGTTCTGGAACCAATCATCCGGTGAACCATGTTAACATGACGGAAACGCCAGGTAGAAAGCGTATTGTCAATTTCCAATAAATTATTGATGAGATTGAACGGCAATTGAAGCAATGGATAATCGCGGTACATCAGGATGAATAAAGCTGCGCGTCTTGCTTTCGGAGACAAATTCCATTCATCATTTTTTTCATTGTCAAGAAACAACTTTTCGAAGCGGGAAAAATTATTCTTCTCAGCATCTACTAAACTGTTGCTGTATGTCTCCGCATATTTTTTCCAAAACGGATGAACGCCATTCTCCGCTTCCAGGCCATCCCAATATTCCCCTTTATCAAAGAAGGGCATCCGCTCCAGCCATTCGTTTGCCAAATCAATCAGCGGCTTTGTTTTTTCTACATCCTCAATAATCTTTTTGTCTTCCGCTTTCAGCTGGCTGGTATAGTATTCTTTACCGTGGCGATTTTGCATACGCAACCCCAAATTTGCTTCCAGCACTTTAAACTGAATACTCTGAAAACCCGAAGCAGGACGAAGCATGTTTCTGAAATCAAGAAAATCGAGTGAAGTCATGGTTTCGAGAATATCAATTTGCTGAACAAGCGTATCAAGGATGGTTACTACTCTGTTCAACCGGTGATTTACTGTAAACAAATCGGGTGAGCTATCGGAGATAGCAGGCTTCGACATGATTTGCATAACAGAACTTACTTCATACAAAATCTGCTTGAACCAAAGCTCGTAGCTTTGGTGGATAATGATGAAGAGCATTTCATCATGCGCATGTGCATTTACATTGTCGCTTTCTAACTGCTGCGCTCCGAGAATTTTATTCAATTGCAGATAGTCGCTGTAGTAAACTCCGTTTTTCATGGTTAATATTTTATTGAAGTGCAAAATACAATATGCCATGAATTCACGAATAAGGCAGCTATTAATTTTCTTTTCCTATGCCTTCATAGCTGTAGCTTTATAACGAAAGGTCAAATGGTAGCCAAATATGTTTTGCATTTATTCGCTCTTTCGCGCCTATTTCTACCAATGGCTACTGCCAGCGCAATTTCACTACTTTCACATAACAAACCTTCACACAATGATTCACCGCTACTTGTCTGTTACGCTGATTTTTATTACAGCAATATTTTCCTCAAATGCTCAAAACTGGAAAACCTACCCGTATCATCAGGCGGGGAGCGTATTGAATTTCCCGCGTGATGAGGGGTATCATCCCGGAGAAGTTGTAGAGTGGTGGTACACCAATGCTCACTTAAAAGGGGATAGCACCGGAACAGACTATGCGTTAATGTTTACCTATTTCTATTACCCAACGTTTGGGTTTGATGGCTTCCGGATTTTTGAATTGTCAAATGAAAACACCGGAGAGTTTTTGACCGAAACCACTCCTTGTCATTATTCTACCATTGACACCAATCATCTTCACATTGTAGCGAACACAGGTATTACGGGAACCGGTCTCGAAGAATGGGAAACACTTGACTCGGCAGGAATTCTTAAGCCGTTTCAATATCATCTGAATGGCTCTATGCCAAACGGCTCGTTTGATTTAACTTATAACACTGTAAAGCGACCGCTCATGGTGGGTGGCACAGGATTTTTGTATGAGGGCATTACCGGTTACACCTATTATTATTCCGAAACCGAAATAGAAGTAACGGGCACTATCACTATGAACGGAGTAACCGAAACGGTTCATGGCATTGCATGGATTGACAGACAATGGGGACAGTTTAACCCAAACAATGGCGAACAATATACGTGGATGTCGGTACAGCTTTCGAACGGAATGGATTTAAACCTCTGGAATATTTTCAATGCCGCCAGCCAAATTCCTGATACAGCCACTTATCGCTTTTGCAGTGTTTATGTAAACGATAGCACGCAGATCACTATGAGCAATTTTACTTTGGAGCGCTTAAAATTTACCTATACTGCTAACGGCACTGCCTGCTACGATCAAAAATGGCGATTGACTTACGGCAATGTGGATTTAATACTTACCGCTACACATATCAACAACGAGGTAACTCTTCCGCTGCGTTTTTTTGAAGGCAGCATGTTAATTGAAGGAACGGTGGGTGGCGCACCGGTAACCGGTGTGGGTTATGTAGAGTTGCTTCACTCTTTCAGCAAGCCGAATGTTTATATCACTTTGCCTGTTGGGCATGTCTATTGGGATGGTTCAACCCCTATAACCTGGCGTCTGCTGAACCCAGATGACGGCCGACCGGTTTATTTCGATGTGTCTGTAAGCACTGATAGCTTGACAACTTTTACAACCATTGCCAATCACATAACCGATACAAGTTATAGCTGGACACCATCACTACCGGTTGGCACCGAAGGATGGTTCCGTATCAACGCATATTCTATTGATACTACGCTTGTCAATACAGTCACATCTCCAGCTTCATTTATTTTCGGAGCTACAGGATTTAATGAATTGAATGCTGCTGTTTCGATATCGGCATTTCCGAACCCGTTTGATGCACAAACAATTATTTTGTACGAATTGAAACAAAGTGAAAATATTCAGATGGATATTTTGAATGTGAATGGTGAGGTGGTAAAGCGATTTGAAAAAGAAACGAAGTCATCCGGCAAACATCAACTTGTATGGAGTGCCCATGAAGTTGCTGCGGGAGTTTATTTCTATCGCTTAAAGATTGGCGATAGGTATATAAATGGGAAATTAGTGAAGAAAGGCTAACGAGATTTCATTCTTACCCTCTTAAATGATATCCCTTCGGTTTTGTGAACGCGCGCAGCCCAACATGCGAAAGAGTGGAGCCAAAGCCTGAATGTTTTCGTCCGCTCCATGGCAGGGCGGCACTTACACGGTCACAGCAGTTCCAGTAGCCGGTGCCGGAGTTGGTTTGCGCCAGCAATTTTTCTGCCCGTGACCTGGAAGAAGAATACACTGCGGCAGTTAATCCGTACTCGGTATCGTTCATTAACTGCAATGCTTCTTCATCATTTTTTACTTTCTGAATGCCGATGACCGGACCAAAGCTTTCATCGCGCATCACTTTCATTTTGTGATTCACATTCACTAAAACGGTTGGCTCATAAAAATTCCCTTTGCCGTTAAGTTTTTTACCTCCGGTCAAAACCTTTGCACCCTTTTTCACTGCATCTTTGACTTGTGTATCCACCACGTTCAATTGCGCTTCGCGGGTTAGTGCACCAATGTAAACCCCATCATCAGTAGGTAAACCAAGCTTATAGCTCTTTACCTCCTTCACAAATTCCTCCACATACTGGTTGTAAACTTTTTCGTGCACGTAAATGCGCTCCACACTGCAGCAACTTTGTCCGTTGTTGTAAAAAGCACCATCGGCAGTTCCTGCCGCAATGCTTTTAACATCCTGCACATCCGATGCGATATACAAAGGGTCTTTGCCTCCAAGCTCTAATCCGCATGGAACCATTTTAGGTGCTACTTTTTCGTATATAAACTTACCGGTGGCGTAAGAACCGGTAAAGAAATAGCCGTCAAAATCCATATTCAACAATGCAGAGCCGACTTCCTTCGCGCCAATGGCAATCTGAAATGCATCAGCCGGCACTCCGGCTTTCTTTAAATATTTTTCAATCTGAAATCCGGTGAGGGTAGAAAACTCAGAAGGTTTATACAAAACAGAATTGCCGGCCAACAAGGCTGGAACAAAAACGTTAGTGCCGACCAGATAAGGATAATTCCACGCACTGATATTACAAACCACTCCCAGTGGCTCATAGCTGATAACTTCTTTCATGTTGCCTTCTTCACTCATTACCTCATCGCTCAAAAATTTCTCCGCGTTTTCGGTCAACCATTTAATGCGGTTGCGCGCTCCGTTTCCTTCATTGCGGCTTTGCTGTAATGGTTTTCCCACTTCGTTGGTGAGGATATGCGCACACTCTTCAAGATTACTTTTCAGCAGGTCAGAAAATTTTTGGAGAATAGCAACACGCTTTTTCAAAGGAACAGCACTCCATTTCTTTTGCCCTGCTTTCAGCAAGTTTAATTTTTTTGCGAGTGATGCTTTGTTGTCTTCTTTTAAAGTTGCAATTACTTCTTCAGTTGCAGGATTAATGACTTTCATTTCTGATTTCGTTTTACTTCTTCTAAAAATTTTTCCCTGACGTTTTTTGAAGTCGGGTTTGTCTCTCTATCTTTCATTCTCTCCGGATGCCATTGCACTGCCAGCATCCACGATTCCCCTTCTTTCTCTTTCCATTCAACTGCTTCAACCACTCCATCCGGTGAAGTTGCAGTTGCAATTAACTCATCACTCAATCTTCCGATGGCCTGATGATGAGCTCCGTTTATACTTCCTGCATTACTTCCAACAATTTCTTTCAGCAATGAATTTTCGGAAATTGAAATGGAGTGTTCATCATCCACTCCTTCCATTCTTCTGTGGTTTTTCTTTCCGGTTTCTTCCAGATCCTGAATCAAATCTCCCCCCAATGCAACATTCACCAATTGTAACCCACGGCAGATTGCCAACACCGGCAGCTTAAAATTCAAGGCTGTTTCAAACACGTGCATTTCAAATTCATCGCGTTCTTCGTTGAACTTTCCATCGCCATTAGGGAACTCAAGTCTTTCATTTTCATAAAAGCGCGGATGAATATCTACGCCACCGGTAAGCACAATGCCATCGCAATCTTCTACTAAATCCCAAACTTCATCCAGGTTATGTTTCTCCCAATGCAGTTCTACCAGTTCAATGTTTTCGTCATTGCCTTTTATCCAGATTGGATAATTCTCCCAGCGAGATTCGGTAAATGTTAGTCCTATCTTGATTTTGTTGCTCATCGTTTAAAGTGCTTCGGCATACAAAGCTCTGAAATCTGCACGGCTTACCGGCTTAGGGTTATTCGGATGTGCAAAATCGGCAAAAGCTAAATCTGCCAACGTATCCAAATGCTCTTCTTTCACATTTATGTCGCGTAGTTTATGCGGAATATTTATCCGTGTGTTCAAATCGAAAAGATAATTCACAACTCCGTTTCCGGTTTCATCTTTCAATTCTAAAGTGCGCGCAATACGTTTGAACTTATCTTCAAAACCTGCAATGTTGAATTTCATTCCGTAAGGAATATTCACTGCGTTGGCAAGGCCGTGGTGCGTATCTAGCAAACTGGAAAGCGGGTGCGCCAGCGAATGAACAACACCTAATCCTTTTTGAAATGCAATTGCTCCCATCATACTCGCCAGCAACATATTCGAACGACTTTCTACATCAGGGTTCTTCACTGCTCTTTCCAGTGAAAGGGAAATCAAGCGCATTCCTTCGAGTGCAATACCATCGCAGATAGGATGATAATTTTTTGCGAGGAAAGCTTCCATATTATGCGTGAGCGCATCCATGCCGGTAGCTGCAGTAATGAAACCCGGAAGCTCCATCGTCAGCATTGGATCGGCAAAAACAATTTTTGTAAGGAGTTTTGGCGAGAAAAGAATTTTCTTCTGATGCGTTTCATCATCGGCAATAATCGCACTGCGTCCAACTTCACTACCGGTGCCGGCAGTGGTTGGTATGGTTACAAAATGCGGAACATCGTTAGTAACATAAATATCTCCACCAATCAAATCGTCATACTTGAATAAATCTTCCCGGTGGTTGATGCGCAGCAAAGTGGCGCGTGCCACATCAAGCCCGGCACCTCCGCCAATGCCAACAATGCAATCGGCTTTGTGATTATCGTAAGCATCACTCCCTGCATACACATCGCTCTTCACCGGGTTTTTGTGAATGTTGCTGAACGTTTCAACAGCAAATCCTTTCGCTTTTAAATCATCAACTATCGCTTTGAAAAAACCAAGCTGCGCTACATTAGGGTCGGTAACCAACAGCGGACGGCTGATATTATTCTTCTTTAAATAATCGGGAAGTTCTTTTACCACACCTGCCCCGAAACGGATGGTGGTAGGAAAATTGAACTGAGAAACAGACATTAGACATTAGATTTTAGGCGTTAGACAAATGTAGAAAACCGAGGCGCGAACATAAACGAGCAAAGCCGAAAAGAAAAATGATTTTTATTACTGAACTACCCTATTGTTTATGAAAATGTATAACCGTTCCACCATCCAGCTAAAAACCAGCCAGAGAGGTAGAAATTCAAGCTGAATAAGCCCCATGATATTCCAGCCGTCTTTGTATTCCCAGGGGCAGCTTCCGATAAGAGTTTTTAAAAGATAACCCGAAGTAAACTCGATGAAGTAGATAAGGACCACATAAAATGGTAAACGAAACCATATTTTCCAATGCGCTACGCGATGGTGAATCAAAATTCCCGCAATGGGAATCAACCCGTAGATAAAAGCCATCCACACATAGGTTTGTCCAGTCATGGAAATTAAAGGCCTGTCGCAAAAAGGTTCATTCTTAAACAAAGCCATAAAGGCGGTAAAAAACACCTCGGTGGTAATACCCAAACACGCAAAAAAGATAATCATGAAAAAAGTATGTCCTCTGCGGTGTTTAGTAAACGGCATGAATGGTATTTGAATGAAGCGCAATATTCGTTTAAGTATTTTATTGTTTCCGGAAATTTATACCCGAATTACAGAACAATAACGAATTGGTTGCCTGCGCTTTCATTTGCCTCAATCTTCTAATTTTACCGCATGAGTTTACAGTTGAAGAATAAAGTTCGCATTGTTACAGCTGCCTCCCTGTTTGACGGCCATGATGCTGCCATCAATATTATGCGGAGGATTATGCAGGCAAAGGGTGCGGAGGTGATTCACCTCGGGCACAACCGCAGCGCGCAGGAAATAGTGGAATGCGCAATTCAGGAAGACGCACAAGGAATTGCGATTACCAGTTATCAGGGCGGGCACGTGGAGTTTTTCAAATACATGTATGATTTGCTGAAGGAGCGCGGATGCAGTCACATTAAAATATTTGGCGGAGGCGGAGGAACCATTCACCCGCAGGAGATTGAAGAGCTGCACAAATACGGCATCGTAAAAATTTATTCTCCGGATGACGGAAGAACGATGGGCCTGGAAGGAATGATTGAAGACGTGGTGAAGCAATGCGATTATGAAACTGTTTCAAAGCTGAACGGACAGATTGAAAGGCTGAATAAACAAGAGTGGAGGAGTATCGCTCAACTCATCACGCTTGCCGAAAATGGCAAATCAAAAGTTAAGCATGAGGAATCAACCGTTCCAGTGCTCGGCATTACCGGCACCGGTGGTGCAGGAAAGAGTTCGGTGACCGATGAAATTGTCCGCAGGTTTTTAAAGAACTACACCGATAAAACCATTGCGGTTATTTCTGTTGACCCGAGTAAAAAGAAAACGGGCGGTGCTTTGTTGGGTGATAGAATCAGAATGAACTCCATTTCGAACCCGCGCGCTTATATGCGCTCGCTGGCTACTCGTGAAAGCGATAAGGCACTTAGCGTACACGTGCAGGAAGCTATTGATGTTTGCAAAGCTGCGCATTTCGATTTCATCATTCTGGAAAGTGCAGGCACAGGACAAAGCGATGCTTCCATTCTCGACTACTGTAATGTTTCGCTTTTGGTAATGACTCCCGAATACGGAGCCGCTACACAACTCGAAAAAATAAACATGCTCGACTATGCCGATGCCATTGCCATCAACAAGTTTGATAAAGCAGGCGCGCTCGATGCATTAGCCGATGTGCGCAAACAATACAAGCGCAGTCACCGGATATTTCAGGCGAAGGATGAAGAGGTTCCCGTGGTTGGAACGATTGCTTCGCAATTCAACGATGCCGGTGTCAATCATCTTTTCGAATTGCTGATGCATAAGGTGAGTGAGAAGACCGGCACTGATTTTAAAGTAAAACACACTTCAGCCAAGAACACCGTCACTAAATCACAAATCATTCCTCCCGCTCGTGTTCGTTACCTCGCAGAAATTGCAGAGAACAATGAGCGTTACGATGAATGGGTGAATGAGCAATGTGCCATTGCCACCAAGCTGTATCAGTTGAACGGAGTGAAAGAAGATTTTAAAAACAGTGATGAAGTACAAGCCTTGCTCGATGCGTATCAATTAAAACTTGCTCCTGAAAACTGGAAGCTGATTGCGGAGTGGAATGAGAAAGTGAAAAAATATTCGGGCGATACGTTTGCATTTAAAGTGCGCGATAAAGTTTTGGATTTGCCCTTCACTTCCAAATCGCTGAGCGGAACAACTATCCGCAAAGTGTATTTGCCACGCTATAAAGATTGGGGCGATATTCTGAAATGGCAGTTGCAGGAAAATGTGCCGGGTGAGTTTCCATACACTGCCGGTGTGTTTCCGCTAAAGCGCGAAGGCGAAGACCCTACGCGTATGTTTGCCGGTGAAGGCGGACCGGAGCGCACCAACAAGCGTTTCCATTATGTGTCGCTCGACCAGCCCGCTATCCGTTTGTCAACTGCTTTTGATTCGGTTACGCTTTATGGTGAAGACCCTGACCACCGTCCCGATATTTACGGTAAGGTGGGCAACAGCGGTGTGAGCATTGCGACTGTTGATGATGCAAAGAAACTTTACAGTGGTTTTGATTTATGCAGTCCGAAAACTTCGGTGAGCATGACTATTAACGGACCGGCTCCGATGATTCTCGCTTTCTTTATGAATGCGGCTATTGACCAGGAATGTGAGAAATATATTGCGGAGCAGAAGTTAGAAGTCAGAAATCAGAAATCAGATTTAAATCCAAAATACAATGGAGAACTTCCGAAGGGAAATAATGGACTTGGCTTACAACTGCTCGGCACTTCCGGTGATAAAGTTCTGCCAAAAGACGCTTACGAAAAACTGAAAGCAAAAGCCCTTTCTTCTGTTCGCGGAACGGTGCAGGCGGATATTTTGAAAGAAGACCAGGCGCAGAACACCTGCATCTTCTCTACCGAGTTTGCGCTGAAGATGATGGGCGATGTGCAGCAGTATTTCATCGAAAACAAAGTGCAGAATTTTTATTCGGTTTCTATCAGCGGTTACCATATTGCCGAAGCGGGCGCGAACCCGATTACACAATTGGCGTTTACGTTGGCGAATGGTTTTACTTACGTAGAATATTATCTGAGCCGCGGAATGAAGATTGACGACTTCGCGCCAAACCTTTCGTTCTTTTTCAGCAATGGTATGGACCCTGAGTATTCGGTGATTGGCCGCGTGGCGCGCAGAATTTGGGCGAAGGCGATGAAGCAAAAATACAAAGGCAACGACCGCAGCCAGAAACTGAAATATCATATACAAACATCCGGCAGAAGTTTGCACGCGCAGGAAATTGACTTTAATGATATACGCACCACGCTGCAGGCGCTTTATGCTATTTACGATAACTGCAACAGCCTGCACACCAATGCGTATGACGAAGCCATTACCACCCCCACCGAAGAAAGCGTGCGCAGGGCGATGGCGATTCAGCTTATTATTAACCGCGAGCTGGGCACGGCTAAAAACGAAAACCCGAACCAGGGCTCGTTCTTGATTGAAGAAATGACTGCGCTGGTAGAAGAAGCGGTGCTCACCGAGTTTAAGCGCATTACCGAGCGCGGTGGAGTGCTGGGTGCTATGGAGCGCATGTATCAGCGCAATAAAATACAGGAGGAGAGCATGTATTACGAGCAATTGAAAAACTCAGGCGAGTTTCCGATTATCGGTGTCAACACTTTCCTTTCTAAAAAAGGTTCTCCAACTATTATTCCTTCGGAAGTAATACGCGCCACTACCGATGAAAAAGAATTTCAAATCTCTGCACTCAACGCTTTTAAAAAGCGCCACGAAAAAGAAAGCGAAGAAGCGCTGAAGCGCTTACAACACGTAGCCACTACCAACGGAAATCTTTTTGCCGAGCTGATGGAAACCGTAAAGGTTTGTTCGCTCGGGCAAATATCTCATGCCTTGTATGAGGTGGGAGGGCAATACAGGAGAAGTATGTAAGTTGAAGAGTAAGATTTAAAAAAGAAAAGAACCAACTATGGACATGATAAAAAAATTACAAATCAGCAACTACAAAT
Organism: uncultured Chitinophaga sp.; assembly: GCA_964493695.1. Lineage (GTDB taxonomy): Bacteria > Bacteroidota > Bacteroidia > Chitinophagales > LD1 > Bog-950. Next base: position 1,757 of record CAZBPG010000048.1, on the reverse strand, counting down.
CTATTAAGCAACTTGAGTTGAGCTGTAGCCGGATAAACGTATTTGTAGGTGAACCGAATGTAGGTAAGTCGAATATTCTTGAAGCATTGGACTTGTCTTACTTGTCCTGGCTTTTACACGGGAATCATTCCTTAAAGGTTAAGAATAGGAAGGTAAATCTCAAGGAATATTTTAGGGTAAAGAGTGTTGCTGATTTATTTCACTTGGGAAATTTGTCTGAACCAATTTCAGTAAAATACTTTGGCTTTTGCCCTGATGATTTTATATCCTTTAATAGAGAAGAGAATTCTTTTGAGTGGAAAAGCCAATCCGGGGGAGTAACAAAATTCAATAAAAACTTTCAACCCACAGAAGAAACCCAAAAACATCAAACTTTTTACAGTTCCCCAATTCATCCCTATAAATTTAAAGACAATATCAAATTCCATGACACGGGGAATTACTACGATACATTAATGCCGCCTCATGGCAATAATTTAGGTGGTGTTATTGAATACAATCCCAACCTTAGAAATTTCATAGAAGAATTATTGCAAAACTCACCGGTAGAATTTGCTCTTGACAAGGCTACCAAAGGTGTTTCTTTTTATTTGAAGTTGAGCAAAGGGGTAGTTTACAACTTACCATTTCAGGCACTAGCAGATACTCTGCGTAGAATATTATTTTATGTCGCTGCAATTAGAACCAATAATGCTCATGCAATAACTTTGGAAGAACCCGAAGCACATTCTTTCCCTAAATACGTCAGTTTATTGGCGGACGAAATCATCAAACGTGAAGATAGGCAGTTTTTCATTGCTACGCATAGTCCGTATCTTCTGAATAATCTAATAGAGAATACACCGAAAGGAGATTTAGCTGTATTTGTATGTGGTTATGATAAAAACACTTTTTCGACCACCGCAAAAAAACTTTCATCCGAGGATTTATCAGAATTACTTGATTATGGAGTTGATATATTCTTTAACATCAATAGATATTTAGATGACAGAGTTGAACATCGTTCCTGAATGCTATGTGGATACTAAAGTTGCTGAAATAGCAGGACAAGCAGCTCGGAAATATAATCACCAACATGGCTGCGGTGATGTGGCGAATCAGCTAAAGAATAAATTAAGGAATAATGTTTCCCTCGGAATTATTGATGAGGACAAGCATAAAGGCCCGGCTGCTAAGTACTTTTCAGAGTTTGAGGTAGTGAGGGTGGAGAATAATTTAGTTCTTAAAAGACATAGAGATAGAAAACAGTATCTAATTTTAGTATGTCCAGAAATGGAGGAATGGTTAATGAATGATGCAGAATCAATCAACATAAATCCTACAGATTTTGAGTTACCAGAAAGCATGAAGGGATTTAAGGAGCTTACAAAAGTTCAAGATATTGATAAGAACATTGGTTTCTATCGTTTTATTAAAGCGTTGATTCGTGGAAATGCTCCCTCAATTACAACATTGAAGAGTTGGATTGAATTATTCAAGAAAGACGAATTAGATAATCTAATAGACAATTGATTCGTTTGTCTCCTACCACTTATGTCCCCCATCACTCCCTCCTACATCGCCTCCCAAATCTCCAAAGGCAAAAAATATATTTTGGTGCTAAAAAAATTGGTCCCAAGCGCGACCAACCGGAAGAAGAAGCAGCCGAAATTCATGCCGCCCATTTAATGCACCTGTTCACCCTCAAAGAACAAGGCATTATTTTAATAGACCTCTTTCATAATTCACAAGATGAACTTGATAAGAATGTTGCTGAC
>CAZBPG010000047.1:7825-27351 GCA_964493695.1 uncultured Chitinophaga sp. | reverse complement strand
TACCCCGCTTGCTGTTCCTGTATTGCCGAAGTTAACAGCAAGGCCGGTGCACTGTGGTGCACTGGATACAAAACCGGCAACCGGTGTTGAATTGATAACGATAGATTGAGTACTTGTTTGAGTGCATCCATTCCCTGAAATGGTAAATGTTACTGTTTTCGTTCCTGATGAGCTATAACTTACCCCGGTAGGATTTTCTGCCGTTGAACTTGCAGGGTTAGCTCCCTGCCCAAAGCTCCATGAGTAAGCCCAACTTCCTCCCGTGCTTCCTGTATTTGTAAAATCTATAGCAACGGTTGAGCATTGCGGTGCATTGGATGTAAATGTTGCAGTAGGACTTTGATTGATGTTAAAGGTAGTGCTTGCTGTGGCAGAGCAACCGGTCGTTGTGTTGGTGGTTACCAAAGTTACCGTCTTGCTTCCTGATGTCGTGTAAACAACCCCGGTTGGGTTCTGGTCTGTACTTGTAGCCGGTGTTGCTCCTGCTCCAAAATCCCATGCGTAGCTGACTCCGGTTGCAGTTCCTGTGTTGGTAAAATCAACCGGTAAGCCTGTGCATTGAGGCGTAGTAGAAGCGAAACTTGCTGTTGGAGCGGCATCTACTACAATAGTCTGTGTGCTTGTTTGGGTACAACCCTGTCCTGAAACGGTAAGCGTTACTGTTTTCGTTCCTGCTGAACTGTATAATACTCCCGCAGGATTTTCTGCTGATGATATTGCCGGATTAGCGCCTAAACCAAAGTTCCAGGTATATGACCAACTGCCTCCGGTGCTGCCGGTGTTGGTAAAGTCGAAACCAACATTACTGCATTGCGGTGCATTTGTAGTAAATGATGCATACGGTGTGAGATTAATAGTAATTGAGTTCGTAGCTATTGCAGCACAACCTGAAGTGTTATCGGTAGTTGTTAAAGTAACCACCTTTATTCCCGGAGTAGCATAGGTCACTCCCGTTGGATTCTGATCAGTTGAACTAACCGGTAAAGCATCCGGTCCAAAATCCCACGACCAGGTTACCCCTGTAACTGTCCCTGAGTTGGTGAAGTCAACAGGTAACAAGGTGCATTGAGGGGTGTTGGTAGAGAAGGAAGCTGTAGGAGTAGAATTAATGATAATGTTTTGCGTAGCCTGCACTACACAATAAAACTCGTTGGTAATAGAAAGAGTAACTGTCTTTGTTCCTGATGAAGTATACGTTACACCGGCCGGGTTTTCTGCAATTGAAGTAGATGGCGATGCCCCTGAACCAAAATCCCAGAAGTATGAATAGTTAACTCCAGTACTTCCGGTATTGGTAAAGTCAACCCCAACGTTGGCACAAACCGGAGCAGTGGAAGAAAAAGAAGTAACCGGTATAGGGTTGATAGTGATAATATGCTGAATAGTTGTGTCTGTTCCGCAAGCACCCACCGCAACTGTATGGGTTACAATTTTAGCACCGGTACTACCGTAGATGATGCCTGCCGGATTTTCATCCGTAGAGGTTGCAGGTGTGGCACCTGCTCCGAAATTCCAGAAGTGAGTGGCTCCGCTTCCCGAACTTCCGATGTTATAGAAGTTCACTCCCTGGCTTAAGCAACCATCTCCTCCGTTCTGTGCAACAGAAGAGGTAAAGTCTGCTCCAATCACGCCAACATCTACTGTTTTAGTGGTGGTGTTCGAACATCCTCCACCGCTCACAGTAAGCATAACCGAGAATGTTCCGGTAGCCGAGAAAGTTACTGTCACCGGTCCTCCGCTGGTAGACGTAGCAGGTGTGGCGTTAGGGCCAAAATCCCATAACCATGAAGTAACATTTCCTGTGCTCGCGTCAGTAAAGATAATATCTCCGGGGGCTGCACAAGCCGGTCCGTCATTGGAAAAGTCGGCAAACGGCAAACCGGTTACGGTGATGGTTTGAGTAGTGGTGGTAGAACATGAACCGTTATCCACTGTAAACGTAACCGTTTTAGTTCCTGCAGTACCATAAACAATGCCTGTCGGGTTTTCCAAAGTTGAAGTGGCAGGTACAGCATCCGGTCCGAAATCCCAAGAGTAAGTAAATCCTCCACCTGTGCTTCCGGTGTTGCTGAAATCAACCGGAGTTCCGAAACAAACCGGTGCGGTAGAGGTAAATGAAGTATTAGGTTGTGGAACTATCACCACTGTGGTCTGTGCACTTGGACCTGTGCAACCGTTAACTGTAGCCACCACTGTATAGGTAGTGCCCGCTAAAAAAGTTACGTTAGGCACTACAGGATTTTGCTCTGTAGAAGTAAAACCGATAGGGTCAGTCCATAGATAAGTGGCGTCCTGAATAAAGGTAGCGAACAAGAACAAAGTATCGCCTACACAAACCGGACTGTTGCTTGAAGCTATAGGTGCCGGTGGTAATGAAGTTACTATAACTGATGTAGAAGCCGGAGCACTAGTACATCCGCTGATGGTAGCCGTTACAGAATAAGTTCCTGAATCGGTGAGTGCGGCATTAATAATAGAAGGGTTTTGCAAACTGGAAGAAAATCCGTTAGGACCAGTCCAACTGTAAGTAGCACCCGAAACAGTGCTTGCTGTTAGGTTAATGGTTAACCCTTCACAAACAGGACTATTGCTCCCTGCAACCGGGGAAGCAGGGATAGGATGTATAATTACATTGGTGGTTACGGTTGGACTATTACAACTGTTAATGGAAACGTTTAAAGAATATACTCCGGATACAGCAAGTGTTGTATTTGGAATTGAAGGATTTTGTAAGTTAGAAGTAAATCCGTTAGGACCGGTCCAGCTATAATCTGCACCGGCAACTGTACTTGCCGTTAAATTTAAGGTTGCTCCTTCACATAACGGGCTGTTGCTTCCAACTGTTGGGGTAGATGGTATTGCGTTCACCGTTACATCTGTTGTAGAAGGTGAAGAACTGCTGCAACCGGTGGCTGTGGCATTTACGGAATAAGTACCGGAAGCTGCTACTGTAGCGTTGGGTATGGTAGGATTTTGTAAGTTGGAAGTAAAACCGTTAGGACCTGTCCAGCTATAAGCAGCACCTGAAAAAGTACTGGCGGTCAGGGTTAATGTAGAACCTGCACAGATAGGGCTATTGCTTCCGGCTGTTATTACAGGAACCGGATTTACAACTACTACCGTACTTGCCGGATTACTGCTGTTGCATCCGCTTACACTTGCGACAACCGAGTATGTACCGGAAGCCGCAATAGTTGCGTTAGGAATAGATGGATTTTGCAATGTAGAGGCAAAGCCATTAGGACCTGTCCAGCTATAAGTGGCACCTGCAATAGTACTTGCAGTTAAATTCAACATGGCACCTTCACATATTGCACTGTTACTTCCCACTACCGGTGGCGCTGTGGCATTAACAACCACGTCTACAGTTCCTGGTGCAAGACTTGTGCAACCGTTGGATGTTACGGTAACAGAATAGGTTCCCGATGCATTAACATCAGCATTTGGAATAGAGGGGTTTTGGAGATTAGAAGTAAATCCGTTAGGACCTGACCAGGTATAAACTGCACTTCCAAAAGTGGTAGAAGTTAAGTTTAATGTAGCGCCTGCACATATAGGACTGTTACTTGAGGCAATAGGGCTTGGAATTTTATTTACCTCAACAAATACTATTGCCGGATCGCTGGTGCAACCGCCAACGGTTGCAACTACAGAATAGTTTCCTGAGGCTAAATCTAATGCATTGGGGATGGAAGGATTTTGTTGGTTGGAAGTAAATCCGTTAGGTCCGGTCCAACTGTATGTCGCCCCTGAGATAGTAGAAGCAGTGAGATTGATTGTTTCTCCTTCACAAATCGGACTATTGCTTCCTGCTACCGGTGCTGCCGGGATAGGATTAATGGTTACCACCGTTGTTCCTGTATTGCTTGAGCAACCTGAAATTATTGCAACGACTTCGTAGGTTCCTGATACGGAAAGATCTGCATTTGGAATAGAAGGATTCTGTAAAGTAGAAGTAAATCCGTTAGGTCCTGTCCAGTTGTAAGTAGCGCCTGCAATGGTACCCACAAATAGATTAACAGTTGAACCTTCGCAAACCGGGCTATTACTACCGGCTACTGGTGCTGCCGGTACCTGGCTTACAGTAACTACGGTTGTAGAGGCTGTACTAACACAGCCCAAAACAGATGCTGTTACGGAGTAAGTTCCGGATGCTGCACCGGTCGCATTAGGTATGGAAGGATTTTGCAGGTTAGAAGTAAATCCGTTAGGACCTGTCCAGCTATAATCTGCCCCTGCTACTGTGCTGGCTGTTAAATCTATTGCTCCTCCTGTACATACAGGACTGTTGCTGCCTGCAACAGGTGCAGCCGGTACAGGATTTACAACCACAGTTGTAGTTGCCGGTAAACTTAGGCAGTTAAGTACTTCCACCGATACGGAATAAGTCCCGGCCGCAGTCGATGTAACGTTAGGTATGGAAGGATTCTGCTGAGTTGAAGTAAATCCGTTAGGTCCTGTCCAGATATAATCTGCGTTGGCAACAGTACTGGCAGTTAAATTCAAAGTAGCTCCTTCACAGACAGGACTGTTACTTCCGGCAGTAGGTGCAGCAGGAATCGGATTAACCGTTACGGTTGAAATAGCTGAACCGGTTCCCCCTGCTGTAGCAGATACCACATACGAGGTGGTAACTGAAGGGCTTACTGTAATTGTATTTCCGGTTTGACCTGTTGACCAAAGATACCCGGTTGCCGGGCTGACTGCAGTTAAAACCACAGAATCTCCTTCGCATATTGCCGCTGAATTTACGGTAATAACTACAGGAGATACGGTGTTGGTAATTTGAAAATTCATTTCACAAACCTCCCCTCCATTGCCATCGTATTGAATGAGGTAAGTTGAGCCTGGTACAGGAGTCCAAACTGCATTGATGTTATTGTCAACTCCGGTATTGGATACTGTAACACAGTTTGCTGCAGAGCCGCAGTTTACACCTGGAACATAAACAGAACACTGCATACCAGTAGACAAATCACCTCCACGGCAGTTTTGCTGGAATATCTGAAAGAACGCCTGGCCAGTCCAGTTTGCAGGGGTAGTCCAACGGAACCAGATATTGTTTTGTATACCACCGGAACATAAATTTGGCGGGGCGTCATTACCTGCACAGTAATCAGTTACATAATAGGGTGTGTTAGCTGTAATGACCATTGCATTTGCGCAGTTGTCGTTAGCAGGAGGTGTGCAGGTAACGGAATTAGAAAGGCAAAAGTCAGTTCTGAAATTCGTTGTTGTTGCGCTATTTTGCACTGTAGTCAGCATGTAATACTCGGTTCCTATGGTTAGGTTGCTGATTACCGTTGTGCCGTTAGCCGGCACCGAAACACAGCTTATCCATGTTAGGTTATCACATGTACCTGAAAACAGGGTATAATCTCTAGCAGCATTTACTTCGTTGGTTAGTGTAACACTAGTAGAGTTACCGGTAAAAACATTCCATACGCCCAACTGGTTGGTTTCGTTGTCGCAGCCACCGTAATCAACTCCCAATGCGACATAAGAAGCAGGAGGGTTGGTTGAATTGGTTACGTAATTTCCGCCCTGAGGTATTCCGAACCCATTCAAGTTGCAGGCTGCCGCGTTGGGAATAATATGCTGTGCTTCGCAAGGAGTTGAACCCGGAGTATATGTGTCATATATACTTATACAAAAAGTACCTGTGGCAGTTCCGTTTCCATCTATTCTTACAAAGTAAGTGTTGCCGGGAACAAGGCTCATATCAGTAAGTGAATTGTTGGTCACGTTGGTTCCTCCGTTTTCACCACAGGCTACCAGCGTAAGCGTGCCGTTGCAGGTATTATTAGATGAACTGTAAAGAGCCACCTGTGAGTTATTTAAAGTAAGCCCCGAAAAATCGGTGCTCACCGTCATGTTCACGGTAGTAGCCACAAAAGTATACCACACATCGTTGCTGGTATTGGCAGGATTCCAGCAGGTAGCTGCTGCCGGGCTTCCGGTTGATGTGGCATTTACGTTCGTGCCTTGCACGCAACCGAGGCCTACTGAAATAGTTGTAGCGTTGCATATAAGATCATTGCCGGGAACCTGTGCAAAAACAGACAGGCTGGCGAATGAAAAATAAAGGAAGAAAACCGTTGCTGAGATTTTTGTAAAGTTTTTCATACGTGTCAGGTTGTAAACTATTTAATGAGTTAGTGCTTGAGTGTTTTTAAGATTGATTATTGGAATTCTACGTACCGGAAGTTATGATGCTCTTCATAGCTTTCTTCATCTTTAAAGTATTTCAATGGCACCGGTTTGAAGTTTGGGCTGTTGATTATGTTCCGTGGCAGGATTTTTACCTTGATATCATCGGAGTATGTGGATTGCGCACAAACTACTTCATCATCTTTCCTTAATTTTTCGATAACCAGTAACTGTTGAGTGGATAACGTTATTTCTCTGTCGCCTCTTCTGGAGTTAAGTATAAACTGATAAGTGCCCTCTTTTGCCGGGGAATAAGCGGTTGCGGTTTTTTCCGTCTGACCGGTTACAGCATTTTGTGCACGAGCCGAACCAAGTGCGCTCAGCATCAGGGCGCAAATAATTAAGGCGGGTAATGCCCGCCTGTTATATCCTTTAATAAATGAATTGAAATTAATTTGGTAACCGCAGCAAATTAAGTCTTTAATTACAGCGTAAACTCTTTTCATAAGTAGATGTTTTTAAAATGTGTTTTTGGTATACTAACAGAAGAATAAATACAATTTACTGAAATAAAAAGAACAACATGCTTCATTGCGCAAACAAGTCAGCGAACTTCAAAGGAAATAAAAAAAATGATATCAACAATTATTTTTACAGTGTCTTAAATTGAGGCATTTTCGATTCTACTTCTACTTTAGCGATTAATAATTCATCATTGAATCTCTGCTTATGCCCACACAAAAATTTAAAAAGCTGCTTGTTGCCAACCGTGGTGAGATTGCTATCCGTATTCTTCGTGCGGCAGCAGAGTTGAAGATTTCTACCGTAGCTGTTTACACTTTCGAAGACCGGTATTCCCTTCACCGTTATAAAGCGGATGAGAGCTATCAGATTGGCGTTAACTCCGAGCCGCTAAAGCCATATCTGGATATTGAAGAGATAATTAAGGTGGCGAAACTTAACGGAGTAGATGCCATTCATCCCGGTTATGGTTTTCTTTCGGAGAATGTATTGTTGGCAAAGCGTTGTGCTGAGGAAGGGATAACCTTTGTTGGACCGCGACCGGATGTGATGGAAAGGCTGGGCGATAAAGTTGCTGCGAAGAAAGTAGCACGAGAAGTAAAGGTACCGCTCATACCCGACAGTAATATCAATTTACAAAGGTTGAGCGATGCAATGAGCGAAGGCGCCCGCATTGGGTATCCGGTGATGTTGAAAGCCGCTGCCGGTGGTGGTGGGAGAGGGATGCGTGTGGTACGAAGCGAAGAGGAGATGAGCAATTCGTTTACAGAGGCTAAGAACGAAGCGAAGAAATCTTTCGGTGACGATACGGTGTTTATTGAAAAGTTTGTAGAGGATCCTAAGCATATTGAAGTACAGCTACTGGGCGATAACTACGGAAACATTGTTCACCTGTACGAACGCGATTGCAGTGTGCAGCGCAGGTTTCAGAAGGTGATTGAAGTAGCCCCCAGTATTCTTAAACAGGAAACACGCGAAAAGCTTTTTGCTTATGCCATAGCTATTGCCAAGCATGTGCAATACAATAATGCCGGAACGGTAGAGTTTCTCGTTGACAAAGACGAGAATATTTTCTTTATCGAAGTTAATCCCCGCATACAGGTAGAGCATACTATTACCGAAGAGATAACCGGTATAGATATTGTGCGCTCTCAAATTCTTATTGCATCGGGTTGCGAATTAACGCACTCGCAAATCTTTCTGCACTCGCAGGATGATGTGAAGTGCAACGGTTTTGCTATTCAATGCCGGGTTACTACTGAAGACCCGGAGAACGATTTTAAACCAGACTACGGTACTATAGTGGCTTACCGCAATGCCGGTGGCTTTGGTATCCGGTTAGATGAAGGCAGTTCGTACAGCGGTGTAAAAATTTCTCCCTTCTTCGATTCGATGCTGGTGAAGGTTTCGGCATGGAGCCGGACTTTAAAAGGAGCAACGAAACGTATGGACCGGACGCTCCAGGAATTTCGTATTCGTGGGGTGAAAACCAATATTCCTTTTCTGGTGAACGTGATGGAGAATGAGGAGTTCCAGAGTGGTAAAGCAAACGTTGGTTTTATTCCGAAGAACCCACAATTGCTGATTCCTAAATGGGGACACGACAAAGACCGTGGCACTAAACTGGTGAAGTATCTGGCAGAGTTGAAAGTGAACGGTCACCCCGACATTAAGGCTTTTGATGCAGAGAAGAAATTCAGGACACCGGTAATACCGACCATTGACCATAGACCATTGACCATTGATGGTTACCCTAAGGGTTCGAAAGATTTGCTGAACGAGTTAGGACGCGAAGAATTTATTAAGCGTCTTGCCTCGGACAAAAAGATTCACTACACCGACACTACTTTCCGCGATGCACACCAATCGCTTTTTGCCACCCGGTTGCGCAATAACGATATGCTCTCTGTTGCTTCCGGCTTTGCGAAGAATCATCCCGAGGTATTCTCTATGGAAGTATGGGGCGGTGCTACGTTTGATGTGTGTATGCGCTTTCTGCACGAGGACCCGTGGGAGCGTTTGCACTTGCTGCGTAAAGCGGTACCGAATATTCTTTTGCAAATGTTGTTTCGTGGAAGCAATGCGGTGGGTTATGCGGCTTATCCGGATAACCTTGTTGCAAAATTTATTGAGAAGAGTGCCGAAAACGGCATTGACATCTTCCGCATTTTCGATTCGCTGAACTGGGTGGAGGGCATGAAGATGAGTATTAAAACGGTGCGCGAAAAAACCAACTCGATTGCCGAAGCCTGTATTTGCTACACCGGTGACATCACTAATCCGGAGCGTCAGAAATTCAGTTTGAAATATTATGTGGAGCTGGCGAAACAACTGGAAGGAGAGGGCGCACACATTCTTTGCATAAAAGATATGGCGGGCCTGCTGAAGCCTTATGCTGCGCAACTGCTCATTAGCGGATTGAAGCGACACATCAGCATTCCCATTCACCTGCATACGCATGATACTTCCTCTATTCAAACCGCTACTTACCTGAAAGCTATTGAAGCCGGTGTGGATGCTATTGATGTGGCACTGGCTTCTATGAGCGGTTTGACTTCTCAACCAAACTTCAATTCTATTGTAGCGATGATGCAGGGGCATGAGCGCGAGAACCCGGTGGACTTAAAATCGCTGAATGCGTATTCGAATTATTTTGAAGTGGTGCGCGAGTATTACTATCCGTTTGAAAGCGAACTGAAAGCCGGTACTGCCGAAGTGTATGCGCATGAAATACCCGGTGGGCAGTATTCTAATTTATTGCCGCAGGCACGTTCACTTGGTTTAGAGGATAAGTTTGAAACCATTAAGCATAACTATGAAGTGGTGAACCAACTCTTTGGTGATGTGGTGAAGGTTACGCCTTCTTCGAAAGTTGTTGGTGACATGGCTTTGTTTATGACTTCGAACAATCTTACACCGGAGGACATTTTTAAGAAAGGCGATACGCTTTCGTTTCCTGATTCGGTGAAGCAATTGTTTCGCGGAGACTTAGGACAGCCTTACGGTGGCTTTCCGAAGGAACTTCAAAAAATTATCCTGAAAGATGAATTGCCTTACACCGATAAGCCGAACAAGCATTTGGGTGCTACGGATTTCGACCGCGAGCTTTCGGCCTTCCGCAATAAATATGACGAGAAGCAAACGCTGGAAGATTTTCTTTCGATGAAAATGTATCCGAAGGTGTTTGATGAATACTATCACTTCCGCAAAAACTTTGGCGACATCTCCATGCTTCCCACACCTTCGTTTTATTACCCCATGAAGCCTAACGAGGAAATTATTGTAACGCTCGAGCCCGGTAAAAACCTGCTGATTCGCTTTATGTATATGAGCGAACCGAACGAGGACGGCATGCGCGATGTGTTCTTTAAAATTAACGGGCAAACCCGCTCGGTGAGTGTACGCGACCGGACGGTTAAAGTGCAGAAACTGGAACACTATAAAGCATCCGGTACCGGTGAGATAGGTGCACCGTTACAGGGTAAACTCATCAACGTATATGTAAACGAAGGCGACAAGGTGGTGAAAAACCAGCCGCTGTTTGTTATAGAAGCCATGAAGATGGAAAGCACCATTACCGCACCGGTGGCCGGTACGGTTAAAAAAGTTCATCTGACTGCCGGTGTGATGGTAGAACAGGATGATTGTGTGGTGGCGTTTTAAATACCACCTCATCCTGAATCCTTCTCCGAAGGAGAAGGACTTGAACAGCCGGCTTAACTTACTTCTTTTTTCTGCGCTTAGGGTTTTTAGCCACGCGCACTACTACATCAAAGCCCCATTCACTTAAGGCTTCGGGGGTTTCGCTGTTAAGCACCTGAAGTACCTTTCTGATTTTTGCCGCTCCGTTATGCAAGATGCACGGTGTAATACTTTATTAGTATCAGCTCCTTTTGGTTAATTTAACAGGCGGGAAGTGCTTTACAGCAAAACGAGCGTTGCTGTGTTATTCCGGTATCAGGTAAGTTTCAAAGGAATTCTGCAGGGTTTCTTTCCGCAATACCTTACGGTTAGGCGTGCGCTCAAACTGCCGGAAAAGCAACACCTTTTTGGGGCGATGTAGTTTAGGGAAGGGAGCAAATATCTCATTCAGTTCCCGCTTATCGCTTTCGCTCAGGGCCTCCATTTCAATGGCGAGCACCAGTTGCTCGCCGGTGCGTTCATCTGGCAGGGCAGCTATAAAATACGCGGGGTGTATGTGCTTCTGCAACTGCTGTTCTATTTCTTCGGGGTAAATTTTTACGCCACCGGTGTTAATTACGTTATCGGTGCGGCCCAGCCAGTCAAACTCATTTTCAGACACGATGCGCACCATATCGTTAGTGACTAAATCCGGCTGTCCCGGTTCCGGTGCTTTAATTATCAGGCGGCTGTCTTCACCGGTAGCTATTTTAATGCCGGGCAAAAGTTTAAAATGTTCATCCGCACCGGTGCCGTTCAGTTTTTTGAGGGCAATGTGGCTGATGGTTTCCGTCATACCGAAGGTGGCGTAAACATCGTTGGTAAACTTGCGCACGATGGACAGCACCTCGGCACTCACCGGTTCACCGCCCAGTATAATTTTCCGGATGGCTTCTGCTTTCAGAAACTGCGGATAGTCGTTTTTTGCGCTGTGCAGTTGCATGGGTGTAAAGGCGGCAAAAGCAAGCGGTAACTCAGCGGGAATACCTTTCAGCGGAGTGGCGGAAGGTTCTATGCAATAAAGATTAAGCCCTACGTGCAGGCTGCGCACCAGCATCATCATACCGGCAATTTTGGTAACCGGTAAACAAAGCAGGGCGTTGTCGCCTTTCTGTAATTGCAGGGCATTGCAGGTCATTCGTGCGCTGTGCAGCATGGCTTGCCGGCTGTGTTCAATTGGTTTAGGTGCACCGGTAGAGCCCGAGGTAAATACTTTAACCGACCGGATACCGGGATTAAACCAATCGTCCAGAAACTTCCAGATGTCTCTCTCCCAATCCGGGAGTTCGGTATGTAGTTTTTGCGCGGCAAATTCTATTATCGATATATGCGTAAGAGAAGAAAAATGAATACAAAACATAAGGCAATTTACAATTAGAAACTCTCTTCCCAAACCAGCTTCGGATTATAACCCAGCATTCCGTTGCTGATATAAAGAGGAGAGGAGATGTTATCGGAATAAAGCGAACCGGTGCCCAACCCCTGCACCATCGGATTTTTTTTGGTAAACACCCATTGTGCAATCGCATTCAACCCAATGTTCGACTCCAGGGCAGAAGTGGCCCACCACTTAATATTCCGCACTTCTGCTTTGGCAATCCACTCATCGCACACCTTAAAGCCGCCCAGTAAACTCGGCTTAAGAATAATGTAAGCGGGCTTAATCATATCGAGCATATCGTCCTGCACACTGCCGTAAATGCCAATCAGTTCTTCATCCAGCGCCACCGGTATGGGCGATCGGGCGCAAACGTTTTTCATATACTCAAATTGCTTTGCTTTTATAGGTTGTTCAATGGAATGAATCTGAAACTGCGCGAGCTGGTCGAGCTTTTTAAACACATCACTGAAAGAGAAAGCACCGTTGGCATCTAAGCGAATCTCCACCACATCTGCCGGAAACTTTTTGCGGATAAAACTCAGGAGCGAAACCTCTTCCTCAAACTTAATAGCGCCAACTTTTATCTTGATGCAGTGGAAGCCATCGGCCAGTTTCTGCTTGATCTGCTGCAGCATAAAATCGTGTTTGCCCATCCATACCAAACCGTTCACCGGTATCTGTTTTTTGTTTTTGGTGAAGTAACTTTCAAACAGAATTTTTTTGCCACCGGTTTCCAAATCGAGCAAAGCCGTCTCTAACCCGAAGCGTATAGAGGGAAAGAGTTTCAAGTCCGGGTGTTCGTTGGTAATAAAATTACAGAGGGTGCGCAGGGGGCTTTCGTAATTCGGCAAATCATCGGCACTCAGGCCTTCGATATAACTGCACTCGCCCACACCGGTGTGCGTGCCGTTGTTTATGGTAATGAAATAACCGTTCTTCTCGGTCATTAATCCGCGCGAAGTAAGCACCGGTTGTATAAAATGCAGTTGGTATTTTTGGTAAGCAGCTTTAAGCATCCGCCAGCAGAAGTTTTACTAAGTAATCTACACCCACGGTGGCTTTCTCATTGATGAATTTCAAATTTGGTATACGCGGCAGGTCCATGTTATTCGGGTCAATCAGCCATTTCGGAATCTCGTATTTCGAGTAATTGATTAAACCGGCTGCCGGATAAACCACCAGTGAAGTTCCGATAACAATAAGCAGGTCTGCCTCGCGAACCACCCGAGCGGCATCTTCAATCTTCGGCACCGCTTCTCCAAACCACACAATACGCGGACGAAGCTGCGAGTCTCTTTCGCATTTATCGCCCAACAAAATGTCACCGGTGCAATCGTAAACTGAATTTTCATTCAAAGAGCTTCGCATCTTCAGCAATTCACCATGCAGGTGAATGATGTTGGTGGAGCCACCGCGTTCATGCAGGTCATCTACGTTTTGAGTAACGATGGTTACTTCATACTTCTGTTCTAATTCTGCTAAAGCAATATGGGCGCGGTTGGGCTGGCATTGCAGCAATTGCCGCCTCCGTTGGTTGTAGAAATCAAGCACTAAGTTTTTGTCTCGCGCCCAACCTTCCGGTGAGGCTACATCCTCTACCCGGTGCTCTTCCCACAAACCATTCGAATCGCGGAATGTTTTAATGCCGCTTTCGGCACTTATTCCTGCACCGGTAAGTACAGCTATCTTCTGCTTCATTAAAAAACGCGTTTAATCACCTTTAGTTGGTGTGAGTATTTCTTGATCTCAGCATTATGAATACCGAAGTGGTCAATCTTATCAATCCGCACCTTACCGGAGGAATGAATAATGCGGTGGTCTTTCAGGATAATGCCCACATGAATAATTTTGCCCGCCTCGTTACTGAAAAAGGCCAGGTCGCCCGGTTGGGTTTCTTCCACAAAATTCACCACCGTGCCCTGCTCCGCCTGCTGGTAGGCATCGCGCAAAAGCTTTACACCGGTGAACTTGTAAACTACCTGGGTGAATCCGGAGCAATCAATTCCGAAAGGAGAGCGTCCGCCCCATAAATACGGTGCGTTGAGGTAGCGCATGGCAACTCTCTCGAGCAATGCCATATTTTTCGCCTCGCTTTGAATTGCCTGTCCGTTGTAAATGAATTTCTCTTTACCAATCTTAAAATTCATGCCGTCAAAAAACGGAAGGTTGCTGCCGCAAACCACCGGTATAGAATGATAACCCGATGCCGCGCTGTTTACCAACTCGAGCGAGAGCCCTGAATTGTTTCCGCTGATGTTGCTGTAGTCCTTTTCCGTTAACGGATGGTGCTGGCTTTTATCTATCCACCCTTCGTAGTTATCATCATCACATTTTATCAACAACCAGTTGTTTTGTTCCTTGGTAATTTCATACGTCTCACCGAAAAGTAACTGCGTTACCATTTCGCTCCTGTGCGAAGGCTCTTTCCGGAGCGGAATGATACTTAAGATGGCAATGCCGTAGTTCATGATGTTTCAAATGTAAAGGAGTCTCTTAAGTTCAATCTATCTTATTGACAATATCTATCTACACTCATTTGTTGATTCCATTTTAAGCGCCAATTACTTATGTTTACACGGGGTTGAAAAATTGTAGTTGTACGTTGCAACGTAAGTAATTGTTTTTTACTCTATTTTAGTGGGGATGTGTAATGTTGAAATTTTTCAACCTGATGAAAAATATGTTTGACTTGAAAAAACTGCTACGAACGGGATTCTTTTTATTTTTTCATTTGATTTGGGCCGTTAACTCTTTCAGCCAAACATGTAGTTTCAACCTGGTTCAGGATTCGGGATGTATTCCTTTGCCAATTCTTGCTACGGCAAACGATACAGCCGCAGTACCTCCTGTTACACAACGAACATGGACACTTACCACTTGTACTGGTACCTCCGTTTTTAACTCTTCAGGACTTAGCACCACCTTTTCTTATGTACCTTTAACCCCTGGTTGTTATACGTTAACAATGGTATCTCAAAACTCGTTAGGTCAGTTATGCACATATGCAGTACCAAACATTATTGTTTCCGATACTCCTCGTGTAGTAACCCCTGTAGTATCGCCTACTTCATTTTGTGCCCCCCAGACGGTGAATCTTAGCTATACAAATTCGAGTGGTTGCGGGGTCATTGACCAGACACAGATTCAATGGGGTTGCGGAAATATTGATATTTTTCCGGGTCCGGTAACCACCGTTAATCATCCTTATACTACTTTCTGTAATCCCCAATGCTATAACATCAATATAGTCCTGCGAAATAGTTGTGGTTGTGTTGGTACTCAAAAACTGACAAATGCTGTTTGTGTTTTGCCCAAACCGGTGGCTAACTTTACTGTTGATGTTTCTTCGGGAGTTTGTGTAAATAGCTTGACATCTAATTTTGTAGCTACCAACAACGGCCCAGGTTTTACATATTCATGGTATGTGAATGGAGTGCAACAGCAAAGTAGTAGCTCAGTAAATTTTACGAATACTTTTCCAGCTGCATTGAACTGTTACCAAATAAAGCTAGTAGTTTCTAATCTGGCAGGATGCTCAGATTCTTTAGTTCGCGACAACTTCATCTGCGTGTTTGCCGCACCTCAATTATCTTTTACACAAGATACCGCATCACTTTGCGTTGATTCTGGCCAGGCCGGGCTACTATGTTTACATAACACAAGCACACCCTTTTTGCCTAATCCTGTTTGGCGGGTAAGGGGAGGAAACCCCTTGGTTAACCTCGGTCCATTCACAGGAGATGATGTATGTGTACCTTTATCTAACATGGGCAATTACCAAGTAACATTGATTGGAAGTTATGGCTCAGGTTGTACAGATTCCTTAGTGTTGCCTAACGCATTTAATTTAAAGCAGAATCCAACTCCATGTTTTTTTGCGGATGATTCGTTTAGTTGTCAACCAAATATGTGTATTAATTTTACCAACTGTTCTACTGCCCCGCCTGGAAGCACCTACCAATGGAATTTTGGAGCAGGTGCAGTACCATTAAATTCAGTATTATTAACTCCTCCGCAAGTTTGTTATTTGGGATTGGGTAAAAGAGATGTTTCATTATCTGTTACCTCAACAAACGGCTGCTTTAAGTTATTAAAGAAAACTAATTATATTGTCATAGATACAGTGACTCCATTTATTTTGGTTAGCAGCAATCCGGGTTGCGCCCCTGTATTTGCAGTTCCGCAAAGTATTTCAAGTGTGCCTGTCGGAGCACCTTATTTTATTTCTAACTATACCTGGTGGTGTTATTTTCATAATACAACTACTCCGGGTTGGCTTCCGAACCCGCGCCAAGGATCAGCTATTGCGAACAACTTTACACAACCTGGCTGTTATGATTTTAAACTGCAGCTAACAACAAGTACCGGCTGCGTAACTACAGCTTGGGATACTGCAGGGCTTTGTATTGGAGTCCCTCCTGTTTGTGACTTTTCTTTTGGACCAGATTCCATGTGTTTTGAGCAGGATTCCGTAATCTTTAGTTTTACAGGACCGAATTGTAATGCAAACAGGTTTATCGTTCACTTTGGCGATGAGTCAGATCCTTCCGCAACAACTTATTTCAACGAATCTCCTATCGTACATATTTATCAGAGTTTTGGTGATTTTGACGCATGGATTGTACCGGTTTTAGATAGTTGTGAAAGTGATTCTATTTACACAGCACATATAACGGTTTATCCCCCTTCAGCAAATTTTACCAGTAGTACCAGTTGTCTCTCAGGAGATACAGTTTGCCTGACTAACGGCTCTTTAGGAGCTACAAGATACCATTGGGGTTTTAGTTGCGCCCCTGACACCTTTAATACCTTTTCACCTTGTATAATTCTTCCTCATTGCGATACTTGTGATGTGACTTTAACTGCGTATAATGATTCAACACATTGTATTCATGAAGTACGCAAGTCCATTCAAACAGCATGTGGTAGTGCCAACGCTACTGCTACACCATCATTGGTAGAAGGTTGTAATGGATTGAATTATGTGGTTTTTACGAATACAACGGCAGGAGCCAGTTCAGGAACGACTAATTGGGATCTTAACCTCTCCGATGGCATACAGAACCCCTGCGCTTTTATGTGCGTGACAGGAACAAGCACCACATTTAGTTTTCAGGCTGGAGAAGCAGATATAGCGATGCTTTACATTGCGCCTGGCGGATGTAAGGATACTGTAATTATACACAGGCGGATTTGTTCGTTAACGGTAGATTTTACACCCATAGATGTATGTTTGCCTGACTCATTCCACTTTTATTCTTTTGCAAACGGAGGTAATGGTATTACGGGCTGCGATACAATTGTAGATTGGAGGTGGGACTTTGGAGGTGGTGATACCACACATGAACAGTATCCGGTGAGGCTTTTCCCTGTAGGGCCACATTCGGTAATGCTAACTGTAACAAATTCGATGGGATGTGTTGCAACAAAAACAAAAATTGTAACAGTAGGAACACCTGTATATACTTATTGGAGTGTTGATACTAATGTTTGCCCAGGAAGTACGGTTTCGGTAATCAATACTACAACCAGCGGGGTTGCGTTAACTGAAACTTGGGAGTTTCCCGGAAGCAATCTTCCAACCTTTAACGGACATAGTCCTCCAAATTTAACATATAACACGGCAGGCGATTTTCCATTCATATATCATGTATCAGGAGGAACATGTAACAGGGCAGATACTGTAACTATGCACGTACATGACCCTATTTTATCCGGATTTTTATCAGATACTTTTGCTACTTGTCCACCATTGGCTGTTTGTGCCACCAATACATCGCAGTGGGTAGATGAATTAACCGATATTTATACTTGGGACTTTGGTAATGGAGAATACCTCGAAATAAATCCGTGTGATTTTTATGGTTTCCCTGGAGTGTATTCCGTTAATCTGTCTGTAGTTACCGACAATGGTTGTCGAGATACTGTTCACATAGATACTGTTATAGTTGATGGACCCTACGGAAGCATTGGCCATTCTCCAATGGGAATCTGCTCTTGCAAAGATTCCGTTGATTTTGTTATTTCGGCTATCAAGGCAACAGAGTTAACTTTTGTTTATGGCTGTAACCAAGGATTCACTATTGAGAACCCGATTTCCCCGGTAGGAACAGACCTTAACCCAGCCGTGTTTAACTACCGTATTCCATATTGTTTGACAGATTCATGTTTGCCGCAAGTTACTTTTGGTGATGCCTCCGGATGCCATGTTCTATATAATGACTCAACTCTTTATGTAGATTCACCTGTAGTGAATATTGCTTTCAATAACTACGGTATTTGTTTAGCCGGCACAGTTAATTTTTTTGATGCAACTACATTTACCCTGCCACCAAACATTTCTTATAATACTTCTTGGTCTTGGGATTTCGGAGACCCTTTTGACCCCACCCCGAGTACAGATTCAACTCCCACACATTATTATTCTCAACCCGGAACCTTCCCTGTAACTTTCAGAGTTACCAGCAACTTCGGCTGTTATGATTCAATAGTTAGTACAAGTGTTGTGGTAATCCCGAAATTCCCGATTGCGGGTTTCTATGCCGATGACTCTTTGATGTGTGCTGAAACTTCTACCTGTTTTCATGACACATCATATGTTGACTCCGTTACCGGACCACAGTTTTGGTATTGGGATTTTGGCGATGGGACAACCGATAGTGTTTCTGGTCCTGACCCATGTCATACATACATGGCAGGAGGCCATTTCACTGTTCACTTGTGTTTGTATGATAGTATTGGATGTGGCGATTGCGATAGCGGGTTTGTAATCAGAGTTATTTCCAAGCCTATTGCTGATGCGGGGCCGGATACAGTTTTCTGTTATGGAACTCAAGTTCAGCTCAATGGTAGCGGAGGTGCAACCTGCTTATGGTCACCGCCTAACCTTGTTTCTAATTCTGTTATTTGTAACCCTACAACTCTTATTTTTCAGGATACTAGTTTCGTTCTTACAGTTACTGATACATTCGGTTGTTTTGGTGTTGATACGTTAAACGCTACTGTAGGAAATGTGGTTGCAGATTTTAGTGTAAGTCCTGCTTCCTGTCTGGTGGATAGTGTATGTGTCACAGATGCTTCTGTAAGCATCAACGGTACGCTGGTGAACTGGCAATTCGATTTTGGTGATGGAGGTAGTTTGCACGGGCAAAATGTATGCTATAGATATTTACTTCCGGGGATTTATGACATTTTGGAAACGGCTATTGACAATCACGGTTGTATGGATACTACAACACGACCTATTACCATTTTCCCGCAGCCAATGGCGGCATTTTCACTGAATGATACCATTGTATGCAGCAATGAGCAGGTTTGTTTTTCTGATTTTTCTACAAGTGTTACTACAATACAAAACTGGACATGGGATTTTGGAACCAATCAGGGCGGTTACTCAGGAACAACCCCTCCTTGTCATCTTTTTACTCCTCCTTTTATGGCAACGTACAGTGTTATGTTAGCTGTGGAGGATCAAAATCTTTGTAAGGATACTGCGTTTACAGAGGTTACTGTCAATGAGATTCCGCAGGCAAATTTCAGTTGGGCAACTACGTGTGAAGATTCTGACATGCCATTAGCCAGTACTTCTGTAAATGGTGATGGTGCCATCGATTTGTGTATTTGGCTGCTTTGGGTGGGAGCCCCTTCTCCTGTAATAGATTACAATTGCAATACTACTTTCCTTTTTCCGCCTGGCTTACATGATGTGCAGTTAGTGGTTCATGATTTGAATGGTTGTTTGGATACAATTTTAAAAACGGTGTTAACCGATTCGCTCTCGCAGTTATTGGTT
>CAZBPG010000047.1:0-7815 GCA_964493695.1 uncultured Chitinophaga sp. | reverse complement strand
ATCCGGGTGATACTACTGTTTGCTTAGGAACTTCCGTTGACTACCATGTAAGCGGGGTGTTCGATAACATTGTGTGGGCACCAAACGTTTGGATAAGTGATCCTTACTCGCCTATAGTCACTGTAACTCCGCTTGGCAATATTGGTTATATCATTAGCGCAGTAAACGGTGTTTGTAATTCCGATAATGACACCTTCGCAATTCAGGTCATTCAACCGATTCCATTAGAAGTAAACGCAACCCCTCAGCAAATAATACTGGGATTGAGTTCAAATTTAACCTCACAGATTCCGGCTCCGATTGACAGCATCATTTGGGCGCCTGATGCTACATTAGATTGCCGCAATTGTTTTAATCCGGTGGCAAAGCCAACACAAACCACTACTTATTGCGCCACCATTTATTATGGGGTGAATCAGGTAAGTTGTTTTGATACAGCATGCGTTACTATAACAGTTTTGAATTCATGTGACGAGAGTATTGTGTATCTTCCAAACACCTTCACCCCTAACGGTGACGGAATTAACGATATGTTTATGATTAGAGGTATTGCCGCAACACGGGTTAATTACTTCAGAATTTTTGACCGGTGGGGTAAGCTGGTTTATGAATCATTGAACGGTGCGGCTAACGAAACCCTGTGGGGATGGGATGGAACAGACAAAAGCGGAGAGAAACTAAATCCGGCAGTATTCGTTTATACATACGAAATTGAGTGTATCAACCACGAGATCATTAAAGGAAGTGGCAATGTTACACTGGTAAGATAAAGGAAGGAACCATGATAAAATATTTACAAAAGGCAATCTTTGTTACAAGTATTGTATTGTGTTTTACGAATGCGAATTCGCAGGATATTCATTTCTCACAATACAATTCTTCACCGCTTGCGCTTAATCCTGCGTTAGCCGGCATGAACACCTGCGACTACCGCATTTACGCAAACTTCAGAACACAGTGGATGACAGTTTCCACCGGTAACACTTATCGCACATTTGCAGGAGGTGCTGATATGTCGGTTGGCAGAATTACCAAGTATAACAGCTTTGCCGGTCTGGGAATTTCGTTCTTCTCTGACCAGGCAGGTGATATTAACTTCAATTCAAACCGTGTTGACCTTTCGTTTGCTTACCACTTTATGCTGAACCGCAAAGGAACTATGCAGATTTCTGCAGGTATTCAGGGAGGCTTCAATCACCGCAGTATAAATGCTTCTAAAGCAACTTTCGATTCGCAGTATGACCCTGCCAACGGCACGGTTGACCCGAATGGCACGAGAGAAAACTTTGGCAGAAACAGAGTATTGTTTGGCGATGCGGGAATCGGTTTGTTGTATAGTGCTATGACAAAAAAGGAAAGTAATGTCTATTTCGGCTTTGCTTTGAATCACATTAATCAGCCAAGAATTTCATTTTATCCAAGCGGACAGAATGCAAGCACAACCGGTAACCAGCGATTGAATATGAAGGTAACCGTTCATGGCGGTGCCTCCATTCCTGTAGGTGCACGTTTATCGGTAATGCCTAACTTTTTAGTGTGGGTTCAAGGACCCGCATACCAGTTTAACCTGGGGTGCAACTTTAAAACAGCTCTTGGTAATGACTCTAAGAGAAGCACCACTGCATTGCATTTGGGAGTTCAATATCGCGGCTTGTTAGATGCTGTTATTGTTCATGCTAGATTTGATGTTAAAGGATTCAGTGCCGGCTTAAGTTACGATATCAACGTATCTAAGCTGATGGTTGCTTCTAAATCCATAGGTGCACCGGAGGTTTCCCTGATGTATCAGGGCTGTGCGCGCAAAAAGCCGCGTCCCGGTCACTGTCCGGTGATGTTTTAATTTCTTCTGCTTCCTTAAGTTTTTTCTTTTCAATTTGCGGCATGAATATTTTCTATTGCCCGGGTGCCGTGTTAAACGAGTACTGCGAGTTAGATGAAACAGAGTCGCGTCATGTGGCTACGGTGCTGCGTAAACGCGAAGGAGAGGAGTTGTATGTTTTCGATGGTGCAGGAAACCTGTTCGATGCGCGGATTGAAAACATCAGTAAGAAAGATGTTACGGTTCATGTAGTGCGGTTAATGCAAGCCGAAGAAAACAATCAGCCTAAGCTTCACTTAGCTATTGCTCCACCTAAAAATATAGAACGCTTTGAATGGTTTGCTGAAAAGGTAACGGAGATTGGTGTGACAGAAATTATCCCATTACTTTGCAAACACTCTGAGCGAAAAGAATTGCGGTTAGACAGAATCGAAAAAATTCTTCTCGGTGCATGCAAGCAAAGCATTAAACTGACTATTCCGAAGTTGAATGCCATGACGAAGCTGGAAGATTTTGTTTCTTCGGTGAATTCGGGGAAGAGGAAATATATAGCCTATTGTGATGAAAAATCCATTCACTTAAAAAATGCGTACCACGGAGGATTTGATGCAGTAGTGATGATCGGCCCGGAGGGAGATTTTACGAAAGCAGAAGTATTACTGGCAGAGAAGAACGAATTTCAAACAGTTTCGCTTGGCAAAAGCCGGTTGCGTTTAGAAACTGCCGGAGTATTTGCGGCAAGTATTTTTAATCTCGCAAACGAAAAGTAGCTTTGTTCTTCATGAAAAAAAGTGTCTTTCTCTTTTCCATCTTCTTTCTTGCCATTTCGTTTACACCGGTTAATAAGCCGCTGAAGATTGCTTTGCTGAAATACAATGGCGGTGGAGACTGGTATGCCAATCCCACTTCGCTTCCCAATCTTGCCAAGTACTGCAACCAAAACCTGCGAATGAACATTGAAACGGATATTCCTACAGTGGAAGTGGGAAGTGTAGAGTTGTTTAACTATCCGTTCGTGCACATGACCGGTCACGGTAATGTGGTATTTAACGAGCAGGAGTTAGATAATCTACGGTCGTATTTGATTGGCGGGGGCTTTCTGCATGCCGATGATAACTATGGCATGGATAAATTCATCCGTCCGCAGTTGGAGAAGCTGTTTGCCGGAAGTAAACTGGTAGAGTTGCCTTTTTCTCATCCGGTGTTCCATCAAAAGTTTGATTTTACCAACGGTCTTCCGAAAGTGCATGAACATGACGGCACATCGCCACAGGCATTTGGCTTGTTTTACGAAGGAAGATTAGTGGTGCTTTATACCTATGAATGTGATTTGGGCGATGGATGGGAAGACCAGAGTGTGCACAAGGACACCAACGAAGCCCGGGAGAAAGCCCTGAAGATGGGTGCCAACATTATCCGCTACGTTTTTGCCAACTGATTCCTGCTGCAGGATGATTAACTTCTCTTAATTTACTAAGAGAGGATTTCTGATACTTTCGCCTTCCCAAATTATTACAATGAAAAAATTTCTTGTCAGTGCTTTCTGTTTCCTGTTTCTGGTTTCCTTTTCGCAGGAAAAGAAATACAAAGTAGGGGTGATTGCTTTCTACAATCTCGAAAACCTTTTTGATACCATTAATGACCCCGATAAGAATGACGAAGACTTTACCCCTGCAGGGGCGAATCAATACACCGCTAAAGTTTATCAGGATAAAATCAGGAAACTGACAGAAGTGCTTTCGCAAATTGGAACGGAGGTTACACCGGATGGTTTTTCGATGGTGGGAGTGGCGGAGATTGAAAACACCAAAGTGCTGGAAGATTTAACCGCGCAACCGGAGTTTGCGAACCGGCATTTAAAAATTGTTCACTATGAGGGACCGGATGAGCGGAGTATAGACCCTGCCTTGATATATAACCCCAAATATTTCCGGGTTAAACACAGCGAACCTTTGTTTGTACGAATGGCAAATGCCGATGGTTCGCTGCATTACACGCGCGATGTGCTTTGGGTAAGCGGCTTGTATGATGGCGAAATGATTCACGTGTTTGTCAATCACTGGCCATCGCGAAGGGGAGGAGAAGAGGCGAGTGCACCGGCACGCGCTTCGGCAGCAGCCGTGAGCAAACGTGTGATTGACTCGCTGATGAGCATTGACCCGAACACCAAAGTAATTGTAATGGGCGATTTAAATGATGACCCCACAAGCCCGAGCGTGGCAGAAGTTTTAGGTGCGAAAGGAAAAATTGCCGATGTAAAAGATGGCGGCCTTTATAACCCCTGGGCAGATTTTCTGAAAAAAGGAATAGGCACGTTGGCGTATCAGGATTCGTGGAATCTTTTTGACCAGATTATTTTATCGAGTGGATTTTTAAAGAAAGAGCAACCCGGTTTTTTCTTCGGCAAAGCACATATCTTTAACCGTAACTTTATGGTGACTAAAACCGGTAAGTATAAAGGCTACCCAATGCGGACCTATGATGGCGTAATTTACAATGGAGGTTACAGCGACCACTTTCCTACTTACTGTGTAATGCTGAAAGAAGTGAAGTGAATGTAATTTGATGATCCGGAAATTTGATAATTTGAAAATGCAGTACAAATACAGTAAATGCAACTAACCGGTATAGCACATAAATGGATTAGAAGGATATTCTTCATTTTCTCATTTTCTCATTTTCTTATTTTCTCATCCGGTCAGGCAATTGAACCGGCAGCGCAACCAACAGCTTTGCTGTTTGCTGCTTTAAAACCATATAGTTTGGTAATGAGTTTTACCACTACAACTGCCGATGGCTATTTGATTTTAAAAAGCGATAAAAACATTACAGATGTTCCGGCAGACGGCACCACTTACGAAAAAGGGCAGGGGCTTTCTACCTGCAAGGTAATGTATGCGGGCGGAAACAACATCCACAGCGTACGCGAGGTGTTGGAGAACACTACCTATAATTTTAAGGTGTTTGCGTACAACGGCACCGGTAATCAAATCAACTACCGTCAGGTTAGTCCGCTTGCCGGTTCTGTAACCACTCCGGTTAGCAATGCCGGTTCTTATTATGCAGCTATTGATTCTAACAGCGGAACGTTTATAGCCGACCTTCATACTTTGATAAACAGCCACACGATGGTGGCGTATACGGCCTATAAGTCGAACATTGTACCCGCTGTTTTTGAACGCGATACCACCGGTGGGCGTGTGGCCGTTAACTGCGAATACAGTAACGAAACTACGCTTTACACCGCCCCTTTCGATTTTACCGCGCAGGCGTATAACCGGGAGCACGCCATTTGCAAAAGCTGGATGCAGACGGCTGCCCAATTCGGGGCGAACAACCTGATTAATTATGCAGAAGGCGCGGACTATTATAATCTTTTGTTCACCCGTAGCACACCCAATCAGGTTCGTTCCAATAATCCTCTCGGTATTGTGTTGAATGTGGCTTCTACGTACGGTGAGAGCAAATACGGAACGGACAACAACGGTAACTCGGTTTTTGAACCCAAGAACAACCGCAAAGGCGATGCTGCCCGCGCTATGTTTTATGAAATGATTTGCTACGATGGTTTAAACGGAGGCTGGGGACTGAACGAGTTGCCATCGGAAGCCACCGACCAGGACCAGAATATTTTAAAACTGTGGAACCAGCAGGACCCGCCCGATAAATTTGAGCGCACGAAAAACGAATACATCAGTTCTCTTCAGCATAACCGGAACCCGTTTATTGACCATCCGGGTTGGGCAACGTGCATTAACTTCGATAGCCTTGTAAAAACAAATCTGTGCGGTGCTGTTTCGGGAGTTGAAGATGAGGTGTTGAATGTTGGTGTGAACGTTTATCCGAATCCTTCTGCCGATGTTTTGAATGTCGAGATTTTCTCCGCAGATGTAAGTGAAACAAGTCTTTCTGTATTCAATATTTATGGAGCAGAGATAATGAAGTTAGCAGTGGGCAGTCAGCAGTGGACGGTAAATACAAGTAACCTGGCAAACGGAAATTATCTTCTCAAAATTTCCATGAATGGAAAATCTGCTTACCGTAAATTTCTTGTTGTCCGTTAGTAATTAGCTAACATTTCCCTCATATATCCATTGATTATTCTGATACATTTGCCAACTCTAAAATTTAAAACCATGAAGAAGTTCTACTTAATGATGATGGCTGTTGCGGCAACAGCATTTGTTTTTTCGCAGCCTTGCAACAAACTCTTTTTTTCGGAGTATGTAGAGGGCGGAGCAAACAGAAAAGCAGTTGAAATTTACAACCCCACTTCGGTGGCGGTAAGTTTGTTCGGATATAAAATTTCCACTTTCAGTAACGGCAGTACGGCAGCCGGGGCTAACTTTAACCTGAACGCGGTTATTGCAGCGGGCGATGTTTATGTGGTGGCCAGCAGCCAGGCCGATTCAGCCTTTAAACTTTTAGCCGATACCGTAAGCGGTGCGCTTAACTTTAACGGTAACGATGCCGTGGCGCTTATTTACGGAACCGATACCATAGATGTGATAGGAGTGGTGGGAGCGGACCCCGGTGCTAACGGTTGGATGGTTGATACCGCCAACACTACCAACAATACACTTATACGTAAAAGCACCGTTCAGCAGGGCGAATCAACATGGGATACTGCGCAGTGGTATACACTGGCACAGGATACTACCCGGTTAGGTGTTCACAACGGGCCAACCAACTTAAGCCCTTGCGCGGTTACTCCGCAGGATACGGTGGTTACCTTCTCCCCAACCAGCGGAACATTTACAGGGGTTAACGGCAACTTCAATTTGCATACCGCTGTAAGTTTGCTTCACACCGATTCGTTGACGGTAGAGGTGAAACTGACTACCGGTAATGCGGCCTGGGTAAATAATTATACCACTCAAACACTTAGTTTCCCTTCCGGTTCAGTACAAGGCACCTTGCCGCTTAGTATTACCAACGATACCACCGGTGGTGCTTCGCATGTGCTTACGTTTACTTTGTTTAATGCGTCAACCGGTTTGGTAGTGGGAGTTGATTCGGTGTTTACGCTCACGCTCAACCCACCGGCAGTAGTAGCGGTAGATACCTGCGGTACTCTTTTCTTCTCGGAATATATGGAAGGTTCTTCGAACAATAAGGCGCTGGAAATTTATAACCCTACTGCCGCTGCGGTAGATTTAAGCGGTTACAAAGTGCAGCTATATCTTAACGGAGGCACCACCCCGAACACCACTTTTAATTTAAGCGGCTCGGTAGCTGCGGGCGGTGTGTACGTTATTGCAGCATCGCAGGCCGACAGTTTGATTAAACTTACGGCAGATACCTTAAGCGGTGCCATCAACTTTAACGGCAACGATGCCGTTGCTTTGTTATACGGCACCGACACGCTCGATGTAATAGGCGTTATCGGGTTCGACCCGACTGCCTCGGGCTGGACGGTAGGCACCGGTTCAACGGTTAACCACACTTTGGTAAGAAATGCAGCCGTTAAGAAAGGAAACGCCAACTGGACAGTTGCCGTTAGCCAGTGGGATTCGTACGCTATTGATACTTTCTTTTTAGGAACGCACACCGGTACCACTAACGTAAACGCCTGTCCGCTTACGCCTATAAGTGCTATACAAAATGTAGCTGCCGATAACATTGCGCGCATTTACCCGAACCCGAACAACGGAACTTTTGTAATTGAACTGAAAGACTACGCCAATAATGCAGAAGTAAGTTTGTTTGACCTTGCGGGCCGCCCGGTTTACTCGGCAAAGGAAAGCTCTAACCTGATTCACCTTAACCTCAGCACCCTGAGCGCAGGAATGTATGTGGTGGAAGTAAAGGCAGATGGGCTGGTTTCGAGAAGTAAGGTGAACATTCAGCAATAAATTTCAACTATAGTTATTGAAAGCCCGTTCGGACAAACCGAATGGGCTTTTTTGTTTACGGCTTGCAAAAATGCCCGAAGAGGGTATTTTTTGGTTCAGTCGTTAATCGTGTGAAAATGATAGAGATTCACACTACCCCAT
>CAZBPG010000046.1:0-27471 GCA_964493695.1 uncultured Chitinophaga sp. | reverse complement strand
GACCTCGCAGCGGAGCAGGGCATCCAACGGGCTCCAGGCATCGACCTCGCAGCGGTGCAGGACACCCAACGGACTCCAGGCATCGACCTCGCAGCAGAGCAGGGCATCCAAACACTTGTCCGCAACTCGTGTGCTGCAGAGAGAGTTTTTTTATGCTGCAGCTTACCGGTGTTTACTTCTTTTCGGCACTGGCTTACAACCTATCTTTCCGGGCTTCAGTCATACTATACAACAACTCTTGAAACTTTACCCTGATTTTTTACTTTTATTGCCGCTTATAAAAAGTTTATGATGACAAAATTTTACAAAACACTTTCGGGTGTTGTTTTTTTTCTTGCTATTTCGGCCTCGGCCATTGCCCAGCAATGCAGTGTAATTTATGTTACACCAACCGGAGCTAGTTCGGCCGGTGCAGGTACGCGCACCAACCCCGCCAGCCTTACTTACGGGCTTAGTTTAGTGGGTGGTGCCAATACCCGCCTTTGGCTAGCACAGGGGCTATATACCACTACTTCCGAAATTCTGCTGGTAAACAACGTAACTATTGAAGGCGGTTTTGACCCGGTAACCTGGATAAAAACTAATGCTACTCCAACTGTTATTCATCGCAACAATGCTATCGTACTTCCTCCACCGGCTAACGGCACCGCTGTTATTACCGGGGTGGGCGTTTCGGGCTTCCGCCTGCAGGATCTTACTTTAGAAATGGATATTCCCCTTGGTGTGGCAGCCAGCGCTTACGGGGTTTACCTTAATTCCTGCAGCAACTACAACATTGTCAGATGCAATATTACTTCAGCCAACGGCACTCCGGGTGCAAGTGGAACACCGGGTCCGGTAGGTACACCTGGCGGCAACGGAGGAAACGGATTGCCCGGTTGCCATGAAGGATGTGTGCCCGCAGGTGGGGTTGGCGGGGCTACCGGTGGAGGAAACGGAGGTGTAGGTAGCCGGTGGGCAGGCTCTGCGGCTGCCAACGGTGTAGCCGGAAACTGTGGTGCGGCAGGAGGTAATGATGGTACAGGGCCGAATTGCGGATGTGGTTTGTTTGGCACCAGCCAGAACAACAGTTGTAGTGGTACAGCACCCACTGTGGGCCAGGCCGGTACCAGTGGTGCATCAGGTACCAACGGAAGTAACGGTGCCGCGGGTGTAATCAGTGTTCCCGGATATTTTATACCCGGTGCAGCAGGAACTAACGGAACAGCCGGAGTAAATGGATGTGGAGGCGGAGGCGGAGGCGGAGGCGGAGGCAGACAGCAGGATGGAGATGATGATGTAGGCGGAAGTGGCGGAGGCGGAGGCGGAGGCGGTCTTGGCGGTGGCGGTGGAACCGGTGGAGGCGGTGGCGGTGGTTCGTTTGCTGTTTTTTTGTATGCTAACGGGGCGGGGGGAAGCATTGTAGATTGCAGTTTAATAGCCGGAGCGGGCGGTGCAGGCGGCTCCGGTGGTTCAGGAGGGCTTGGAGGTTCGGGTGGCTTGGGTGGCACCGGTGGACCAGGTGGCCCCTATATCAGTTGCGGATTTGCTACCGGTGCAAGCGGTGGAGCAGGAGGTGCTGGCGGAAACGGTGGGGCAGGAGGCAACGGAGCAAACGGACTTAGCCAGGCTTTATCAGAAACGGCAGGCTCACCGGTTACACAATCCAACATTACTTCGGTACCCGGTAACCCTCCGGTTATCAGTGTAGATAATCATGGCTGCACCAACGCGGAAGTTATTTTTACCACACCCAATGCAGGGCCGTGGAATTTCGGGGCAGGGGCAAACCCTCCAACAGCTAACAGTGCCGGTCCGGTTTCAGTAACCTACAGCACTTTAGGCAGAAAGACCATCACCTTTGGCGGCACTGCCTTTACCGATTTTGTAGATATCTTCTCGGCACAGTCGCAGAGCAACACCATTTCGCATGTCAACTCTCCGGCAATTGCCGGTTGCCCCGATACTTTCAGTACAACCATCACCGGTTCTTTATACGAATGGAACTTTGGTCCGGCAGGTTTGCCGCCTATGGTTATTAATGCCAACGCGCAAACAGTACCGGTGGTGTTTACTGCTCCCGGAACTTACATGGTGCATGTATGGGTAACCACCGCTTGCTGCGGACGGGTAGAAGATTCGCTATCGGTAACCGTTCAACCCAATACGATTAACGTAAGCATGGCGCACAGCACCGATTCTGTTTGCTATGGCACACAGATAACTTATACCGCATCGCCCCCGGGCTATATACTCTATAACTTCTTTGTGAACAACGTGCTCATGCAGTCTACCACCGGAACAAACTTTGTGGCCAACGGGCTGAACCCCGGTGATAGTGTAATGGTGTTAGCTTTTGACGGAGTTTGTTTTTCCAATCCGAGCGCTACACATCATCCGTACATTAAACCAATTCCGGCACCTGCAACCATTACAAGTTCCGATGCCAACGATACTATTTGCGGTGGCGACCTGGTTACCTTTACAGCATTACCAACCGGTTTCGATACGTATAACTTTTACAACGGTGGTTCGCAGCAACAGGCAACCGCTTCTAATACCTGGGCAACAACGCAACTCGGTCAGGGGAATTCAGTGTATTGTATTGTAACGCAAGATGGCTGCACCAGCAACTGGAGTAACGTTATTGTAACTTTTGTAAAACCTACACCGCTGGTCATTTTATCTGTTCCAAGTCAAACTATTTGTGCGGGCGATCCGGTAACGGTTACTGCTTCGCCTACCGGTCTGGATTATTATGATTTTACGATAGGCGGCACTTCGGTTCAGAATAGTGCCAGCAACACGTATTCCTCTTCTACATTTAATAACGGAGATGTAATTGTGGCCACGGCAGCACTGAATCAATGTGTGAGCGCACCAAGTTCATCTATTGTAATGACGGTGAATCCTATTCCTGCTATTACTTTAAGCAGCAGCGACCCGAACGATTCTATCTGTCAGGGAGTAACGGTTGTTTTTACCGCCAGCCCTACCGGTTACGGTACTTACAACTTTTACAATAACGGAGTGCAGGTTCAGTCAAGTGCTTCGAATACTTATACTACCAACTTACTTGCACCGGGTAATAGTATTACTGCCGAGGCAGTTGACTTAGGATGTACAAGTCCAATAACCGCAGCTATTGTCACTGAAGTCAGTCCTGCACCTGTGGTGGATGCAGGTACAGACCAGTCGGCCTGTGTAGATGCTGCAACGGCCATACTTACAGGGTTTTCTCCGGCTTCTGGCGGTGTATGGACCGGAACCGGTATTACTGACCCAACAGGTACTTTTGACCCTGCAACAGCAGGTGCCGGTAACCATTCGCTGGTTTATACCTATACTGACCCTAACAGTAATTGCAGCGGATACGATAGTATTGTGTATGTAGTGAATGCACTTCCTGTAATAGTTATTCCCGCATCAGCAGATATTTGTGTGGGCCAAAGTACTCAGCTAAGTGCTACCGGTGGGTCAGTTTACGCCTGGAGCCCTTCGGCAGATTTAGACAATGCCGGCATTGCTAATCCGGTGGCTACTCCTGCCATTACAACTCTGTATTCGGTTACGGTAACCGATAACAACAATTGCAGTAATACTGCTGCCACAACAGTGAATGTAAATCCTAATCCGGTGGCTGATTTTACGGTAACAGATGTATGTGCAGGATATGCCAACGTGTTCAGCAATAACTCCACACCGGTGGGCAATACTTACGCCTGGAATTTTGGTGAGGGCAATGTTTCATCGCTTGATAATCCGGCTCACCAGTATGCCACAGAGGGCAGTTTTACCGTTACCCTCATTGCTCAATTCGGAAACTGTTTTGATACAGCTACAACAGTGGCCACTGCACATCCTGCTGCCGTTGCCAATTTTGACGCTTCACCGCTTACAGCCTACAACAACAGCGCGCCTATTACTTTTACTAATACCTCTGCAAACAGTAATACATGGAATTGGAATTTTGGAGACCAGACGGCTTCTGTAAATCAGTCACCGGCCCATGTGTATACAGAGCCCGGTGTTTATACGGTTACACTTATTTCCAATAATCAGTTTGGCTGCAGCGACTCGCTTACCAAACCCGATTATATTACCATTTATCAGCAGCCGACTATCTTTATTCCGAATGTGTTCAGCCCCAATGGCGATGGAGCGAATGATATTTTATTTGCATTTGCCAACGGGGTTAAGTATTTTGACTGGAAGATATTTAACCGCTGGGGTGAGAAAGTTTACGAGGGCAATAATGCCACACAGGGCTGGAACGGTGCATATCAGGGTAAAGACTGCCTTCCGGGTGTTTATACTTATTCTCTCACTATAGTGTTTGATGATAACAGCAACCGTAGCATGAAAGGTTCGGTTACCTTGATAAAATGATTTCTCTTGCTCTTTTGAAAAGGGTGGTGAAAACTTTCACCGCCCTTTTTGTTTGTCAATGTTGCAGTTTTCAATAACAACACACAACTTCGCACCCTAATTCAAAAAAATGCCCTTTACACAAGAAGATATCATCAATGCCCTGCACCATGTAGATGACCCGGATATTAAGAAAGATCTGGTAACGCTGAACATGATTAGCCAGGTAGAAGTGAACGGAAACAAAGTAAGTTTCAAAGTTACGCTTACAACACCCGCCTGCCCGCTAAAAGAAAAGATTAAGAAGGATTGTATAGATGCGGTTCATCAATATGTAGATGCCAATCTGGAGGTTAGCATTGAGATGGATGCCAACGTTACATCGCTGCGGAAAGAAAATGTGAATGTGCTGCCGAGCGTAAAGAATATTATCTGTGTAGCTTCGGGAAAAGGAGGAGTAGGTAAATCTACAGTGGCAGTGAACCTTGCCTTGAGTTTAGCCAGACAGGGCGCCAAGGTGGGTTTGATTGATGCCGATATTCACGGGCCTTCGATACCGATGATGCTGGGAGTGAAAGGAAAGAAACCGGAGGTGCGGCTGATTAAAGACAAACATTACATGGTTCCGCTTGAAGCAGAGGGAATCAAAATTCTTTCCATCGGATTGCTGGTAGATGACCGGCAAGCCATTGTCTGGCGCGGCCCGATGGTAACCTCGGCACTTCGCCAGTTTGTAACTGATTGCACTTGGGGGAAGTTAGATTACATGGTAGTGGATATGCCACCGGGCACCGGTGATGTGCATATTACGGTGGCACAAACATTAAATGTAACCGGTGCCGTAATTGTAACTACCCCGCAGGAAGTGGCGCTTGCCGATGCACGCAAAGCACTGTCTATGTTCCGGCTCGATAACATTAATGTTCCTATTCTGGGAGTGATTGAAAACATGGCCTACTTTACACCCGAAGAATTACCGGGTAACAAGTATTACATTTTCGGTAAGGACGGAGGAAAGAAACTGGCTGATGAATACGAAGTTCCTTTCCTCGGGCAGATTCCTTTGGTGCAGAGCATACGCGAAGGAGGCGATGCCGGTAAACCGGTGAGTGTTTACGGAAGAGAAAATGAAATTGTAACGAATGCTTTTGATGAGCTTGCTATAAGGGTGGCGCAGCAGGTTGCCATAAAGAATGCTAACTTAGCCCCCGAATCAACGGAACCTGTTTTATCATGACCACGCATACCAACGAAATTTTACAGCGCGTAGAAGCATCGCTGGATACGATGCGGCCGTATCTGAAAGATGACGGTGGTAATGTGGAAGTGGTGGAGATTACCAAAGACATGATTGTGCGTGT
This sequence comes from uncultured Chitinophaga sp., assembly GCA_964493695.1. Classification (GTDB taxonomy): domain Bacteria; phylum Bacteroidota; class Bacteroidia; order Chitinophagales; family LD1; genus Bog-950. The sequence continues at coordinate 21,763 of CAZBPG010000046.1, read as the reverse complement.
GAAACTGGTGGGTGCCTGCAGCTCCTGCCCTCAGAGTTTTATGACGATGAAAGCAGGTATTGAAGAGGCGGTGAAACGTGCCGTGCCTGAGATAAAGGGAGTAACGGCTATCAATGTTTCGGAATACAATCCGGACTGATTACTTCGCGAAAGATTCCACCACTTCTCTTTCTTCTTCGCTTTCCATTTCCTTACTTCTTGATTTTACCAGCTCAAACTGCTCATCGTATTGCGGGTGATTAGTGCCGAGCATGCGGTCCCAGATGTTGAAATACAAACCGTAGTTACTGGTTACATATTTATGGTGCATGTTGTGGTGCGTAGAAGTATTGCTGAACTTAGAAATGAAGCCTTTGGTAAAGCCGGACGGGAACAACTCAAAGCCCAAATGCCCCAGCACATTCATACCGGTTTGATAAAGCACCCAAATTAAAACCGCGAACGGATGTAGCGGCATCAGGAACATCATGATGGGAACAATACCTATTTCAATTACTGCTTCGATGGGGTGAAAAGCAAAGGCCGCCCAGGGAGTTGGATTGGTGGAGAGGTGATGCACTTTGTGCACGTAAGGGTAAATAGGTTTCCAGTGCATGAACCGGTGGGTCCAGTAGAAGTAGGCATCGTGCAAGAGAATAAATGCCACCACCGAGAAAATAAAATAACCAACGCTGTGGTCGCTGAAGTTAAAATACATTTGGGTGTAGCCGTTTTTGCGGAGAATGAACATGATGGTTGCCACTATAGAGAAAACAGCCAGCGACAGGAACGAGTAGCCGATTTCGCGCAGTACATTTTTGTTGTCGGGATACTTTTGCTGAATCTTATGCTTGAAGAAGTAGCGTTTCTTCCAGATGTAAAATATAAGGAAGAGGGTTCCTGCAAAAACCAAATAGCGGAGAGAGAGGATGCTGAGGGTGCGGAAGTATTTCAGAATTAGTTCCTGTAGGCTTATCATAATTGCTGTGTTTGAATACTGACGTAAAAGTGTGCTATAAAATTGTGAACTGAAAGTAATATCTGTTAAGGCGGTGAAATTTTGTTTTGAGCTGTTGCTTTTGGTTGTTGAGTGGTTAAAAACAGAGAAGCCCCGATTGTTTCGGGGCTTCTCTGTTTTAGGTGGGGATTGCTTCGCTACGGAAACCTCCGCTCGCAATGACAAACCCTATTCTACCAAACCTGAATAACTCTGGTTGTTCCGTTATAAGTAACTGTTACGGCTTTGTCGCAGGCTTCGTTGTTATAGCTGTCGTAGTTAATCTCCAGCATTTTTCCGTTGCTGTTCGTAAGCATTAAATTTCCGGCTATAAAAGTAGTAAGGCAGCCCAGCGTAAGTTTTTTCTTAAGCGGGGTGGTGGTTACCACATTATAAGTTACTCCGTTGGCATTGGTTCCCGAAGCGCTTCCCGAAACGGTGTATTCATCGTTGTACCATCCCGCACCTGCATCGTAGGTTTGGCTAACGGAGCGGCTGGAGTTCCAGCTAACGGTTCCGTTCTCGCGCTGCAGGGTAGCATTGGTTACTTCTACCGAATAGCTGGTGGCGCTGTTGCGGGTAATGGTTTTAAGACCGGTAACTTTAAACATGTTGGTGCCGTTGCCCACATAGTATTCATCGCTGGAAGCAATGGTGATGTTAATGATGCAGGGGAAATCGCTCCAGCGTTGGTTCATGCTTACGTGAATTTTACCGGCACGGTAGCGTCCGTCTTTGCACAAAATTCCTTTAAAGCTTGCCCCGTGGTCGAGCGGACCGTAGTCGATATAAAAATCTATGCCGTCTCCGTCATCGAAAGTGGTGTCGTTGAAAACCACTATGGCGCCACTGGGCAGAATGAGGTCTTCGGTTTTGCCGGTGCGGGCATCGGTGGAAGAATAATCGGAAACCACATCGTAAATCTGTGAGTATTCGGTTTCGATGGCGGCATTATCCGAAGCACTTTGAATACTCTCGGTTAGTGCTTTGCGGCACGAAGTAAATGCCAGCACGGTGATAAGAACCAGCGTTAAAAGTCGAAGGTTATTCATATAGGTTTTTTAGGTGAATAATTTGACGGCACGAATTTACAAAAAGCTACTGATGTAATTTAATGTAAAAGCAACGCCCCGTCAAGTGTTAATGACGGGGCGTTTTATAAAAGGTTTAATCGATGTCATTCCGAACGGAGGCTTTGTGTAGTGAGGAATCTTGTCTTTTAATTATCAGGAAAAATACAAGATGCCTCGTTCCTCGGCATGACAATTTCACTTAACTAGAAGTTCTTAACTATTTCATCGGCAAACTCGCTGCACTTGATTTCGGTGGCGCCATCCATAAGGCGGGCGAAGTCGTAAGTAACGCGCTTGTTGGCAATGGCGCCTTCCAATCCTTTATGGATAAGTTCAGCAGCTTTGCCCCAGCCAAGGTATTCGAACATCATAGCGCCCGAAAGAATAACCGAGCCCGGGTTTACTTTATCGAGCCCCGCATATTTAGGCGCGGTGCCGTGAGTGGCTTCGAAAATAGCGTGGCCGGTTACATAGTTAATGTTGGCTCCCGGAGCAATGCCTATTCCGCCTACCTGCGCGGCAAGGGCATCGGACAGGTAATCGCCATTGAGGTTAAGGGTGGCAATTACATCAAAATCTTCGGGGCGGGTTAACACCTGCTGAAGGGTAATATCGGCAATAGAATCTTTTACAATTACTTTACCTGCGGCTGAAGCGGCTTTCATTTCTTCGTTAGCTGCTGGTTCGCCTTTGGCTTTTTTGGTTTTTTCCCAGGTGTTCCAGGTGTAAGTGTTTTCGGCAAATTCGGTTTCGGCCAGGGCATAACCCCAGTCGCGGAAGCCGCCTTCGGTAAACTTCATAATGTTGCCTTTGTGCACCAGCGTTACGCTCTTCTGCTTGTTATCGATAGCATACTGAATAGCCGAGCGGATTAAGCGCTGTGAGCCTATTTTAGAAACCGGCTTTATTCCAATACCTACACAGGTTTCGGGGTCGGTGTTCTTAAGCTTGGCAATCTTGATGTATTGTTTTCCTTTCTTCTTATCGCTGAAACGGATTTTGGAATAATCTTTCTCGAACTTTCTTTTCAGGAACTTCAGCATCTCTAATGCTTCGGGGCTTCCGCCTGCAAACTCTATACCGGCATAAATATCTTCGGTGTTTTCGCGGAAGATAACCATGCTTACTTTTTCGGGGTGCTTAACCGGTGAAGGGGTGCCGGTATAGTAGCGCACGGGGCGCAGACAAACATACAGGTCGAGAATCTGGCGCAGGGCTACGTTGAGCGAGCGGATGCCGCCACCCACGGGGGTAGTCAGCGGCCCTTTAATGCCCACGAGGTATTCGCGGAAGGCATCGAGGGTTTCATCGGGCAGCCAGCTGCCGGTTTTGTCGAAACTTTTTTGCCCTGCCAGCACTTCTTTCCATTCAATTTTCTTTTTGCCTTTGTAAGCGGTAGCCACGGCTGCGTCAAGCACGCGCACGCTGGCGGCCCAGATGTCGGGCCCTGTTCCGTCTCCTTCTATAAAAGGAATAATAGGTTGGTCGGGAACTTTCAGTTTTCCTCTGCTGATGGTAATTTTTTCTGCCATAATGTTTTTGTTTTTGATTTTAAGCGTCCGCAAACCAAACCGTTTTTTTTAAAACCGCAAACTTTAGGAGGATGATTAGTAGCAGACCGGTTTACATCTTCACCCATCTGCGCTTGATGGCAGGGTGGGCGGTTCCTGCACGACCGGCAGGCGGGTTAACTTCGGCTATGTAGATGCCCGGTGGCAGGTGACCGGTTGACAGTTGACTGCCGACAGTTAACAGCCGCTCGGTTTGCACCAAGGCACCGGTTACATCGTAAATGTTTAGTTGCGCACCAATCAGTTCTTCGGCTATGGTAATATTGAGTTGGGTGGTGGCGGGGTTGGGGAAAATTGCGAATTGCGGATTTTGAATTGCGGATTCATTAACTCCAACAAAACAATTGTAGCTATTGCCATAAGGGATAAATGGATTAGCGGCAGTTTGGGAGGTATCAACTGGTACTTCAGCATCACCTTGGTTTTCTAAACGGAAAAAATATCGGAAACCGGCTGCGTCAGCATTTGTTTGAATGCTAACCCCAATGTTTACGGTTAATATAATATTGAGCTTGTATTGCCCGGGGTAGTCGCAAGGCGTGCCGTTTATCTTAATGCACCCACCGGTTGTATCAAAAGTATTATTTACCGTATCGGTAGCCCAGCAAAGCCCTGCAGGAAGGTTTCCAATTGAATCAATTCGCGTCCATTGTATAGTCAGTGTTTGTCCGCCAAAAGTAACGGTATCTCCAAATCTTGCCTGAATGACTGCTGTGGAAGCAATCGAATTTACAAACGGTGGAAGTGAATCATATGCAGGAGAGAAGCCCTTTGGAGCCTGCACTCCATGGTGATTGCATTGCCCCGGTCCCGATGGATTCCCGAAATGCCCGCAGTACTGCGCCCTGCCATACGCAAACAAAAACCCACAAACAAGAAACAGCAATCCTTTCTTCATCACCGTAAAGCTACAAAAACAATTCACTCATTTTTTCTTCTTCTCCATTTTCTCTTCTGCTCTTCTTAAAAGCTCGTGCATACATACACCGGTGCACTTGCACTTTCTGCGCACGGTAATCAAAAACAAATTGGCTTTCTTTTTTCCATCCCGGGTAACGTTCCACTTTTCGGCATTGGTTAAAAGACAGATGTCAGCCACGGATAATCCTTTCTCCCCGCACATTTCCATGTACGTTTCATGAACCATATCCATGTATTCTCTTTCCTCAGTATTTAGGGGATTAATCATCGGGCAATTTTCCGAATTAGAAAGCTACCAGTACAATCATGCATGATTGGCGCGAAAGCAAAAAGCTCCCTAAACTTGCCTTATCAAACACATTTAATACTAATGCAGGCATTAATTGAAAAAACAGGAGTTGGCGCAACGGCTAAGGCACATGCTGCTGTAGTTGCGGCATGTACCGCTGAAGCTGCGGCACATTTCCCGATGGTTGCGACATGTATCGCTGCCATTGCGACACATTTCTCAGCCGTTGAGAAACATTTCTCTGCTTCAGCGGCATATATCTCCGGCTCTGCGGCACGTAGCGCAGTGGCAGAGGCACATGCCGCCAGGGCTGCGGCATATACCGCAGTGGTTGCGAAACCCGGCTCAGCAGCAGCGGCAACCCTTCTTTCTAAACTGTCACTATTTTTTTAACCATAAAACCATTTTATTATGAAACATGAGTATTACTTACCTAAGGACGACAGCGGCAAAGCCCTGTGGCTTCACAACTTCTGGCTAAAGCTGGTTACCTACGCGGCTGCGCTGGGTATTACCCCTGCACAGTTGGCCTCGGTACAGGCCGATTCCGATTACTTTTCGGAGGTGGTATTAGCCTTAACTACCTTTGTAGAGTATTTTAAAACGCTTACTACTTACAAAAACACTCTGCGCGATGGCAGCGAAGTGCCCATTGGAGGGTTTCCTACACCACCGGCACTACCTACAAACCCGGCAGTGGCTGCGGGAGTGTTCGACCGCACTACCGAACTGGTGCGCAACCTTAAAAGCAACCCGGCTTTAACACAGGCTATGGCCGAAGACCTGGGTATTATAGGCGCGGAGATAGACCCCGATTTTGATACCATTAAGCCCGAGCCTAAGGTGGTGCTTAAAAACAGTCATGCTTATGTAAAGTGGCCGCGCAAGCATACCGATGCAGCCGATGTATATGCCGACCATGGCGATGGCGCAGGCTTTACGTTGCAGGGGCGTATTATGAAGGCACACTACTTAGACCCTACCATGCCCCCTGCCGGGCAAAGCAAAGTGTACTGGTATAAAATACGCTATGTGGTAAACGATGAAGTAGTGGGCGAAGAAAGCGACCCGGTGTCGGAAACCGTAACCGGGCAGTAGACCCCCAAGCGGTAAAAAAATCCTGCTTCTGAATAAGGGGCAGGGTTTTTTATTACGTCAACCCCGAAAGGGTTTTAAACCCTTTCGGGGTTTTTTATTAAAGGGGCGGGATTTTTTATTTTAGAACCGTGCTAAAGAAACCCCTCGCTTTTTCCATTGCTATTTTATTGTTTGCATTTGCCTTTGCAGCCGATACCACGCAGGCAAAAAAGTTTAGCCGCTGGTATGCAGGGGTTTCGTTTACACCGGGGGTAAGTTACAGGTTGCTCACACATAATTATTACGAGGCCGGTGAACCACCCCCGGGCCATACCAACGAGGGCGTGCAAAAATTTATTATAGACTACCGTAACAAAGGCGAACGACCGGGCCTGAGTTTGGCACTCGGTTTTAAAGCAGGAGTGAAGGTCGCTCGGTTTTTGAGTGTTGAAACGGGTTTGAATTATGAACGCGTTGGCTATTGGAGCAAAATAGAGAATCTGATGTTTGGCAGTCAGTGGAATGGCAGCAGTTACGATACAACATATAGTAACTATTCGATCAAACTCTTCGACCATTACCACTATGCAGATATTCCGGTCGCACTCAGTTTTAGTTTAGGTAAGGGTAAACTACAGGCGGTAATCAATACCGGAGCTAACTTTAGTTTTTTGATAGTTAAAACACATAGCTCACGAAGTAACCTGCCGGGCCATACTAACTACACCGAACAGGTTGATAAAACAAAATTCAATCATTTCAATATCTCTCCTTTCCTCGGCATCGGTATAGAGTATCACATCTACGAACTGATGATACTTCGCGTAATGCCGGTGGCACAAATGCAGGCTATGAAAAATATTGATACGCCTATTACCGAGTATCTTTACAGCGGAGGAATAAATATGTGCCTGCTGTTTAATTTACAAAAGAAGAAGTAAGGCTGTTCACCCCTCGCCCCTCGCCATTTCTTAATGGTTGGTATCCTTACCAACCATTTTTATTTAATCCAGGATTCCTCACTTCGCAAAGCCTTCGTTCGGAATGAACAAAGCGCGCGTTTTTGTCATTCCGAGGAACGAGGAATCTTGTATTTATCCTCCTTTGGCTGTTCACCACTCGCTCTCGGCTCAGCCGAGACCCCTCTCCCCTCACCATTTCTTAATGGTTGGTATCCTTACCAACCATTTTTATTTAATCCAGGATTCCTCACTTCGCAAAGCCTTCGTTCGGAATGAACAAAGCGCGCGTTTTTGTCATTCCGAGGAACGAGGAATCTTGTATTTATCCTCCTTTGGCTGTTCACCACTCGCTCTCGGCTCAGCCGAGACCCCTCTCCCCTCGCCATTCCCAACTATTTTTATTTTCGTTCATCTAATCAAAAAACTAAAAAGCAATGAAAAAGAATGTTCTCTTGTTACTGGCGGTTGCTCTCACTATTGTTTTACAGGCTCAGGATGCTTCGCTGGTGTGGAGCAGCCAGACCATGAGCTGGTATGGCGTAGATTTTACCAAAGCCAAAGTCCTCGGCCTCGATGATTCGCCACACAAAATTCGCGATGAATTTTTTAAAGCCTGGAACGATGTAACCATTGATATTGACATGACCAAAATGTTCGGCAAAAACGCGGTGTATAAAGACCCTAACGGCATTACCAAGCAAAACCTTGCCCGCGAAACCGAAACCCTCAACAAAGGCGAAGAAGTGGAACTGACCGATGAGGTGATAGCCGCCCGCGTAAAAGAAATGGGCACCGGCAGCAAGAAGGTGGGCCTGGGTATGTTTTTTCTGGTAGAGAGTTTCAACAAGGCCACCGGTAACGGAATTTTCCATGTGTTGTTTTTCGATATTGCTTCGCGCAAAATTGTGTGGCACAAAAAAATGACCGGCAAAGCCAGCGGCAACAATCCTAAAACAGCATGGGCTGCAGCGGTAAAAGATGTATTTACCCAGATAGACAAAAAAGAATTTAAAGCCTGGAAAAAAGAAGCGAATTATTAAGTAAACGGAATGTCATCCTGAGCGTAGTCGAAGGATGTTTTCAAAAGGGTTTGCAGTTCGACTCCGCTCACTGTGACATGCTCACCCTGACATAAAATAAAAATTTAACCATGAAAAAAATACTGATAGCCTTTTTGTTTCTTTCTTCTGCCGCAGGTGCAGAAACCATTAAGTTTATTGATAACGACTGGAACAAAGCCCGCACCGAAGCTGCCGGTACCGGTAAGTACCTTTTTGTAGATGCCTATACCGACTGGTGCTACTGGTGCAAAGTAATGGATAAAGAAACCTTCCCCGATAAAGAAGTAACAGCGTTTGTTTCCGCCAACTTTGTTTCTCTAAAATTAGAAATGGAACATAAGTATGGCGTAAATGTAGCTATGAAATATGGCGTAAGCGCCTTTCCCTCGTTTCTCATTTTTACCCCCGATGGAAAACTGGTGCGCAGAATAACCGGTTATGCAGAACCGGTTGCGTTTCTCGAAGAACTGAAAAAGACATTGAATAAGAACGACTATCCGCCACTCCCCGGTATTTCAACATCAGTAGAAGTTGACTTTCCTGACTTTTACAAAAAAACGTTTGCCGCTAACGGTAAAAGAGTTACGGCTGAGGCTGCCGAAGTAAACGGGTTTTTGGCAAAGCAGCAGGATTTATTTTCAGAAATAAGCTACAGAGTACTGTTGCGTTTTGCCAGTGCACTCAACGATACTAACCGGAATTTTTTACTCGAGAACAGAGCAAAATACGAAACCCTGTTCGGCAAAAGCGAAATAGATGATGCAGTGATGAGCATGGCCAACAAAATGCTGGCCAATGCCATTAAAGATAAAAGCGAAACTGCCTTTCGCAACCTGCTTGGCTTTATTCAAAAACATTATCTCGGTTACAATGCCAACATCAAAAGCAACTTTGTAATCAACTACTGTAAGGGAGTTGAGGACTGGAAAAATATGGCCATACAGGTAGATAAGTTTATTGAAAGAAACGGTTACGAAGGCGGCTCGCTGAACGATTGGTCGTGGACCGTTTACGAAAAGTGCGATGATGCGGAGGTGATAAAGAAAGCCGTAGGCTGGATGAAACCGGTGATAGAAAAGCAACCGGAGTATGCCCCTATGGATACCTATGCCGCCCTGCTTTATAAAGCCGGAAACTATACCGAAGCCAAAACTTTTGCTCAAAAGGCAATTGAGTTAGGAAAAGCCGCAGGAGACAAAACAGAAGAAACCGAAGCCCTGCTCAAAAAGATTGAAGCCGCCAAGTAGAATCGGGTTTCAGAAACTATGCAGATTATTACCACCGGTGACGGCTCACACACCCTTTTCTCCGAGCCGTTCAACGAAGTCTACCACTCCCGCCACGGAGCCATCGAAGAATCGAAACACGTTTTTATAAAAGAAGGATTGGATTTTGTATTTAACTCCCCCTTTAGGGGGCAGGGGGGTGATGGGGTTCGTATTTTCGAACTCGGCCTCGGCACCGGTCTCAACGCCCTGCTCACCATGCTCGAAGCGGATAAACGCAACATCAAAATTGATTACACCGCCATCGAACTCTATCCGGTAGATATTGACACCATCAAAGCCCTCAACTACACCCAACTGCTCGGCTACGAATACTGTTACGGGCCCTACCACTTTCTCCACCTCGTGCGCTGGAACGAAACACACGACATAACAAAACATTTTTCGTTTAAGAAAATACACGACTCTGTATTTAACTGTCAACTGCCAACTGCGAACTGCCAACTGATTTACTTCGATGCCTTCGCCTACACCCACCAGCCCGAAATATGGAGTGCGGAAATTTTCAGGAAAATGTATGAGGCACTTGAACCCGGTGGTATACTGGTTACCTACAGCTCAAAAGTAGTGATTCAAAAAGCCATGAAAGAAGCGGGCTTCACCATCGAAAAAATCCCCGGCCCACCGGGCAGAAGAGAAATGGTAAGGGCGCATAAGACTGTCATTCCGAACGCAGGCTCTGCGAAGTGAGGAATCTTGTATTTGGCAATTGGTAGCAATACAAGATGCCTCGTTCCTCGGCATGACAAAAGACAGAAGTAACGCAGATACATTGCGCGCTCCTTCACTTTATTTGTATTTACAGTTCGTTATTCGTAATTCGTATTTTGTAATTCTATACCATGCTTCGCATTTACAAATCATCAGCCGGTTCCGGTAAAACCTATACCCTTGTAAAGGAGTATCTGCGGCTTGCCTTTAAAGTCCCCTTTAGGGGATTTAGGGGTATCCTCGCCATCACCTTTACCAACAAGGCAGCGGCCGAAATGAAAAGCCGGATTCTTGAAGCGCTGGAAGGAATCAGTAAAGGCGATGAAGAATACAACCGGCTCAAAACAGACCTCTGCACCGCTACCGGTAAAACCGGAGAACAGTTGCAGAGCGATGCGGGGCTTATTCTCCGCAACATGCTGCACAACTACAGCGACATTTCGGTGAGCACCATTGATAGTTTTGTCCACCGCATTGTGCGCTCCTTTGCGCACGACCTGCGGCTGTCCATGAACTTCGAAATAGAAATGGACAGCAAGAAGTTGTTGCACGATGCCGTGGCGCTACTCCTCGACCGGTTAAGCGAAAGCGATGCGCAGATTACCCAGGCCGTGCTGGAGTTTGCCGAAACAAAAATTGAAGACGGCAAAAGCTGGAACATTGATTTTGAAATTCAGAAACTCGGCAACGAACTGTTTGTGGACGAAGCCATGCCATCTATACAGCAGTTGAGTTTTGTGGAGTTCGAAAAAATGCGCGAAGCCAAAAGCGCGCTGCATGCACAAATGACATTGTTTGAGCAGAAGATTTTTGGCGAAGGGAAGAAAGCATTCGACCTTATACTCCAAAGCGGGCTTAGCTCAAAAGATTTTCACCGGGGGACAACCGGTATCTTCAATTTCTTTCAGAACTATAGCGAGGAGAAAATTCCTTCGAATAGTACCGGCAACAAGTGGGTGCAGGAAACTATTTATCAGGACAAGTGGGGAAAGAATTTTGCTGACGAGGCATTGAAGGATAAACTGATTGAAAGTTACAACCGGATACTTGCGCTTTGGCAAACTGAGGGCAAAGACTATTATCTGGCCGATTTGCTGCTCAAGAATTTCTACTCCTTTATTCTGCTTGCCGACCTGCAAAAACTGTTAGATGAAATAAAGAAGGACAACAACATTCTGCACATTGGCGACTTCCACCACAAGGTTTTTGAGATTGTGAAGGAACAGGACGCACCGGTTATCTACGAGCGGATTGGCGAGAAGTACGACAACATTCTGATTGATGAGTTTCAGGATACTTCTGTCATTCAGTGGCGCAACCTCCTTCCGCTCATTGAAAACTCGCAGTTCAAAAACGAAGACAGTTTGATTGTAGGCGATGGAAAGCAGGCCATCTACCGCTTTCGCGGAGGAGAGGTGGAGCAGTTCTCGGTGCTGCCTAAAATTTTCGGCAGCGATGAGGACGACTTGCTCAAGCAGCGCGAAGTCGCGGTAAACAATTACGGAGCAGAAATTGAATTTCTCGAAAGCAATTTCCGGAGTGCTAAAGAGGTGATTGATTTCAATAACGTCTTCTACAAAGAAATGCTGGATCTGCCGGAGTTGAAAAACAAGGATATCTACGCTGATTTTTTTCAGCAGCAGGGCAAAGACAAAACCGGTGGCTTTGTCAGCATAGAATTTTTGAAAGGCGATGAAGAGGCGGAACAAACTATAAACGATGCGCGTTGCGCCCGCGTGGAAGAAATCATCAAAGATGTTTTGAAGCGCGGTTATAGCTGGCGCGATGTGGCCATCCTCACGCGCAGCAATAACAACGCCAGCGAAATTGCTTCCTATCTGGTGCAAAAAGAAATAAGGGTTATCTCTCCCGAAAGTTTGCTAATTAATCAATCGCAGAAAGTGCAGTTGTTGTTGGCTGTGTTTAATTACCTGAACCGTAAAGACAATCACATTGCCCGTGCCGAAATGTTTTACTACACCCAACTACTGCACAACAAAGCCGTGCAATTTGAGCAGATACATTTCGATACGCCTTCATTCGCTTTCGAAAAAGATTTTGCCAGTCAAACAGGAGTGGAGTTCAACTTTGCAGAACTTGCCACCGGTCGCTTAGCCGACTTAACCCAGCAACTCATCCGGGTTTTCAATCTGAACGATGACGACCCCTTCCTGCAATTCTTTCTAGATGAAATTCTGCTTTACACTTCGCGTTACGGCAATTCCATTGGCGACTTCCTCGCCTGGTGGGATGGCGTAAAGCACAAGAAGAGCATCATCTACCCCGAAAGCTTAGATGCTGTGCGCATCATGACCATTCATAAATCAAAGGGTTTGCAGTTCCCGGTGGTGATATTGGCAGATGCGGTGGAAGAAAAGAAACTGACGAAAGATTTTTTTTGGATCCCTCTCAAAAAGGGGTATTTGCCACAACTCCATATCGGTTTGCTTCCGCGCAACAAACAAATTCTGGAAACTGAGTTTGCGGCTTTATATGAAAGAGAAGATGAGCAATCTTTCCTCGACCTGCTCAACCTGCTTTACGTAGGCACCACCCGTCCGGAAGATGCACTTTATATTTTATCGGAAGAGCTGGAGAAGGAACCGGAGAAGAACGAATCGGTGACAGCTTTGATAGTTGCCTTCTTAAAAAAGCAGCAGCAGTGGGATGGCTTTCAGCAATATGTTTTCGGTGAACAGAATTTTCAAAAAAAGATTTCGAAGGAAGGAGAGGAGCAGAAGTTCGGATTGTATAAGAAGGAGGCGACAAAGTCTGCTAATCTGCTGGCTTCTGCCATCAAGGTAAAGATGAAGGCGGATTTGCTTTGGAGCGATGCTGCCACCGGTAAGATAGATGCCGGTAATTTGCTGCACGAAGCACTTAAGCAGGTGAAGTTTGAAGGTGATGAGAAGGTAGTGGTAAATAAAATGAGGGCAGAAGGTTTGCTGAGCGAAGACGGGAAAGCGGATTTGCTGATGAAAGTAGAGGCAGTGGTTTATCACAGCGAGTTGAATACATTCTTTAAAAAAGATTTCAATGTAGTTACCGAGCGGCCATTGCTAAAGCACAATGAGAAGACCAGAATACCCGACAGGGTAATTCTGAAAAATGGCGAAGCATATATCCTCGATTACAAAACCGGTAAACGCAAACCCGAACATCAGCAACAGTTGAATGACTATGCTAAGTGGTTAGAAGAAGCAGGGGTGAAGGTGCAACAGAAAATACTTTTCTATACACAAGAACAAGCGGTGACACGGTTCTAAACCGTGACACAGATAAATGGGATGAAGAAATTTTTAGAAAGAACAGCGGAACAAATCTTAGCGAAGCATGGCAACAACCTGAGCGATGTGCTGGTGTTGATGCCTAATCAGCGCTCCTGCACTTATTTCAGAAATGAGTTAAAGCGACAGGCGCAACAGGCGGTATTTACCCCTGAAATTTCTACGCTTCAAAACTGGGCGCTGGCGCAGAGCAGTTTGGTAGTGGCAGATAGTATTGAGTTGGTCTCTGAGTTATATGCCTGCCATAAACAAATTGGAGGCACGCTCGCTTTAGATGATTTCATAGGCACGGCTAACGTGCTGCTCGAAGACTTTGATGAACTGGATTTGCAGATGGCTAACGCAAAATCTTTCTTCAAAAATCTGGAGTTGTTGCAAAGCATGAAAACCTACGAACCGGGTGAAGTGCCTACTGCCTATAAATTGGAGTATCGTAAGTTCTGGGAAGATTTCGGCAAGCTGTACCATTTGCTTCGGGAAAAATTATTTGCCGGCAACAAGGCTTACCGCGGAATGATTCTCCGGCATGTGGCGGAGAATCTGAAAGATATTCAAATGGAGAGTTCAGCTCCGGTGTATTTGATTGGCTTCAGCGGCTTGAATAGAACCGATGAGGTTATTATCTCGCATTTGACTGCCACCACTAACGCTGAAGTAATATGGGATGCCGACAACTATTATGTGCGCGATGAAATGAAGGAAGCCGGTTTGTTTTTCCGTCAGTACAAATCAAAATTCAGAACCGGTGACAAGGTTTTTACAGATGGTATCAGCAATACAAAAAAGACGATTCAGATAATAGGTGCGGCAAAGAACGTTGGTCAGGTAAAAGTTACGGCAGATATCCTCCAAAACCAGTTGCAGTTGAACGAAACCAACGCACTTGAAACAGTTATTGTCGTTCCCGATGAAAAGCTTTTGAGTCCGCTTATTGCCAATATCCCTTCCAACATCACGGCACTCAATATTACGATGGGCTTAACTATTGCAGGAAGTAACCCTGCCACTTTTCTAGATATTCTTTTCCGGCTCTACCATAATTCGCAGAAGTATCAGTCGAAGAACCGGTCGCAGCGTTTTTACTATAAAGATGTTTTCGATTTGCTGCAGCACAATTATTGCCGTTTGCTGTTCGGCAATTTGAAAACAGATGCTTTTGTGGAGTTAATGAAATCTCAAAACCGGATTCTCATCCGCAAAGAGGAACTGGATAAGGCATTTGAAGGAGCTATCAATTCGATTCTTTTTGAAGGAGATGATACTAAGCTGTACGCACAGCAGCTTTTGCAAATTGTAAATGCACTGCTTGATAAGTTGATTAAGCGTACACGGGGAGGTAATTCGGCATTAGCGGCTGAAACAGAAATTACTTTCCGCTTGCTGAACATCATCAACAACACACAGAACATTTTCAGCACCGGTGAGAACATCGGCATTAAAACCTACATCGCATTGCTGAAAGAAGATTTCCGCAATACACGCGTGCCGCTTGAAGGAGACCCTGTGCAGGGCCTGCAGATAATGGGTTTGCAGGAAACCCGTTCGCTGGATTTTAAAAACGTCATTTTTCTTTCTGCCAATGAGGGTATTCTGCCTTCCGGTAAAAACATGCGCTCCTATATTCCTTATGAAATGCGCAGAGAGTTTTTGACCACACATAAGGAGCGTGATGCTGTAACGGCTTACCTCTTCTACCGGTTGTTTCATCAGGCAGAAAATGTTTTTATTCTGTATAACACCGAGCCCGATGAACTGGGAGGAGGGGAGAAGAGCCGGTTTATTCTGCAATTGCAGCAGGAGTTGCAGCCGGCAAACCCGCAGGCAGAAATCGCTGATATGATTTTTGCCATTGACCCGCCACCGGCAATTGCAGAGAAATACATCAGTATTCAGAAGAATGAAAATATTCTTTTGAAACTGGAAGGTATTTTAACGGCATCCGGTCTTTCTCCTTCTGCTTTGAATACTTACATCAATTGTTCGCTGCAATATTATTTCCGCTACATAGCCGGCTTGCGCGAAGAGGAAGACATGGAGGAAAACATGGAAGCAGCCACCATCGGCTCGGCTGTTCACCATGCTTTGGAGAAAATTTATGCAGAGAAAGTGGGTGCGCTTGTCACCGTTGATTTTGTGGAGGCACAACTGCAAAACAAACAGCGCATCGAAAGTTTGGTGCGCGAACATTTGGCGAAACGGTTTGACAACGAAAGTTTAAGCAACGGTAAAAATCTTTTGCTCTTTAAAGTTTGTGTAAAACTTACAGAGGAGTATTTGAAACACGAAAAGAAAAATATTCAGCAGCTGAGCGATGCGGGTGAAGATTTGCGGATTGAGTTGCTGGAGGGCAAACTCGAATACACTATTCCTGTTAACGGAAAGGAAATTAAAGTTGCCGGACGGGTAGATAGAATTGAAAGTGTAGGGGGAGTAGTTCAGATTGCCGATTACAAGACCTCGAAGTATACCACCATCCCTGTTTTGACCGAAGAAACCTGGGATGAGTTAACCATCGACCCGAAATATTCGAAACCGGTGCAGTTAATGGTGTATGCCTGGCTTTATAACCGGATGAACGGAAAAAATATTCCCATTCGTTCCGGTATTTACTGGCTGCGCGAAAGAAAGAAGAATTTAGATACCGTTCGGGTGGATAAAATAAATGATGTGCTGGATGCGGCAACCATTCTCCGGTTCGAAGAAAAGCTGAAAGCTGTGTTGGCGGAGATGCTGAATGAAGAAATTCCGTTTGCAAAAACAAAAGATGAAGAGCGCTGTAAGTTTTGCGACTTCAAAAATATTTGTGAGCGGAATTAAAAGCCGGTGCTATTGCACCTTTCCTTTAAACGTTTCTTTATATTCTTCCCACTTGATGGTTTTGTAGCTGTTGCTGCCTACAAAATTTAAAACACTTTCAAACACTTTAGGGTCCTGAAAGCCGGGCACCGGAAAAATTTCATCCAGTTGTTCATCTATGTAAACCATGCTGGGGTAACTTAATTGTCCGTTCAGCATTACCGCTGCCCATTCGTTATATCCCCGGTTACCCTGCATTACATGCTTGTAATCTTTTCCGTTGAACCGGATGGTTTCTTTGGTTTCGGCATCGAACTTTACAGCGTAGAAGTTCTCATTTACATATTTCACCACTTCGGGATGTTTAAAGGTGGTGGCATCCATTCGTTTGCACCAGCCGCACCAGTCGGTATACACATCTACTACAATTTTGCGGGGTTGCCTTTTCTGTGCTTCCTGCACTTCTTTTAAGGTCATCCATTTAATGCCGCCCTCTTCTACCGGTTTCGGTTTGCCGGTGAAGGATACTGCAAAGAGTGCGATTAGAACAGGAACTGCAAACAATAACTTCTTCATGGTTTAAAAATTTGTTTGGTGAAGTTAGGCAATTATTCTGCCAACTATTTTGCCGGGTTCAGATTTTAAGTTTGAATAACACCTACGCTGAACTGTTTGGTGATAGGCGCCTGATTTGCGGCTTCAATGCCCATTGAAATTACCTTGCGGGTATCCAGCGGGTCAATGATGCCGTCTGTCCAGAGGCGGGCAGCAGCGTATTTAGGGTCGAGGGTTTTAAAATATCTGTCTTTTATTTTATCGAGTAGCTTCTTTTCGTCTTCCGGTAAAATCTCCTGACCTTTTGCTTTAAGTGCCGCTACTTCAATCTGCAACATCACCTTAGCCGCCTGCTCGCCACCCATTACCGCAATGCGCGAAGTAGGCCAGGCATAAATCAGGCGCGGTCCGTATGCCTTGCCGCACATAGCGTAATTACCAGCACCGTAACTGTTGCCGATGATGATAGTAAACTTAGGCACCACCGAATTCGAAACGGCATTCACCATTTTGGCTCCGTCTTTAATAATGCCTCCATGCTCGCTTCTTGAACCCACCATGAAACCGGTTACATCCTGTAGGAACACCAACGGAATTTTTTTCTGATTGCAGTTCATAATAAAACGCGCGGCCTTATCTGCACTGTCCGAATAAATTACTCCGCCAAACTGCATTTCGCCTTTCTTGCTCTTTACCACTTTGCGCTGGTTAGCAACAATGCCTACCGCCCAACCATCAATGCGCGCGTAACAGGTAATTATACTTTTGCCGTAATCTTCTTTGTATTCTTCAAGCTCCGAATTATCAACTAGCCGCTTGATAATTTCGTGCATGTCGTACTGGCTCGTAATACTTTCGGGAATGATGCCGTAAATTTCTTCTTCCTTCAATGCCGGTTTAGCAGGAGTGGCTCGGTCGAAACCTGCATCGGCAGGTTTGCCGAATTTATCAACCAGATTGCGGATGGTTTTTAAACACTCTTCATCGTTCTTCATTTTATAATCGGTAACCCCAGAAATTTCGCAGTGTGTAACGGCACCGCCAAGCGTTTCGTTATCTACCTCTTCGCCCACTGCGCTTTTTACTAAATAACTTCCGGCTAAAAAAACCGAACCGGTTCCTTCCACAATCAATGCTTCATCACTCAGAATAGGCAGATACGCCCCTCCGGCAACGCAACTGCCCATAATGGCCGAAATTTGCGGAATGCCCATAGAGCTGATCACCGAGTTGTTGAAGAAGATACGGCCGAAGTTTTCTTTATCCGGAAAAATTTCATCCTGCATGGGTAAAAACGCACCGGCACTATCTACCAGATAGATAACCGGTATGTGATTTTCCATCACAATTTCCTGTGCGCGCAAACTTTTCTTTCCCGTAATTGGAAACCAGGCACCGGCTTTAACCGTGGCATCGTTCGCCACAATCAAACACAGGCGGCTTTTTACATAACCCATCACCACCACCACACCACCACCGGGGCAGCCACCCTGCTCTTCATACATTCCCCAACCGGCAAACTCGCCAATTTCGGTCACCGGTCTTCCTTTATCCAACAGTTGTTCAATTCTTTCGCGGGCAGTTAACTTTCCTTTGGCTTTATGTTTTTCTATCGATTTTTTCCCCCCGCCTAACTTAATCTGGTCGGCTAATCTTTTCAGGTCAGCTATCACCAGTTTCAGCGCATCTTCATTTTTGTTGAACTCTAAATTCGTGTTTGCCATATTTCCAAAATTTGAGGCGTGAAACTATTAAAAAAGCGAATAGTTAAAGGGCGATGGTGAATACAGGGAAGGGCTTTGTCTGCCCGATTTCGGCATAACTCCAGAAGCACTGCGGGTTTTGACGGAGATGGCATGATTTAGGGTTGGTTTTGTTAAGCAGTAACCTTCTTATCTTCTTATACCAAAAAGCCGGCAATGTCAATTCCGTTCTTCACCCTTTGTTTCATCAGGGCAAGTTCAACCACCTCATCCATCGTTTTTACAAAATGGAACTTCATTCCTTTAATGTAAGCCTGGTTTATCTGTTCCACATCTTTGCGGTTGCGCTCACACATGATTATTTCTTTTAAACCGGCCCGCTTGGCAGCAAGAATTTTTTCTTTGATTCCACCCACCGGCATCACTTTTCCGCGGAGGGTAATCTCACCGGTCATGGCGAGGAAAGGTTTTACTCTGCGTTGGGTAAACAGCGAAGCAAGCGAAGTCAAAATTGTAATCCCCGCACTCGGGCCATCTTTCGGCACAGCACCTTCCGGAAAGTGTAAGTGCACATTCACCTTACTGAAAATTTCAGGATTAATACCCAGCTTGTCGGTATTTGCTTTTAAGAAAGTAACTGCTGTGCTGGCCGACTCTTTCATTACATCGCCCAAGTTACCGGTTACGGTTACCGCACCGGTGCCTTTACTTAAAGTTGATTCAATAAAAAGAATGTCGCCTCCGTAAGGGGTCCATGCCAAGCCAACCGAAACACCCGGAATGTTTTCTTCGGTGTAAATGCTTTTGTCAAATTTTTCGGGGCCCAGAATTTTGCCCAGGTCGTCATCTTTAACTGCCGAATTATATTTCTCTTTCAGTGCAACCTTCTTAGCAATGTTCCGCATTACCGAAGCTAACTGACGGTCCAGTTCACGCACCCCGCTTTCTTTGGTGTATTCTTCAATCAACCGCTCCAACACTTTATCACTTATCTGAACCTGTTTCGATTTTAATCCGTGGTTCGCCAACTGTTTCGGGAACAAATGCTTCTTCGCAATTTCCTGTTTTTCTTCAATCGAATATCCTTCAATCTGAATTATTTCCATCCGGTCGCGCAAAGCGGGCTGAATAGTTTGCAGCGAATTAGCGGTAGCTACAAAAAGCACCCTGCTCAAATCGTATTCAAGTTCCAGATAGTTATCGTAGAAAGCGTTGTTCTGTTCCGGGTCAAGCACTTCAAGCAATGCCGAACTCGGGTCACCTTTGTAGTCATTTCCAACCTTATCTATTTCATCAAGAATGAAAACCGGATTTGAGCTTCCCGCCTTTTTCAAACTCTGAATAATTCTTCCGGGCATGGCACCTATATATGTTTTCCGGTGACCGCGGATTTCTGCTTCGTCATGCAAACCGCCAAGGGCAATACGCACATACTTTCTTCCTAACGAGCGCGCAATGCTTTGCCCCAGCGAAGTTTTACCAACTCCCGGAGGACCAACCAAACAAAGTATCGGGCTTTTCATATCGCCTTTCAACTTCAGCACAGCAAGGTATTCGAGAATACGCTCTTTTACTTTATCAATTCCATACTGGTCGGTATCTAAAACTTTCTTCGCGTGTTTAATATCGAAATTATCCTGCGTGTAAACTCCCCAGGGCAATTCCAGAATCAAATCAACATAATTCAAAACCACGCTGTACTCAGCCGCTGCGGGATTCATCCGTTGAAGTTTATCCAACTCCTTATTTACCTGTTCTTTTGTCTTCAGCGGAAGTTTCATCTTCTCCGCTTTCTCGCGCAAACGGGCTACATCTTTATCAGCCGAGTTAATTCCCAATTCGTCCTGAATGGTTTTTAACTGCTGCGATAAAAAATAATCGCGCTGCTGCTTATCCATTTCCTGGCGCACCTTACCCTGAATTTGGTTCTTCATTTCCAGCATCTGTATTTCTTTGTTCAGATGTTCGAGCACAAAGCGCACACGCTCTTTCATGTCACTTATTTCAAGCAGCGATTGTTTTTCGCCAATTGAAATATTCAGGTTAGAAGAAATAAAGTGAGTAAGCGTAACCGGACTGTTTATGTTTTTTAAAACAATGCCTGCTTCGCTCGGAATTTGCGGATTCAGTTTAATGATGTTGCCTGCCAGTTCTTTAATGCTCATCATCGAAGCATCAAATTCCTTATCGTTTATAGGAATTATGTCCTGAAGCACTTCAATACTCGCTTTTATAAACGGTTCAGATTGTAAAAGTTCTTTAGTGGTAAACCGGTTTCGGCCCTGAATAATGGCGGTAGTAGAGCCATCGGGCATTTTAATCATCCGCAGAATCTGGGCTACAGTGCCAATGTTGAAGATATCTTTGAATTCCGGTTCTTCAATATTAGCGTCAATCTGTCCGACAACCCCAATCAGTTTATTGGCTTTATATGCCTCTTTGACCGCCAGAATACTTTTATCGCGCCCAACTGTAATAGGCAAAACTACCCCCGGAAACAAAATAGTATTCCGCAAAGGCAGAATGGGCAATATGTTAGGTATATCTAATTTTTTTCCATCAGCACTGTCCTCATCGGGGAGAATGGGCAAAAAATCCACATCCTCATCGCTTACGGGCTGCTGCAAAAAATCCATCATATCCTTCTTATCCATGTATCAGAAAATTGAAATTCAAAAATAACAGAATCGCAATAGGTCAATTGGAGTGCCAAAGCAATGCCAGAAGAAATAATGTCAAACTGAAGGTCAATCTAAATTTGATTTGCAGAATGGTGGCCACCATTTGGTTTTTTAGTTTCATCCATTATATTTGCGCTCCCAAATTTAAGAAACAATGTACGCAATAGTTGAAATAGCAGGACAGCAATTTAAGGCAGAGGCCGGAAAGAAATTATACGTTCATCGCCTGGAAGGTAATGCAGGGGATGCAGTGTCATTCGACCGCGTTCTTTTAACGGACGACAACGGAACCGTAAAAGTTGGCACTCCAACTGTTTCGGGTGTTAAGGTAAACGCCAAAATCGTTGACCACTTGAAAGACGATAAGGTGATTATCTATAAAAAGAAAAGAAGAAAGACTTACGAAAAAACTCAGGGACACCGTCAGTCATTGACTCAAATTTCTATCGAAAGCATTGCTTAATAATTATTCAATAAGTATCAATCTATAAGTCATGGCACATAAAAAAGGGGAAGGTAAAGTAAAGAACGGACGCGACTCGCACAGTAAACGTTTAGGTTTGAAAATTTTTGGTGGCGATACCGCTAATCCGGGAAATATCATTGCCCGCCAGCGCGGAACTACTTATCACCCCGGTAAAGGTGTGATGATTGGTAAAGACCATACTATTTTCGCAACTGTTGCAGGAGTAGTAAAGTTTACCAGAGGAAAGAACGACCGCCAGTTTATTCACGTAATACCTACCGAAGCATAAAGCATAAAGTGGCTGTCTCAAAACTGAGCAGCGCTTTTTAGTTTGTACACCCCCTGTTT